>JAIBAT010000076.1 GCA_019695055.1 Candidatus Sumerlaeaceae bacterium | reverse complement strand
GTAAGCTGGGGGTATGTGGCCGCGAACGCCGCCGGGATAATGGCGAAGTATTTCGCTACGTCATTGGCGATGCTAAAGGTCGTGAGCGATCCGCGAGTCATCAGCAACTGCTTTCCGATGCGCACGATTTCAATCAACTTGGTGGGATTGCTGTCGAGGTCCACCATGTTACCCGCTTCCTTCGCCGCCTGAGTCCCACTGTTCATGGCAACCGCCACGTCCGCCTGGGCGAGGGCCGGGGCATCGTTTGTGCCGTCCCCGGTCATTGCAATTAGTCGGCCACCCTGCTGGTACTCGCGAATCAGCGCGAGTTTCTTCTCCGGTGTTGCCTCCGCAAGAAAATCGTCAACACCCGATTCCCCTGCGATGGCGGCGGCGGTCAGCGGATTGTCTCCCGTGATCATCACGGTCTTTATTCCCATGCGGCGAAGCTCAGCAAACCGCTCGCGAATTCCCGCCTTCAGGACATCCTTCAGCCGAATCACGCCCAGAACCCGTTGGTTCTCAGCGACCACGAGTGGCGTGCCGCCTTCCCGGGCAATTTTCTCAACGGCTTGCCACACTTCCGACGGGAAGTGCCCTCCTTGCTCGTCAACCCACTTGCTGACGGCATCAGCAGAACCCTTCCGAAGACGCCGTCCATTCATGTCCACGCCGCTCATACGAGATTGGGCCGTGAAAGGGACGAAATGGGCGTGCAGTTCCTCGACACTTTGGCTGCGGATTCCGAACTGTTCCTTGGCAAGCACCACAATGCTACGGCCTTCGGGCGTTTCGTCAGCCAGGGATGACAACTGGGCAGCCAACGCGAGCTCATTGATGTCGCAACGCGGAGCCGGAACAAACTCGGTTGCCTGGCGGTTTCCCAGGGTAATTGTCCCTGTCTTGTCGAGCAGCAGGACGTCGACATCGCCCGCGGCCTCTACTGCACGTCCTGACATGGCAACAACGTTCGCCCGAAGGAGGCGGTCCATACCGGCAATGCCAATGGCCGAGAGAAGGCCACCAATCGTGGTCGGTGCCAGGCAAACAAACAGCGCCACAAGCACCACCAAGGCCACAACCTGTCCCCCACCGGCTTCCTTTACACCATATATGGAAAACGGCAGCAGTGTCGCACACACGAGGAGGAAAACAATGGTCAAAGCAGCCAGCAAAATGCTAAGTGCTATCTCATTGGGAGTCTTTTGACGCTTCGCACCTTCCACCAGGTTGATCATTCGATCCAGGAAGTTCTCACCCGGGTTGGCTGTGACTCTTACAACCAACCAGTCGGACAACACGCGGGTTCCGCCGGTCACAGCGCTACGATCACCGCCACTTTCGCGAATCACTGGAGCACTTTCCCCCGTTACCGCACTTTCGTCGACGTACGCCGCCCCTTCAACGACCTCTCCGTCACCCGGGACGAAGGCGCCCGCTTCCACAAGAACAAGGTCGCCCCTGCGTAGCTGTTCTGAACTCACTTCCTCCGCAGGATCCGTCCTTACACTACCCATGATCCGCTTGGCGATGGTGCTCTTGCGCGACTTGCGCATTGAGTCGGCCTGAGCCTTGCCCCGCCCCTCCGCCATTGCCTCGGCAAAGTTCGCGAATATCACTGTAAACCAAAGGGCGACGGCAATCGCGAGGACGAACCAAGGTGGGGCTCCCGCCGTTCCGGCCAGTGATTGAAGGTACATCAGGGTTGATAACACGCTGCCGACCAGCACGGTGAACATCACAGGATTCTTGAGTTGGTGACGGGGGTTTAACTTTGCAATCGACTCCCAAAGGGCACGGCGAAATACCGGACCGTTAATCATACTCATTAATGTGTTTGGTCGCTTAATCATTGGATTTCTCAGTTTTCCTTAATCAGCAGGTCAGTGGTAGAGCGCCAGATGCTCGACAATGGGCCCCAGCGCGAGGGCAGGCAGAAACGTCAGGGCACCAACTCCGACAACCACCGCCGTCAACATCACGCCAAACAGCAAATTGTGGGTCGGAAGCGTTCCCGGACTTGGAGGCACAAATTTTTTCCGTGCCAGCGAACCGGCAATTGCCAGAACCGGCAGAGCCAACCAGAAGCGGGCCATCAACATTGCCAGCCCTCCAATCAGGTTGTAAAATGGCGCATTCGCACCCAGCCCGCCAAAGGCACTGCCGTTGTTGTTTCCCATGCTGGAAAACGCATAGAGTACCTGGCTGAAACCATGAGCTCCGGGGTTGGACCGTGCTGCAAGGGCTGCGGGAGTCACTACGGCAATTGCACAGCAGACAAGAACCAGAGCTGGCGGAATCAGGATGACCAATGAGGCCATCTTCATTTCATACGCACCAATCTTCTTTCCCAGATACTCTGGCGTCCGGCCCACCATGAGGCCTGCCACAAAGACGGCGACAATGACAAAAACCAACATGCCATAGAGTCCTGACCCGACACCACCAAAGACAACCTCGCCCAGTTGCATCATCCACATTGGGAGCAATCCGCCCAACGGCGTGAATGAATCGTGCATGGAATTGACAGAACCGTTTGAAGCGGCCGTCGTGGCCACCGACCAAATCACCGAGTTCGTAATTCCAAACCGGGATTCCTTTCCTTCCATGTTGCCGCCGGCCATGGCGGTCAGGGCATCCTTTCCGGAGGCCTCGGTCACAGCCTGGTTCAGGCCGATTTCTGCAAATCGTGGATTGCCGCGCTGCTCCACCCAAAGTCCAAGGCAAATCGGGATGACCAGAAGCATCGTCATGACCGCCAATAACAGCCACCCTTGGCGCGTGTCACCGACCATCCTGCCAAAGGTATGGCAAAGCGCCGCCGGAAGAAGAATAAGGGCCAGCATTTCAAAGAAATTGGAGAGCGGCGTCGGGTTCTCGAAGGGATGCGCAGAATTCGCGTTGAAGAAGCCACCACCATTGGTTCCAAGCTGCTTGATGGCGACCTGCGATGCCACAGGGCCAAGCGCGAGGGTCTGGGTTTTCCCACCGTCGAGGGTTGTGACATCCTGATAAGGCGCAAATGTCTGCACAACTCCCTGTGATACCAGGAACAAGGCAAACACGACCGCCAGGGGCAGAAGGATATGAACAGTCCCGCGCACCAGGTCCACCCAGAAATTCCCGATATCGTGAGTCTCCCGCCGGACGAATCCACGAATAAGCGCCACCAGCACCGCCAAGCCCGCGGCGGCAGAAGTAAAATTCTGCGTCCCGAGTCCAAGCATCTGGGTCAGGTAGCTCATCGTTGATTCGCCACCGTAAGACTGCCAGTTCGTATTGGTTGAGAAACTGGCGGCGACATTAAAAGCGGTAAAAGCCGGGACTGCCGAAAAATGAGCTGGATTCAGCGGGAGCATTCCCTGCACCCGAAGCTGAAGGTAAAGGAGAGCAAGGCCCGCCATACTGAACCAGATGAACGCCGTGGCGTAACTTTTCCAGGTCATTCCTTTTTCAGGATCAATTCCAGCGAGGCGATAAATGCCATGTTCCACAGGATTGAGCAGCGGTCCGAGCAAAGTCTTGCGACCTTCGTACACATTCGCCATCCAGTTACCAAGGGGCTTGGCAAGCGCAAGAACAGCGCCAATGTAGAGCAGGACCTGCAGGATGCTGTTTGAGGTCATATTAAAACCACTCCGGCCGCAACAGCGCGACGAGCAGGTAAATCATCAATAGTAGCGCGACAATTGCGCAAAGCATTGTCATGCCGCTATTACCCCTCCCCCATCAGGCGATCCATCAGCCTAATGAGGAAAAATGTAGCTCCTGCAAACGCGGCAAGGAGTCCAATCACCAGTAAATCATCCATTTCCGCCCTCCTCACAATTCATTGGTTTCAATCTCAGCATTGTTAGGCTACACACGAGCGGCTTTGGATTCCGGTTCGGATTTGGCAGGGAGACGTAAGGAATCCGTAAAGGAGTGGGCTATTGCCGCCAACGCGATAAGGCTTGCCAATACCAGGGCGGACTAAAGAAGGCTGAGAAGCTCCGTAAGGTGGGAGATGCGGTGAACATCCTGCAGCTTTGAGTGCCGGTTATGGCGATCAATCAAGAGCGGGCGCATCTCGTGGCGTCCCGAGGCTTGGTAATCTTCTACGGGATGATCCCCCACGAAAAGAATTCTCTCTGGCGGGCATGCGGCTTTCCCCAGTGCCCGACGAAAGATTTCGGGATCCGGTTTCTCGCATCCCTCCGATGCGGAGATAAGAACAAAGTCAAAATACTGCGTGATTCCGGTAATATCCAGAAAGTCTCGCAAGTAGACGCCGAAGTTGGAGACCACTCCGGCACGGATTCCCTGGGCGGCAAGCGCATCCAGAGTTGGAAGGGCATCTGCAAAGAGCTCCAAAAACTCGCCCGACTCAAAGCGGTCAATGTAGTGATTCGCCAGGTCCTGGGAATCGCAACCAGAGAGCAGTCGCTCGAAAGCACCGGAGTAAATGTGGAACCAGAAGTCGCGAACCTGTTCCGGAGTACTGCAACGCGGCGCTAAGGGCGCGGTTTCTCCGGCAGCTTTAAGAGCCTCTGACACGGCTTGCGATGTCACCGTAGTCCCCTGCTCGGCGCAGGCATCCACAAAAAACTGCTCGTACCAGTGCTCATGGTCCGTGTTGGTTCCCAGCAGGGTACCGCCGGCGTCGAACAGGACGATGTCGAAGTTGTCGCTCATGAGCGCAATTCAGTATTTCCCGAACTGCGAGGAATTCGCCTCCCGGCAAGGTTGAAGAAATTTGATGTATTTGCCGAATTTCGTGGTTTCTTCGCTTCAACAATTCTGAAAACTGAGGAAACCGTAGAACCATGGCCCAATCTGAACCGCTGGACCTTCGCAAACTGCCTCTGGAGGCGCTCATTGAGCGCTCACAGATACTGGTGGAGGCGCTCCCGTACATTCGCCAATTTCGCGGGGCGACCATCGTCATCAAATATGGCGGCCACGCCATGGTGGATCCCGACCTCAAGCGCATGATCATCCAGGATATCGCGCTGATGGCGATCGTGGGGATGAACCCGGTGGTGGTTCATGGTGGCGGGCCGGAGATTACGGCGCTCATGAAGAAGCTGGGGATGAAGCCGCAGTTCGTGGCAGGCCAGCGTGTTACGGACGCTGAGACACTAGACGTGGCGGAAATGGTGCTCGCGGGGAAAATCAACAGCGAGATAACGCTGATGCTGAACCAGGCAGGGGCCAAGGCATGTGGCGTGAGCGGCAAAGACGCCGGCCTCATCACAGCCCGGAAACTCTACCACAAGGAACATGCGGAAGGGCCGGACCTGGATATCGGATTCGTGGGTGATGTGGTGCGCGTGGATCCGTCCATCATCGAGATCTTTGAGAAGAATGACATCGTGCCGGTAATCTCACCAATTGGGGTGGACGAGGACGGACAGACTTACAATATTAATGCGGACACTGTTGCGTCGGATATCGCCGCCTCCCTGAAGGCTGACAAGTTCATACTCCTGACGGACGTGGAGGGAATTATGCGCGATCGTGCAGACAAAGCCAGCCTGGTTCAATCTCTCAAGGCAGACGAAGTGGAAAAGCTCATTTCGGACGGAATCGTGGACGGCGGGATGATCCCGAAGGTGCGCGCGTGCCTGGATGCGCTCAAAGCGGGCGTAAAGAAGACCCACATTCTGGACGGGCGCCAGCCACACTCGCTGTTGCTGGAGATCTTCACGGATCGGGGCATCGGGACGCAGATTGTTCCGTAGCTGACCGTCAAGTGCCGGAAAAACGCCGCCGTTACCGCAGCCTGTTCAGTCGCCTTGCGCCGGCCGACGGTGCACTGGTGTGGGCGCTGCTGGAACGGAATGCGGGAACAGTTTTTAGCCGCCTGGCGATGGTGTTCGGGCTCGCGCTAATTGCCCATTATGTTATGCCTTTGCTCCTTCAGATGCTCCGGCTTCGCGGGCGCTACGGTTACGGAAGATTCAATGCACCGCCGGAGGAGTACCTACTTGGGGTCATTCTCGCTACTGGGATCTTCTATTACAATCGGACCCTTCCAGCAACTGCCTTTATTTCGCGCCTTAAGCGGAACGGGGCAGATGAGCATCTTTTTGCTGTCCCGATTAAAAGTTATGTGTATTCCCGATGCTTCCTGTTGGCCTATATTTACTCAGCCATCCTGATATTTATTGTATATGTTGGAATAGGAACCAGCAGGTATCTCATGTCAGTATTCCTGAACTATCCGAATAGCACATTGTGGATCCTGGCCGGGCTCTTCGGAACTGGGCTTGCCTTCTCCTGGGTGGCCTTCTGGGCCACAGTGGTCGGACGGTTGGCGCACTTCGCGCCATGGGGGCTTATGGTGATTTATTGGGGCTACGTGATGACTGGAAGCCGGACCAGCGAGCTTATCATGCTGAACGTCCTGACGGCGATCTACGCGGTCGTCACATTGGCAACTTTGATTTATGGGCTGATAAGAAATCAACTCCCGGCGTGTGCGCCGTCGGCGTTCATCCTGACGTTTCTCTATGTTTTCATTACCCGTGCGTTACCGAAACTGCACCTGGATTGGTCGTTCTTTCTAATGGGCTGGATTGTCGCGTGTCTCGCGCTTGGAACCGCGTTTTACCTTAATGTCCGGTGGCGTTACTGCGATGAAATGCGAGCCCGCCTGTTCCCTTAGACAGTGTCGTGAATCATTACGGGGCAGGGCTTTACAGGGTTTCTGTATTGTCGATGGCCTGTTCGCCTCGATACGGATGGTAATCACAAGCTTACAGCTTGTGCTACGGACATGATGAGGAGCTTGGGATTTGAACCGGATTGACAAGGTCTTTGCAGAATTAAAGGAGCGCGGCGAGGCGGCGCTGATTCCCTACCTGACAGCAGGATTTCCAAACCTCGAAGCAACGCTGCCCCTGCTTCGGGCATTGGTGCGCGGCGGTGCGGATGTCATCGAACTGGGAGTACCATTCAGCGATCCGGTCGCGGATGGACCGACAATCCAGCGATCAAGCAGCGAGGCATTGGCTGCGGGAACGACTTTCCCAAAGATACTCGAGATTGTGAAGCAGTTTCGCGCCGAATCGGAGACGCCCATCGTTTTGTTCGGGGCATACAACCCGTTCTTCCACTACGGAATGGAGAAGGCCGCACGCGATGCCGCAACGGTCGGAGTCGATGCGTTTCTGATCCCAGACCTCCCCGCCGACGAAGGAACCGAAGCCGAACCCGCCATCCGCGAGGCAGGATTGTATTTGATTTACCTTATCGCCCCGACCACGCCACCCGATCGTGTGAAGTTTATCTGCTCACGCGGCAGCGGATTCCTTTACTACATATCCGTGAAGGGTGTGACGGGGGCCCGGACCTCGGTTTCCCTGGAACTCGAAAAACCGCTGGCACAGGTTCACGCAGCGACTAAGCTTCCTGTGGCAGTTGGTTTCGGAATAGGAACGCCAGAGCAGGCCGCACAAGTGGGGCGACTGGCGGAGGGTGTGGTCGTTGGCAGTGCCCTAGTGGACCTCGTCGGTAAGAATCGCGATGCTGCGGATCGCGACCAGAAGGTGGAAGAGTACATCCGGTCCATGAAAGCACCGCTCAAACCGCTCACGGTTTGAGAATCTTAAAGCAAATCCCACGAAACAGCCGTATTCTGCAACCACGCAAAGGAACAAGGCGGGTTACCAGTTGGTAACCCGCCATTTCATTTCAAACTGCCTCTTGGTATTGGAAACCAGAAATGCCTTAACTACGCGGTCTTTACAGCCTCGAGGACCTTCCGGAAATCCGGCAGTTCCTTGGCGTTGTCGTTGACCTGGGCATAGAGGACCTTTCCGTCCTTGCTGATGACAAAGGCCGAGCGCTTGGCGACGCCCTTCAGGCCGATCAACTCATCGTACTTGGCGCCGTAGGCCGTGCAAACGTCGCGATTAAAGTCGCTGGCGAGGTCAAAGTTCAACTTCTGCTCCGCCTTGAACTTGTCGAGGGCGAAGGGGCTGTCCACGCTGATGCCCACCACCTTGGCGCTCAGGCCGCTGTACTTGTCGAGCCCGTCGCGGACCATGCAGACTTCCTCGGTGCAGACGCCTGTCCACGCGAGGGGGAAGAACAGAAGGACAACGGGCTGCTTGCCGCGGTAATCCGACAGCTTAAACTTCTCCTTGGCACCTGCCAGAGGGATTTCGAAATCGGGGGCTTCCTGGCCGACTGTGATTGCCATTTTCTGGGTTCTCCTAATTTATTTTTCGATGGTTTCCGCCCTTTTGGGCGGGGGCACGGCCTCAATACACCATAAATGGGCCAAAGGATTCGCATGGGCGGCGGAATTCCCCGAACTGTGGTTGCAATTGGCATTTTGGTGGGGCTGCCTGCGCGATTAATCATCATCTAATTCCAATGGGAAGGGGCTCGGGCGTGCTCAATCATATTTGGACGCTACTGGTTGCTGTGGGAATTCTTTGGGGTGTTACGGCTTCCCTGATCAAAGTCCAAACAGGTGAAAGCATAACCAAAACCGTAAACGGCAAGGAGGTAACGGAGTTTGTCCGATACAAGACAACCGAAGAAAAAGTGAAGGCACTTTCCGAAGCTGGGAACAAGTTTACCAAGGAAGCCTTCAACTCCGTTGCTTTGGAATATGACGACCCGGCGACTGGCAAGAAACGCTCCGGTGCAGTGGGGATTGCCTTCGGTTTCATCGGGATCATGGCGCTTTGGCTGGGTTTCATGCGAATTGCGGAAGCAAGCGGCCTGATCGCCCTTCTTGCCCGGGCCATTTCCCCGCTTTTCAGACTGATTTTCCCATCAATTCCGCGGGACCATCCGGCTTCCGGCGCAATTCTTATGAACTTTGCTGCGAACATGCTGGGCTTGGACAACGCGGCCACCCCTCTCGGCATTAAGGCCATGAAGGAACTTCAATCCCTGAACGGGCAAAAGGACACCGCGTCGAATGCAATGATCATGTTCATCTGCCTCAATGTGTCGAGCCTGGTCATTCTGCCGGCTTCCATCATTGGTTACCGCGTGCAGGCAAACTCCCAACGGCCCACCGATTTCTGGATTCCCATGCTCATTGCCACGACTATCGGGACCTTGTCTGCCTTTATCATGTGCAAGGTAATCGAACGCTTCACAAAAGACACGCCGCCGGCTCCGCCTGAGACTGCCACCGGTGAGGAGGCGGCCTGATGCCAAGTCTGACCAAATTTCTCGACGAGTTTAAACTCTACTCGGATCTCCTGAACAGTTGGGTCATCCCTTTTATCTTTCTGTTCATAGTGGTCTATGCGTATGCCCGCCGCGTTAAGGTCTATGAAGTCTTTGTGGAAGGCGCAAAAGAGGGATTCAACGTCGCCATCATGATCATCCCTTACCTTGTGGTGATCCTCAGCGCAATCGCGATTTTCCGAGCCAGCGGTGCAATGCAATTCGTGGCCACATCTCTCGGGGCAATTATCCCACCTACCGTATTCCCTCCGGACGCCATTCTGCTCTCGCTGATTAAACCCCTGAGCGGTGGCGCCGCCCGTGGCGTCATGCTTGACGTATTCCAGCGACAGGGCGTGGACAGCTTTGCCAGCTTTGTCTGCTCGGTCATCCAGGGAAGCACCGAAACCACTTTCTATGTAATCGCGGTCTATTTTGGCTCTGTCGGCATCAAAAACTCTCGCCACACCATCGCTGTTGGCCTTGCAGCGGAACTTATCGCCATCATTGCTTCCGTGATTATTGCGAACATCTGGTGGGGTAACCTCCCCAAGTAATGTCAGCGCGACAGCCATTTCTTCTTGCGGGAGCCCGTATGCCTGTGGACGATGCCCAGTTCTCTGGAATGAACCATATGAGCCATATACCGTCCCCATTGCAGGGTGCCATCGCATGATGTCGAAGCTGCTCTATGCCTATGTGGCGTATTGGACAGTCGTTGCTGTGTGGACCCTGGCAAAAAACCCACGCACTTTTGCGACCCACGTGAAATACAATGTGCTGACCATCGGGGCGTTTATCATGGCGCTCCCCTTCTACTGGATGGTGATTACCTCCCTGAAGTCTTATGGTGAGGCCCAGCACTTGCCACCAATCTGGTGGCCAGAAAAACTCCAGTGGGGCAACTACCCTGAGGCATGGAACAAGCCGGTAGTCAGCTTCGGACGCTATTACTTCGTCAGCGGCTCCACTGCCATCGTTTCAACTATTGGCGTCCTCGCAACGGCACTGCTCGCCGCCTATGCCTTCGCGAAGATGAATTTCTATGGTAAGGGCATCTTCTTCTATATCGTTCTCGCCACCATCATGGTGCCCGGCGAGGTGCTGCTGACCCCAAACTACATCATGCTAAGCAAACTCGGCTGGCTGGACTCGTACAAAGCCCTGGTCGTCCCATGGTTGGCCAGCGTGTTTTCGATATTCCTCATGCGCCAATTCTTCATGACGATTCCCGACGACCTCTGGGACGCCGCGCAGATAGACGGAGCCGGGCGTTGGCGCTTCCTTTGGCGAGTGCTGGTTCCCCTGTCAAAACCGGTCCTCATCACAAGCGGAATCTTTAGTTTCATCTCTTCCTGGAATTCACTGCTGTGGCCGCTGATTGTAACTTCCAAGCCGGAGATGCGCACCCTGATGGTGGGCTTGCAGGTTTTCACCAACGAGGCCCAGGGCGACTACCATTTGATGATGGCCGCAGCGACATTCTGCATTTTCCCCATCGTGGTGATCTTCTTTTTCATGCAGCGCTTCTTCATCGAGGGCATCGCACGCAGCGGCTTGAAGTCGTAACCCCGTCCCATCTAAAGATTGAAGTCCAAAATTCCGCTCCGACACATGGCGGTTATATTCCAACGAAGGACGTGCAATGACAACCCAACGCCCCGACGGGCGAGCCCCACACGAGAAGCGCACGCTCAAGCTGACCCCCAATTTCACAAAATACGCGGAAGGCAGCGTGCTGATAGAAATCGGCGACACGCGCGTGCTCTGCACGGCAACCGTCGACAACAAGGTGCCGCCCCACCTGAGGGACAAGGCGCAGGGGTGGGTCACCGCCGAATACGCCATGCTGCCACGTAGCTCGGCGCAACGTATTACCCGCGAAGTCAACAAGGGCCACGTGGGTGGCCGCACCTACGAGATCCAGCGACTGATCGGACGCACGTTGCGCGCCGTGGTGGAAATGCGGCGCCTTGGCGAACGCACCATCACCATCGACTGCGACGTTCTTCAGGCAGACGGAGGCACGCGCACCGCCGCCATTACCGGCGGATTTATTGCTCTCGCACAAGCCGTAAGAAAGCTGCAAACCGAAGGCACCGTCGGACCGGGAGTATTGCTGGATTATGTGGCCGCCACCAGCGTTGGTATTTGGGGGGGAGTTCCGATCCTCGACCTCAACTATGAAGAAGACAGCAACGCAGAAGTGGACATGAACATCATCATGACCGGCGCCGGCAAGTTCGTCGAGCTTCAAGGCACGGCAGAGAAGGGCTCCTTCGACGATCAGGAACTTGCCGAGTTGCTGAAACTTGGCCGCGCAGGTATCAATGAACTGGTTGCCGCACAAAAGGAACTGGTTGGTCCGCTCACGTAATTCAAGGTGAACGAACTTCCGGAGCAGCGCAAGCTACATGTCCGCAGTTTCATGCAGGCCGTCCGTTGGAAGGATTGGCGCTCTTTCCTCCGGCGCAATTAAACGTATATTGCGCCATTTCCCGCCCCGATAGCGCATATAGAACAGCGCAGTGAAAACCCAAATCACGGCCACAAGAGCACCCCAGGCCATTTCCACGGAAACATTGAATCCCCGGAGCATAGTGGCGAGTACCGCCACAAGAAACCAGTGCAGCCCAACGGAAATCGTCATAGCCCATAAGGTGTCGCCCGCACCGCGCAGAGCGCCGCTGAAGACGAGATTGGTGGCATCGGCAAGCACATAAAGGCTGCAAAGGCGAAGCATGAAAATCGCCACCGGGGCCGCGCGAGCGAACAATTCATCATCGCCAGCGGGCCTAAAAACATTTACCAGTGGCTCCGGGAAACACGAAAACGTAATGAGAGTGCAAAGGCCATAGCTCCAGGCAAGTTTGAGTCCGGAGATGGCGGCCCTGTGCGCCGTGGCCGGGTCACCGGCTCCCATGTAGCGCCCTACAAGGCTTGTGACCCCGATATTAACCCCCATCAGCGGGACAAAGGAAACCATGTCCCAATTGAATACAACCGTCACCGCAGTGGCGGCTTCCAAGCCCCGGGAGTGAAACATCAGGATAAGGATGTCGAAAGCCAAAAGATTGAGAAAAAACTCCCATCCGGCCGGTGAGCCAAAGCGAAGAAGCTTCCTCATGACTTCGCGATCATAGCGGAAGGTTTGGAGCACATGGAATTCCGTACGATTGCGCTTCCCGAAATAGCCGGCAGCCACGACAAGCAGGCCGCAACTCCCGCCGATAATTGTGCCAATGGCTGAACCGCGAATGCCCAGGGCCGGAACCCCAAACTTGCCAAAAACCAGAATGTAGTTGGCCACCACGTTCACAACCATGGCAGTCAGGGCCGACAGCATCACAATCCGGGTGCGTCCGATTCCCGAGAAGTAGGAACTTAGACAATTTCGCACCAGCCCGATAATCGTGCCAAAGAGCAGGATATCGAAGAACTGCTTCTGGGGAACGCGCTGCTCGGGAACAATTCCCGCATAATCAAAAAGCGCATGCCCCAGAGGACGGCACGCCAGGATGAACGGGTAAGCGCATATGCAGAGCAGCAAAGCCTGAAAAACCGCCACGCCGCAGCGGTCCTTTCGCCCTGCACCAAGGTACTGGGCCACTATCGCCGTGGAATACCCGGTCAGGCCCAGCACAAAGGTGGTAAACATGAACGCCGTGAGACCACCGGCGCTCGCCGCGTTCATTTGGGCCGGCCCGAGGTGGGCCAGAAACAAGCGATCCGTAAAGGTCATGACCGTCTCGCAGGCACTGGAAACGATCATCGGCACGGCAATGGCAAACATCTCGCGGAAGCCGCCGGGCGTATGGGGTTTTCGGATAAGCGCGGTCATGATGGAGTGATCCCTGGAGCATGGCGATTCTTTCGCCACACGCGAAATCCGAACGGGCGAATAACCAAGAAAGGGGTAGTGGCGGTGCTGGGCGGAAATTCGAAGGCAACCCCGCACCTTCGGACTCCACATTTCGAGGGACTCACCGCTGGGAAGCGAAAAACGTCCTTTGCATCGAAATGACACATATTGCAGAAATCATCTCAAACCCGCAAATTCGACCGCTTCTAGATGATTGATTATAATAGCTTTGCACCACGATTCGCGCGGGTCGTACCCGGGCACCAGTTTTGCTCAATTTAGGTGAAAAGAGTAGCACACAGCGGAAGGTGAAACCATGGGAAAAGTAATCGGTATCGACCTCGGTACGACAAACAGTTGCGTGGCAGTCATGGAAGGCGGCGAGCCGGTAGTCATTCAGAACTCTGAAGGCACCCGGACGACCCCCTCAGTGGTGGCGTTTGCCAAGAACGGCGAATTGCTGATTGGCGCGGTCGCCAAGCGCCAGGCCATTACCAACCCCGAGAACACGATTTCATCAATCAAGCGATTCATGGGACGCAAGTTCGACGAAGTCGGGTCGGAAATGAAGCGCGTTCCCTACAAGATCATCAAGCGCGACAACGGCGATGTAGCCGTAGAGACGCAGGGCAAGACCTACTCGCCCCCGGAAATCTCGGCACGCGTGCTTCAGAAGATGAAGCAGACCGCTGAGGATTACCTGGGCGAAAAGGTGACGCAGGCAGTGGTGACTGTACCCGCCTACTTCAACGACTCGCAGCGCCAGGCCACCAAGGACGCTGGGCGCATCGCCGGGCTGGAAGTGCTTCGCATCATCAACGAACCTACAGCAGCAGCGCTCGCCTACGGCCTCGACAAGAAAAAGGACGAAACCATCGCCGTGTACGACCTTGGTGGTGGTACTTTCGACATCTCCGTGCTCGAGCTGGGTGACGGCGTGTTCGAGGTAAAGAGCACAAACGGCGACACTCACCTCGGCGGTGACGACTTTGACGCGCTGCTGATTGATTACATCGCGGACGAGTTCAAGAAGGACAACGCCATTGACCTGCGCAAAGACCCGATGGCCCTCCAGCGCTTGAAGGAGGCTGCGGAAAAAGCCAAAATCGAGCTGTCGAGCTCGATGCAAACCAACATAAACCTGCCCTTCATCACTGCGGATGCCAGTGGGCCGAAGCACCTGAATCTCGATATAACACGCGCTAAGTTCGAGCAGTTGATCATGGCCCTCGTGGAGCATTCGCTCGAGCCCTGCCGCAAGGCCATAGCGGACGCCGGCCTGAAGGTCGAAAATATTGACGAAGTGATCCTTGTCGGCGGTTCCACGCGTATTCCCCTCGTCCAGCAGAAGGTGAAGGAACTCTTCGGCAAGGAACCGAACAAGGGTGTGAACCCCGACGAAGTCGTGGCCGTTGGTGCGGCAATTCAGGGCGGCGTGCTTGGCGGCGAAGTGACGGATGTGCTGCTGCTCGACGTGACGCCGCTGTCTCTGGGCATCGAAACGCTGGGTGGTGTCTTCACCAAGCTGATCGACCGCAATACGACCATCCCGACCAAGAAGTCGGAAATCTTCTCAACTGCGTCGGACAGTCAGCCCGCGGTAAGCATCCATGTTTTGCAGGGCGAGCGAGAGATGGCGCAGTATAACCGCACGCTTGGCAAATTTGACCTCGTCGGCATTCCGCCGGCTCCACGCGGCGTGCCCCAGATCGAGGTCACCTTCGACATCGACGCGAACGGCATCGTACACGTCAGCGCCAAGGACCTGGGCACCGGCAAGGAGCAAAGCATCAAGATTACGGCGTCGAGTGGTCTGGACGAATCCGAAATCAAGAAGATGGTGAAGGATGCCGAGGAACACGCGGCTGAGGACGCTGCGAAGCGTGAGGAAATGACCCTTCGCAACCAGGCAGACACGCTCATATACGCCACGGAGCGCGCACTGAAGGATGTGGGCGACAAGGTGGACGCCGCAGATAAATCGGCCACCGAGGACGCAATCGCAGCTCTTCGCAAGGCGCTGGAGGGCAGCGATATCGCAGCCATCAAGTCCGCCACAGAGAACCTGAACACCGTGAGCCAGAAGCTTGGGGAGCACCTGTACAAGCAGGCTGGCGCCCCCGGCAACCAGCCGGGCCCAGGCCCCCAGGAGTATGCCGGCGCAACGGCGAGCAAGGACGCCGGCCCCGAGGTCGTCGAAGGCGAAATCGTGGACGACAACAAGTAACTACAAAATTGATGAAGTCACGCCACTCCCCCGCTGGTTGGGAAACCGGCGGGGGATTTTCTTTGTGCCGGGTCCGCTGTCGAAACTCGAATCTAAAGATTGCGCAGGTCGACGGTGGCCGCCTGTTTTGACAGGACCTCACGGATTAGATCCTGTCTCAGCTTCAGTCGCTTCTCGACAGTCAGGTAACGCTCGCTACCAAGCCCGGTTTCGTCCGTATCCGCCTCAACCGGTTCCTTCGCTTCTGCCGCAGCCGTCACCATCTGCTGAACGGATTTCTTGGCTTCCTTGACTTGCGTTCCACCGCCACCACAACCCGCCAGGGCCAAAGCCAACGCGAGACACCCACTCCCAATGATAGCATTGATCTTCATGGGAAGGATTAGGAACTCCCCAGGAAATCAAAATCAGCAAAAATCGCCGTGGAGATGGCTCTTCTAATGATTGAAATGAGGCTTTGAAGAACCCTATGAACTGCCCAAGTAATGAGTCCTGACAAAAACACAACGGTGCCGCCCGAGCCGTCCTCGGATGTGGCTCGCACAATATCCGAATCCTCGGCAAGACTCGCACGCGTCCAGCGCGAGACAGCCACAGAGGGCGTCCGAGTCAGGGTACGACTCCTCATCGCGCTTCCCGTGCTTATCATTCTTCTGGTTTCCATATTTGCCGGAATCATGTATAACACCGTCCGGCTCTCTTTTGACCGCATCGCCCCCGAGGCCGTTATGGATTCCTTTGCGGAGAGATGGCTGGTCTTAATGCTGGCATTCAATGCGATCGCGGCACTGGTGGGTTGGTACCTCGCCTCCACCATCAGTTCACCCATACAGAACATCATTCGCCTCAGCCGGGATATCGCCAGCGGCGACTTTTCGAAGAAAGCCCGCGTAGCCCGACAGGACGAAGTGGGGGCCCTCAGCCAGTCCTTCAATGTAATGGTCGATTCCTTGAATCGGTATATCACGACTAGGAATCGGTTCATACTGGAAAGTTTCTCGGGCGGATTGATCATTTGCGACGTGCATGGCACAGTAACTGCCGTTAATACCGCAGCTGAAAAGATTCTGGGAATTTCCGCCCAGGACACCGTCGGGAAAGCTGTGCAGAATATTTTCCGGGGGCTCGGCCACGAGCCACTTCTCGCCCTGATTGAGGAATCCCTGTGGAAGCAACAGGCCATCACCTCCCGCATAATACGTCTCGAGTCCAAGACCGATCGCAAATCTCTCAACGTAAACACCACTACAATGCACGATGAAACGGGTAAGGTCTTCGGCCTGGTCATCAATTTTCGCGATATGTCGGAACTCGAAAAATTCTACGACCACATGAAACGTACAGACCGTCTCGCGGCCCTTGGCACCTTTGCCGCGGGCATGGCACACGAAATCCGCAATCCCCTTGGTTCCATTAAGGGAATCACCCAACTTCTGGCCGAAGACGTGAAAAACAATCCCGAAGCCCTCGAATACTCCCGCATTATCATAAAGGAGGTGAATCGGCTGGACGCACTGGTCCAGGAGGTTCAGGAATTCTCCCAACCTTCGACCGAACCCTATCGAATGCTGGATCTGAACCATGTGGTTCGCGACACCGTAATGCTTGCCAGAAACAATTCAAAGGCAAACCTGCGGGAAGGTGTGGAACTTCGGGAGAGTTACGCTGAGTTGCCAAAGGCCTCCGCAGCACCGGACAAGATTCGTCAGGCACTGCTGAACATTCTCATGAATGCTATCCAGGCCACTCCGGACGGCGGAACCATTACCGTGGAGACTTATTGCCTGCGCGACGAAACTCTGCCGATTCATATTGCTGTCACAAACACCGGCAGCAGTATTCCGGAGAAGACTCAGGTGAAAATCTTTGAGCCATTCTACACGACAAAGGACTCGGGAACGGGGTTGGGATTGTCAATTTCCTATCAAATCATTCGCCACCACGGCGGGGACATCATGGTGGAATCCGGCGAATCCGGCGTGACCTTCACCATCAAACTTCCCATCGAGAATCGCGAAAGAGAGGTCGTGTTGTGACCGAATTCACCGACATTTCCTCCTCACGACTGCAGGCCATTGATGCGTCACTTGGCGAGTCGCGCCCACGCATCCTGGTTGCCGACGATGAGGAGAGCATGCGGTTCGTGCTCCGGCAAGCCATGCAAAAGGAGGGGTACGAAGTCGACATAGCCACAAACGGCATGGAGGTCGTCCAAAAGGTCCGCGAAACCCACTTTGATCTGGTCATCATGGACATCAAGATGCCGCAGTTGGATGGCCTGGAGGCCCTGAAGGAAATCAAGAAGGTGCGGCCCGAACTGATCGTTGTGATGGCGACCGCACACGGGACCACCCAGATTGCCCTGGATGCCATCAAGAAGGGGGCATACGATTACTTCAGCAAACCTTTTGAACTGGACGAGATGCGCATTGTCATCCGTCGTGCCCTTGAGAAACAACGGCTTCAGCAAACCATCGGCATGCTTCAGAACCAGTTGCGCGAACGCCTGTCGTTTGACCGCATCGTTGGTCAAAGTGACACCATGCGCAAGGTCTACGAACTGGTGGAAAAGGTCATCACCAATGACGTGACCGTGCTGATTACCGGCGAAAGCGGAACCGGAAAGGAACTCGTCGCACAGGCAGTCCACTACAACTCTGCCCGCAAGTCCCAGCCATTTGTGAGCGTCAATTGCGCCGCAATTCCCGAGACACTTTTGGAAAGCGAGTTGTTCGGGCACGAAAAAGGAGCCTTCACTGGCGCCACCGGAACACGCCTGGGGAAGTTCGAAGTCGCCAACAATGGAACCATTTTCCTCGACGAGATTGGCGACATGCCACTTTCACTGCAAAGCAAGATGCTTCGTGTCCTTCAGGAACACGAAATCACAAGGGTCGGTGGGAACAGGCCCATCCGTGTCAATATCCGTGTTGTTGCCGCAACAAACCAGAACCTGGGAAAATTGGTGGAAGACAAGCTCTTCCGCGAGGATCTCTATTTTCGCCTGAACGTTGTCCCGATCCTGTTGCCGGCATTGCGGCAGAGGGTTTCAGACATTCCCCTGCTGGCTTGGCACTTCATCGAGCGTTACAACCCACGCCTTGGAAAGAACATCACCGGCATCAGCCACGATGCCATGGAATTGTTGCTGGGCCATTCGTGGCCCGGAAACGTGCGGGAGCTCGAGAACGTCATTCAGCGAGCCATGGTGCTTGCAACAAGCACCACAATAGACGTGACGGACCTTCCGTCCAACATCCATGCGTCGGCAATGGCCACATCCGACGGCGGCCCGGCACGCGCCATTGACCCGTCGCTTGTCTCTGATTTTTCCATCCCCCTTCAACAGAAGCTCGATAGACTCAGCGAGGAACTGGAGCGAAAGATCATTGCCGCTGCCCTTCAGCAGGCTAATTTCCACCGTCAAGCCACAGCAGACTTGCTGGGGATTTCCCGAAAGTCCCTGCACAACAAGATGGTTAAGTATAATATGTTTGAAGGCCGGACAGAAGACTAATCCGATAACTAGTCCTTCAACCAAATCGTCCCGGTGGGGTGATCTTGAAGACGCACACCGAGCGAATTAAGTTCATCCCGGATATAGTCGGCAAGTTGGAACTGTTTCGCCTCTTTGGCCATTTTGCGGGCCCGAATCAGCAGGTCTACCAGCCCTTCGCTAAAGGCTCCATCGGCATCCGCGGCGCCTGCAGAGAAGATGAGATCCTCAAGCCCAAGGATCCCAAGCAGCCTTCGAATCGCACCCACAAGGGCATCGGCGGCCATCTTGTCTGACTCGCCATTTGCGTTCCGGGAGTAAGCCTGCCGCTTCTCATTCAGCAGGGATACCGCCTCAAAAATCACGCCGATGGCACGCTGCGTATTGAAGTCATCGTCCATGGCTTCCTTGAATTCTGCTTCAAGCCGTACGGCTTCATCAGAAGTGGTGCCCGCAACCGCGCCTCCCAGAATCTTCTCTGCCGTGACGACTGCCTCGCGAATGCGCCCGACAGCATTGGTCGCCTCTTCCAGCGCAGCGTCACTATAATCCAGCGGGTGTCGGTAATGGGCCGACAGCAGGTAGAATCGGACAGCCGCCGGCTGAAATCGATCCAGAACCTCGTTAATCGTGAAAAAATTCCCGAGAGACTTCGACATCTTCTCCGTATTGATCGTCAGAAAACCGTTGTGCAGCCAGTACTTCGCAAAAGGCTTCTCCGTGGCTCCACAGCTTTGGGCCCGCTCATTTTCATGGTGAGGAAAGATCAGGTCATGTCCCCCACTGTGAATGTCGATCGTCTCACCCAGGTGATGCATGCTCATGGCCGAGCATTCCAGGTGCCAACCCGGGCGACCCTCCCCCCAGGGACTCGTCCAGCTTGGCTCGCCAGGTTTCGCCGCTTTCCACAACGCGAAATCTAGCGGGTCCTCTTTGAGTTCCCCCACATCCACCCGCGCACCTTCGAGCAGATCATCGATGTTCTTGCCCGAAAGCTCACCATAGCCCTTGAAGGCCCGAACGCGATAATAGACATCGCCGTTCTTCTCGTAAGCCAGCCCCTTTTCCACCAACTTCACAACAAGGTCCAGCATCTCCTTGATGTGCTCCGTAGCTTTGGGGTGGATGGTCGCACGCCTCACAGCAAGGGCATCGGCCTTTTCGTAATAGGCATCCACAAACCGCGCAGCCAGCCGATCCCACGGCTCGTTCTTCTCATTGGCCCGCTTGATGATTTTGTCATCCACGTCAGTGAAGTTCTGGACGAACTTCACAGTGTAGCCCGAGTGCTCCAGGTACCGGCGCACGGCATCAACCACCACAAAGTTGCGGGCATTCCCCACATGAAAGTAGTCGTAAACCGTCGGGCCGCAATTGTACATGGTGACCTGCGGCGGATTCTGCGGCTGGAAATCTTCCTTGCGCCGCGTGGCAGTATTGTAAATCTTCAGGGTCATAGGGCAGCAATTTGGCGGGGGCGGATTGGCTCGTGCCAACAAAAAAATCAATTATTGGGCGTGCCAGTTTTGCAGATTTCAGAGCGAATCAGAGACCTCCTCATTGCCACCTTGCTGGCCCTGGCACTTTTTGTCCTTTTTGCATTTTCCCTCAGTCGTCCCTTGGCGGACTCTGCATACACGTTGCTAATCAGCGAAAACCTCGTACTGAACCGCACGCTCAATCTGGACCGGTACTTTAATTTCCAGGGAAAGCAGAATCCCAAAGTGGGATTGCCGGATGCCAGGGAAGACTACCGCCTCAGAGTTGTGGAGAACCACGTTTATTACAAATACCCGCCCGGCAGCCCCGTGCTATCCATCCCCTTCGCAATGGCCATGAAATGGATGGGACTCTCATGCATCAAGGAGGATGGAACCTACAGCCACATTCGTGAGCAGCGACAGCAGCATGTTATTTCTGCCGTCCTGATGGCCGCATTTGGATTTATCCTCTACCTGACTGGACGATTGTTGGTTTCCGTTGGCTGGAGCGTTGTGGTAACGCTCGGAGTCACCCTTGGCAGCACCGCATGGAGCAGTATGGCACTCGCACTATGGTCCGACTGTTGGGGTATCCTGCTCTGCGCCCTGGGCATCCACCTTCTCGCCAGGAACCAGATTGCCGGAAAACCCCTGCGTCCTGTGCTTCTTTCGACTCTATTGGCTTGGTCCTTCTTTGTCCGGCCCACCAATGCTGTTAATGCCGTGGCCATCACAGTCGTTGTAATTCTGGCCAATTGGCGCATTGGATTATTAATGATTGGCATCGGTCTCGCTTGGTTTGCTGGGTTCATTTGGTTCTCATTTGACACCTACGGCACACCGTTGCCTGATTACTTTCAGGGGCAGGAGGTCGGAACTCAAAGATCCATATTCGGACTGCCAGGGCTCCTGTTCAGCATTAATCGCGGCCTTTTTGTCTTCAGCCCGCTCTTTATTGCAATCCTTTGGGCAATCTGGGCTCGCCGACGATTCATGCCCTATCGAGCCCTCAATTGCTGCGCACTGGCTGCAATTACCGTCCACTACGCCATAGTCGTGTTTCACAAGGGTTGGGGCGGTGGGTATTCCTATGGCCCGCGTTTGCTCACTGGCGTCATACCATGGTTTGCATTGCTCGCATTTCTTGCAATACGCGCAGAGTTTCTGGGCCGCGCCTTCGAGCTAAACGAACGGCGACCAGTTTTCCGATATGCCATGACGATCCTTATGTGTTTAGTTGGAGTTTCCATCCATGCGAGAGGAGCACTTGTTCGCGAAACGGCACTTTGGAACAGCACCCCGAAGAGTTTCATAATGGATAAGGGACGTGCCTGGGATCTGACCGACCCGCAGATTCTCGCGGGACTCTCTTCACGGCCAACCGCCCGGTTCATGCAACAGGTACCCCTCCACACACCCGTATTCCCCGGCACAGAGGGGGGAACACCCTACTGCTGGCTGGGATGGAGCGGCCCCGAGGCAGACGGCTTTCGCTGGAGCGACGGAAACAGGGCCAGCCTGGCCTTTGAATTGCCGGAACCCAATGCCACTACTGCGACGTTGGAACTTCGAGCTTTCGTGGTACCCCCGGTTATCCCGCATCAGGATGTTAAGTTCGCATTTAACGGGAACCCAGTTCAATCCGTGGTGCTCACTTCCAACAAGGAAACCACCATAACATTGAGCGTTTCCGACCTTGGTAGATCTGGCATCAATGTCTTGCGAATCGAACTGCCGGATGCCGTCTCGCCACTCGCCCTTGGAGCCGATGATTCCCGGGTGCTTGGGGTGGCCATTCGAAGTTTGAGGCTGGATTAGGCTACCCCAGCTAGACCACAGCGCCTTCTTCAATCACCAGATCGCCGGATTTTGTGTCCACCGAGGCACGCACACCCAACGGAATGGTTGCATATTCCGATATATGCCCAAACGGAAGGCCTATAAGCACCGGAATGCCCAGGGGTTTGAGCCGGTCCACTATGACCTCATCCGTGACCTGCTCATAAGACCGATTGGCGTCGCGCGGAAACCCTGTGGCCACCTTCGGCAAACCCTTCCGCGCCAGTTTCTTCTCAATGATTGCTGACTCCGCATCAGGGACATTTCGCCCAAAGACAATCGCCCGGGCATCTCGCAGTTTCCCCGCCAACATCAACTGGGTCAGGTAGCGATCAATCCGATAAGGAGTTTCGTCCACATCTTCCAGGAAGACGATCTTCCCTTTTGTCTCGACCTCATAGGGAGTGCCGACGGTCGACGCCACAAGGCTGAGATTACCACCCGTCAGAATCCCGCTGCCCTTGCCCGCCGTCACCACCCGAAACTTCCGGTCCCGGTGTCCCTGCCAGACTGACCCCGCCGGTTTGGCACTGGTGACAGTCCGCAGGAAACACGAAACCGAGAAGGGGCTGACCTTCTCCTTTCCAAAGGTGGAAACCACCATTGGGCCATTAAAGGTCACCAGACCCACCTTCTTCAGGAACGCAAGACCAAGAGCCGTGATGTCACTGAACCCAATAAAGATCTTGGGATTCTTGCGGATCAGCTCGAAATCCATTTCTGGGAGAAGCCGCATCGTGCCATAGCCGCCCCGCGAACACATGATCGCGTCCACCTTGCGGTCGGCGAACAGGGCATGAAGGTCACCAAGCCGCGACTTGTCATCCGCGGCCAGGTACCCTATCCGGGAGCGGGTGTGCCGCCCCAGTTTCACCCTGTAGCCAAGTTTTTCAAGTTTCGCCACTCCCCTGTCGAGCAGCGACAAATCCTTGTTGGCGCCAGCTGGCGCAATCACACCAATCGTCATGCCCGGCTCAAGTTTTGCCGGTTTGATTCGCTTAACACTGTTTGTCATGGTGCCTCATCGTCCTCGTCGTCGTACGGAACTGTCCTTCGCGGGTCCTGCAGTTCGCTGATGGCATAGGGAATTGTGTCGGCAATCTCCGAGGCCAGCGCTCCCACAGGGCTTGCATCACTTTCCAATAATCCAGCCAGCAGGTGAATCCGCGCTCCAAGCATGGCGGCTTTCCACGTCGTTAAGCCCTGGGCACAGAAACTGGCAATAATGCCGCAGAGGACATCCCCGGAACCAGCAGTGGCCAAAACCGGGGTCCCGCCGGAATTCAGGTAAACCTGCTCATCAGGCCTGGCCAGCACCGTGCCCGCACCCTTGAGAAGCAAATTGCATCCGTGGATTCTCGCAAACTCCCGCGCCGCCGCAATACGGTCCGGCTGGAAAGGCGCTACCGGCTTCCCGGTAAGTCTCGCCATTTCACCCGGGTGGGGCGTCAAGACTATATCTTTTCGCCCGGAAATGGTCTTCAAGTTCCCGCGCGACAGGCAGGTCAGTGCATCCGCGTCGACAACCATCGGTCGGGTGAAGCCCGCAATCAACTGGTTCACCAGGGTCTCCTGCGCTTCCGTTGTGCCTAGCCCAGGTCCCAAAACCATGGCATCAATATTTCCCGCCGCCGCCAGGATTCCCGAAACGCTCTCGCCCGTAAGTCTGCCATCCGCCGAACCCGGCACTATCACCGTCGTCGCCTCTGGAAGGCCCAACTTATAAATCGGATTCAGGGCCGCGGTGGTAAAAATCGTCGCAAGTCCGCACCCTGTCCGCAACGCCGCCCGCGCACATAACAGCGCCGCTCCGGCACACTCCGGAGAACCGGCCACAATGCCTACTCGCCCAAAATCACCCTTGTTGGAAATCATGGGGCGAGCCGGTAACATGGGGACTAATTCAGGATCGTTGTACCAATTGACCTTGATGGAATCGTCCTCCAACAATGCCGGCGGAAAGGACAAGGGCAGCGGAACAATGTGTCCCACGTGGTCGAGGCAACGCTCATCAAGTAGGCACAGTTTCGGCAATCCCAGGGAAACGGTTCCGTACGCAAAAATGGCCGGACCCAGGGGCTCATTGGGTCCCAACTCGCGCACCCCCGTCGGCAAATCCACCGCAAGGATCGGTACCGTGACAGAATTGACCATGTCGATCACCACGGCAAGCTCACTGGTAAGCGGCCCGCGAACCCCGGTCCCAAGAATACAATCCACGACCACGTGAGCCCGCCCGAGCGACTGGGAAAGGCTCTTGGCGCTCTTCACGGTTACATTGGCCTTTCGGAGCCTGTCATAGGCCGTCTTGGCAGCGCCGGAAAGCTCTCCTGGGCTGGCAAGCAGCACAACATCGACGGGAATCTTCTGAGATGCCAGGAGCCGCGCCGCAACCAACCCGTCACCACCATTGTTGCCTTTTCCGCAGACAAAACAAACGGAGCCCCTACGACGCAGAACCGAAGCCGCAACGGCCACCGCTTCCCCTGCCGCCTCCATCAGTTCCTCCGCGGTCAGGCCATATTCCTTGAACGCACGCTCCTCTATTGCGCGCATTTGGGCCGCAGAGACGACCTTCAGGCTGCTTTCCGGCCCGGAATACTCCACAATGAAAGTCCGAAGGAAACCCTGCTACTGCTTGGTCTTTTCGGTTGTGCCCGGTCGCAGGTCAACCTGCCATGGCGCATCGGAAAGCGCCGACTTGCCCTTGTCCGCGACCTGTCCCTTTGCGGCCGGCTTTTCTGGCTCCTTGGCAGAGGATTCCGCAGGATTCGTCAGGGCCGCGGCAACCGGGTCAACAGCCGGTTTGGGCGCTGTGTCAGCCGGTGCCTGAGCCACCGGTTGCGGCGCCGCCGGAGCCGCCGTGTTCGGGGCAGGGGTTTCAGCCTTCGGCTGCGGATCTGCCGAAGGTCCCGGAACTGGAGTGATAACCTGCACGGCCTTGGCTGGGGCCGCAGCTGCCTTGTGCGACTCGCCGCCATTGCCACCAGCCTTAGGAGCACCACTGACAGGAAGGATGATTTTCCAATCCGTACCAGTCTTGATCAGGTCAAAATCCCGCTTTTGGGTCTCGCCCGAGCGATACTCAATCTCCGCTTCCACTCGGCCGCCCTCTCCGCGCACGCGCGCAGTTAACGCCCATCCTCGAATCGAGCCATCACCGGTAATCTGATCCAGCACACCCTTAAGGCCACCCTGGGGGATACTTGCATCGCTATCCAAGTATCGCTGCATCTGCGGCGTCAGGAAATCCCGAGCCTGTGTATAGAGGCCGTTGTTGGCCGCATTCAGGAAGTCCGCCACCGTGGTAGTGGCCTTGTCCACCGCTTGGGCCAACTCTGCCTCGGCATTCTTCTTCTTCAGTTCTTTTTCGGTGGGCTTGGGCGTAACTTCCTTCTTCGGCTTCACATCCGACTCAGCCTTCGCCGGGGTCTTCCGGGGCCGGGGCGTCTGGCGCCGTTCTCCCCCGTCCGCATTCGATTCGGCCGGCTGGCTCACCGTGGGTGGCGGGGGCTCAAAAATAGGGTTGGTCATCTCGGGCGCCGGCGTCGGCTGGCGACGTCCACCAAACAGGCCGGCGCGGGGTGTGCGCTGTGGCTGCACAGGCTGCGATGGATCCATCGCGGGCTGGGCCGATGCCATCAGCGGCAACAAAACAACGGGAGCAACAAGCATCAAACTGCGCATGATATATGATCCTCTCAACGACTGAAAAATTTGCGGATACGAGTTACAGTACTGACTGAATTTGAGGCGTTCTTCAGATAGTAAATCTCGTTATTCAAGTGTTCAATCGTGCGGGCCTGAATATTGGATTTTCGCTCCAATTCCTCGAGCCGCCGCAGATTCTTCAGTTTGTCCTGCGGTACCGCCATGGGAGCCTCCACCTCGGCAAAACCATCCAGAACCAGCCGCAACAGGTCCCGGGCGGTCTGAATTTCAGCCTCTGAACCACCGGGACTGAATGTCTCGCGAAGTGCCTTGGCAACACCCGCCTTCAACGGCTTCGAGCCCTTGTGAGCAAGCAGCAAGTGCCGGAAAGTCGGCTGGCCATGGTCAATCCGCCCAAGTCGCGTGTTATAAAACCGGTTCAATCGCGATAGCGTAACTCTTCCCCGATCAAAGACCGGCGCCACACACTCCAGCATCTCAAACAGTGCCCATGACCTTAATGAAGTCATGGGAACGACCTCCGGCGCATAACCCATGTCGGCGGCCATGGCAATCCGCGTGGCATCCAAACTGGGCAATCCCAACTTGCGCAATTGTCCCACCAGCGGATGAGAGAGCCCTTGAACAGAACGGTGAATCTCATCCAGCGCGCCCAAACCCGTTGCAATGATCGGAGAATCAAACGGCGAAATAACCAGAAGGAAGTTCCCGCTGATTCTCGCCAACTCACGAAGCAATAGAGGCCGGGAGGAAGACGCAAATTTCTCAAGTGCATGGCAGGCGACAACCAGCGCGAAGGACGAATCCTCAAACGGCAGGTGAACACCCTGTAAAGGCTCATCGGAACCAAGCGCATGGTTATAGTGGACCAGTTCCACCCCGGGAACTGCCTCTTGCGGCAAGGGCATCGGCATTCCCACCAGCAGGACCCTGCCACCCGTCAAATTCAGAATTCCCAGCGCTTCCGATACGGCCGCAAGGATCTGGAAGGTGGAAAAGGAAAGATCAGTCGAAACATGCAAATCGTGAAGCACACGACGGTCAGCACCCATCATCAGTCACCATGGTCACAAGAAATGTGGCGGTCATGATCCAACGGGCGCAAGATCAGCAGGAACGGTTACAGGAACTCGCCAAAACAACTCAAACCACGATTCAAGCAGAACCTGCGGAAAGTAAACCGAAATCTAACAGCTCCAGCGAATTTCGGTCAGCTTTGTTCCTCGGTATCCACCGGTTTGCGACACTTGCTGCGTTCCGCTTCCTTCCGCAAATCTGGCAGCACCTTCGGGGCCTTCGCGGGCAGCGGTAGCCTTAATTTCCCGGCCGGATTCCGCCGATCCTTCTTCGATTTGGCCAATGAGATCCGTCCCTTCCAAATCCACTAATCAGTGTTTCGAGGCCTCTGCGGGAAGTTTCGAAACTTTAACCATGGCAGGACGCACGACCTTGTCCTTCAGACGATAACCGGGAACCATGACCTCCGTCACGCGGTTCTCCGGAATGTCATCCCGTTCGTCGACAGCAAGGGCATCGTGCTCCGCCGGATCAAATGCAGAATCCAGCGCATTGATCTTCACCAACCCCTCACCTTCCAGGGTCTTCGCCAGCTGCTCGGCAATCATTCGCACACCATCGCGCACAGCGGTGGCATCCGCTGCATTTTCGGAAAACTGGATCGCACGCTCAAAATTATCCAGCACGGGCAGCAATTTCGAGACAAAATCCTCTGCCACCGCCTCCCGGATCTGATCCTTTTCCTTAAGGGTACGCTTGCGGAAATTGTCGAAATCAGCCCGCTGCCGCGTTACTGTATCCCGCAACTGCGTGACTTCCTCCGCCAGCTTCGCATTCTCCTCGGACAAAGCCTGTGCCTCGCCTGCATCTCCGCCTGTAGCTGGCGACAAAGCCCCTTCACTTTCCGAAGTCTGCTTATGCCGATGAAACCGTAGTCTTCTCAGCCGAAATCCCTCCCGAGAATTCATTACTATTGGTTTTCTCCCTGAAAAATCCGAAGTTTGACTGGCGGCATCCACCACCAATGGCCCTGGCCGGAGCCCGGGAATTCATCGCTTTAGTAATATCCCAAGACTCGAATACTCTTCATGTCACTGAGCCTCGCGGCACCAGTCTATTCAATGCCGTTCAGGCGCCAGTCCATGGTATCATAAACAATGCGAGGCCGTTTCTTGAGGACATAGTTCCTGTCATCAGACGAAATCCGCGGCAGTATAAACGCCAGCACTGCCGCCTCCGTCGCAGAATACGAGGCCTGCAGTATGGCAGGAGACTCCTTGGGGCTCTCCCGAAACTGCGTCCCATAATCGAGAAAAACAGGGGACAGGCGAATCTGCTTCTTCATGCGATCCACCCGGAAATGTGCGGGATTGTTACAGTAGTTGTTGGCAGCAACCTCCAACTGTTGCTCCAGCGCCGTCTGATTGTAGATCCTTCGCAATAGCGGGGCGCCCCCCCGGTTTGCTTTGCAAATAGCCAGCAGCGCCCGCGGCTCCCCGATATCACGTAATTCCTGTTCGATCTGGGCCAGCGTGATGCTTTCCCGCGCAAGGCCATGG
>JAIBAT010000038.1 GCA_019695055.1 Candidatus Sumerlaeaceae bacterium | reverse complement strand
ACCGCCGGTGTTTGGCGGCACGGGTTCGCCCTGGCGGTTCACGATCTGCGGCGTGATGCCGAAGAAGGGCCGCGTGCCGCTGCCGGGTTTCGTGGGTGTGGCGCCGGGCAGCGGTGAAATCATGATCGAGCCGGTTTCCGTCTGCCACCAGGTGTCGACGATGGGGCAGTTGCCGTGGCCGATGACCTTGTGGTACCACATCCACGCCTCGGGATTGATGGGCTCGCCGACGGTGCCCAGCAGGCGCAGGCTGCGCAGCGAGTGGCGGCGCGGCCACTGCTCGCCCCAGCGGATGAAGCTGCGGATGGCGGTGGGCGCCGTGTAGAAGATGCTGACCTGGTGGCGGTCGATCATGCTCCAGAAGCGGTCGTTGCGCGGGTAGTTCGGCGCGCCCTCGTACATCACGGTCGTGCCGCCGTTGGAGAGAATGCCGTAAACCACATAGCTGTGGCCGGTCACCCAGCCGATGTCGGCGGTGCAGAAGTAGGTGTCCTCCTCCTTGAGGTCAAACACATATTTGGATGTCAGGTGGCAACCCAGCAGGTAGCCCGCCGTGGAGTGGACCACGCCCTTGGGCTTGCCGGTGGTGCCGGACGTATAAAGTATGTACAGCGGGTGCTCGCTGTCGAGCTCGGCGCACGGCGTGTTCGGCGTGGCCGTCTCCATCAGCTCGTGGTACCAGTGGTCGCGTCCAAACTCGAAGTGGACGTGCTGGCCGGTGCGGCGCACCATGACCACGTCCTTCACGCTGGGCGTGTGCTGCAGCGCGGCGTCCACGTTGTCCTTCAGCGGCACGATGTTGCCGCGGCGGTAGCCGCCGTCGGCGGTGATGACGATCTTGCACTGGGCGTCGTTGATGCGGTCCTTGAGGGCCTCGGCGCTGAACCCGCCAAAGACCACGGAGTGCGTGGCGCCGATGCGGGCGCAGGCCAGCATGGCCACGGCGGCCTCGGGAATAAGAGGCATGTAGATCGCGACGCGGTCGCCCTGGCGCACGCCGAGCCCCTGCAGCACGTTGGCAAACTTCTGCACCTCGTGGAGCAGGTTCTGGTAGGTCAGGATCCGCACCTCGCCGGGCTCGCCTTCCCAGATGATGGCGGCCTTGTTCTTGCGCCAGGTCTTTGCGTGGCGGTCGAGGCAGTTGTGGGCCACGTTGATCTTGCCGCCCACGAACCACTTGGAAACCGGCGGTTTCCAGTCGAGAACCTTGTCCCACTTCTGGAACCACTCGAGTTCGGACTCCGCCATTTCGGCCCAGAACCCTTCGGGGTCCTCCACCGAGCGCTTATACATTTCCTCGTACTGCTCCATGGAAGAAACGGCCGCCTTGCCGGCGAAGCCTTCCGGTGGCGCGAACTTGCGGTGCTCGCGGAGTATGGAGGTGATGTCGGTGCTCGAAGTCATGGGGGGCTCCCTATGAAATAATGGGGTAGTGGGCCAAAACGGTGGCGGCGGCGTTTTGGGGTTTCAACAAAATTAGACCAAGGGAGGGGCGCCCCCCGGCGCCCGGCCTGGAAAAAGAAATACCCCGGAGGCGGCGAACCGCGCTCCGGGGGGGGAATTCAACTGGTCTGCCTGGGGGCAGAGAGTCAGGGGTTTACTGCTTCTTGTCCCCGACGATGGCTTCGGCCGTGTTCTCGATGGCCTCGCCCGTCTTCTTCACGGCACTCTCGGTGCTCTTGATGGGGTGCTTGATGAACTGGCCCGTGGCGGCGCCGGTCTTCTCGACGGTGGAGCCAGCGACGGCGCCGGTGTCCTTCACGAAGTCCTTGGCGCCCTTGATGCCGCGCTCGGGCTGGGTGGAAGCTGCTGCGGGGCCGCTCTTCACCTCGACCTTGGTGGCGACCATCTCGTAAACCACAGTTGCCTTGGATCCGGGCTGGATGTCGCCGCCCTCCACCTTGGTGGCGGCGTTGCGGGTGATCTCGTGCTTCTCGCCGCTCTTGTCGATAACGATAACCTTGTCCGAAACCTCGATGACGGGGCCCGTCACCTGATAGGTCTTGGCGGCAAACGCCGGTGCCACAACCACGGCCAGCGTGGCCGCGAGCATCATGACTTTACGCATTGTTGTCTCTCCTGTTTATGGTGTTCCATTTTGATGTTCGGTGCCTCTTACACGCGCGGGGGCCTGTAACTTCAAGGGGAAATCCCGTGGGGCGGGGGCGCAAGATGCGCCCGGTCCCAATACCCCCGGAGGCCCGAGGTCCGGTCCCTGGCGGCAAAAATGCAGGGGGGGGGGAAGGGGGGGGTATCATTTTTGAAATGGGTGAATATAGGGGTTAACCCCAATGATTTCAATGCGGATAATTCGCGGGATAAATTCGCGGAATTATGGCTATTTTTCGAGGGGAAAGCGGTTTCGCGGGCGGGCGGAGTCCCCGGGGCGGGGAGCGGGGCGGCGGCGGTGTTGAGACGGGGCGCGTGCGGAGTTTTGCGGCGCGGGGAGATTTCTGGCGTATTGGTGATCATCATGAGGATACTGCATAGCATGGCGGAATGGGGTTTGCCTATTCCCTTACAGCTACTTGCAACCCCCTGTGGACACATAAAATGCGAAGGCCCTGACGCGAAGGGGCAATGAACAGCATACCACCAAGCCACGAAGGCCGCAAAGTTTCACCAAGGATGCCGCGAAAGACTCCCTCCGTGACCCTTTCGTGCTCTTTGAGCCTTCGTGGTGTGATTTTCCTTCTTCCCCCTGCGCCAATCTGTGAAATCCGTGGATGGGCGTTTTCACCGCAGATCCCGCTTGATCGATCTGATCGGTATGATCAATTGATCCTGCTCGTGTTGAAAAAACGTAAAGACTCCACGGGCACGCCGGAAACGCATCCTGCCGGCCCGAAGAAACGCGGGCGGCCACGAAAGAATGTCCCGGAGGGCGGTTACCCGATCGCAGCAACGCCGCCGCCAAATCCCACGGACGAATGGTACGCGAAGATCGACGCGGACCCGGTCCTGACGACCGCCTTTACGCTCCGCGACGACGGCGAAATCGAACCCACCCCCGAAAGTGGAAGCGGCGTCCCGCCGCCTGTTACCGTGGCCCCTTCCGGGAACGCCAACGCCCCCGTTGGCCCCAACTCAGAACTCAGCACTCAGAACTCAGAACTCCAATTATCCCCACCCGTTGCGCCGCCAAGGCTCGCCTATCGTGATGAGGCTGCCGGAATTTTTCTGTATCATGGCAACTGCCTCGAGCTCCTCGACGCCATCGCCGCCAAATACCCCGGCGGCCGCTTCGACTGTATCTTCGCCGACCCGCCCTACTTCCTCAGCAACGGCGGCATCACGTGCCACGCCGGTCGCATGGTCCGCGTGGACAAGGGGCACTGGGACAAATCCCGCGGCGCCGAGCTGAACCACGAGTTCAACCTTGAATGGCTGCGGCGCTGCCAGCGCGTGCTGAAACCCAACGGCACCATCTGGGTCAGCGGCACCCACCACGTCATCTTCTCCATCGGCTACGCCATGCAGCAGCTCGGGTTCAAGATCCTCAACGACATCGCCTGGGAAAAACCAAACCCACCGCCCAACCTGAGCTGCCGCTACTTCACCCACAGCACCGAAACCGTCCTGTGGGCCGCCCGCGACGAAAAGAGCAAACACCTCTTCAACTATCAGGAGATGCGCAAGATCACCGGCAAACAGATGAAAACCGTCTGGCGCATGACCTCACCCGGCAACGCCGAGAAAACCTTCGGCAAACATCCCACCCAGAAACCCGTCGCCCTCGTCGAGCGCTGCATCCTCGCGTCGACGAAAGAGGGCGACCTCGTCCTCGACCCGTTCCTTGGCGGAGGGACGACCGCCGTGGCCTGCGTCAAGACCGGTCGCCGCGCCGTCGCCGTGGACCTGGACAGGGAATACCTGATCCTTACCCGAAAAAGGGTCACCGCCGAATGCGACGCATGGTTTTTGGCCCATTTCCGGGTCCAGACTGTCGTGTGTTTTTCCGATCAAAATGATCTTGATCCGCCCACGGGCGCGATCCATGGATCGCGGCCCATGTCGGACGATCGCACGATAGACGCGGATTGCATCTTCCACGAAACGAAGTTTGTGTTTCTGTCGTGTACTCGCGTGTCAGGCGCCAGCGTGGTGCATACGACGGTGGATGTGGATTTGCGAGAGGCCTGGGCTCATGCACCGCAGGGGAAGCAACGGGAGACGACACATGTGGTGAAGTGCGTGACGGAAATCCTGCGCGTGAAAAAGGATTGATTCTTGGTGTGCGCGGTGATCGTGTCCCCGCGTGCGATTGCAAATGCCAGCGGCCCTTGCAGAGGCTTACAAGAGCAAATCCCAGCAAGCCCGTGTTGTTACAGAAGCTTGGGGACGCGAGGAATTGTACTGCGCTGCGTGCGACGCAGATTCATTGAAACCGGCTCCCAACAACAACGCAGTTTTCGACTATGAGTGCGGAAATTGCGGCGCGCCGTTCCAGTTGAAGGGGCAAAGCAAGAAACTCGGGAGAACTATCGGGGATGGTGCTTATGGTTCCATGATCGAGGCGATTCGCAAGGACCGCACGCCTAATTTGTTCGTGATGCACTACGAACTTCCAGAGTGGCGGGTGCAGAACCTCATCCTGATTCCGCGATTTGCGTTTCCGGAGTCATCCATTGTTTGCCGCAAGCCCTTGGCAATCACAGCCCGACGTGCTGGTTGGGTCGGGTGTAATATTGATCTGTCCCGAATCGCTGCCGATGCTCGGATTCCCATCGTTAGCGCCGGAATTGCGGAGGAGTTGGCGGAAGTCCGTGAGCGCTACCAAAAACTCGCTCCGATTGCGGATATTAAGGCGAACCAGCGCGGCTGGACCCTCGACGTGCTAAACATCGTGCGACGGCTGGGCAAGGTAGAGTTCACCAACGACGACGTTTACGCGTACGAACGCGAATTGGAACGACTCCACCCAGACAATCGACATGTGCGCCCAAAGATTCGGCAGCAGTTGCAGGTGCTGCGGGATGCGAGATTGATACGGCACAACGGAGTTGGGAGTTGGCGAATTGCTGAATGACCTGAAAGGGGTGCTCAACGATAGGTCAAATGCTGCCTGCAAAAAATCAGAATTGGAAAGTGAGAAAATGCCGAGAGGATTTGGCTCGTCTCACGACAATGGAAGTCTTGTTATGGCAAAATGTCGAGGTCGACCGGTGCTTTCCTGAGAGCCTGATCATAATTACCAATGTTAGATTTCACGAGAACGTAGTACTCTTTAGAGTCTTTTCCTATTTGAGGGGAGTCATGGGCTATCATTCGTCCAAGGCAAAAGCCTTCTGTAAGTAAAACGCGCTGCAAGAGATGCTCTCGAACGATCCGGCGATCGCCGAACGATTCAAGAATCTCCTCCACCCAACCATTTTCCCGGGCTTGCGAATTGCTCTCAATCTTATCCGCCACCTGAAATCGGAGGTTGTAGCACTTTGTTGCAACAATTGCTTCCGCTGCGGGATAGTCTTTTTCCGCAGCCCCCTCCCACATTAGGCGTCGCTTTCGTACGGGATAGAGTGCCACGCTCCTATTTCCAAGTATCGTTTCGCGAACAATAGAGGTTAGAAGCCCAAACGGATCTACCAATTCGTGTTTGCCGCCGAGAGTCCTCTTGGCCTCCCCTTTTACTGCTTTACTCCTCCCCTTGCTGATGTCTAACATCGGCTCCTGTGGCAAACGCTGGGATTGCCTTACCACATCAGCGAACTCAAGAATTCGGGTGCTGGTAACCATGCTGTGCCCGCGACTCGACCAAAAGAAACAGTTCCCGGGGATTGGTTCACTGGCCAGCGAGGTCAAGATATCCTGCGAATAGTGCAGGTTGGCGCGACCCAGGGAATCAAGGTCAAATCCACTCAATAGATGAAACACAAAGAAGTTATCACACTGAGAAATCAGCTCGTGCCCGATGGCGCTTGGTTGCTGGGTGACAATAATGCTCCCGAGTTGGTACTTTCGCCCCTCCTTAAACCAGCGTACGAAAGGAGAATCTTCCCGCATTGCCTCTCGACTGAGGTAATACTGAGCCTCTTCTAGGATGGCCAAGGTTGGCATCAACTTGCGCGGCTTGTCGACACTTGCTGATTCCCGAACAGAAGTATAATGTGTTTGGTTGTTCCTGAATATTTCGTTAAGTATCCACGCGCTCAACACCTGCGCATCCGCAGAGGAGAGCATAGACACATCAAGAATTACAATGCCGCCGGCGCCAAGGCGTCTAAATATCTCAGGAACCATTTGTGAGCCGGATTTGTGCAGCCGCAAGATTGGTGGAACCAAGTTGTTGACGATTGCACCACAAATAACATCCTCGACGTCCTTATCGCTTTTTTGAATTCGACGCCCAATAATATTGGCAACGTCGGCTGGGCTGGATCGATACTTATCTCGCTCCAGCAATTTTACTAGACGGCTCCAGGCGCCGCGATCAAGGCCCCGCAGGGTGTTTGCAAATACGGTTTCCTGCTTTTCTGCGGGAACGGCATTTGCGACAACGTCTCTTGGCGACAGTTGCTCGAAGTCGACTCTACAAGGCCCCGCCACATTTTCTTGGTAACGAGAGTCAATGTCCACCCTGTCTGTAAACAGAGCGATTCTGCCTCCCAACGCGGGAACGTCGAGCAGGCCCGGTTCCGAGGCGTTCGCCATTGCATACTCGCCTTCTGGATCAATTACAATCGTTCCTGCCGACAAGCTGGAGTCCTCGTAAAGTCGAGTCAGGAGCACCTTTGCAAAGTTGGACTTTCCCATTCCTGCCCGAGCAAATACGGCAGAGCGGCGGCCGACAAGTGACTCCATTCGAAAGTGAACGGGATAAGCCCGCTTGGCCCACTGCGAACGACCATCAAATACAATATCACCAATTGCCAAATGCCCGATATAGGCGCCCGGTTTCTCTTCAAGATTCCGTGTGCCAGCTGCTATCAGGCGTAGTATTTCATCTGCAGGCAAACCAACTGGAGCCCCGACATGCGGGGTTGAACGAATCGATGGCGAAAATTCTGTTAACCCCTCCTTTGTCAGCCGAACCTGGCCAACAAGTCGCAGACTAACTCGATAACGGAGCCTGCTCATGCGGACGGGCTCGGGAACTTCTTGCTTAAGCCGCATAAGATCGACAAGATAATCTTCACCCGCACCACCCAAAAGATCTCCAATTGGATATGCTCGGACAACTCGGCCTAATATGCCTTTCGGCTGACCATCAAAATCATCCGTTCCAACAATAAGATATCCGCCTTGCAAGGGCATGTGGCGCTGTGTTGTATATGGAATCAGCACCTCGCTAACCACTTCGAATCGAGACTCCCCAAACCCCCTGAAAATGCCGAGCCGCTCTTTGAAAAGATCTTTAGACATTCCCACAAGTAGCTCCCCGCTGGGCAGAAATCCACCAGCCGATTAGTTGTTCCACTTCCTTTGCGAACATGAAGGCAATTCAGGCGCGGCCTATTCTGCCCGCTTTCCTCCACTTGCTCTGCTGAAAACTCCAATACCTCAATGTCTGTTCAATTTCAGTTGGTGGCACCAACCGGGACAGGGCGGAAACCAGTATGTCGCGAAGTATCTTGGCATCAAATTCTGATAAATGCGCCGACTCGTGGGCGCTCTGAAGGGGTGCCGGATACCCCGGCTGTGGAAAAGTAGAAACGGACACTTGGAGAATTGACGCAAGGACCTTTTGCGTCGCGGCCGAATCGCTGATTATCCACTCGGGCAAATCAACCGGAAGAAATTGGGCCAATTCATCGCTTCTAGTCTTGAGAAGCACAAGGTGCCCGAACCCCAGACGCCTTGTCCCCATTCTGCCGCTAAGTTTCTCTTCGACTTCCTTGGGTATCCGAATGTAACAAAAAGGTTGTCCTCTTACACGACTGTCCATAGACAGCGGCAGTGCAAGGCGATCCCAGATTTCGCTGCTTTTGCCTACGCCTGCAATGGCTACACCGTTACTTTTCCAAGCGATGTCATGCCACCATCGAGGAAGCCTGTCAGAAATAACCTCGTTCCTTAACATTATCGACCGCAACATCCCGTCGTGCAGTACAAGGCGGGACAACGGAGACACAGGGGCTTTGTTGGCGAGTTCCATGGCCACAGCCCATTCTGCAATCTCGCGAATTGTATCGGCAACCAACCGAATGTCCCGAGGCATTGGGGGTTGGTTGCGGTCGGCTCGTTCCCACAAATCTGTAAGATCCGGCCATTCGCAACCAAGTCTCGTCACAAATGCCTTTAACACCGGGTTTGATTGAAAAATGCCTCTTAAATCATCTGCCAAAGTCGTGAGCGGAAAAAACTCTGTTAGATAGACATTGCCTTCGTTGTCCGAAACGTGGAGCAACTCCAAATGAAAGGGCGCCAGCGCAAGCGATACCAGTCCAGCATCAGCTGCCACCACCCCGCAAGGTAGTAACTCCCCTTGGTCAGGAACAACGGTCTCGACGCAAAGGTCTGCTGCACTCAAGCGAAGGCCATCGAGTTGCCGCAACTGCGATTCGGCAGCCAAACGAGCTGACTCTTGGACGCGATCTATTGAAACGCTTGCTAGTCCCATACTGCCAAATGATCAGTGGTGGACGGCCGCCTCCAAATCAAGACAACTTTTTGGGAATTAACGAGATCCTAATTCGGGAACGTTTGACGTTTTCGCCAATTACATTTCGCGATGTTGGTACAACGCGTCGGACTGCTGGGAGTGGAAGTCGCACCGGAGTGCTCCTCGGGGTGGGTGCGGCAACGGAGTGCTCGCACCAGCGGGAGAGAGGGGGGAAGGGGCCGCCTGAAGGCGGAACTACGAACGGGATTATCGGGGGCGGTTAATCCACTTCCGGAATGGAATTTGACGAGGTTGGGAGGGCGCGTCGGACTGCGGGGAGTGGAAGTCGCACCAGCGGGAGAGGGGGGGGGAGGCGCCGCCTGAAGGCGGAACTACGAACGGGAATCGGGATGCTTAATTCACTTCCGGAATTGCATTTGACGAGGTTGGGACGGCGCGTTGGGCTGCGGGGAGTGGAAGTCGCACCGGAGTGCTCCTCAGGGTGGGTGCGGCACCGGAGTGCTCGCACCAGCGGGAGAGAGGGGGGGAAGGGGCCGCCTGAAGGCGGAACTACGAACGGGAATCGGGGGCGGTTGATCCACTTCCGTAATTGAATTTGACGAAGTTGGGAGGACGCGTCGGGCTGTGGCGAGTGGAAGTCGCAGCGGAGTGCTCCTCGGGGTGGGTGCGGCATCGGAGTGCTCGCACCAGCGGGAAGGGGGGGGGAGGGGCCGCCTGAAGGCGGAACTACGAACGGGATTATCGGGGGCGGTTGATCTTTCCCGAATTAGATTTGGCAAGGTTGGGGGAGCGCGTCGGGCTGCTGAGAGTGGAAGTCGCACCGGAGTGCTCCTCGGGGTGGGTGCGGCACCGGAGTGCTCGCACCAGCGGGATGGGGGGGAAGGGGCCGCCTGAAGGCGGAACTACGAACGGGTAATTCGGGGGTGCTTGATCCTTTCCCGAATTAGATTTGGCAAGGTTGGGGGAGCGTGTCGGGCTGCTGGGAGTGGAAGTCGCAGCGGAGTGCTCCTCGGGGTGGGTGCGGCATCGGAGTGCTCGCACCAGCGGGAAGGGGGGAAGGCGCCGCCTGAAGGCGGAGCTACGAACGGGATTATCGGGGGCGGTTGATCCACTTCCGTAATTGAATTTGACGAGGTTGGGACGGCGCGTTGGACTGCTGGGAGTGGAAGTCGCATCGGAGTGCTCCTTGGGGTGGGTGCGGCACCGGAGTGCTCGCACCAGCGGGAGGGGGAAACGAGTGGAAGTCGCAGCAAAGTTCTTGTCCGCAAGATGCTGGATGTCCTGGGGCAAGGCATGATAGAGTTTCCAGATACCCGGGGATGCCAGGCTTTTCACGGAAGCGGTTTGCAGTCGCCCCGGCGATACGCTGCCTCGGCTTCGCGGGCCATCTCGTCGAACTTGCCGGCCGCCGCATCGCTTTCCATCTGGCGATCCCAGTCATCCGACCGCCAATTTTGCAGCCACGCATTAAGCTCGCAGCGATCCTTCTCGCTGAGACTTTCTATCTCATTCTTAATCTGGCTCAAGCTTGCGCTCATGATTGGCAGTTTACACCAAATGATTGTGATACATTCTGGAGATGTGGGGGATGCCTGCCATGGGGTTGCTTGACCTTTCCCCAGTGGAATTCGCAACGGAGTGCTCCTCGGGGTGGGTGCGGCATCGGAGTGCTCGCACCAGCGGGGAGGGGGAGAATCTTGGGGATACTTGACGTTTGGCCCAGTAAAATGGTTATCCGTCGACTGCCGGGCTACTCCATCAATGCCTGTCGCTCCGGGCGGCGGCGCGGATGGCGTTTGCCTCGTCCGCCGTAAGTGTCCCCGCCAAGGCGAGGATAGCAAACGGCGAACCGCGGCGCACGTCCAGAGCGCTGACGGTCACCTCGACACCAGTTCCATCGGGCAGGGGAACAGACTCGTCCAGCTCGATAACATTCCCGTGTATGATTCCCTTGAGCGTCATGATTTGGCCATTTGGTCTTGAACGGACAAACACTCCCACATCGTAGACATTCGCTCAAAACAGGCCCGATTGTCGGGAACGATTGAAGTCGCGACAGGCAGATATTGGGGCGATTTCCATGGCCCCGCGTCGAGGCAATCTCTGGAGGGAATGTGGTTGGCGGGGAAAGACGTCCGTTACTTTGAGAGAATACGCTCAATTTCGGCAACCAGTGGTGGCAGGTCGTCCGAAACGGTGTCCCACAGCAGATTCAAATCCACGACATCGTAACCATGAACAAGTCGGTTGCGCATCCCCACGATCTGGAGCCACGGGATTCCGGGGAACTCGGCCCACGACTCCCTGGCGATTCGATTTGCTGCCTCGCCGACAACCTCGACCAGCCGGGTGAGTGCGAGTTCGAGCATTCTGTTGTGTTCCAGTTCGCCCCGGGTTTTGCCCGCTGTCATTTCAATGGCTTCGCGGGCATGATCGAGGATGTGCTTCAAACTTGCGCGGGGATCACGCTCGCTCATATTGCGTTTCCGATTTGGCAAGCACTGCACTCCGGAAGTGCGGACTGAGGCTGCGGGGGGTGTTCATGTCCACCCTGCGACCAAGGATTTGGGCCAATTCCAACTCCATGCCTGCCAGCCGAATCAACCCAACGCGCTTGTCTGGCTCGAACTCCACAAGTACATCCACGTCGCTATCGGGTCCGAAGTCGTCGCGCAGTACCGAGCCAAACAACGACAGCTTTCGAATGCCGTTGCGCTGACAGAAGCTCTCCAGTCGTTCCCTTGGCAATGTCGCATTGGGAGTCATCTTGGTTTCTATGGTTTGCCCGCAGTTCTTATTTCCCAAAAGATCGAGATTCGGGGAGGCCAGACCTTTACAATTCAGGCTCGCTTGACCCTTTGCCCAATTAGATATAGCGGGGTTGGGACGGCGCGTTGGACTGCTGGGAGTGGAAGTCGCAGCGGAGTGCTCCTCGGGGGGGTGCGGCATCGGAGTGCTCGCACCAGCGGGAGGGAGGTAATTCGGGGATGCTTGATCTGTTCCCCAATTAAATTTTGACAACTGCCCGCCGGCACCACCCTTCGGGCCGCCCCTTGTTGCCCGTCGAGCCCTCATGGCAAGGTCCCCTTGTACTTTGAATTCCGGAAGACGCTTGACGTGTTGACCTGCCCGGCTGTAGGAATCTGGCTGGTTCCAGGCGTTTGCCGTGGACGCCTGATGTCGAAGCCCGGTTGCGATGTTCCCACGGCCTGACCGGCGAAAGGGAAATTCAAATGAACAAACTCGGCCTGGCACTCCCGGTAATCGCACTCATCGTTGGCGCTGCCACGCTTGCAAGCGCCGAAACAGGTATCCCCAAATCCGATACGGGGAACGCGGGCGTTGCGACCCCCAAGCCGCGGACCATTGAAGACGACCCTGCCTACCAGAAATTCTCGGGGCTTTCGGAAACGGACAGAGTCCCGGAGGACGTCGTAAGCGCGCGCCGTCAGGGATACTGCAAGGAACTGGCGGACACCCTGCTTACGTACCCCGGGTTGAGCTTTGATCCGCCTGTTTTTGAGGGGAAGCCCGTCCCCATCCCCGCGGATGTGGTGGCCGGGGAACCGTTCGAGCAGTTGATGATCCATTCGGTTCCGCCTTCGAAGCAGGACAGTGTTTATGTGCGGCTGACAAAGAGCGTGGAACCGCGAATTGAGAAGGCGATCCTGGCGAGCAAGGGGCAATTGACGCCGGCGGACGTGATGAAGATCGCGCTGGACGAAAGCCAGGGCAACGCGCGCCTGGCGACGCTGGCGGCCCACAACTTCCTGAAGAATATCACCTATGAAGGCCGGACCCAAAGGGACGTTCTGACCGGCGTCATTCCAAAGAATCCATCCAAGACTTTTCCGGCGCGCTATGGGGACGTGGCCGCCAAGTTAGTGAATCTGCGCGAAACGCCCCAGACCGGGGTGGGGCGCACGGACAAGATGGGGATATGGTACCATTCGTTTGTGGTGCTGACCATTTCCACGTGGGTGGGGCCAAAGGCGGCCGACGAGGCCATCGGCGCGGAGTATGGCGTGCGAAAACTGGGCGCGGCCACCAATATGGGTTCACCCGTGGACCCCGAAAAGGAAGCCAGCGACCGCTGCTTCGCGGAGGCGACCCGGGATGCCGTTGCCGGCAAATTATTGCCAGCCACATCCCAGCCGGAGGATGTGGGCAAGCTTGACCCGAAGGTCCTTGCAGGAAAGGACTCCTGGAAAACCGCCGACCAGACGGGCCAGGCATCCATTCGCATTGATATTCCGTCCGCCAGCTTCTCGGGGGACTGCTACTGCGTGTTTTATTTTGGCAAGGCGGCGTTTCACTGGGAAGGCACCATGAGCGGAACCTTTACAGGCACGGCCCGGGAGGGAAAGCTGGCCGGCACGGCAAGCGGGTCCACATGGTCGCCCACGGCCAGTTCCGGCAAGAAGCTCCCGTTTCAGGAGAAAATCGCCGGCACACTCCAGAACGGAGTGGTTAACTTGACTTTTGTGGACAAGAAGGATTGGCTCAAACTGAAGATCCCCGTGACTGGCGCAGAGGAACCCTGACACGGAGATTTGCTGAAAATAAGTTGATTGGAAATTCGGGACTATCGGTGGATTATATGTAATTCGTAATTCGGGGACGCTTGACCCTTTCACCAATTGGATTTCGCGAGGTTGGGACGGCGCGTCGGACTGCGGGGAGTGGAAGTCGCAGCGGAGTGCTCCTCAGGGTGGGTGCGGCAGCGGAGTGCTCGCACCAGCGGGGAGGGGGGGTGCTTTCCGGCCCGGATTGATTCGACCCAATATCCCTCGACCGGCCCTGTAACTTTGAGGCATATCGGAGGAATCAACTGATGGGGAATGCATTGGCGCTTTCAACGATGACGACCGAGGATAAGCTTCGGGCGCTGGAGGAGATTTGGGCGGACTTGTCGGGGCGGCCCGAGGATATTCCCTTTCCGTCATGGCACGCCGACGTGCTGGAGGCGCGCGAGAAACGGATTCAAGCCGGCAGCGAGGGTTTCACGGACTGGGACGAGGCAAAAAAGGCCATTCGAGAGGAAACCCGTTGAAGGTTCAAATTCTCGCCAGCGCCCGGCGGGATATTGTTGATGGTTTTCATTTCTATGAGCGGCAATCGCCCGGCCTGGGCGATTATTTTTTGGATTCGATATTCTCCGACATTGATTCGCTCCGACTTTTTGCCGGGATGCATTCCGTGCATGGCGGCTGCCACCGACTGCTTTCGAAGCGATTTCCATTCGCCGTTTACTACAGGGTGGAAGATGGAGTTGCCAGAATCAGGGCAATTCTTGATTGCCGGCGTGATCCTGCATGGAGTCGTGAGCGATTGAAATAGTCTGTCCCAATTCGGGATGGCTTGACCCTTTCCCCAATTAAATTTGGCAAGGTTGGGGCAAATTTATGGGGTTGTGCGCATCAGGAGCTCATGTCCAACACTCGACCGTCAACCCGTCCACTCCCGCGAAATGCTTGTCGGCGGACACGAGAGTGAGGCGATGGGCCCGGGCAGTGGCGGCGAGCCAAATATCGTTGGTTGGAATTGGTCGGCCGATCCGCCGGAGTTCAGCGAAAACAAGCGCAAACTGCTCAGCCACTTCAGAATTGATCGGCACCAATTCCGCGGCCGATGCAACGGACTCTCTGAACAGTGCCATCAAAGCGTCGCGCCGGCGTCCTTCGGGGAGAATGAGCACGCCACTCATGAGTTCCGCCTGCGATACGACTGACATTAGTAGAAGGCTTTCGGGCGGCAGGGACGTTATCTTGCGGACGACCGGTTCGAAACCCTGCTGGATGTAACTCCAATGGTTGGTGTCGAGCAGATACTTCAATCGCTGTTGGATTTCCACATCTGCGGATCAACAGCGCGCGTCCCGGCGGCGGCGGCGCGGATGGCGTTTGCCTCGTCCGCCGTAAGTGTCCCCGCCAGGGCGAGGATAGCAAGCGGCGAACCGCGGCGCACGTCCAGAGCGCTGACGGTCACCTCGACACCAGTTCCATCGGGCAGGGGAACAGACTCGTCCAGCTCGATAACATTCCCGTGTATGATTCCCTTGAGCGTCATGATTTGGCCATTTGGTCTTGAACGGACTAACACTCCCACATCGTAGACATTCGCTCAAAACAGGCCCGATTGTCGGGAACGATTGAAGTCGCGACAGGCAGACATTGGGGCAAATGGTGGGCCGCAAGATTTGAAATTCGGGGATGCTTGATCCCTTCCCCAATGAAATTTGGCGAGGTTGGGAGAGCGTGTCGGGCTGCGGCGAGTGGAAGTCGCAACGGAGTGCTCCTCGGGGTGGGTGCGGCGCCGGGGTGCTCGCACCAGCGGGAGAGAGGGGGAAAGGCGCCGCCTGAAGGCGGAACTGCGAACGAGAGAAATCGCAGGGCGTGACCGATTGCCCAGAAAAACGGTTTCTGGCCGAAGAGGTTTGCCAATCGGGAGATTGGCGTTCCCGGGAAAAGGATGGTCTACGGAACTATTCGCATTGGTTGTGCCGGGGGTGGGTTTCGTAGAGTTGCCAGTCGTCCACGGCGGCGGGGGGTACGAACTCGAACTTGGCGGGGCCGGCGTACATGCTGCCGCTGACGTCCACGTCTTCGTTGGACATGACGACGTTTCCGCCTGCGCCGGCGTTGAAGGTGAAGGGTCCGGAGCCGAGCTGGATCCATTGGTTGGCGATGGCGGATTGGTCGATGAGGTACTCGCTGGTGCCGCCGGCGTGGTTGACTTTGTAGGTGATGGGGTTGCGGCGGCTGCTGCCGGCGCCCCAGGCGACAAAGACGCGGTACTGGCCGGTGGACGGGAAGAGTGGCGCCCAGGTGCAGGACTTGGCGCCGGCGACGGTGCGATACGTTGAGCCATAGCGCATGCCGATGGTGGCCGTGGCGCTGGTGACGGTGCAGTTGGTGCCGGAGTCGGCGAAGCCGCTGTCGGAATACCACGGGTAGTTCAGCCCGCCGACGCGGCCTTCCACGATGATGGAGGCACCGCCGCCGGACAGGATTGGGTTCACGAGAATCTTGAGCAGAGCCTCGTTGTTGGCGGGGCCGAAGCGGCCGACGCCGTCGCGGGTGAGCATGAAGTACTCCTCGAGAACGACGCTGGAGTTTACGGCGGGAGCCGAAACGACGAAGGTGAAGGTCGCGGTCTGGCCGGTGGCGACGCTGGCGGGGCTCATGGCAACGGGGCTGGTGGTGGCGGCCCAGGAGCCCGTGGTGTAGAGCGCGCTGCTTCGGGTTTCGGGGCGGGACAGCACGAAGTGGGTGTTGGCCGAGGTCCAGGTCTGCGTTCCAATATTTTGATAGCTCAGCGAAACGGTCTGGCTGGTTTGCTCGGTCATGGTGGCGGAATACGTGATGCCGGTGAGGCGGCCGTCGAGGGGGAGGGAGCCGGTGGTGGGGGAAACAACGGCGATGGCGTTGGCGCAGGAGCGCTCGCCGAGATGGTCGTAGGCGCCATTGTCGGAGGGATAGTTGACGACGCCGCTGTAGGGTTCGCCGCGGCCCCACAGGGTGCTGGATCCGCCGCCGTCCATGTTGATGGCGTTGGTGCATCCGAGCTGTTGGAGAATCTGGGCGGTTTCCTCGCAGGTCATGCCGTCGGCCTGGTCGGTGCGGCCGTCGATGACGAGCAGGATGAGGTGGTTGGTGGCCGTGACGCCGGCTGCGGTGCGCGGGTGGCGGCTGGTGCAGTGGCTGCCGATGGAGGTGAGGTAGGCGCTGGGAATGGTGCCGGAGTTGATCAGGATGGGGCCGTTGGCCATGATGTCCGGCTGGGTGGCTGTGGCCCAACCTCCGCCGGGCTTGGGGATGACGGAGACCGCGCCGGCGGAGGTGATGGCCACGGCGGAATCGGTGCCCCAGGCGCCGGCCCACGGGTCGGTGGGGGGGACCTCCGTGCCGTTGATGCGCAGGTAGGTGCGGTGGCCGCCGCTGCCGGTGGCGGTGTTGAAGTAGGTGCCGTTCACGGCGGCGGCGCTGCCCGGAAACTGGGCGGGGACCATGCTGCTGGTTTTGGCGCGGGTGGCGGCCAGGTAGGGGAGCTCGACCTGGACGTTGGGGTTGTTCAGGTCGGCGTCGAGGATATGGATGCTCTGGCGCGAGCTGAAGAGGCTGTCGAAGCGATAATAGCGCCAGGTGACGCCCTGGCCGAGGGGTCGCTCGAACCAGTCGACGCTGTTAAGGGTTTCGGCGGGGGTGGACAGGGGGAAGGAAAGGGTGATTGCGGCGGTGAGGCATGACAGGGCGATTCTCCGCGAAAAGGCGGAGCAAAAATGTTGGAACATTGGCGGGTTGTCCTTCGTTTTTCTGCTTCCACGCCCTGATTGGATTTGGGTGGACCTGCGCGGCGTGCGTGTGGCCTGGGCGCGCACCTGCCCCCCCTTTCATGGCGCGGTAAAAATTTTCACCCTGAATCGCAACGCAGCATTTTGCCAATGGCAAGGCCGAAAATGGATTGTGGCTAGACTGGCGCGATGGCCTCGATTTCCGCGACGGTGCCCGCGTTGGTGACGGGTAAATCCTTGGCGATGCGCTTGATGAGGCCGGCGAGGACCTTGCCGGGGCCGACCTCGACGACGGCTTCGATGCCGGCGGCGGTCATGGTGCCGACGGTTTGGGTCCAGCGGACGGAGCCGGTCATCTGGTCCACCAATTTCTGGCGGACTTCCTGGCCGGAGGTGGTGGGCTTGGCGTCGACGTTGGTGACGACGGGGACCGCGGGGTCGGCGAAATGGGTTTGCTCGATCATGGCGGCGAGTTCGCGGGCGGGGCCCTCCATCAATGGTGAGTGGAATGCGCCGGAGACGGGGAGCGGCAGGGCGCGCTTGGCGCCGGCGGCTTTGCATTGCTCGATGGCGGCGTTTACGGCATCGACGGCTCCGGAAATCACGGTCTGACCGGGAGAGTTGTAATTGGCGATGACGACGGGCCCGGCAACAGCGGCGCAGATTTCGGCCAGCTTGTCATCGTCGAGGCCGAGGATGGCGGCCATGGCGCCGGGGGCTTTCTCGCCGGCGTGTTGCATGAGTTCGCCGCGAAATTTCACGAGGCGCAGCACGGTTTCGAGATCCAGCACACCGGCGGCGTAGAGCGCGGAGTATTCGCCGAGGCTGTGACCGGCGACCAGGGCGGGGGCGGCGACACCGCGGGCCTTCAGTTCGTCAAAGGCGGCGATGGAGCAGGCAAGGATGGCGGGCTGGGTGTTGACGGTTTGCTTCAGGTCGTCCTCGGGGCCCTCGAACATGATCTTTGTGATATCGCGACCGAGAATCGCATTGGCGGTTTCAAAGGTTTTGCGGGCCTGCTCCGATTTTTCGGCGAGGTCCTTCCCCATGCCGATGAATTGGGAACCCTGTCCCGGAAAAACAAATGCGGTGCGCTTCGTGGTCACGATGGTGCGGCTCCATTATCCATTCTGATGTTGGCCGTGCCTATACTACTGCGGGGAACCTGCAGGGGGCGCGGCGACTTGAACAGGAACAGTTTCCGGGCGTGGTTCGAGGCTCGCAAGGAAATTATGCAGGCGCAGGGCGGTGTCGTGCCAGGTGTAGTTTTCGGCCACATAGCGGCGGCCGGCGGCGCCAAGGGCGGCGCGGGCGTCGGGCTGCTGGCGCAGCATGCGGACGGCCTCGCTGAACTCGCCGAAATTGGCGAAGTAGAGTCCGCCGCGGGATTTCAGGACATGGTACAGGGTCACTTCGCACTCGCCATTGACGAGGACGGCCTTGTTGTTGAGCCAGGCCTCCATGATCACGATGGAGAAGGATTCGTAAAGGCTGGGGTGAATGAGGAATTCGCAGGCGGCCATGGCGTCGTAAACCTCCTGCGCGGTTTCGAGCGTGATGGAAAAAATGCGCGGCCAGAGGTTTGCGGGGATTTCGAGCTGGCCGCCTCCGACCATGACGAGTTTGAGGTCTTCGTCGGGGTTGAGCGCGAGGTAGCGGCCAAAGTGTTGCATGAGCAGGTCGGCGCCCTTGCCGGGAACCTTGCGGCCCACGGAGAGGACGAAGGGGCCCTCGATGCCGGTGGATTTGCGGAAGCGCGTCGCGTCGCCAATGGAATCGCGCCGGATGCCGCCGCCGAGGAGCAATTCGGGTTTGGCGGAAATCTCGTAGAGAGTGGCGGCAAGATCACGCTCGGGCTGGCTGAGGAAAAGGCACGCTGTGGCCCGCCGAAACATGCGCTGGATGGCCGGAAGATAGGCCATGGGCTCGTTGTGGAGGCAGGGAATCAGAAACGCGGCGTCGGATCGCGCGGCGCGCAGGCCGGAAAAGGTTGTGCCATAGAGGTAGGGAAGGAAGAAAAAAACTGTATCATTGCGGTGCGCGGAGATGTAGGCCACCAGGTCGTCGCTGTTGATGCTGTTGGCGAGCAGTTGATCCTCCTGCGTCGGCGTCAGGCGGGTGCCCGCGTTCATGGCATTGTAGAGTTGTGCGTACAGGTCGGCGTTGCGGGGCCGGACCTTGAATCGCCGCACGGGAACGGGGCCGTCGTGGGTCAGGCCCGGCGGCAGGTGGTTCTCGCCCCAGTCGTGGAAGGGGTCGCGGCAGCAGGTCGTGATGATTTCCACGTCGCGGCCGATGGCGCCCAAGGCTGCGGCGATTCCGCCACAAAAAACTTCGGCGCCGCCCTTTCCGGAGCCATACCACGGAGTCACAAAGGCAAGTTTTCGGGGAAGGGGTTTCACGGGGCTCAGGCCGGGCGGCGCGCGGCGATGGCGTAGTTGCCGTAGGAATAGAGAACGGAATTCAGGCGGTCGAAGTTGGCGTTGATCTGGAGGACGACGTCTTTGATGGCCGGGTCGAGAGGCGCGGGCTCGCGGAGCGGGGCCAGCTTGTCGGTGTTGGGCACTGGCGCGCTAAAAATGAGGTTGATGCCGCCGAAGCCCGCCTGAGTCAAAAAGTATTCCAGCGCCTTGGGGTGGACGGGTTTCACATGGGTCGGGTCGGCGTAAAACGCGCCGGAGAAAGTCGTGAGGCAGGTGGGATTGATGGTCTCCATGACAATGGCCGCGCCGGGTTTCAGCTTGCGAAAAGCAGTGGCGGCCAGCGCGCCCAGGGATTCCGTGGGAAGGTGTTCCACGACCTGGCCGAGGAAGATTCCGCCAAGGCTTTCGTCGGGGACTTCGTTGAGGTGGGCGAAAAGTTGGCCGAGCACGACACGCAGGCCGTGGCTGGCACAATGGTCCACCATGTGCTGGTCGCTGTCGAGGCCATAGGCGTCGACGCCGGCCTCGCGCAGGATTTCGAGGAACTCGCCGCGGCCGCATCCCGCGTCGAGCACGTTGGTGGCTCCGGCGAACCATGGCAAATATTTCTGTTGCTCGCTGGCGATGCGGGCTTCCGTTCCGCGGGTGAGGTTTTCGAACGCGAGGAAGTCGAACGCGGGGACATCGACCCCGGCGGGCAGCTGCTGCTCGGAGATGGGCACAACCGCGGCGAGCGGCGGAGGCATCGCGGCATGCGCGGACTCCAGCTCCCGCTGCACCCAGGCCGTCACTCGGGATTCCATTTGTGTAAGCGATGCGGCACTGACCGTGCCATCCCGTTCCTTTTCCACTAATGCAAGGCGCACGGCAAGTGCCGCGCCTACCCGTTCCTGCTCGGCAAGGCGCTGGGCTAGAACTTCCAAATCGCCAGCGGTGACTGTGGATGATGACGCACTGCCAGCGTCTGTCGCATTCTTGATCTTGTCGGGCAATCGTCCGGCTGCTTTCGCCATCCGCCGGGCCGTCTCGGAGATGCCTGCCTCAAAGCGGCGCATCTCGTCCATCAGTGAGGTCAGGATGCCGCTGAACTTGAGCCAGAAAGCCGTGTCGGCGTCCTCGCGCTGACGAACCTGTCCGGCGAACTGGTTCAACGTAGCCAGCAGCCTTGCCGTTACGGCAAAGAGGTCGCTGGTTACCGACCAGTCGGACGAACGTGCAATACGCGCAGCCACCTCGCGGTTAAAATTCTCCTGTCGGTGCAGGAAAACGCGCATCAGGGCGTTAACCCAACGTTTGGGATTGATCCATCCGGCCCCGCTGCCCGGCAGTGGGGCCAGCATTTCGAGTGTGGTGTCAGGCGTCAAACGCCCAAGGCGCAGGTTCAGGCGCTCGAACATCTCGTTGGCCTCGCCGAGAGTCTGGTGCAGAATGGCAAGGCTTTCGGGGGCCAATGGCGACGCCAGGCCGTCGCGCAGCTCGGCAAGCTGGCGCTCGATGAGGTTCATCTCGCGCGAGGCCTGTGCCTGCAAATCGCGCATGATCTGCGCGAGATCCTTCTGGCTGGAGGTTTCTTCGGTCATGGGCGCCGGTTCAAACCGGCTGGCGAGTTTGTTGGCCCCGGCGGGGGGGCAAGTCAATGCCCGACTATACCTCGGCGAAGGCCGCGAGGGTCTCGTGCTCGGGGTGGGCCACGCGGGCGCGGATGGCGTTTTTGCCCGACTGCTTGGCCTCGTACATGGCGGCGTCGGCCATGCGCACCATGACGTCCAGCCCACCGGCGGGAATGTTGTGGAACACGGCGATGCCGATGCTCGGGGTCACCCCGGCATGGGAGGCATCGGATACGCTCATGATCGCGGCGCGAAAGCGCTCGGCAACGACCTGCGCGCCGTCCTCGTCCATTTCGGGGAACAGCATTGCAAATTCGTCGCCGCCGATGCGCGCGGCAAGTTCCGTGCGGCGCGTGATGGCCTCAATGGCCTGGCCAATGGTGCGCAGCATCTCGTCGCCGGCGGCGTGGCCGTGGGTGTCGTTCACCTGTTTGAAATTGTCGAGATCAAGGCAGGCCACCGTCAGGGGTTTCTCCAGTCGGCGGCACCGCTCGATTTCTATCTCGGCCCGCTCACGAAACCCGCGTGAGTTCAGCAGCCCGGTCAGCGAGTCGTGGTGCGCAAGCTGGCGGAAGTAATCCACGTCGCGGCGCACGCGCGCGGCACCGGCCGAAACCAGCAGAAACGAGACAATGGTCGTGCTAAGGTTCCACAACACGGTGGTCCAGACCGGGTGGGTGATGCCGGTATGGAATTCCGCGAAGGTCCAGAAGATGACGCAGCCGACGGCTGTCCAGTTTCCCGCCACGGCCCCCAGATAGCGGCCGGCAAAGGCGATGGGGACGAAGTAGAACACGAGAAACGGGAATTCGAGGCCGGTGGCGATATCGCCCAGGGAAATCAGCGCGATCAGGCCAATTACAATGAGAACCTTGTGGGCGGTGGACACGCTGTCCATCCGCTGGGTAAAGCGCGACCCGCCGAACGGGCGCTTCTCGGCCCGGCGGTCCCTGGCGTCGCGTTGGTCAGTCCTTGACGTCATGGTCTGCATTACATTTTCGGGGAGAAATTCCCGCCGAAAATCGGGCGAAAAACTTCCCACACGCGAGCGAGATGCAATTTGGATGCCCACTTCTCCCGCCACCGGGATGGGGGCGGCTAACCTCAGCATTTGGAACGGGAGGCAGGCCTTGGAGCGGTCCAGCCACTTGCGCCGTTACCCATTGCAAGTAGCGGATTTCGCATGGCAGTTGCCCAAGTTGCATGAGCATTATGCAATATATGACCCATCTGTGGGCCTACCCACTGTGGTTGGCGATTCTGATCGGGGTTCGCCTTGCGCGCCATTCGGCGTTGTGGAATCCGCGCACGCGAATTGGAGCGGGGGGATTCTCGCGCCTTGGGTTTCTGCATTTCCTGCTTATGACCGGTTTCCTTGTGACGTTTGCCTGGGAGAGCGTTCAGTTTGGATTGCAGGGCATTTTCTGGCAGATTCCCGCGCTGCAACTGCTGGTGGAACTGGGCTGGGCCTGGTGGATCACCGGCCGCCAGCAGGCGGCAGCCCGCGATCCCGACGCTCGCAACCGCTGGGTGCGCTTCGCGATGAATCTTCACTGGGTGGTTCTCGTGGTCATCCTGTTGTTCTTTGAATTGGTCTCCCAGGGCAGCTCGCGGCCCGGGTCGCATCCATGGGCGATCTATGCCGTCGCATCCTCCTACGGGCTGCAGGCCGCGTTCCGGCGACAGGTCGGTCTCTCCAAAAAAGCCTTTGAATTCGACGACACCCCCCTGCGGGACGAGATCGAGCGGCTGGCGCCGAAATTCGGAATCCTGGTGCGGAACCTCGTGGTGGTGCCCGATGCCCAGAATCGTGGGCTGATGGGGGTGAGGCTCTACCAGCAGCGGCAGCAGCACCAGCGGAAATCCGCCTTCAAGGTGCCCTGCCGGGCCATCAGGCTGCTGGAAAGCGAGGTCTTCACGGCGGCGCTGGCGCGTGGTTTCGCGCGAAATAATCGCCCGGGCAGCCTGCTGTCGCGGGCCGTCAGCATCCCGACGCAACTCATGGCCGCGGTGTTGATCCTTGCCGTGATTGTCGGGGTGGGGTATCTGCAAACAATATTATTGAAATATCTCCTTGTTGAAAACGGCATCCTGAGCCCGACGTCGTGGCCCTACTGGGTCGTCTGGCCGACATTGCTTGTCACTACGCTCTATTTCCTGGGCCGGCTCGGCGGGCTTTTCCCGACGCCTTACGAGGCCTGCGAGTTTGGTTGGCGCGAGTGGAACGCGGTGGACCGCCATGTGCGGCGCGACCTGGAGGATTTTGTTCTCCACAATATCCGCTTTCTCCAGGCCCATCGCGCGATCCACGACCCGGCGGTGCTGGCGCTGCATGTGCGCGCCGATCGCGCGCTTATGCGGTTCGCGGCGAAGCATGGTGTGGATACTGACACGACGCGACTCGTGGAAAAAGCAATGGGGCCGGTGGAGTATGCACCCCGCCCGGCCCCGATTCCTGCTTAAGCTCGTTGGAAAAACCAACGACTACCACTTGTTAGTTTTGAAGAATGTGCGGCTCAAACGGCGAGTTCGAGCTGCCGATGGTGCAGTCCGGATCGCTCCCAATGGTCACGCCGCCATAGGTGCCTCCTGCTGGGCATGTGGGCTCAACGCGGAGATAGCCTTCTCCATTGGGGAACACGAATCCGCCCACGGCGATGGGGCCCATTCCGTTGGGAAGGTTAAACTCCAGCGCGGCCTGCTCGGCGGCGCCATTGATCTTGGAAAGGTTTTCCTGGCAGGCGCGGCCGCGGGAATTTTCACGGGCCCGGAGGAAAGCCGGTACGGCGATGGCGATAATGATACCGATGATCGCAACAACGATCATGATTTCAACGAGGGTAAAACCCTTGATGTTACGAAGTTTCATGGTGAAGCTCCTGGGGGAAGGATATAGTACCTAAACCAATTATGGGGTTTATCTGTCCGCAAGGCTTATGCCCCGAATGCCACCAGGCCAAATCTCCGTAAACGAAACGTTTTCAGTCGTTCGCGGGACTTCCCTAAATGCCGGGTCGGGTAGGAAACAAGCCCATGGGTAACCCGTTGCACAGTTAATGTCACCAACCATACCCCGTTTCCCCGACGATTGCCGTCAATTCGGGCCATGAGCCCGGCGGGTGGTGCAGGCCGGTGCACGGTACAGAAACAGGGCTTACCCAGCGAAAATACAGAAGGAATCCAGCGCCCATCAAGAGACCCGCCGACCCTGACTATAATATAAGCCTCTCCATCGTCATCAAAGGAGAAGACTCATGGCAGAACTTTGGACCGTTCAGCGCACGGCTCGGCAACTCATGGTTACACCGAAACGCATCTATCAGTATATCCGCATGGGGCGGCTGGACTCGGTGAAGCTTGGCCCCCGCGCCACCCGGGTCACCCGCGAAAGTGTGGATCGCTTCCTGGCGGAGCTGGTGGCCCGGCAAAAGCGGGAACTCGGCCTCGACATCAAGCCCATGGGGCTCCATCCGCACAAGAGCGTTCCAAAACCGCGCCCACGATAGGTTCACGGCCAGGGGCCGATTACCTGTTAGAGGGCTGTAAGGGGTTGGAAGGGGTCGTGGGGGAATTCCCAGGGGCTTTTGCGTTGTGGCAGAGTCCTTCCCAAATCACAGGAAGGAGGCGCCGCCCACCATGGCCCGCCAGCAAAAGACAACCCACGAACCAATTCAGGACCGGGAGGGTCACATCCGCGAAGTGCGGGAAAGGGGGAGTGCGCATTTCGCGCAAATGTGGTTTCCGCATCTGTGCCGCCATGGGTTCTCGCGGATGCACCTTGAGTCGTTTCGGCGCTACGATGCCCATGCCGACGTGCCCCTGTGGCAGCGCGAGGGCCGGCGCCTTGCCATTGCGGCGCCCCGGGGCCATGCGAAGTCCACCGTCCACACGCTGCTGATGCCGCTGCTGGATCTGTGCCTCGGGCGCGAGAAGTACATCGTTATCCTGTCCGCCACGGAGCAGCAGGCCGTGCGGCGGCTTGCGAACATCAAACGCGAAATCCTGGGAAACCCGCGCCTGCGCGAATCCTTCGGCGGCACCCTCTCGCGCCGCGCCCTGTGGACGCGCGGCGCCATTGTCGTCAACGACGTGCGGGTGGATGCCTTCGGCGCGCTCACGGAAATCCGCGGGCTCAGCCACGGGGCCCACCGCCCGACAAAGATCATCCTGGACGACGTGGAGGACACGCAGCGCGCGCGCAACCGCGAGCTGCGCAGGCAACTTGCCGAGTGGTTCGGCGAGGTGGTCGAGAATCTCGGGGACCACTACACCCACATTGAAATCGTTGGCACCGTGTTGCATCGGGACGGGTTGCTGTCGCGATTGCTGCGGCGGCCGGATTTCGAGGGCAGGATGTACCAGGCCATCGAGGAGTGGTCGCAGCGGCAGGACCTGTGGATGGAGTGGCGCGGGAAGTTGCTCAACCGCGACGATCCGGACCGGCGCGATTCGGCTCGCGCCTACTTCGCGCAGAACGAGGCACCGATGGTGAACGGCACGGCCGTGCTGTGGCCGCCCCACGAGAGCTATGACCGGCTCATGATCCAGTATGTCACCCGGGGCCGGGCGGCCTTCCTGAAGGAAAAGATGAACCGGCCGCTGGAGGAGGAATCGCGGGTATTCCGCACGGCGAACTGGCGATACTTCACGATGTACGGCAACGAGCTCATTCTCGTGGATGGGCCGGAGATGACAAAAGCGGAGAGGTTGCCGGAAATCCCAAGACCGTTCGGCGAGCCGGCCGACGAGGAGCATGCCCCCGCCAACGGCCCCGGGAAGGAAGAGGACGCCAGGAAACCGCCGGCCCCGGTGCGCATGGAGGACCTGAAGTTCCATGGTTTTCTGGATCCCGCCTCGGGCAAGTCGGACAAGGGCGACTTTGCCTGCATCGTGACCATCGGTCTCGCGCAGGGCGGCGCCATCTATGTGATGGATGTTTGGATGGACCGCGTCGGCATCTCCGGGCAGATTTCGCGGGCCTGCGATCTGCATTCGCGATACCACTTCCTCAGTTTCGGTTACGAGGCCAACGGGGCGCTGGGGATTCTCGACGAAATGTGGCGGGCGGAGAGGACGCGCCGCAACCGCCAGGGTCTGCTGGCGCCGCCGCCAATCGTCGCGGTGAACCATGCGCGCAGCTCCAAGGAGGTGCGCATTGCATCCCTGCAAACGGCGATAGCGAATGGCGACATCGTGTTTTCGCGCCACCTGCCCGAGGAGTTCCTTCACCAGGCCGATGAATTCCCCAACGGCGCCCACGACGACGGCCTGGACGCCCTCGAGGGAGCCATAAGCCTGATCCCGCGCAAGGTTGGCGGTCTCATTTATACCTTTGGGCCGCGGGAATCCGCGCTGGCACGCTTATAGGTCGCTGATCCGGGAAAAAAAGTGGCAGAGCCGTCCCGGCTCTGAATCCAGCGGCGGGACGCCGCAGCCACTTTGGTACGGCCCCCGGTCCGGTTGGAATGCAAAAAAAAGACGGGGCCAGTTCCCGGCGCGCCTCCCTGCACACGGCAAGAAACCTTATGGCTGCTTCCGTCAGGATCTGACCCGTTCGGACTTAACACGTTGCCGGGCGCACGCCGGGAACCGGCCCCGCCATGGGGTGTTTACGGCTGGGGGGGCGGGGTATTCGCCGGGGCTGCGCCGGAGGAGCCATGGGTTGATGAATCATCGCGGGATTCCCCGCTCTGCTTCAGGAATTCGGTAATCTTCTCCTGCACCGCCGGCAGGTCCACGACGATGAGATTGTTAAACTGCGGGTCGACGGTGACTTTACCCAGACCGGGCGTGAGCATCCCACCGATGACATTTCGGGCCGCGTCCAGGGAAATGGTTTTTCCCGCTCGATGACTCTTAAGCACAACCTTCTTGGCCAAAATCTCGCGCCGGAAGGAATCCTGGTGCCAGATTTCATAGGTGTTCGCAGCCCCAGCCGGTTGGTACCAGAGGGCGTCGGGAATTTGGCTGACGATTTCATCCAGGATTTGCTCGATGGGGAGGTCCTTCACAACAAGGGTGATTCGCCTTTGCCCCACCTGCCCTTTTGCGCGAATGTCCTTTCCCGATTCCCTTGCGAGAGTTGCGATCAGGCGGCTCACCGGAACATCCGAGACCGCCACGGAAATCTTCCCATGGTTTGCAGTGGTGGTCAGGTCGGATTCCTCAGCCTTGGCAGGTGAGGGGAGAGGCACATTTGTTACCTTGCCCTTTTCCTCGGTCGATGCCGATGCCGGACTCAGAACCGAGGTGCGAACCGTATTAAAAGTGTAACCCATGTCCTGCGACAGTCGGCGCCACGCGGAAAGCGCGTCGGCCTTGGTCGCATAGGGCCCCGCCTGGACGGAGTAGCGATCACCGTCACTGGCCTTAAGAGTTCGCTCGATCGTGGGATTGACGGCGCCATCGGCAGCCGTGGCTTCGCGCAGGGATTTCGCCTCGGTCCAGGTTAGGGTTTCCCCAAGAACAAGCATCACGCCCTCGCCGGGTTCACGGCTGGCTTTCTCGGCTTCTTCAAGCTTTCGCGCGCGGCGCTCCTCGATGATCTTTTCGATTTTCTCCTGGTGTTCGCGCACCCGTTCCTCGCGGGAAGGGGTGGCGGTGGTTTCGTCTGCGAAGGCCCGGGGGGGCGTGGCGCCCATGGTGAGTGCGGCAGCCATGATAGACAGGCAAAGAGTTTTCATTATGCGGATTCTCCCAAGATGTTGAATGACCAACAACAAATCCTGCATTTGGCCAAAATCGTGCCGAGAACCCAATCGTGCGGAGATGCCTGAAATTTCATTGGTTGCGAGCGGCGCGGCTTGCGTGGCGGGAGAGGCGGGATTGGGGATTTCACGGTCGACTTTGCGAAAGCGCGGCGTTGGCGTGGCGTGAACTGCATGAACGCAACCCCATGTCGTCGTGTATATTAGTGGTGCCAAGGCCTGCGAGAGCTTGGGGAAAGCAAATGGAATTGCGAAAAGAGGAAATCGAGGCGCTTTGGCGGGATGACCGCAACTACCGCTGGGGTCTGATCTATTACTGCAAGGCCGACCCGCGGGTGGTCGTGCCGAAGCGGATCAAGTGGATGGGGTGGACGATGAACTGTGCCCATCCGGTGGCGGCATTGGTCTATTTGCTGGGATACATAGTCCTGCTGCTTCTTCCCGTGCTGGCCGCAATCGCGCTCCAGGCCGGACCCACGGCGGTGGTTTGGGCCCTTGTCATAGACATCATATTGGTTTGCGTGCTGTCGGCGTATTTGGCGTCGCCGGAGCGGTACGCGGACTGACGCGGCGGTCGAGTGCCGCACGCTGCCAGGAGCGGAGCGATGGATGGGCTTAGGCGGGCAGGAATGCCACTTCTGTTTAAGGGTTTCGCCATGGAGTAACCCTTTTGTTGTGCTTCGATGCGCAACGTTTGACCGCCAGAATGTTGCGCCTCCACGGCGGTCGGATTCCAAGACTCAAACGCAATCGAGACAGT
>JAIBAT010000078.1 GCA_019695055.1 Candidatus Sumerlaeaceae bacterium | reverse complement strand
CAGGGGGGGCAGGGGGTTTGGCGATCATGTTGAAAAGACACTAACACAGGGGAAATGGGTTTGCCTATTCCCTTACAGACCCTTGCAACCTCCTCGCGACCCATAAAATTTGGCGGGCGCGGGTTCCCGACACAAAATTCCAGCCACCTCCCCCACGCGCTCCACCATCCCCAACGGAGTTGAACATGAATAGCCGGGGCGCGCCAGCCCCCGGACCCCAAGGCCCCATACCCGCCAACCACGAATGTGGTTGAACCGAGCGACTGTCCCCATCCTCCGTTCCTACCAAACGAATCGCTTAACCATCGCCTGGCACCATTTTCTGGCACCTTCTTCCTCCCATAATCCCATCAAATGGCAAATTTTGTTGTGCCTGACCCTCGCAAACTGCCAAACAAGGAATTCCATGAAGCCGGAACTCTACGACCGTACCCATGCAGGCCTTCGCTTCGATTGGCCCAGGCTTCCACCAATCCTAAAATCCCTCGACGGGATTCCTGAAATCGCGACTGAACTTCACTTCATGCGCGAGAAGTCCTCCCATCGGGGCATCCACCGCCTCAAGAAGCTGCGAAACGCGTGGCTAATTAACGTCAATCAGGAATTTCTGGAGGAGATTTCGGAGGTCCAGCAATTGCAACTATTGCATATCCATCAAACCACCGCGACCGACCTGACGCCGCTTCGGAAGTTGAGAAAACTTCGCCGACTGATAATCCGGGGTGGCACAAAAGTCCTTAATCTGGATTGGGTCCATGGCCTCTCTCCTCTCGAATCGCTGGCGATCGAGAACTTCAAGCGGGTTGAACATCTCGACCCACTGGGAGAACTGAAATCCCTAATTGGTCTCGGTATCGAGGGCAGCATGTGGACTGCCATGCGCGTTGCATCGTTGGCGCCGCTGGCACATCTTACGCGATTGAGGTCCCTCTTCATGATCAATACACGAATCAAGGACCAGAGTCTGGCACCACTGCACAAACTTCAAAATCTTGGCCTGTTGGAATGCGCTTCCTTTTTTCCCGATTCGGAATTCATCCGTCTCCGAAAAGCGATGCCAAATCTGAAATGCGCTTGCTGTGATGTTATTGCTCGATACGGCAGTACCCGTGCCGGTTCTGCGGCTTTCATGCGAAGCATTCAGGAACAGTACGAGTCCCAGATGAGTCAACTTTCCATCTCCGACGAGGAAGAAGCTCCTTGGATTGAGATCCGAAACCCGTTGGACGACCATTAGCTCCCCACAATCAATGGATGTGGCCCGCCCCTTGCATCCTGCCTCCCAAAGCGAAAAACTGTTTCCATCCTGCACACCATGACCACGCCAGACGACACCATCCCTAACATCGCCAGTCCTCCAGCAAAACCATCCCGCCGCCGCTTCCTCATTGCCTTATCCCTGGGCCTTATTCTCGTGTCGTGCACTATCGCCTACCTCCCCCTATCCATCTGGCTCTACGGCACTCACGACGAAACCCGGCCCGCCGACGCAGCCATTGTGCTCGGCGCCGCGGTCATCGGCCAGATACCGTCCCCCGCCTTTCGCGAACGGATCCGCCACGGCATCGACCTCTACAAGCGCGGGACTGTGAAACGCCTCCTATTCACTGGTGGCCGGGCTCAGGGCGACGACCTCTCCGAGGCCGAAGCGGCCCGCAACATGGCCCTCGAGGCCGGCGTTCCTCCCACCGCAATCCTCGTGGAAACCAGTTCCACTACCACCCTTGGCAACTTCACCTATGCCAAATCCTTCCTGGACACCGCCGGCATCCGCACCCTTCTCGTCGTCAGCGACCCCATGCATATGCGCCGAGCGATGACCATGGCCCGCGACCTCGGCCTCGACGCCTACTCCTCGCCCACACCAACCACCCAATACCGTTCCTTCTCCACCAAATGGCACTTCCTCACCAGCGAGTGGAAAAACAGCATCAGCTACTGGTTCCGAAGCCGCGTACTGCTCGCACAAGGGCGGTTGTAGCTTCTTTTGGGTGGGGCTTCTATTCCGGTTTCCCCACTAAAACCTTGAAGTCGTAATTTAATCGTGCCCCATTTTTGGCGAGATGACAGGCTTATCCTCATGAACCGTCTCCCTCTAATCTGTTTGCCTATCTTGGCCGCCACACAGCTCTCCGGGCTTTGCCCGGCGGAAAGCAACTGGTCACGCCCGGACCCCATTTACACTTCCCCCGAAAACACACCGCAGCAGTTTGTGAATCAGCTTTGGTGCGATGGGGACCAAACGTTTCGAGCAATATGGACCAATCCTGATCAACCCATTATTGCCTTCATGACGACCGACTCGCAACATTGGACACCGCCTGCATATATTACCCCGCCGCCCGATGGCACCACACCATATGTAATCGGGGGTGCCGCGTTGGGATCCAACGCGCAAACCAATTTGATGGTCTTCAACACAATTTCACCCCAGGCTCTTTTCCTCACGCGGGCCGCCCCAGGAAGCAATTCTTGGAATGTGCCAATCCAGATAAATTTCTTTCCTGTTTCTGATTTCGGTTTCAGGCTGGCAAATGATCATTCTCCCACATGGCTACTTTCAGGGCAGAATCTCCTGTCCAGGTCGCTTGATAATGGACTTAACTGGGAAACCGCGAGGGCATTTTTCCCCAATCCGCCGCTTAGTGAGCACCAGATTGTTGGCGATGGAAAGGGTAAGTGGATTGTGGGCGGTGGGAGTGACTATTTCCGCCTTCCGAGGGGCACCGTGTTTTGGTCTCAATCCATGGACAATGGAGTTACATGGAGCCCCCTGCAGGAACTGATCCCATTCTCAAATCGAATTCCTGGGACCCATGATTTTGGGATTTCCGTAGCTACCGACCGAAAAGGGAATTGGTTGGCGGCTTGGAAGAGAGTCTTAGGTGGATTTTCGCCGAACAGTATATGGACGTCGAGATATTCCGATGCGACAAGTTCATGGACGGAACCGATTGAAATGACGTCCGAGCCGCTTGTGGAACTGGGTACACCGAGCCTTGCCACTGATACCCATGGTACCTGGATTATGAGCTATGGTCACTCACTATTTGGCAGCACCCTGCATTCCGACCTTCGGGCAATGCGATCTTATGACAACGGGTACCATTGGACCATGCCCGAAACCGCCTATTCGGGAATGGTGTTGCAACCGCCTGTTTTTCTTAAGTACCAAGGCGAACTGGCCGTGTCCGAGACCTCAGGTACTTGGATGCATGCCACGAGTTCCCAACTTTTTGATTCGGACGAGACAGTATGGTTTACCACGACATCTGTGCCCCTTCGGGACAGGGCTGATCTGGAAGTCACACTTGTGCCCCAATCGGCTTCAACGGAATTGGGGGACATCATTACCTTTACGGCCCACGCATCAAACCACGGATCCGGGCCGGCCATTGGTGCAAATGCACTGGTCTCCTTCCCCGCCGAACTGAACTTTGATTCCACCACGGCCACGGGTGCCATTTACGATCCCACAAACCGCGAGTTGCTGGTTCCCTTGGGCGATTTGGCGGTAACATCATCATCAGGGTTTCAGTTCTCGGCCACTGCTGCAGCCTTAACCAGCGCAACCATATTAAGCGTCGGCGTCGATTCGGAAACCACCGATCCTGAATTAGCGAACAATTCCGCGTATTCGATCATCGTGATCGGGCGGCGGTCTGTGGACCTCCGGATTACCTTGGATCCGACCTCGGCCTCTGTACTACCGGGCGACCTTGTTCCTGCGATCCTGACTGTTTCCAACCTTGGGCCCAAGACGGCCACTCAGCCAACCGTAGTCGTTACTTTTCCCCCGGAAATTGATTTCAATTCCACCACCGCAAATGGGGCTGCCTTCGTACCGGCCACTCGCCAATTGACGGTAACTTTAGGCGATATTGCCGCCTCCTCTTCTGGCGGGTTTGGATTCGCTGGAGTTGCGACTGGCCTCACGCCGGAATGCTTCGTTGGTGCGAACGTTAATGTGGATCCCGCGAACAACGAAGAGACCAATCCTCCGGACAACACCACTTCAATGGCGGTCACCATTGGAGTGGGACCCGCCGACATGGCCGTGCGTTGGAGGAGCGGAGGTTTACCGCCGCAGCTGCCATGGGTGGCAACGGCCGGCCGATCCGGACGCCTATGGACAATCACCACTCCTGTACTCCGGGTTTTCAATCGCGGCCCTCTCGTTTCCAAAGCCTGTAAAGTATCTTACTTTTTGTCGGCAGATAACGTCTATGATCGCCGGGATGTCCTTTTGCGAAAGGATCCGGTGCCGGCCATGGCACCAGGGCAAAGTGTCCTTCAACCACAGCCTTTTCAAACCGGTAACCGTATCATTGGTAAGAAATATGTTATCGCCATTATCGACTTAGAACGCATAAATGTGGACACCATGCCGGCAAACAATTCGGCAGCGATTCCTCTCCAAATCCAATAGGATTGGATGATGGCTAAACGGGGCGGATGACCAATTTGCCGCCTAGACCTACCTACAATAGATGCTGAGGACATTCTGATTTCAAGGTTTCGAGGATTTGCCGCCCGCAGTCGGAAGTCCGACGCCCCTCAGCGGCCTCCCCGCCCTCCGCGATAAAACAATGCCGCTACTTCCTATGCCTCTCTTGGTGCTTTGGTGACTTGGTGGTGAGATGTTGCCGTTGCTTTTGCCTTTAACTCAGCACCCAACCCCCTGAACCCCCTGACCCGGCACCCGGAACTGGTTTCCCCCTCGCCTGGCTTGGGTCCACAGAGGGCTGGAAGGGTCTGTAAGGGAATAGGCAAACCGATTTCCCCGTGGTAGCGTCCTCCCCAACATGATCACCACACACCCAAACGCGTCCCGTGCGAACTAAACGCCCTTTCACGTTTATTTGAATCGGTTTAAGCGAACAAAAACCCGCAATTTGAGTCGGTCTAAACACTTCATTAAAACATAAGGAGAATTGACATTGTTAGACTTAACTCAAAAGACGCACCCCCCCCTCCCCCTCCCTCCTTCGGAGTCGGGGGCTGGAAGTCGGCGGGTAGCCCCCCTTGGCGGCAGACTCGGGATTTCCTATGGGGGCGATTTTACTGGATAACACCCGAACACGACGACACAACTTCCATGAAGTCTTTTTGTCCGTCGTAGTAGACTCCCATGGCCGCACTCCTTGCCGGGCACCCGCTGGCGGCTTTACTTTTCCGCAACTGGGGAATTCCTGCAAGACATGAAGAGATTATCGGCCTTCTGCGCCGCCGTGGCAGCGTTTACGGCGACAATTCTGTTATCACCCAACGCGCGCGCCGCCGGGCAGCCCGCCGTGGCCTCCGACAAGGTGGTGTTCAACTACCTTCAGGGTTACACCCTCCTGGAGGGGACTCGCTGGAACGCCGTCACCCACATCGGGTGCGTTCAGACTGGAATCAACGCCACCGGGGGATTCACGAACCTCGCGAGCACCTTCACCAACCGCGACGCGAGCCTCAAGTCCGGCGGCACGGCCCAAAAGGCCGGGGTGAAGGTCATCCTTGTCGTCACCAGTTTTGACGACGTCGCGGGCGGAGTGATCGAGTCAGTCTGTACCAATGCCACCAACCGCACGACGCTGATCAACAACATCGTCAGCGCCATAAACAACGACAGCTACTGCGCCGGGGTAAACTTTGACTTCGAGTTCTCCTGGGGCACGAACATCCGCGACGGCTTCGCCACGTTGCTCACCCAGCTTCGCGCGGCGCTGCCAGCCAGCAAGGAAATCAGCGTTTATGTGAACGCCAGCTACAGCAGCAGCCAGTGGAACGCCACGAACCTCGCCACGAACTGCGACTACGTGCTCCAGAGTGGCTATGATTACGCGACCGGCTCCACGGCCCATGCCATCACGGACCACAACAACAACATCACGGCCCTGGCCGGCTGGTTTGCCGGTGGCATTCCGCCGGAAAAGATGGTCTACACGCTATCGGCCTACGGCCGGCAGTGGACAAACCTCACGGCCTATAACCAGACCCAGGCCACCAAGAGCACCACCTCCATGGGATACACCGACGGCATGTACGACACGACGCTTCGGACATCTCTTGGCGGCCCATTTGCCAATAATTATGTGACAGGCGACGAGTGTGCCTGGTACACCTTTAACAACGGCACCACCAACGTCGTGGGAACCTGGGACAACCCGGATTCCATAGAATACAAGATTCGCTCGACCCTGTCCTTCCAGGGCACCAGCGCCTATCGTGGCCGCCACCTCAAGGGAATCGGCTACTGGTCACAAAGTTGGATGGTTGAGGGCACCTCCCGCGATCCGATCTCGGGTGTAAGCAGCAGCGGCGCGAACTACCAGCGCACGTACCCATACATCTACCAGTTGTCCCAGGAAATTCTGTCGCCTCCGGGGACCACGCGCTACGTGTTCAACAAGTTTGAGGGGCTGAATTCCCGATGGGATGGTTTTGCCAACAGCAGCGACGCGTTGCGCCCATCGCCGGACAATGTGAACGTCAACATTGCATCCAGCACCCGCGCCATCGCCGCGTCGCCCGCCGGTGCCGGCGCGCCGCCGAATTCGTCCAATGCCATGCAGCTCAACTTCGCCTTCAGCGGCGCCACCACCGGCAAGCTGATGTTTCGCCACGAGATTCTGAACAGCAACATTGATACGGCCGTAAACGACATTCACGCCATGGACGCAAAGTTCAGCATCAACAACGCGCTGAACGCCTACGTCTATGTCGGAGGATCGGGCTATGCGAATGACACAGTCCGCTTTGTCGTTCTCGACAAGAACAAGCAGCTCGAAGCTTCGCCGGCGTTTTCCCTCGGGACGGCGGGGTGGAATTTCCTCACCTGGGACCTCACCAATTCGTCTCCAGGAAACGTCAACGCGCTGACCACCACGGAGAAGGGCGTCATCGGCGCGGCGGCAAGCGTAACGGGCAACGGCATTCTTGATACGGCTGGTCTTGGTGCCCGCGACCTCGGGTTCTTCGGGTTCCTTGTGGAAAGAAACCTGCTCGGCTCGGCCACGGGTACGCTCTACTTCGACGAGCTATCCTACGAACGCCGGACTCCGGGAAACGTGGAGTACACGATCAACGAGTTCGGCTTCCGCAACTCGTCGCAGGAATTTGTGGAGGTCAAGGGCCCGGCTGGAGCTTTCCCGGCGAACCTCAACCTTCGCGTGTACAACTCGGCGGATGGGTCTGTAGCCTCGGCTATTGCTCTCGGCGGCCAAACGGTCCCCGCAAGCGGGCTTTTCGTGGTGGGGGATACAGGCATTGCCAACGTGAACCTTGTTCCCGCGGGCTGGGGCGCGGCAGACAACCTGCCCAACACCGCGCCCAGCGCATTGCAGATCGTGGACAGCGTTACGGGTTGTGTGTACGATTCGGTCGTTTACCGCGCCATGGGCGGACCGGGCGATCTCATCCGGTCCAAGACCCTGAATGTGACGGCCGAGGGCCAGGGCTGGATGGGCGATACGGGCAGCGGAACCAACTCCGCAGGCAGCAGCCTCGTCATGGGGCGCTACCCCGATGGCGCCGACACCAACGTCAACGAGAAGGATTTCTCGATCATGCCGCCCACACCAGGGGCGGCAAACGGCACGGCGTTGTCGCTTCCCGTGAGCTATAATTTCACCTCAACACCAGCGTCGGTTTACCAGACTTTCACGACACCCGCCATCGGCGCCATGGCCGCGGGCCGCGCCACGTCACCCAACGGTGGCAACGTGTGGCGCTGCATTGATACCGCCGGCGGCGGCCTGCAGGGCTATATCGGCGACATCACTCTCGGCGGAGCCACGAACGGCTACAGCGTGACGGGCGAGATTTACCTGCCGCCGTCCACCGATCCAGCGCAGGCCATCGGTATTGGCATCTGTGGCCGCAAGGGGAGTAACTTCTTCAGCGCCTCACCCGCCGATGCTGGCTACGAATCTGGGTATTGGCTCGTTTACGAAACGAATGCCAGCGCCACGCTGAACGATGGGCAGTCGGTCCACTCGCAGCAGTTCCTGTTCGAACTGGCCAACAACAACAACCAGCAGTCCACGCGCACCCTCGCGCTGGGAACCGCAAAAACCCTTGCCAATGTTGGCATTGCCTCCATCCCGGCCGCTGGCGTCTGGGCGACATTTAAGCTGAGCATCAATACCGCGCAAAACCAGCTTCTTGCGCAGATTAACGGGAACACGGTTTACAGCGGTGCGATTCCGGCTGGCGGGCCCACGACCGGTGCGTTCCAGGTTGGCTACCGCGAGTTCAGCGGTGCGGCCGTCAGCAACGCCTACCAGGGCACATTCCTGGACAATATCGTGATTTCCCCACCGACGCCCAACGCCACGGTCGAAAACTGGGGAATCTATTAGTCGTCGTTTTCACCCAACAGTTTTCGCGTCACCTCGGCGACTATGTCGCCGTCGTAACCTTTTCGCATCAGGAACATCTGTAGTTTTTGCCGCGCTTTACGCGGTTCCTCGGATTTGAGGGCTTTGGCCTTCTTTTCCCCGGCAATCAGGGCGGCTGATCTCTGATTTTCCGGTTTTGCTGACTCGGCAACGGTTTTGGACGCCAGTTCCTTGTCCACGCCGCGCATTCGCAGTTCGTGACTGATGGCTCGCGGGCCCTTTTTGCCCACGCGCTGCTGGGTGCGCTGGAAGGATTCGGCAAATCGCTCGTCGTCCACGAGCTTGAGTTCCGCGGCCGCGGCCATGGCGTATTCAATGGCCGCTTCGCTGAACCCAAGGCGTTCCAAGTAATGCAAGGCCTCCCGTCGGGTTTTGCGACGGAGGGCAAGGTAACGCACCATGCGGCGCCGTGCCGTCAGGCGTTCCTGCTCGGCCTCCATTTCGGCCCTCAGGTTGGCGGAAACATCAAAACCGACCTTAAGTTGAAACCGCACCACCAGTTCAGCGTCTAAGGTCAGAATGGTGTCATCATCAAATTGGACCTCGAAGTGGCCTCCGGCCCGACTTTTGCCGTATTTTAGCGATAGAACTCTCATATAAACGTTACCTAACTTCAAATCACACAGCATTGAACATCAAAGCATTTCGAACTGACAGCATGAACTCAACATTTACGGGCATGATTCCGACGGAGTCGCACGGGGTTTGAAGCCAGACATTGCCCACATTGTTCGCGACCTTCGCCGCCGCCGTTGGCCGGCGTGGGTCGCTGCAATCGTCACCCTGTTCCTTGTGGTGTTCGGTGTGGCGTATTATTACATACCGATTCGGTGGCAGTCGCTGAACGCGACCATTTCAAGCCGCATAGAGGCCGCCACAGGAATGACCGTGCGCTTCGACGATGCCTATTTTTCGGGCGCGCAGTCGGTTTATCGCATGGAGAACCTACGGCTCTTTGGGCCCGATGCGCCCGATGAGCCGGCGCTGGCGGTCCGGAGCCTGAGGGTGGCCATCTCGCCGCTCGGGTTCATTCTCGGCATCGGAACCACGGTGAAGAGTGTAACTGTCACGGAACCCACCGACCTGGATTTCCGCTATAGTCGCAGGGAGTTTCGCCTCGGGCCAAAGGCGGAGATCCTTCGTAAAGCGGTGGAAAATATTGAGCCATCAAAAGATCGTCCGGCGGGCCTGCCGTTTCGCAGCCTCAAGCTGACGGATGCGGCGCTAAGGTTCACACCCATCGACAATGGCACGTCCGAAAGTGAAGGTGTGCTGGCGCGTGTGTCGGAACTTACCCTGGAAGCTTCAGGCGGCTCGGCCGTCACTGGCACCATTTCCGGCTCCGTGAATTCACATGGGTATGAGTCGCCCGTGAACGGAACCTTCATGGTGCGCGGGCAGGACGCGGCGGAATTGGCCCTGGAATTTCCGACGGCCCGATTTGAGGAGATCTTTCCCGAGTGGCCCGGAGAGCGGCTGATAGGAAAAGATTTGTCCGTTAAGGCCAGCGTTGCGGTGGTGAAGGAGACCATCGAGGGGCACATGGAAGCCACCGCGGGGCAGCTCAAGCTGGAATCGCCGGAGGCTGGATTGCACATTGATGACAGTAACATTTCCGCCGGCTTCATGATTGGTTATGATCGCGAAGCGGGTCGACTAACCCTGACAAGTGGCACACTGACCAGCGATTCCGTGGATGCCGGAATCGAGGGAACAATTTCCCTGGAGGCGCCTCATGAGTTTGATGCCCATGTGTCCGCCCACAAAATGGGTGAGTCCTACCGGCGGTTGCTGACAGCGCATCTCCCGAAGGGTTATGAGGTTGTGGCGCTGGACCAGAGCATCTCGCTGGATGCGGCGATTCGGGGCAGTTTCCGACGAATTGATTCCCTTGTCGGCACGCTGGGGCTTTCGGGCGTGAGCCTGAAGTCTCCGTATATGCGCCAACCCATTGAGCAGGTTTCGGGGGAGATCAATTTTGAGCCGGACCGCACGGTGATTCATTCCCTGAAGGGAGCTTATGGCCAGACGGACCTCGCCATAGGAGGAAGCATCGAGGGGAACTTTCTGGCGGATTACGAGGGCGACCTGAACCTGAACTGGAATATGTCAGCCAGCGCCCGTGACCTGGTGGAATTACTGAGCCAGCCGGGCACAAAACGGAGCCGGGCGACGGATTCCGGCAAGGCCACCGGCGGCACCATTCGCGGGCAGGGTTCCATCAAGCAGCATGTCAGTCTGAAGGATGTGTCGCGGACCGGAGTGCCCGAGGTGAAGGGGGAAATCTGGATTAAGGGTGTGAACTTCGAGCATCCGCTGCTTCCGATTCCCATCCAGAATATCAGCGGGCGCCTGACCGTGGAGAATAACGTGGTCAAGATTGCTGAAATGCGCGGTGAGGTTGATACCAGCACGGCGGACGTGAAGGGCACCATCACCGGAGAAACGTATTTCTGGCGAAAGCCGGTGGCAAGGGCCACGGTTTCCGGCCACCTGAACCTCGACAAACTGATTCCCAGATTGCCGGAGGAACTGCGGCGCAAGGTGCTGGCGCTCAAGATTACTGGTGAATCGGACTTTGCGCTCAAACTCGATTCCCCTTTGTCGCAGATCGAGAATTCGGACTTCACGGGTACTGCAAAGCTGGAAAATGGAGGCTTTGAGCTGCCACCCGGGCCGGTTGCGGGCACCTTCTCGGGCATTCAGGCCAGTTTGTCATGGGATGGTGCAAAACTGGATTTGGACAAGCTTCAGGGCGTTTTTCAGGGGGAAACGTTTTTTGGCAGTGCCAGGATTACCGAAAAAGATTTGGATGTGACGCTGAAGAGCGCGTTTGATCTGTCGGCGGTGCCCAAGGCGTTGCCCCGGCTTACGGCGCGAACGGAACTTTCGGGGCCGGCGGATGCCGAGGTGCGATTTGGCATTGCCGATGGGGGGGACTCGGAGCCGCAGCCGGCGCACTCCATGGGGCGGCTCATGTCGTTGATTTCGCGGCTTGATGAGCGGGTCGCTGCGGCGGTGGCCACGAAAACGTACAAGTTGGAGGGGAAGCTTACCCTCGGGAATGCGCGCACGGGCATCACTTACCGGGATGCTTCAATGCCCGGGGTAAAGATTTTCAACGAGCGCCCCGTGCCCCGCGCTGATCTTAGTGGGTTTCGGGGAGAGGTCACTCTTGACGGGCTGGTCCTTCGCGCAAGCAAGGCGAACCCGCTGCGGGGTAGTTTTGCAGATACTCCGAATTGCACTCTCAGCGGCGAGGTCGAATTCCGCCCGCAGTTGTTGCCCCGTGTGGATTTTGATTTGGGTATCAAGGGAATGGCCCGCCTGGATCCCTGGATTTTTGGTTGGGGCGAGGAAAGCCGAAGACTGAGGGAGGAGGGGAAAATTCCACCGCCTTTGCCGGGCAAGCGAACTTTTGAGCTCACGGCAAGGCTCTCCGCGGACAGCATGACATACAAGCGTCAGGAGGCAGGGCGCCTCAGCGCGATCATCAATTTCACAAACAGCGCGGATAGCCCCGCGGAGACCAAGATCTCAGATATCAGGATTCAGGGCGGTCAAAACGGGTCTTTGGGGGCGGATGCGACTTTTGTAAGCGGCTTAACGCCGGAGCAGCGTGTTCGGTGGACTGTGAATACCAGTATGCGAAATATGCGGATTCTGCCGCTGCTGATCTGGGTGTTTACGGACGTGTCCAACATGGATGGGCTCATGACAGCCGATTTCAGGCTTCAGGGCGTAGGTTCTGATCCGAACAGTGTGCGCGGGTCGGGGTCTGCCAGTGCGGCAAACTTGGAGCTTAGCAGAACACCACTGGTCAGCCGTCTGGGTCAGCGGACTCAGCTCAATTTTGAGGGACGCAGTTTCGACACGGCGAAGGCCGCCGAGTTCAGAATCGGAGACGGGGCTATTTCCACGGACAATTTGGAGCTCCGCAACGCAAACGGATTCACCATGTACATGAAGGGCAGTTACTATTTTAGCAACCGCATCGACGCTGTGGTTCGCCTGTCCATTGCAGAAACGCTGATCAGTCCCCTTGCCGGCCAGGTGCCGATCCTGGGCAAATTGGCGGAGGATGTTGCGAAATTGGCCGACCGCAGCGTGGGGAATCTACTTCTGGCCTTCCGGGTTAGTGGCAGCGCAGGTAGCCCGTCCGTTGAAGCTGTGCCGGCCCCGATGCTTTCATTACCGGGGCGGTAAATATGGCGGGGCGTCGGCGGGTAGCCTCGTTGAGTTTATGACAATGTACAATTCCGGTCTTCGTTGCGGGTTGCTGGCAGCTTTTCTATTTCTGGGTGCTCCGGCATCCCTGACAGCCGCCACCATCTCGGGTGTGGTGCGGTTCCATGGGGATATTCCTGAAACTGGCACTGTGCGCATGGTGGGGGATTCCTTCTGTACCGCATGTCACACGTCGCCGCCGCCCAAGCAGGATCTTCTCGTCAACGCCTCCGGCGAAGTGCAGAATGTCGTGGTCTACATCAAGGATGGGTTGCCGCCGGCTACGGTGAATTCTCCGCCCTCGACGCCCGTGGAACTCAGGCAGGAGGGGTGCATTTTTTACCCGCGGGTTTTCGGAATACGCACGGGGCAGGAACTCCGCATCACGAATCGCGACAACACCATGTTGAACATGGTCGCGGCGCCCAAGTCGAACAGCCGCTTTATCAAGTTTATCAAGAACAGCAGCGGAGCACCTGAAACTGCGAAATTCGAAAAACCCGAAGTTCCGGTGCTCTTGAAGTCCGACGTGCACCCCTGGATGGCATCCTACGCCGGGGTCTTCAACCATCCGTACTTTGCGGTGACTGATGGCCAGGGCCGCTTTGAACTGCGGGATGTGCCGACCGGGATGTACACGCTCTCAACGTGGCATGAGAAGCTTGGGGTTCGGGAGGTTCGTCTTCAAGTGGCGGACATGGAAACCACTACGGTCCAGTTCCGGTACGGTTCGAGGCCGGTGGAAGATCAGTGAGCCGGCGGCCAGCCCCTTGGGGTGCGAATTTCATCGAGAAATCGGTGTCTATCTGCGGGGGGTGTGGTGCCCCGAAAACCCAGTGGGGAATCTTTGGGAGGCAGGCCGTTTTTTCATGAGTCAAATTGAACCGGTGAATGGTGGCGACAGACCATCTTACGCGTTGTCGGCTTTTGCAAAGTTGACGGCGATCAGCACATTCATCCTCATTTGCGCCGGGGCGCTCATCACAGGCAACAAGGCCGCCCTGTCCGACCCAACTTGGCCGAAATTCGCCGGGCAGAATTATCCAACTGCCGATACCTTTGTGGGCGGCATGCGGTACGAGGACTCCCACCGTATCATTGCCGGCACCGTTGGAATCTTGATCGCCGTGCTCGCGTTCTGGGTGCAATTCAAAGTGAGGAAACGCGCTCCCAAGGTTCTCGCATGGGGTGCGGTTGCCTGCGTCGTGGCTCAGGCCGTGATTGGTGGGTTCATCATTCTCTATTTGCGGCCCATGGTGGTATCCATCCTCCATGCGTGCGTGGGCCAGGCGCTTTTCATGATGCTTGTCGCATTGGCGGTCATCCTCTCGCCTAAACGGGTCGGTTCTGTTGAATCTTCCGGAACCCCAAGACCGGGCGCCTCGTTTTTCAGAATTCAGTGTGTGGTTGCTTGCTGCGTGGTTTACTGTTTGTTGATCCTTGGGGCAACGGTTCGCCATGCGGCCGATGTCTTTATGCCGCAACTGGTGCTGCACATCAGTCTCGCGCTTTTCACCGTGGTGATGCTCATCTGGCTTTCGCTCCAGGTCTTTACCCGCTACCGCGATGTCGCGGATCTGCGGCGCGTGATTTGGACATTGTTCACGTTGATTGCGGTCCAGTATGGCCTGGGTGTTGTGGCGATTTTTGCCAATCGCGCCCGCCTGCAGCCCGAGGCGCCGGACCAAGCGCACGTATTGCTGTCCACGGCCCATGTGGGTGTCGGCGCCCTCATCTTGATATCCTTCCTGATTATGGCTCTCAGGGCTTTTCAGCATCTGCCTGTTTCCCAGGCGGCTGAAAAGCACCAAACCCTCACGGAGAAACTGGCATGAACAATGGGAATGGGGCGGAGGCAGTTGCGGTGCCCTTGACCGGCATTCGTATGGCAGACCTGGTCCAACTGACCAAACCGCGCATTACTCTTATGAATCTCCTGACGGCTGCGGGAGGTTTCTACCTGGCTACGCCACAGTTTGCCCGCTGGCCGGATTTCATCAACATGCTCTTGGCGACGTTTCTTCTTATCAGCGGAGCCTGTGCGCTAAACGAATATATGGAACGCGATGTCGACGGCCTGATGGAGCGAACGCGTAACAGGCCGCTGCCTTCGGGGCGCCTTGCTCCCATGCCCGCGTTCATCCTGGGAGTTGTCCTGTCGCTTGTCGGGGTGCTTTACCTTGGGTTCGCGGTCAATTTGCTGTCCGGGGCTCTTGGCGCCATTGCGCTGGCAAGCTATGTGCTGATTTACACCCCGATGAAGCGGGTCAGCTCCCTCTGCACGATTGTGGGTGCGGTTCCAGGCGCCCTGCCCCCAGTTATCGGATGGGCCGCGGCGGAAGGCCGCCTTGGGTTTGGGGCACTGGTTCTTTTTACAATCATGTTCCTCTGGCAGTTGCCCCACTTTCTTGCCATTGGCTGGATGTACCGCGAGGATTATGAGCGGGGTGGCTTCCCCATGCTGACGGTCCTGGACAAGGACGGAGTCATGACGGCACGGCAGTCATTGATTTTCTCGCTGGCGTTGCTTGCGGCTGGAACATTTCCCACCATCGTGGGAATGACGGGGGCGTTTTATTTTGTCGGATCGCTTTTTCTGGGGCTGGCATTCGTGGTTCTTGGAGTGCGGTGGTACCTGCGCATCGAACGGTCGCGGGCCCGAGAGGTGTTTTTTGGCTCCCTGATCTACCTTGTCGTGCTTTTCGGCCTGCTTGTTGCAGGCAAGGTGTAAATTTGACGGCCATTGCGGCTGGTCGCACCATGCCGGATGCAGGCGATTATTGTGGCTAAGCTGACCGGGAAGAATTTCGGCAAATCCCGCATTCGCCTGATGAAAGTGGTTCGTCGGGGTGAAAACCACGATTTGATCGAACTGGACGTCAGCACCGACATTGAGGGCGATTTCCAGGAAGCCTATGTCGTTGGTGATAACCGCAATATCCTGGCAACGGATACCCAGAAGAACATAATTTACGCCCTTGCCCGGGAGCACGACGCAACCCCCATCGAAAATTTTGCGCTTCTTGCGGCGCGCCAGTTCCTGGCGCATCCGTCATCAGTAATACGCAAGGCGACTGTCAGCGTCAAAGCCCTTCCCTGGGGACGCGTATTCTCAGGCGAGAAGGCATTCCCCTCGTCATTTGAGGGCGGGACGGCGGAAAGGGCCACGGCAACAGCCACCGTTTCCCTGGAAGCGGAACAAATTGAATCCGGAGTCAGTGGCTGGGAGTTAATCAAGACGGCTGATTCTGCCTTCACCGGGTTTATCAAAGACTCTTATACGACCCTCGCAGAGACCGATGACAGGATTTTGGCGACGACGGTTACGGCCACATGGCGTTATGCTTCGCCTCCGACAGATGCCGATTCCAAACGTGGGCTAATTCGCAAGGCATTGGTGGAGACATTTTGTTCCCATCGGAGCAGCTCACTCCAGCACACATTGTACGCAATGGGTCGCGCAGCGCTGGATGTTTGTGAGGGTATCAACAGTATCCGATTGTCCATGCCGAACAAACACTGCGAGCCTGTGGACCTGTCTGCTTTTGGTCTCGATAATCCCAATGTGGTCTTTGCGCCAACGTCGGAGCCGTTCGGAGTGATAGAGGCTTTCCTGGAGCGAGATTAGCAAACTACTGGGCGGACGGGGACGGCTCAGTAGCGGCATCCGGAAGGTCGACATCCTCATCGCTTTCGGTACGGGCCGCGAGGAGGTCGTTGATCGTTGCCTCCATCAGTTCGAAATCCACGGGTTTTGGTACGTAGGCCAGCAGGGGATCATTGGTCTTCCTGATCTTCATTCGCAGGCCACTGGATACAATGACCGGAAGGTCCTTGCTGAATCGGGCCCGAACGACATCGTAAACGGCGCTTCCCGTGGCTCCGGGCATCATGATGTCGGTGATCAGTAAATCTGGCGCGTACTCTTGAATTTCCATGGCAAGGTTTTGCGCACTGGGTAAAGTCACGACTTCGTGTCCACGCTTTGTGAGCTGAAGTGACAGGATCAGCAGCGCGTCTTTCTCATCATCTATGCACAGGATTCGGGCCATCGGAATATCTTAAAACAGAGGGGATTTATACTTCAACGGAAACCCGATTTCTCCCGAGCTGTTTGGCTTTGTAAAGTGCCTTGTCAGCGGCGGAAAGAAACATTGTCATGTCGCCGATGCGTTCGTCGAGTTGCTGGACTCCGATGCTGCAGGTAATGCCGAAGGTCTTGCCTTCGCTGGTGAATTTCTGGGCGGCGATATCCTGGCAGAGTCGCCGGGCAAGTTCCGCGGCCCCGTCAAGGTCGGTTCCTGTCAGGAAGATGCAAAATTCCTCGCCGCCATACCGGGCCGCCACGTCGGTGACGCGGATGATCTCCCGGATGATTTCCCCTGTGCGGGAAAGGACACTATCGCCCGCCATGTGGCCGAAAGTATCGTTGATGGACTTGAAGTGATCCAGATCCATCATGAGGATGCTGAGTGGACGGTTCGGGTAGCGCAGGGCGGCCACAACTTCGTGAGACAACCGTTCGAGAAAGTGGCGGCGATTATACAGGCCGGTCAAAGTATCCGTCGTTGCAAAGCGTTCCAGATCACTGGCGTAACGCTTGAGGTCCATCTCCAACTTCTTCTCAGTGGTCCTATCCCGGAACACCCCGAGGATCATTGCCCCCTCCGAGGTCGTCATGAAGGTGCTGGTGACTTCAAAGATGGCTTTTCGTCCATTCCAGAGTGTCATATCCCGTTCAAAAACTTCCGGAATTTTGCCTGCTGCAAACCGGTCGGCATAGCGGGAAATGGCATTGGTTGTATACTCTTCAGCATAGTAGACGGTGAATGGTTTGCCAACCAATTGTTCGCGGGGCATTCCCACAAGGTCGCAGAACGCCGGGTTGACGTCCTTAATGATGCCCTCCGAATCGGTCAGGCGCATGCCGTTTCCTGCACGCTGCCACACGGTTCGGAAGCGCTCTTCATTAAACCCAAGCAATTCGTAGAGGCGTGCCCGCTCAATTCCCGCCGAGCAATGGTCTGCCAATGCCTGCAGGTCTGCGAGGTCGTGCTCATCGTAGGCATGGTAACGGTAGCTTTGGAATGAGAGGTACCCCTTGGGTACGCCGTTCTCGCGCATCGGTGCAAAAATCAGGGATGCGGACGGACGGTCTGTGTCGCCAAATGGGTTCAAACTGGAGACACTGGGAACTTCGGGTTCGCGAAGTACAATTTGCGGACCCTCGGTCAACACTTTGCGGCCAAAGGATGAAACCGGACCTGAACGAGTGGATTGGACATCGCATCGAACGCCGTTGATCAGGTCCTGGTACAGAAGGCCGGTAATCAAACCGGTTTCACTATCAAACACATTGATGTTGCATGCGTCCCATCCAAAGAGGTCATCCGCGGCATCAGCCACCGCACGCGCGGCTTCGAGGGCAGTGGTGACACCGCTGAGTTTTCGGCCAAGGGAGGCGAACACATTGGCGCGGCGTTCCACGCGCTGGATCTTCTCAACGTCCTTCAGCGTTCCCAGAATGGCGGGAGTCCCTCCATAATCAATCCTTCGGCCCTGCACTTCAGCCCGGAAGGTGGATCCATCGCGGCGAATGGCGGTAAAGGTATAATGGGTCATCTCCACCTCGCCGCTGATCCGCTGCCTGATATTTTCGCGCATGGTTTCATGCTCGCGAGGCAGGCAAAGGTCGTAGACGTTCTTTCCAATCATCTCCTCTGGATGGTCATAGCCAAACATGGCGCACATGGCATTGTTGGAGTAGGTCAGTTTCTCGTGCTGGATCAGGTACACACCGTCAATGATGCTTCCCAGCAAGCCCCTGTAGCGATTCTCGCTTTGGCCCAGTTCCTCGAAGACCTTTGCCCTTTCCAAGCCGGCGGCGCAAAGGCTCGCCAGCCACTCCAGGTCATGCAGGCTTGTCTCAGTGTAGGCATTGAGCGTGTAGCTTTGGAGTGAGATGATTCCAATGGGACGTTCGTGGAGCCGGATGGGCACAAACATCAGCGATGCGGATTTCTGCGACTTGTTTCCAAAGGGCACAGTGCGTGACGAAGCAGGTTCCTCCAAGGTGCGCAAAATCAATTGGGACCCTTCGCGCATGGTGGTCTCAGCAGTCAGGGACACGACGCCGGGGTCTTCGCTGGAGAAATCCATTCGAACGCCTTCCACCGTATCGTCCGCAATCAGGCTTCGCACTGTGTGGGTTCTCGAATCGTAGATGTCCACAAAGCAGGCATCCCAGCCGATCAGTTCGTCAGCAGAGTCCGCAATCAGCCGCGCGGCACCCCGCTGGCTGGTTACTCCACTGAGGCGCTCACCCATGGTTATCAGCACCTTGATGCGAGCCTCATCCTGTCGCCGGCGGCGATAATCGAGGATGAAGGGAACGGGCAGGAAAATCGCAACGGCCCCAAGGAGGCCGAGAGTCATGTAAATATTAAACTCGGCGTCATGAAGGTCCCGGGCTCTTCGGTTGTGAACAAGGTTGTCAAACACCTCAACGGATGCGAGCGCGCTGCTTTTCATGTCCCTGTAAGCAGGGTCGGTCAGGAGGCGTGTGGCAGCCTCACGTTTTTGGGCTTCCGGCAGATTTCTTTCGTTCGGATCCAGGTTCCAAGTGTTAAGTTCTGCCGGGAGCTGGTCGGCAGACAAACGAAGGGATTCGGCGACCAGCTTCATGATTCGGGTATCCGAGGAAACCAATGCATCTGCCAGGTTGTGGGTGGAGACCCACCTCCTCCGCATTTCGCTGGTCATTTCCTGAAACGGAATCTGGCGGGTTTCATCATGGCGGATCGGGCTGGTTTTGAAGGCATGCCAATAAGCATGAGTTGCTGCCGGGTTGCCGGTCTCGGCAAACTCCCAAACCTTCTCGTTGAGTTGGATAAGGCCATCCTGAAAATCGGAGCCCGTCCTGCGCAGGTTGAAGGTCGATTCGTATGAAAGGGCGAGGTTGCGCTGTGTGACGAAGAAAAGCCATACAGCGGCCAGCAACAGTATCGAAATCCAGATGGTAAATCCAACCATTAAACTGGGACTGGCAGAGCGCTTGGGTCCAAGCGAGTGTGGCGGTTTTACGGGCATCAGGGCTGCAAATTTCCTATGTTACAAAGTAACATCTGGCTGACGAACCGCGCCCCGGTATGCAATCCGTAAGCCAGCATCGGTTGAGGTATACAATACTGATTTATGCCAGATTAGGGGCCGGGTTAGTGTGGTGTCAACATCATCTGAAGGACCCCGATACAAAATCCAAGGGCTCCACAAAACAGCTCAATGAGCCGCAATTCACGGGCTGCCAGGGAGAAGACCACTTCCTCCAGCTTTTCCAGCTCAAAAGCGGCAACCTTCTCCGCCACAAGGCGCTGGATGCTCACGTTTTCCGACAGGAGGTCGAACATTCGGTCCACAAGTTCGGGCAGGTGCCCGGCAATTTCATTGGAAAAGGCTTTCCTGACGCCTTCGAGCAGGTCGTCAGTCACCAGCTTCTGGACAAGGCGAGGCAGTTGTTTCCGTCGTTCGGCCAGCATATCTCCGATTTTTGACCCAATCGCTTCCTGGATCTGGCCCAGGAATTCCGGGGTGACCACCTGCTGGCGCAGGTCGCGGTAATTGAGCAATTCCGTTTCAACGATGTGCCCGATGCGCCCCGCGATTTCGAGCTGCCGCTTTGGCAGCGGGGCAAGGTAACTGAACCCCAGGATCCTGACAGGTTTCCTTGGCCGGAACAGCATCCGAATGGCCAGGAAGGTGGTGAACCAGCCGTTCAGCCCCCCCACAATTGGCAGTGTCCAATACACCCAGTTTGAGAGGTCGGCACTCATGCGGCCTTCAACCTTGGCAGTACACGATACCAACTGAATATGACAAACAGCAATCCCGCGGCGACAAGCGACGCCAAAGGCGGGGCAGCAACCACCTTCAGCAGGCCCAGCGGCAGAAAGAAAAGGGCGCACTTGCCCAAATCCCATGCGAGTGATTTCCACGGCAGAACTTCAGCCCATGTTGTGCCCAGACTCTGGCGGATCCTGCTGAGGTAAAACGCCGCCTGACAGAAGGTGGACAAGACGGTCCCAACGGCCGCCCCCGCCATGCCGAGGGGAGTCATGCGCATGAGGAACAATGACAGTCCCGTGTTTAGCACAATCTCTGCCAGTGCGCCGCCCAGCACCGTGCTCCCCCTGCCAAGGGCGAACAGGAGCGGCATGAAGGCGACAATTCGCACTGGGAGCAATGCAAGATAGATGCGGAAAAAAGTCGAGCTTTCCGTATACTTTGAGGAGTATAGGACGGCCAGGAACTCCGGGGCTACCCACAGGAACAGGAAGAACAATCCAAAGAGGATGATGGATGCCTTGGTTGTGGCCCTGTGCCAGACCTTCAACACACCGGGGTGATTCCCAGAGGCGAGCTGTGCGGAGAAATGGGGGAGCAGCACAGGGGTAAGGGATCCAATAATCAGAGATATAAATGGAATCTCGATTGCCCCGTAGGAGTAAAGGGCGAATTCCCGTGAGCCGTAAAAGGCGGAAACAAGCAGGCGGTCCAGCCAGCTGGAAAAAGTGTCTGCCATGGCGGTGAGCCCTACAGGAAGGATATAGGCGAGTTGAGCCCCCAGCAGTGCGCGATCCCATCGGGGTCCGTTTTCAGTGGACAGGGTGATCCACGCAAAACCCAGTGCCCAGACAAGTCTAACGGCTGTGGCAGTGGCCATTGCAAGGAGCACCAGGGTTAACGGTAGGCCAAGCGCCAGGATAAGCGCCGCGAGCCCGATTTGTATGAGAGCGCCCACAACGGAGTTGGCAGCGGCAAGCCGGGCGCGGTCGGCAGTAATGAAAACCGGATCAGCCAGGAGGGCTGGCACACCGAAAAGCACGCAAAGTGCCCCCATTTGGATCAGGTCAACTGGAGGTGGTTCCGCCATCCAAGCTGCGACGGACCCCGCTTTAAGAGCCATGTCGGCTGCGATGAGGGTGCCAATCAGTCCGAGCGCCGCGAAACTCTGCACCATCAGCGCCCGGCGCTGGTTCGGTTCAATCCTCGGCATGAAATAGTAGACGCTCGTCTGAATGCCAAAGGCGCCGATGAGGATCGCCATCTGAACGGGTAGCAGCGTTTTCTGAATCTGTCCCGCTGCCTCTACCGTGAGCAGGTGAGCAACAAGGATATTAGTGCCAATGACTCCGGCCTGCCCGGCCATCCGGGCGATGGCCACCGCGCCTGCTCTCCTGGTCAGTGTTCCAAACATAGGTCGTTACCTTAAGAGACGCATGAAACCTGTTGAAAACCGCAAGGACGGAAATAGACTTGCGATGAGGGAATCGCGCTAGCCTATCAGAATGGGGTAGGAGTCCGGCAGGGAAGGAAGCTCCTCCATGGTAGCCGATTTGATCTTGTTCAGTTTTCCACCCAGAAGCTTCCGCTTCAAGAGCGACAAACGATCCACATACAGCACGCCGTTGAGATGATCCAGCTCGTGCTGGATGACGCGGGCCAGCAACTCATCGGCCTCCACTTCGAAAGGCTCGAAGTTTTCGTCCCGCGCCGAAACCTTGACTTGGGATGGACGGAACACTTCATTCTCAACCCCCGGGATACTCAGGCAACCCTCCTTGAACGGTTCGTCCTCTGCGGATTCCCATGTGATTTCCGGATTGATAAAAACCCTTGGGGCCCTTGTGGCGACTTCATCCTCGGCTTCGCGATCCTGGTCCACGTCCAGAACGAAAATTCTTTGGAGTACCCCCACCTGGTTGGCGGCGAGGCCAAGGCCGTGGTTGGCGTACATGGTCTCGATCATGGAATCGATCAGATCCTGCTCGCGTGAACCGAGGGATTTGATTTCGAGAGCCTTTTCCCGCAGAATCGGGTGGCCATACTTGATGATTTTTAAGAGCGACATGCGACGGGGTATCCGAAAGCAGTACTACAGGATGTCACGGCCAAACATTGGCCTCAGGACGTCAGGAATGGTCACTTGGCCGTCGGCCCGTTGATAGGACTCGAGGACAGCAATCATGGTTCGCGGAAGGGCGAGACCGCTGCCGTTGAGTGTATGGACAAACTCTGGCTTCGCCTTGGCGTCGCGGCGGAACCGGATGCCCGCCCGTCGCGCTTGGTAGTCGGTGAAGTTTGAGCAGGACGAAACTTCCAAGTAGCGATCCATGCCGGGCGCCCAAACTTCCAAGTCATACTGCTTCGCGTTGGAAAATCCCAAATCCGCGGTGCATATCTCGACGACCCTGTAGTGCAGGTTCAGGGCTTGAAGGACATCCTCGGCCTGTTGCAGGAGGGTTTCGAGTTCCTTGTAGGAGTCCTCCGGGCGCACCATCTTGACCATTTCCACCTTGTCGAACTGGTGGATGCGCGTGATGCCGCGATTCTCGCGGCCTGCCGCGCCAGCCTCACGACGGAAGCAGGGAGTATAGGCCACATAATATAATGGAAGTTCCTGGTCCCCCAAGATCTCCTCACGGCGCAGGTTGGTCACCGGAACCTCTGCGGTTGGGATCAGAAACAAGTCGTCAGGCTTTACGCAGTAGGCCTGATCTTCAAACTTTGGCAGTTGGCCTGTTCCGGTCATTGTATCACGGTTGACCACGTAGGGTGGCAGGACTTCCTGGTAGCCATGCTGTGACGTGTGCATATCGAGCATGAAATTGATAAGCATTCGCTGCAACCGGGCACCGCCTCCGGCATAAACGATGAAACCGGAGCCTGAGATTTTTGCTCCCTGCTCAAAATTGATGATGCCCAGTTTCTCACCAATCTCCCAGTGGGGGAGTGGTTTGAAATCAAAACCTGGCTTGGTGCCCCATTCACGAAGGACCTTGTTGTCTTCCTCGCTCTCGCCGGGGGGCACAGATTCGTGCGGGATATTGGGAATGCCCAGCAGCATTTCTCTCAACTGTGGCTCGATGCCCGCCAGTCTCTCGTCCAAACCCTTTATCTCGTCTCCCAGCTCGCGTACCTGCTGCTTGAGGGAGTCGGCATTCTCCCTGGCCTTCATTAGCTTTCCGACCTGCTCGCTAAGGGAGTTGCGCTGCTGCTTGAGTTCCTCCACCCGGGTGACCAGGGATCGCCTCTCCTCGTCGAGGGCAAGCACGGCGTTCACGTCCGCTGGAGTTTTCTTTAATTCCGCTCCCCGGCGCACTGCGTCGGCATTTTCGCGGACAAATTTCATATCAAGCATTGGATGTCAGCCACCTCAGGCAATTTTGGTGCGAAGGTTGGGGCCCCGTCAGACCGTGTCAAGTGAACTGCTCGATTTAGAACGATCCCAATTCGCAGATTGTTGGTTTCTTCCACGCGAGATGGTGAGAATTGGCCTGTAATTTCGATAAGCACCCTGCTGAATTGCCATTATGACAATATAATGACATCTTGGATCGGTCCACTTGGTGGCCAATCGTTGCTTAACTTCAATATTGCCAATTATCTACACTTTTTTTGAAACAGCGTTTTTTTTCTTGAGATGTGGAGTCGGACGATTTAAACCGTTCTAAACTAATCATAAGTATGCGATTTGGTGCAGTCTGGTCAAAATACGTCATACAATTCTTCATCTTAACGGAGGTGAAAATAGTGTCAAAGCATAATCATCAAACAATGCTGGGTCGCGGCTTTACGCTCATCGAGCTGCTGATCGTCGTGGCCATCATTGCCATTCTAGCGGCCATCGCCGTGCCGAACTTCCTGGAGGCCCAGACGCGCTCCAAGGTTTCGCGCTGCGCGGCCGACATGCGCAGTATCCGCGTTGGTATCGAATCCTATCGGGTCGATGCAAATAAGTATCCGGACACGGACTTCAAGGGGAACCTTGACCAGCCCGGTGCAGGCCTTTTCCGCATTACCACCCCCCAAGCTTACATGACGTCGGTGCCGAAGTCGCCCTTCAAGGAAACCAATATGGGAGGCGTCAAGTGGTGCAACGATCTTAATATTTATCTCTATGTTCGCGCGAAGGTCTGTACAGACTCCAGCGGGAACACCCTCCCCCAGACACCCGCAGGAACGCCGCCCAGCTTCGATCAGTACTACCAGCAGGATCGTATTCGCTACATAGCCCAAGTTGGTTCCATTGCCCTTCAGCAAGCCGTTCGTGAGCAAGGCGAGTGGGAGTTGAAGAGTGTTGGTCCGAACAATGTGGACGATTTCAACACCATCGGCGCCAATTGCCGGGTTTATGACCCGACCAATGGGACGATTTCCGATGGCGACGTGGTTGTCTTCAGCGATTCACAGGGCTTTGCGAAGCCCCAGTAATGGGAGTTGGTTTGTTAACGGTGTCTTTCGGTTCGCAAGAGTCGAAAGACACCGAAGAGATTAAAGAGCAACAATTAAGAGGAGGACTCAAATGATAAGCAAAAACGTTCGTCTTATCCTTGCGACGGGTCTCGTGGCCGCCTGCCTTCCGCTGTCGGCGCAGAACACGTTTCAGGGCGTCAATATCTTTGTGACCGGTGAAAGCACGGCTCTCGACGGTTACGCTCCGGGAGGCGCGCAGTATCAACTTCGCGACGACGGTACTGGTGGCGACTCGCTGGCCAGTGATAAGGTTTATACCCGCGACGTTACCATTGGGAATGCCCCGAAGGTGGACGGCGACTACAAGTGGAAGGTGGCTTCCACGGGCTTTTCGCCAGTGTCGTATCCTTTCGGGATTGATAACTCCTTCACGCGCGGGGTGACCACCGGTTCGTTGGTTAAATTTGTATTTGACACCAACCAGAAAAATGACAACTGGGTTCCGGATCCCGATGGAGGATCCATCCTGGGCGTTCTGCAGACGATTCCCTACGCTGTGATGTCAACGGACACGATAAAGGCGACTGGTGATTTCCAGGTGGCCGCCGGTTTGGGCAGCAACTGGGATGCGGGCACAACCTTCCCGACAAACCTGCATGATGATGGTCTCAATGGTGACCTGGCCGCTGGCGACAACGTATATACGTTGCAGTTGAGTGGTCTGGCTGCAAATACCTACAATTACAAGCTGGTGGTAAATGGTGCGTTCACGTATCAAGCCGGTACGGCCATTGGCCATGCAGACGGTGGTGGCAACCTGAGTTTCCTCGTGATTAACACGACCGACACGATCAAGCTGCTTTACAACCGCGTAAGTGGTCGCAGCCGTTATACGAGTACCAACCCGGCAGCTTCGCCTGGTCCGCCGTGGTACGCAACCTCGAGTGCCTGGGGCACCACATTGGATGCCATAACACTCCTGTATGATGATGGTACAAACGGCGACGTGACCAACGGTGACGGCATTTATAGCCGCCGCTTCACTGTTGCCACACCGACAACCACAACGGTACAGGTCAAGCAGGGCGCCGGTCCGTCTTATCCAGGTACCGGCGGTTATCCGTTCCAGACCACCATCAACAACCAGAAAGTTCTCGTGCAGTTTGACGGCAACACGCTGGCAGATGGCTATTCGCCCAACAAGCGTTACGTCTGGATGGATCCAGGTTCGCGCCGCAATCCGCCATATGTGCAGGCTGTTGGAGACTTCATGTCTGAAATCGCCGGTGGAGACTGGAACAATAACGACCCGAACTACCAGATGCTCGATAACGGTGTAGCCCCTGATACGGCTGCCAGCGACGGCATCTATGGGCTGCAGTTCGCCGGTGGTTTGACGGGTGGACTTGTTGCCGGTACTTACAACTGGAAGGGTCTTGGCCTTCAGGGTAGCTGGGATTACCAGTTTGGTGGTTCAGGCGACGGCGCCACGTTCCAGGGCAACAACCCCAACGTGAGTTTCTCCGCCACGGCGAGCACAACCCTGACCTTTAAAGTTGATGCTGTAACGGGTCGTGTGGCGGCAGTTATGAATGCTGCACTTGCGAATCCTTCACGTCCGTCTTCCATTAATGCATCCGGTCCGCCGGCTGGCGTTCCTGATTGGTCGATGTACTAAGACCAACCTTGAACTGGTTCGGGGGACATTCCGAACCTGAAAGTGGCAAGCACGATCCGCTCCGGGGCAACCCGGGGCGGATTTTTTTTGCTATCGGTTTTCTGTTAGTGGGCTGGCCCTGGCGTGGGGCCCGGCAGGCTTCCTTAAATCCGTGTTTCGTGTATCCCGTGGCCTCGACCTTGCCCTGGGCAATCTGGACCAATTCGGTCATATTTAGGTGCAAAATTCCTGAATGATTTTATTGACACGCGCGCTGTCCGCCATCTAAGACCCTTGGAATTCTTCGCCTTAATCCGTTTGAAATTGCAGTGTCTCAGCAGGCGACTCTGAGAAAAATTTCACAAGGTTGTTGAATAGCGCCGAGTCGCGAGCGTTAAAGCGTTGCACCGAAGGTTTATGGCAAAAGCCATTTTTTTCTCCCCCGGGTTTTGCCACTGGTTAGAGTATTATCTGGTGAAAAGCGCGGGGGAGGGGCTCTCGGGAGGCAAACTCTCAATTGTAGCAGGGAAACGTGCCCCAGTTATTTGATCGCAGTTTCAATTATCTATCGCGCATCAGCATCATTGCGATTGGCGTGTTGGTGGCGGCTGGAGTGACGGCGGCGGCATTCATTTATCGCTCCCCGGTTATCCGCGGCCAGCAAATGGTCGTCGAGCAGCCTGTTCCCTTCAGCCATGAGCACCATGTTGCCGGTCTTGGCATTGACTGCCGTTTCTGTCATTGGTCTGTCGAGAAGTCCTCCTTTGCCGGTATTCCGCCCACCAAGGTTTGCATGACCTGCCATTCCCAAGTCTTTACCGACGCGCCCATGCTGGAGCCGGTCCGCGAAAGCTTCCGCAGCGACCAGCCCATCCAGTGGGTCAAGGTTCACGATCTCGCCAAGTTTGTTTACTTCAACCACTCCATCCACATCGCCAAGGGCATCGGCTGCAATGAGTGTCACGGCCGTATCGACAAAATGTCGCTTACGTTCCAGGAAAGCACGCTCTATATGCAGTGGTGCCTCCAGTGCCACCGCGAGCCGGAGCGGTTCGTGCGCCCGAAGGATCAGGTTTTCAACATGGCCTACCAGCAGCCGGCCAACCAGGCTGAACTTGGCAAGCAGCTGGTTCAGGAGTATCAAATCGAGAATAAGGTGAACTGTTCGACTTGTCATCACTAAACCAAAACCCCATTGAAATGGTCGATGGCGCGGCGGTTCACGAAGCCGCGGCTGATTCCGGCGAGATGATGCGCATTCGCGGTCGCTTGAGTGCGCTCAATGGCAAGCGGTATTGGCGCAGCCTTGAGGAACTGGCCGATAGCCCAGAATTTGTGGAGATGCTCCACCGGGAATTCCCCCAAGGTGCTTCGGAGTGGTTTGACCCTGTATCCCGCCGCCAGTTCATGACACTCATGGGGGCGTCGCTCGCACTCGCCGGTCTCACGGGCTGCGTGCGCGGGCCCAAGGAAAACATTCTCCCGTACGTCAAGCAGCCCGAGAATCTCATCCCTGGCAAGCCTATGTTCTACGCCACGGCCATGCCCTTTGATGGGTATGCCCTTGGTTTGCTGGCCGAGAGCCACACCAACCGCCCCACAAAAATCGAGGGTAATCCGGAACATCCTGCCAGCCTTGGAGGCACCAATGCCTTTGCCCAGGCGTCCATCCTCGACCTTTACGATCCAGATCGTGCGAAGAACTTACTGCACTTGGGAGAGATCGCCCCTTGGAACGAATTTGTGGCCCAGATGGCGCCTATCATTGCGGCCCAGAAGGCGACTGGTGGCACTGGATTCCGCATTCTGACCGGAACGGTGACTTCGCCAACGTTAGCTTCCCAGATAGAGGACCTGAAGAAGCAGTTCCCGGGGGTTCGCTGGCACAAGTACGAACCGGTGACGCGCGATAACGTTCGCGAGGGCGCAAAGCGCGCCTTTGGCGAGTACGCGGAAACCCGCTACAAGTTTGAAGATGCCGAGGTCGTGCTTTCCCTGGAAGCCGACTTTATGGTTAGTGGGCCCGGGGCGCAGCGTTATGCCCGCGAGTTTGCCCGTAAGCGCAAGGTTCGGTCCGAAAAGGACACCATGGCGCGCCTATACATCGCCGAGGCCATGCCCAGCAATACGGGCGTTCTGTCAGATCACCGGCTGATTATGAAGTCCGGCGA
>JAIBAT010000011.1 GCA_019695055.1 Candidatus Sumerlaeaceae bacterium | reverse complement strand
CCAACGGCCAGCAGCGCCGCTGTCTCGATACGTCCCGTGCGGAGCGGCTTTTCGGCTTCAAGGCTCCGGTCGGCTTTCGCGAAGGTCTGCGCAAGACCATCGAGTGGTTTGTGGCCCAGCCGGCCTGAGACCACCCCAAATCCCCCCAATCAAACCGGTCCGAAATCGTTTGATTCCGCCGAATTGCCACGTTAGCCCACGGAATTAACTAATCATCAATGGGAGCAGCGCCTGATGGCTGAAGTACGCCTTGAGAAGGTATCGAAGATTTATCCCGGTAACGTTAAGGCCGTGGATAACGTGAACCTCAACATCAAGGACAAGGAGTTCCTTGTTCTGGTGGGCCCATCGGGCTGCGGCAAATCCACCACGCTACGCATGGTCGCGGGACTCGAGGAAATCTCCGACGGTTCGATCTTCATCGGCGACAAACTCGTCAATGACGTGCCACCAAAAGACCGCGACATCGCCATGGTTTTCCAAAATTACGCCCTCTATCCCCACATGACCGTCGCTGAGAACCTCGAGTTCGGCCTCAAGCTGCGCAAGATCCCCAAGGAAGAGCGCGCCAAACGCGTCAAGGACGCCGCCGCCATCCTCGATATTCCCCACCTTCTCGATCGCAAGCCCAAGGCCCTCTCTGGCGGGCAGCGCCAGCGCGTTGCAGTCGGTCGTGCCATCGTCCGCAACCCCAAGGTCTTCCTTTTCGACGAGCCTCTTTCAAACCTGGACGCGAAGCTCCGCGTCCAGATGCGCACCGAAATCTCCAAGCTCCACTCACGCCTGCAGGCCACCATGATCTACGTCACCCACGACCAGGTCGAGGCCATGACCATGGGCGACCGCATTGTCGTCATGAAGGACGGCCTGGTCCAGCAAATCGACGACCCCATCAGCCTCTATGATCACCCGAAAAACAAGTTTGTGGCCGGCTTCATCGGCAGCCCGCCCATGAATTTCATGGAAGGCGAAATCGTCCAGGAGGGCAGCGCACTGTTCTTCAACGAGGGATCCATCAGGATGCGCATCCCCCAGAAGTTCAATGAACCGCTAAAAACCTACGGCGGCAAGAAGATCGTCTTCGGCATTCGCCCCGAGGACATCTACGACCCCAGCTACGGCACCGAGATCCCCAGCAAACAGGAGGTCACGGCCCGCGTCGAGGTCATCGAACCCATGGGCAGCGAAATCTACCTCTACATGACCAGCGAGAAGACCCCTTTCATCGCCCGCGTCGAGCCCCACGTTAAGGCCGAACTTGACGAGCAAAAGAAGCTCATTTTCAACATGGACAAGGCCCACTTCTTCGACCCGGCCACGGAAATCAACGTAGCGTACGACAAGGAATAAGCCGGAAAAAGCGGGAAGCCCGGCAGAAATGCCCGGCTGGGGTTAGTCCTCCCAGACTTCGTTGACTAGGTCCATCAGTGCCTTCTCCTGCGGGGCCATCTTCTTGTCGCTGCCAGCCACATAGCGCAGGATCTGCTTAATACCCCGCATCTGGTCCTCGTCGAGCCTTTCCTTTAGCCGCGCCAGGGATTGTGAGGCGACATCGGCAAGGCCCATGGATTTAATGGCCGTGCGCGCTTCATCGATCAGTTCCGAGATTTCCTCAGGCGACAAGCCCAAACCGAACCCAATGCGTGTCAGCGTCTCCCCTTCCTCTGCGGGCATATCTTGATCCACCAAACCCATACAAAGCGCCAGACAGAAGACGTGATAGGTCTCGTCCTTGGACAGATGCAACAGCTTCATCAGTTTGCGGGTTTCGTTGTTCATGGTGAGGAAGGCCCTTTTCGTTGATTATCTTGGACTCCCTCCTACCCCCGGCTGCAGGACGATGCAAAGGATTCTTTCGTCCGGCGACCTCGACTAATCCTGCGGACTCCCGTCAACTTCCGGAACCTCGGGATCCGCTTTCGGGAGCCGCGCTACCAACACCTTATCCACACGATTGCCGTCCATATCCATCACCTCAACACGCCAGTGCCGCCATTCAAAAAAATCGCCGGCCTTCGGCAACCGACCAAGCTGCATCATCACAAACCCCGCAACCGTGCGATAGTCACCGTGGTCTTCCGCGGTCATGACCTCGATGCCCACGGCGGCCTGAAAATCGTCCAGCAGGGTCTTCCCACCGATAAGCCAGGAGCCGTCGGCCCGCTCCACGATTTCCACTTCCCCCTCAATTCCTTCCATCGGAAAATCCCCCACAATGGCTCCCAAAAGGTCGTTCAGCGTAATGAGCCCCTGCACAACCCCGTACTCATCGAATACAAATACCGTATGGGTCCGATTCTCCCGAAATGTCTGCAGCAAATCCAACGCGGAGCTGTTCGCAGGCGCAAACACCGGCGGCTGCATGACAGCCTTCAGGTCCAAATGCCGACCGGCAAGCAGAGTGGACAGAATATCATTGGTTGCCACCACACCCACCACCTTGTCGGCACTTCCCTGAACCACCGGAAACCGGGTGAAAGGTCGTCCGGCAATCTTGCGACGGATTTTGTCCAGGTTCTCCTCCATCCCAAGCGAAACCATTTGGGTCCGCGGAGTCATCAGCGAGCTGACTTTCCGGTCCCCCAACCGTAATATGTTCTTAACAAGATCCTGCTCTGACTGCTCGAAAACCCCCGCCTCTGCACCCTGCTCCATCAGGCCCTTGATTTCGTCTGCGGTAACGGGTTGTTCCTTTGGCGCCCCAACCCCAAAGAGGTGCAGCAACAAATCCGTCGATCCGGCAAGCATAGCCCCAACAGGCCGCGTAATTGCCGCCAGAAACGCCATGGGCCGCGATATCGCCGTCGCGACCACCTCCGGGAACAGCAAGGCCAGCTTCTTTGGCACCAATTCCCCGATAATGAGCGCCAGATACGTCATAACCGCAACCACGATGGCCATCGAAATGGCCAACGCGTAGGGCGCCAGCGCCGGCACCTGCGCCAGCCTCCGCGCCAGCGGCTCTGCAAAATATGTCTCTCCATAGGCGCCCAGCAGGATACCAATGAGCGTAATTCCAATCTGAATCGTGGACAGAAATCCGGTCGAATCCTCCGCCAGCTTCAGCGCGGTTGCCGCGCCCCGGCTGCCCCCCTTGGCCGATTGTCGCAGCCGCTCCCGCCGCGACGACACAACCGCAATCTCCGAACAGGCAAACACCCCGTTCAGGAGTATCAGGCAAAGAACTATGACAATATCCACGTGTTGTAAGCCTCCATTGGTGGAAGCTAATACCCCACAGGGGACCGATTTATGGAACTCCTGACCCAATAAACCAACCCGTCAAAATTGCAAAAACCTGATTTTAATACACTTAGTGTGGTGAAACGGGTGGTGAAACCGTCGGTTTTCGCGCCAGGAAGTTTTATTTCCCAGTGAGGGCCGTCGCGATGGCGTCCCATGCCGCGGTTTTAGAGATTTGAATTGTCACGGCGTCCAGAACCACGAGGGCGCCGAAAGCACCAACCAGCCACTTATCAAAGGACCGGGTAATGGCACAGCGCAGAACCACAAGAATTCCCCCAATCATTAGCCCCCCCGTAAATGGCCCGAACACCGTAAACAAGGGACTTACCACCGGGGTGGGATAAAGCCGTGTGATGGTATCAATGCGATCCACAGCCGCCGGGATGGCTGACAAAGTTGCAATCAACATCATAGCACGGTGGATTTCAGGGCGTTTGCGAAAGTAGACTCCCACGGCCACAAACGCACCAAAGAACAGAATGCTGAAAAGGGGCACCGTGAGGAAAGGTTTGGGCAGCATGCCGTCGATCTTGAGATCCGGCGGATTCACGCGCGCCGCGCCGATACCTATGGCCACACCGCAAATCACAATGATGGCCGCCAAGCCCGCCCCGATCTTGCCAAGGGTCATATGCAATTTGCGATTCTTTGCGGCAATCAGGATTGGCTGTGCCACGAGCAGCACCATCCACAGAGTCATCGAAACGCCATGGATGATGACGAGTGTCTTGATGGGAGGGGTCAGCGGTCGGCCGGGATACGCCTGACCGTGCAGATAAAACCGGTGGAATCCCCAGAACATGACAACGAACAGCAGCACTGTTGCGAATGGGTAAAACATACGTGCCACGGGAGGCAGCGGAGGGCGGGTAACTCGTGTTTCAGTGGCGGGAATCGGAGGGGCTTCGGAGGTGCTCACGATTTTTGGGGGTCACTTTCTATACAGAATCGAATCAAGCGAGGGCAATCACTTCCATGGAATCCACCCCTCGCGTCAACGAAAATACTCGGGACGAAGCTCAGACAACAGGATTGGTTTGTGGTGTTCACTTGGACGCAAGAACCCCCTGCCCACAGGAGAACGAACTGACTATTTTCCCTGTCCCCTGCCTAATGAGCGAACAATGACAGATGCACTACCATACCGGGTGCTGCTTTACTATCATTACGTGCCCATCGATGACCCGGCAGGTTTTGTGAAGGAGCATTTGGAGCTATGCGCCGGCCTCGGACTGCTGGGACGGATACTCGTAGCAACCGAGGGTCTGAACGGAACGGTTTCCGGAACCACCGGGTCTGCCCAGGCGTACATGGACACCCTGCGCTCCGACCCGCGCTTTGCCGATATAGTCTTCAAAGTGGACGAAGCGGAGGAACATGCCTTTGGCCGGCTCATCGTTAAGCACAAACCCGAACTCGTGAGCCTGAGGCATGAGCGGGACCTGGATCCGCGGGTGAGGACCGGTCGGCGAATGTCACCCGTGGAATTTCATGAGGCCCTCCAGCGCGATGACGCTGTCATCATTGACGGTCGCAACGCCTATGAATACGACATCGGCCACTTCCGAGGTGCAATCAGGCCTGATACAAAAACCTTTCGCGATTTTCCCGCATGGGTCCGCGAAAACCTTGCAGGAATGGAGGACCGGAAAGTCCTGACCTACTGCACCGGGGGGATCCGCTGCGAGAAATTGTCAGCCCTTCTCCTCGATGAAGGATTCCGAGACGTGGCCCAGCTCGATGGCGGAATCGTCACCTATGGGAAGGACCCGGTCGTACAGGGACACCTGTTTGACGGCCGTTGTTATGTGTTCGATCGACGCGCAAGCGTGAAGATAAACCACACGGCAGACGCCACGGTAGTTGGGCGCTGCCTCCATTGCGGTGAGCCCTGCGAGCGAATGGTAAACTGTGCAAACACAGAGTGCGACAATCAGCACATTTGCTGCGTGGAATGCGAGTTCAAGCATCGGAGAAGCTGTTCAGAGGAGTGCCAGCGGGCGCCCCTCCATGAGTTCGACCCCGCTACGGCTGGCACCAGCAAGTCGTTTTACCGATAGGGCGCTCGCATTACAAAATTGACACAGAAAACAGGATTGACAAGTGCCCTGCCAAACAAGCACCCAGTAGGGTGAGATAGAGTGCGGCGTTATAAACGTCAACGGGAGAATGTCTGCAATCAAGCGGGCCCTCCGACAACTGCGCCGCGCAATAAGAGAGGGGCTTTACAATGAAACGTTTTATTTTTGCAACAGCAGTTGTTCTTTCAATCGCCGGAAGCGCTTACACAGCGCCTGTTTCCTCGGTGACCAGCCAGACGGGCCAGCTTAACACGGCACGATTCAGCGGCATGACGGCACCCAGCAATAGCGACCTTCTCCAGGGCATTGTTGCGGTAGTCGGTGCCCGGGGGCTTCACCCGGGAGTTGTTGGCAACAGTACGGCAGCCCTGACTGACGGTAATGGCAACACGCCCACCACCGTGCTGAACGACTCGGCCGGAGCGCTTCCCGTCGGAACATCCACCACCCTGACATTTACGTTGGCCACAACACAGACCATCGGGTCTCTGCGCGTTTTCTCCAGCAATGGCGACGGACGCGCCTTCCAATTCTATGATGTTCAGGTGGCCAGCACCAATGGTGGCCCCTACACGAATCTTATCACTGGCGTACGGGTAGGAACGCCGGCCGTGGATAGTTTTCATGGCAACGACACCAGCAACAACCTGTCGGCAATCAGCCAGGTTTATGACAACAGCAGTTCTGTCCTTGCGAGCAACGTGAAGGAAGTTTTGATCACCTTCTGGGGTTGCGACAATGACTTCCTGGGCACGAACTGCGTGGCCTATGCGGCTTCAATTCAGGGCGCGAATCTCGTCGAAATTGACGCGCTCGCCCCGGTGGCCTCGGTCCAACAGGAGTGGTCCCTCTACCGATAACTCAGGGCGGGGGGCAATGACTCCCCCATCATCTTTCTCTCGCATTGGGAAAGTCCCTGTGGGATTAGGGGTGGATGATTGACCTGACAGGAGCCATCCGCAAACGGGGGGTGGAGTATGCCTCACGGTTGCGCTTTCCCCGACTGCTTGCCCTTACATTGATACTTTTTGTGTTGGATTTGCTGGTCCCGGACTTCATACCCTTCGCGGACGAAATCCTCCTTGGACTGGCAACAGCTCTTCTTTCCGTGTGGAAAAGTGACAAAGCCTCCACAGCGGATAATCCCAAAGTTCCCCCTCCGGGGAGATAGCTGAAAAAAGTCCTCGCATCGGGGGCTTTCGGGTTTGTTTTATAGACCTGCTTATGACGATTCGACTCGTCATGGCATGAGATTATGACGACAGGGAACCCATGACGGATACGAGTCTGAAGCAGCGCATTGAAGAACTGGTTGAACAGAACAAGGACGCCATCACCGCGGATTTGCAGGAACTGTTGCGGTTTCGCACTGTAAGTGGCGGAGCTACTGATGAGGCCGAGGCCCTTTACCTATCCGAAACGGAGCGATGCCTGAAATTCCTCGAGGGGAAGGCCACAGAAATGGGCCTCGGTTGGCGCAATCACGATAACAAGGTTGCCGTGATGCAGCTCGGTGAAAATGAAAAGTTCATTGGCCTGCCCGTTCACGTGGATGTCGTGCCTGTTGGCGATGGCTGGACCCACGGACCGTTCGATGGCAAGGTGGCCGACGGATACATCTGGGGCCGCGGTTGCCAGGACGACAAGGGACCGGTGATTCAGGTGCTGTGGGCTGTGAATATCGTCCGCCTCCTCGGTGGTGAACTGTCACGCGGTGCGCGCCTCATCATCGGCACCAAGGAGGAGTGTGGCGACTGGGCAGACATAAAGCACTACTTTAAGGTCGAGCCCGAGCCTGAATTTTCCATCGTGTCCGACGCCGGATTCCCGATCATCAATGGCGAAAAGGGAATGATGAACCTCCGCGTGGAAGGAAAGATTCCACGCGACGAGGAACCAAACGTGGGTGGGTACCGTTTCCTCAGCGCCACCGCCGGCGAGCGCGCCAACATCGTACCCGATCAGGCCCTGCTGACTTTCGAAGGCGACACCGAGTCCGACGCGGCACAGCTGGAAAAAGAATTGAACCGCTTCCTGATGCAGCACATCCGCGCCGCCGCAACAGTCTCCAAGTCAGGCAACAACGCCGTGATCACCTTCACCGGACGCGCTGCCCACGGCAGCACGCCTCAGGAAGGCCATAATGCAGCTTTGGACCTGCTCCTCTTCATGACCGAAAGTGGGTTTGTAACAGATGACGAAGCGGATATGGCGCAGTTTCTCCACGAGGTTGCGTCTGACCTCACCGGCGCCCGCTTGGACATCGCGATGACACACCACTTCATCGGCTCCACCACGGTCAATCTGGGCATCCTGGACTGGAAGGGCGCTGAGATCAAGGCAACACTGAACATCCGTAACACCATGGGCCTGTTGACGTCTGAAGCCGAGAAACGTGCCCAAAAGCATTTTGCGGAATTTGCCGAGGAGACAGGATTTGACGTTACGGCCAAAATCAACGGGCGTGCCGTGGAACCCATCTTCCTGGATCCGGAGCAGTACCCGGACTTCATCAACACCCTGAAGGAAGCCTACACCACGATGACGGGCCGCGAGTCCAAACTGGTGGCAATCGGCGGGACAACCTATGCCAAGGCCTTCCCCCGCGCCGTAGTTTTTGGCCCGGTCGAGCCCGAGGATGGCGAGGAAGAGCTGGCGCATCAGGTTAACGAGAGGGTGAAGGTCGACCACATGATGCGCAACGTCAAGATTTACGCCTACGCGCTGGCCAGACTCTGCGCCAGCTGAGCCGATAGTACCGTATGGGCATGGCGCAGTACTCCCGCGTATGGGAACAGGTGAAGCGAAACCGCAACGCCTATATTTTCATTGCGCCTTTTTACGTCATGTTCCTGCTGTTCATGCTTTTCCCAATTCTTTTCTCACTGTACCTGAGTTTCCTGCAATGGAACGGTATCATGGCACCGCGTTTCGTGGGTCTGGAGAACTATGTAAACGCCCTGACGGATGAGAATTTCCATGGTGCTGTGGTAAACACCTTCGTCTTTACGGTGCTGACGGTGACCTTTGCCACTCTCGTTGGTTTGGGACTGGCTATTTTTCTCAACTCAGTCCGCTTTATGAAGCGCTTCTATCGCGGCGTGTTTTTCATCCCGTCTGTTGTGTCGCTGGTGGTTGTCTCGCTGCTATGGAAGTTGATGCTGAACAGTGAAGTGGGCCTGGTCAACGAAGTGATCCACTCCATGGGCCAGACAATTGGGCACTACACAGGTCATATCCCGGAGTGGACTCAGCGGAAGTTTCAGTTTATCGACCACCCGAACCAGTGGGTGCCGCTTCTCACCATCACCGGCGTGAACCTGTGGGCCGTGGTGGGGTTTAACACCGTGATCTACCTCGCCGGCCTTCAATCCATCCCTGCAAACCTTTACGAGGTCAGCCGCCTCGATGGCGCAACGCCACTTCAGAACCTTCGCTATATTACCATTCCCCTGCTCAGGCCCACGACTTTCTTCGTGATTCTCATCACAACCATTGATGCCCTCCAGGTATTTGTTCAGCCCCAGGTTATGAACCGCGACAACGAGTCGACCATGACCATTGTATACTACCTGTTCCGAAACGCCTTTGAGTTTTACAAGATGGGATACGCTTCTGCCATCGCCTACATGCTTTTTGCGCTGACGGTGGGAATCAGCCTCGTGATACGCCACACCCTGGGTCGCCGCACGCGCCTGGCGGCCGTGGAATAGCCCCGTTGGCAGGCAGGTGCGCCGATGCGCGTTGCCATTGACGGTCAGACATTCCTGACCAACGACGCAAGGCTGGGAATCGGAGTCTACCTGCGCGAATTGGCGTCGCGGTTGCCCCGACTATCCAATGAGCACTATAGGCTCATGCTGTGGGGACCGTCCGGTGGTTTGGTTCCGCAGGAGGACGTCATCCCTTCAACCCGCTTGGTAGCGACGACTGCATCCGGCCATTACGGCGGGGGCGATCCCCTTCACTCGCGAAACTACGCCGTGCGCCAGTTTGTCCGTGAATGGTCTGCAGATATCGTTCTGAATCCCAATCCCTTGGAGTTGCACGTTGCCCCGATTTCACGGCCGGGGCGAGTGCCGTTGATTGCCACAGCCCACGATTTGACCCCACTCTTCCTTGCCGGTGCGGATTGTCTTGAGGATCTGCCTCCCGCTGACCCCTACCGACTTCGACTGGATCACCTCCGGCGCAACGCCAGTCACCTGATCGCCGTGAGCATGGCTTCCAAAACCGAACTTGTGGACAAATTGGGATTCCCGGAAGAACGCATCACTGTCATCTATCAGGGCGTATCGGAGCGAGACGCGGATGGCATCGAGATGGACCCGCGAAATACTGAGATTACACCCCTTGTCGGTTTTGGGGAAAAGTATTTTCTCGTGGTGGGCGGCTATGGCCCAAAGAAGAATCTGGAGAACCTGATCCCTGCCCTCGGCAGAATAGCGCCAGACCGTTTGGCCGCCCACCCGATCGTTTTTGCCGGCCTCTACGACGACACCTCCTGGGAACGATTGGAGCACTTGCGGGCACGCCACTGCCCCTCGGCCAAGTTCCTGCGCTTGGGATATGTGAGCGAGGGGCAATTGGCAGTCCTGTACCGCAACGCAGGCGCGCTGCTTTTCGTTTCTCTTCATGAGGGATTCGGGCTCCCAATTGTGGAAGCCATGAAGCAGGGGTGCCCGGTGGTGACAAGCAATCGGGGAGCCACCGCCGAAGTGGCAGGAGACGCCGCATTGCTATGCGCCCCGGATTCGCGTTCGTCCATCGCGGACGCCGTCCGCGAAATCATGGAGCGTCCGGGCCTTCGGACCGATCTGAAGCGACGCGGCCTCCGCCAGGCGGAAAAGTTCTCCTGGGACCGTTGCGCCGAGGAAACCGCCGACCTTCTCAGAAAGGTCGGGCGGGATCACCACCAGCCCTCCCAGTCATCCATCAAGCCGCGAATTGCCTGGTTTTCTCCCCTGCCGCCAGAATGGGGAGGCGTGTCCGCCTACACCGAAGGAATGTGCAGCGAACTCCGGAAACATTTTGATCTCACACTCGTGAACTCCTATCCTCCGTCCGCGGAGTCGCCGGAGGGTTTAAAGGATTTGCCCCGAATCACCCACAGGGAGTTCCGGGACCGGACTGCGGATCTTCTGCCGGTCTATAACGTCCAGAACAATTTCGAGCAAAGCGGATTGACCTACGACACGCTTCGCCAAATCCCAGGCCTGTGCATTGCCCACGATCTGAACATCCATGCATTTCTCTACGATCGTTTCGTGGATCGAAATCCCACACCGCCAACACGTATGCTGCGGCGCGCCTTTAACAATGATCACGGGGAAAACGACTACTACCGTGAACTCAACGCAGCCCATGGCGAGGCAGGCGCGGCACAGGCCTACGAAGTGCTCAATTTTGGAAGCCTGCCGGACACATCGCGCCTGCCCTGCCACCGGTTGGTTACCATGTCGAGTCTCGCCGTGGTGACCCACAGCCGGTGGGCCGTCGGCCAGTTGGAGTCCAACGCCGACCCCGCGCCGATCTATTACCTGCCGCTCGGGATCGAGGTGCCTCTTGAGGCCCCCGGATCCCAAGTCGCAGCTCTTAGAAAGCGCCTTGGAATTGAGAACGGGGAACTCCTCGTTGTGACCGGTGGTTTTCTCATTCCTGAGCGACGACTCGATGCCCTTCTGAAAGCCATTTGGATGCTAAAGAAACAGGGTGTCCGTTGCCATCTTGTTGCCGCCGGAAGAACTCCGGCCTGGCTCGACACCGAGTTGGTGGAACTCGCCGAGAAACTGGGCCTGCAGGGCCAGTTTCACCGGTTGGGGTACCTCACCAACCACCAGGATTTTTGGACGGCGCTTCAAGCGGCGGATGTCGTGGCACACCTCCACCACCCGACAAAGGGAGAGACCTCCAGCACCGCTTTACGCGCGCTTGCAGCAGGACGGCCGCTACTGGTGACAGACGAAGATGCGTTTCGCGAGATGCCGGAAGACTGTTGCTGGAAGGTCCCGGCAGGCGCGTTGGAGGTTCCGACCCTGGCTGAATTCCTTGGCGCGCTTGCTGCCGATCCGGGTCTGCGCAGGACCATGTCGCGCAACGCAACAGCCTTCATCCACCGATGCCACGTCTGGCCAAAGGTGGCTGCCCAATTCGCCGCCATAGTGGATGAAGTCTCGCGATTGCCCCGTTAGCGTTCCCCCGCACCGCCCTTCAAGTGAAACACGAGGTTGTGGCTCCCCATGCCATAAAACACAGTAAGTCGCCCCTCAACACCTGCCACGGCAAACGGCACCTCGACACTACCGTCTGTCTCAAGGACCAGGCGCTGCGGGCCATTAAGGAGAGTCTCCACCATGGCCTGCGTTTCGTGAAAAGTCAGCAAGTCCTCGGCGAGCGGAGGCTGGAGTTGGCCGCCTACGCGCATGACCGGCCGTTGGCCTGCCACCAGCAATAGTGTTCCAGCCCCCGCTTGGGCGGCTGTGCGCACAAATTCATCGAGCATCTGCATGGGAAGGTCTGGATGGAATCACGTTATTCGGGGAAAAGCGATAACACGGAGGGAGTCCGGGAAGTCGAGATCTGCCGACTTTACGAAGTCCGATACTTAAGGGTCGTCGGGGCCGAAGACAGTCGTCGAATCGGCTGAGAGACACCCAGCAACCGGAAATGCTTCCCGAACCGGACTACCCTCCGCATTAAACTGACCTGACGAGAAACCCCGGAAGGTGCCAAGTCAATACCGATTGAGCTGTTTCCGATGGCGTATTAAGAGCGCCCCCACACTCCGGGCGCGACAAAGATTTATGCATTTTCTGATTGAATTCGAGGGCGGAATGGTAGCACAAGACTGAGTTCGGGTTTTGTGACCGCTCCTGTTCGAACATCGTTCCGAGGTATTGATGCGCCCAAACACAACATGGCTGCTTTTTGTGGTGACACTGATGCTGGTAACAACCGGCATCGTGATGGTCTACAGCTCCAGTGCTGCGATCGCAAAGCGCGACGAGCGCGTCGCAAAGATGCGCGCCCAAAAGGAAGCCCTCAAGAATTCCGACAAAACCCTCGCCAATGATCCACGCTTTCAGGCTGCAGCCACCCCGAGTTTGGACGAGGACGAGGATAACTCGCTCCACAGTTTCACGTACCTTCAACGTCAGGCCATTTTTACCCTTCTCGGAATCATCGGGCTGCTGGTGGCCTATCGCGTGGACTACGAGCATTACCGCAAACTGGCCGTACCCCTTCTGGTAGTCAGTTTCATCGCACTGCTTCTTGTTTATGTCCCCGGTGTGGGATCCGGTGCCAAGGGTGCAAGGCGATGGATTGGCCTTGGACTGTTCAAAATTCAGGCATCGGAAGTGGCCAAACTGGCGATGGTCATTTACATGGCCCATCAGTTGAACGTCCGCCAAAAGGACCTGAAGTACTTCTTTCGGGGCTTCCTTCCCATGATGGGCCTGCTTGGCGTTTTCATGCTGGCCATTGTTGCCGAGCCTGATCTCGGCGCCTGCATTGTCCTCGGCGGAATCTGTTTCACGATGTGGTTCGTTGCCGGAATGCGGCCCATTCACCTCGCAACGCTGTTCATCCTGGCGATTCCTGCTGCCATACTCGCCATATTGATCGAGCCGTTTCGCGTTCAGCGAATTATCGCATTCATGAACCCCGAGGACAAGGAACTGATTCGGGGTTCCGGATACCAGCTTTACCAATCCCTGATCGCTGTCGGCAGCGGCGGTCTCTCCGGACTCGGCCTCGGTGAAGGACCCCAAAAGTACCTCTTCCTCAGCGAGGCCTACACCGATTTCATTTTCGCTGTGATCTGTGAGGAGTTCGGCCTCATCGGCGCAACGATCATCATCGCACTCTATGTGTTTTTTGTAGTGCAGGGCATCCGAGTCGCATCCCACGCCCCGGACCTCTATAGCTGCCTTTTGGCCACGGGAGCCACAGCCATGATTGGCATCCCTGCATTCTTCAATATGGCAGTGGTCACAGGTCTCGTCCCAACGAAAGGGCTTGGTCTGCCCCTCGTGAGTTACGGCGGGAGTTCGCTGATCATAAACATGGTCGCGATAGGCATCCTTATGAATGTTTCTCGATTCGTGGAGATCACCGCCGCCACTCCGCGCCGTGTTCGCGCCAGCTTTGCCTGATTTGCAGTAAATTCGACGCGGATCCCTCGTGTAGGTGTTTGGAAATGTCCGCCGAAACCGTCACCGTCCCGATCTTCCCGCTTCCAAACATTGTGTTTTTCCCGGAGACGGTGTTGCCGCTGCACATCTTTGAGCCGCGCTACAAGGAAATGATTGCCGCGGCACTTGAGGAAAACAGCCCCCTGGGAGTGGTCCAGCTCAAGCCCGGCTGGGACCAGAACTACTACGGGAATCCGCCGGTTTACCGCCTTCTTGGAGTCGGGGAAATCGTCAGCAGCCATCGGTGGGACGACGGCCGGTACGACATCATTTTGGCGGGAAAGCATAGGGCGCGTATTGTTGAGGAATCCCAGCGCGGCCAATACCGCATGGCCCAGGTGGAATACCTGGAAGACATAACGCCCACGGCGAAAACCCCGGATCTTGAAGAAAACTACTCAGCCCTGCGCCAGCTTTTTGATCAAATCGTAGCCTCTCTCCCCGAGGCAGCCCAGGCCATCCGCCCCGAAGCATGGACCGATCCCTCCCCCGGAGTACTCGCCGATCTGCTCGCCCACACGCTGGTCGACAACGCCTACGACAAGCAATCCATTCTCGCCGAGCTGGATGTGGCGCGCCGTCTGGCCCTCGTGCGAGTCCAGATGAATAGCGTCATGAAACCAAACCTGTAGGACCCTCCAGATTTCTTGACTGGAATCGGGCGGAAGCCGCTGCTTCTCTCATGAAAAAGCAAATCTTACCTGGCTTCGGATTACTTCTCTGCGCGTTCAGCGCCCAGTCACAAGTTGTGGTAATCCCCGACGAACTCACCTCCCTCACCGCCAGGGCTCCCATTGTCTACCTCTCCGAGTCGACTGCACGGTTTGAACGAGAGCCCAACACCCACGCATGGATTTCCGATGTGGAGCACGTAAAATGGGACAGCACCGGGGAGACTTTTCTCACGAACACAACCCAGCCGCTTTACATGACCGGCGACACAATTCCCGCAAACCGCAAGTTCGAGCTGTTTCCCTACCACTACTACAAAGCGAAATACGAAGCACAATTGGGCCAGCCCCTGAATTACAAACTGGTTGGAATCAACCGCACCACGGCCACGCTAACGCTCAGGATTGACGGCCTTGGGAAGACGACGGACTGGGACCACTACAAGGCCTGGGAGGGCGCCCTGCGTGGTGATGGAAGAACCACAGTGACACTCAAACCCGGGGAACGCCATGTGTTCTGGGAAGCTCGTGGGCTTCAAAAGGACCTGCCGTGGAGCGGCATTGTCCTGGGCCAGGCTGACGCCGATTTGTGGGTGGCCGATTATTGTTACACGTCGCGGCAGGATCCAGACCCCGCTTTGGAGAAATCCAAGCCAATGCCCGATCTCGCCTGGCCCCCCTACCTGCTCGCCAGTTTTTCCCGAGGCAGCACCGATTGGTGTTCCGCCACAATCGAACTCCTGCCCCACCGCCATGATGAGCAGAAGTACCTGCCCTTGTCAGCCTTGGGCTCCGACGCACACGGCTTCGCATTTGCCTACTCCCCCGGGGGTCCCATCACCAAACTTGCCGAGTATAAAGTGGTGCAACCGACCTTCTTGCAGGACCAAGTCTTCGTGCGCGATCCCGTCACCAGCTACTCCCACACATTTTTTGGCGGCAATTACCCGATCATGTACTCCATTCCTATGCGCGTCACAAACGACCTGTCCGCCACCAAAACTTTTTGCTTCTACTTGGCTTCGAACGACAAATGGCGTGTGGATTCCATCATTGGTGTCTGGCTGAATGGAAAGATGCTATGGCGGCGTGTCCCCGGACCCAAATCCGATGCCTACTGGCGCGTCGCCTCCGTGACGCTGAAACCCGGAGAGCGGGCCGCCATCGAACCCATTGTGATCCCCCTCGGCAGCCGTTGGGGCGGAATGCTGGGAGTCGTACAGGTTACGGAGGCGAAACCCGCATCAGCGAAGTGATTCCAGCTCGCTGGCACATTCCGCAACAGCCTCATCAAACACCGCGGAAACGCCTGCCGCATAACCTTCCGGCGAGAAATTGCGTTTCGTAAAATCGTGGGCCGCCTCGCCAAGTTGCCCAAGTTTTTCCCGGTCATTGGCCAGGCGGGCCACCATTTCCGCAAAGTCAGGGAGTTCGTCCCAAAAGTCTTCGTCCGACGTATCCGGCGGGCCAATGATGAACCCGGTTTCATCATCACGGATGAGTTCCGGTATCCCGCCCACATTGCTGCCAATGGTCGGCACCCCCGCACCAGCCGCTTCAATAACCACACGGCCAAACCCCTCATCATTGCTGAGAAGCACATGCAAATCCAGCGCGGCAAAATACTCGGCCACGCGCTGCTGGAAGGGAATGAACTGAAACGCGAAATCCACCCGCTTCTCCTTCGCAAGTGACTTCAGTTCATCGAGGTAACCCGCATCCGTCGGACTCGGTTCCCCCACAAGAAGAAATTTCGCATGCGGGACCAACCTCAGGATAATCTCCGCAGCTTCGATGAGGAACTTGGGACGCTTCCGCGGCATCAGCAGCCCGATCTGACCAATAACGAAATCGCGATCCTCGTAACCCAGCTTATGCCGGGTCAGGTGGCGATGCTGGCGCGCTTCCTCAAACTCTTCAAAGTTGATCCCGTTGTGAACGACCCGCACCCGCTCGCGCTTCCACTCGAACGAATCAAAATCGCGGGCTGCCGCCTCGGACACCGCAATAATCCGCGTGGCCCCCGAAAGCATGTAATTCTTAATCATCCGCGGCGTCACGCTGAGCCGCATATGCGTGACGACCGGCCGCTTGAGCGCGTAAATCAGGCGCTGATTCAACAACGTATTCGGCAGTTCCAGCCCAAACTTGCCGGTGCTGGATGCAACCAACGCGTGCGGGTTCGGGTATATCTCGTTGCAATGAATGAGCCCAATGTTTTCGCGGTCGCAAATCTCCCGCAGTTCCGCAACTCGACCCGGCAGGGAAAACCAAGACCCAAACTTGCGCCACGGCGGCAGACGCAACGAAATCCACCTCAGCCGGCGCTTGTCCAGTTCCTCCGTCAGCGCACCCGGCCCGGGCGCAAGCACAACAGGCTCATACCGCGTACCCGCAAGCTCGCACACCAACGTCAGCAGGCTGCGACGCGCACCAAGCAGACGCACACTTGGCGTTATGTGAAGGACCTTTACCGGGGGCATGATTTCCCTATCCATTCGCAGCGTGTGTTACAGGGGCGCAAGATAAACCTCCTCCGGCGCACGCCCTTTCACAACTATCGCGCGCTTGCGCATCATGGCAAGGAACTCACGCACCGGCCCGCGCAGGGCCTCCCAGTCCGGCGAACGATAAAACGGCGGATACAAATCCTCCGGCGCGGCAATCCCCCCAAACTGCGCGCGCACGTTCTCAATCCCAAGTTTCTCAAGCTGCCAGCTCCGGGCATACTGCTCAATGAATCGCCGCAGTTCCTCCCGATTGACCACCACATGAGTCAGCCCGGCCTCTTTCAGCTTTGCGACAATCTCGTCCCCCGACTTCGCCCCCTTTGCAATCCGCAGCAGTTCGCTGTCATCAAACACCGTATTATAGACCGTGCGCGACACAAAAATGTAGGGCCGCGCTTCATAGACCAGCATCACCCGCTTCTCCAGCGGCCTGCTGGTATTGATATCTGCGGCTACCTCTCCGATTGATCCCAGATTCTTCCTGTAGAAATCCGCGCGCAGTCTATCCAATTGCCAGTCGCGTCTGTTGGAGTTGGCCACATCCAGCTTCAATGCATAATCAAAAATGCCACTACCATTGAGTTTCGCAAACTGCAGCACCAGATTCCCGCAGCACGCCGTACCAAGCCCCAACGCCGCCACGGCAGCCGCCATCTTCCCCACTCGCCCGCCATTTCGGCAAAGCTCGCCAAGGCCGCTCGCCCCAAGAATGATGATTAACGCAACCGACGGCAACATGAACCGCGGCTGGCTCTCCCGCACAAGGTTCCAAAGCATGTAACTCATCACCACGAACACAAGCAGCCGCACATTCAGCCGTCGTTGGGCAATCACGGGAAGTGCCACCAATGGTGCCAGCCAGGGCCATCCAAACGAACCCAGCCGCGTCGACAGCTTCATCCAATACTGCGCACTCAAAAAGCTTTGTGGATAATGCGACTCGATGTAGAACTTCTCCCGCGCAATGGCAGCCACATCCCCCGGCTTGAATAGGCCTTCAAAAAACGGCTCCAGGGGATTACCATACCAAACCCAATTCTTTCCAAGCCAGACCGCCAGCGGCACCGCCCCCAGCAAAACCGCCCATCCAATGGGAATCCACTGTTTCTCTCGAATGCACCGCCGCAAGGCCGGAACAAGGAACAGCACCAGCATCGGCAGCAGGAACAAGTGCGCCACAGTATACTTGGTCGCCAGCGCACCTCCGGTCAGCAGTCCAGCCAATGGCAGCAACCACGCCTTGCCCTCCGCCGACTGCTCACCCTTCTCCTCGTGCATAAAGCCCCCCGCCAACGCCAGCACGTACAACCCCGACAGCACTAGAAACGCGCTCCCCGCATCAATATAGGCATCGAGAGAAATCTCCAACACCAGCGGATGGGCTAACCAACCCAACAGCGCCAGCAGCCGCCATCCGGGCGGCACATTCGCGCGGCGCAGCCACGCCAGGATCAGTGCCCCGCAGGAAAGCACATAGAAGGCATTCAGCAGCTTGGGCGCAAAATCCGCCGGCCCGGACAGCCATGCCCCCAGAAAATAAAGCGACTCCACTGGGAACGGAAATCGCCCATAAAAATTGAATGCCATCGGGACAAACGCAAAATTAGCACCCTTGTCGGATGCGGCCTGATACGTACTCAGTGCTCCCAAGTGATACTCGGTGACATCGTATAGCAGCGGAGGCGTCAGAGAGACAGCCAGAAGCATCATTACCGCAACACCAACCGGAACCATGACCAGCCCACCGGGAACGCTCGGTCGATCCACACCGCGAAAATAAGCGAACAACTTCTCATGAGATTTCGTGAGCGGCCAGCGCACCCAAAACTTGAGAGCAACACATCCCACGACAAGCCCCCATGCCAGGGGCACACTGACAACGGCACCAGTAAATACAATGACTGGAAGCACCACAGAGCCTGCGGCGAAAACGAAAAGCACCGTTTCGTCGAAAGAGAGTTCTTTCAAACCGCGCCGGGGAATCGCAAATCCCCCAACCAGGCTGGCGCCAAGGGCCACAATCACCGCACCCCACAACGCCAGAACCCAATTCGTCAGCCGCCCCGCAATCGCCCAGAACCGCTCATCCCCCTGCGACAAAAAAACCGCGCCAAAGGCTGCCAGAATGAGCAGCACCGCCGCCAGATTCAGGCGGTTGCTCGCCGCATTTCGCGCCGGGGGTTGTTCACCAGTCATGGTTTGTCATCTTGCGGGCAAACTCGGCGTGCGCAACTGCTGTTTGCCCCAAAGGCCCCTCCCCTAAAAGAGAAGCGCATCGGGCTGAACCACCGCCCGATGCGCTTTTCGAACTGCTTTCTTTTCCCGGTTGCCCGGGAAGGTATTCTTAGTACATCCCGCCCATGCCGCCACCTGGAGGTCCGGCAGGCGCTGCCTTCTCGGGCTCCTTGATGTCGGTGATGAGGCACTCGGTCGTCAGCAGCAGACCAGCCACGCTGGCCGCGTTCTGAAGGGCCGTGCGGCTCACCTTGGCCGGATCGATAACGCCGGCCTCCAGCAGATCCTCGTACTCATCGCTGTCCGCGTTGAATCCGTAGTTCTTGTCCTTGCTGGCCTTGACCTTCTCGACCACAATGCTGCCTTCCTGGCCGGCATTGCTGGCGATCATGCGGGTCGGGGCCTCCAGCGCGCGCGCGATGATCTGGATTCCCAGAGCCTCGTCACCCTGCGCCTTGCCGGCCACAACCGCCGGAATGGCCTTCAGGAATGCCACGCCGCCGCCGGGCACGATGCCCTCTTCCACGGCTGCACGGGTCGCATGAAGCGCGTCCTCGACGCGGGCCTTCTTTTCCTTCATCTCAACCTCGGTGCTGGCGCCAACCTTGATCACGGCGACACCGCCGGCGAGTTTCGCAAGGCGCTCCTGGAGCTTTTCCTTGTCGTAGTCGCTGGTGCTCTCCTCGATCTGCAGCTTGATCTGTGCGATGCGGCCCTCGATGCTCTTCTTCTGGCCGCTGCCCTCGATGATCGTGGTGTTTTCCTTCTCGATGCGAACCGTCTTGGCCTGGCCTAGGTCCTCAAGACGCGCGCCTTCCAGCTTCACGCCCAGTTCCTCGCTGATGACCTTGCCACCGGTCAGGATGGCGATGTCGTCCAGCATGGCCTTGCGGCGATCGCCGAAGCCCGGGGCCTTGACGGCTGCGACCTGCAGCGTGCCGCGCAGCTTGTTCACGACCAGCGTGGCCAGGGCCTCGCCCTCAACCTCTTCGCTGATGATGACCAGAGGGCGCCCCTGCTGCACGACCTTCTCCAGGATCGGGAGCAGGTCCTTCATCGAGCTGATCTTCTTGTCGTAGATCAGGATGTAGGAGTCCTTGATCTCGGCGATCATCTTCTCGGGGTCAGTCACGAAATAGGGCGACAGATAGCCCTTGTCAAACTGCATACCCTCGACGACGTCGAGAACCGTGCTGATGGACTTGTTTTCCTCGACCGTGATCACGCCGTCCTTGCCAACCTTGTCCATGGCGTCGGCAATCAGCTCGCCGATTTCCTTGTCGTTGTTGGCGGAGATGGTGGCCACCTGCGCGATCTTCTTGTGATCGCGGGTCGGAGTCGCCTGCTCCTTGATGGCCTTCACGGCCGCCTCGACGGCCTTCTCAATACCGCGCTTGATGCTCATCGGGTTTGCGCCCGCGGCCACATTCTTGATGCCTTCGCGGTAGATGGCCTGGGCCAGCACCGTCGCGGTCGTCGTGCCGTCGCCGGCCACGTCGCTCGTCTTGCTGGCGACTTCGCGCACCATCTGCGCGCCCATGTTCTCATAGGGATCTTCGAGTTCGATTTCCTTCGCGACCGATACGCCGTCCTTGGTGATGGTCGGTGCGCCAAACTTCTTGTCGAGCACGACGTTGCGACCCTTCGGGCCCAGCGTCACGCTGACGGCGCTTGCAAGCTTGTCAACGCCGCGCAAAATTGCGCCGCGGGCGTCTTCGCTGTACTTGAGCTGCTTTGCCATGGCTTTAAATCCTCCTGGAATTTTTCAAAAGCTTTGTTGGGTTTGTGGTCCCGCCGGCGATTGCCGGATCTTGGGACCTCTGCGCAGCCAAAAAGGCCGCGCGGTCACTACTTGGCCGCTGCGGCCTTCTTCTTGCCTTCGGCTTCCTGCCCACCGGGGGTAAGGACGCCGAGAATGTCGCTCTCATGCATGATGAGAAGCTCCTCGCCGTCGACCTTGACCTCGGTGCCCGAGTACTTGCCGAACAACACTTCGTCGCCAGCCTTGACGTCCAGAGCGATGCGCTTTCCTGCATCGTCCTTCTTGCCTTCGCCAACGGCCACAACCGTGCCCCGCTGGGGCTTTTCTTTCGCTGTGTCGGGAATGATGATTCCGGCGCTGGACTTCTGCTCCGCTTCCTCAGCGCGCTTCACCAGCACTCGATCATGCAACGGACGAACCGCCATGGGTGAAATCCTCCTGTATAATAGTCATACTTCTTCTGCCCTCCTACGGCAGCAATCCCAATGCCGGGCCGAAGAAATCACGTAACTTCTCTAATATCAGTGCCCCAAAGACTCGGCAGGAGTACCCCCAAAGCCCCGGTGTGTCTCTGAGACACAGTTGGAATTTTTCGCCCGAAATTGGGGAGAAGATTTGACGCAATGCGCCCCACTGACCATTTCGCGCCTGACCCAGCCTCCAAGACAAATGACTGATATTATTAATCTTATAAGGCGGAAGGCCTAATCCAGAAAGCGCGCCTTCAGTTCCGGCGTTGGCACCATGCACTCCGCCCTGCGGCCAAACCAATCGTACCGGCGGTTCGCAATGAAATCGTAAACAGGGTCCCGCAGAAATCTGGGCACATTGAGCAAAACCGCGAACAACTTCCACGGCCCGGACAACTTTCGCGAGATTCCCAGTGCTGCGTCCGACTTCAGATAGGCTTTCCCTCCCTCGATCAGCACTACAGATTTCATATCGACGATGGGAACCCCGCACGAGACCAGCAGTTTGTGCGCCGTTTCCGACTGCAGCGGAGCAAACTGGAAATACCCGTTCGGATCGCGCCGGATGATAAACTGCACGGTCCGGTTGCACAGGTTGCAAACCCCATCAAACAGAATGATGGCGTGCGCGGGGCTTTGGTCGGGGGCAGGCATGGCGACTCGCCATGAATTAGCCCCGCCACGGGAAAAGATTTCGCCCCGCGCCGGGAATCAGGCCAGCGCGGCGTTGATCTCGTCGCGCAGCGTTCTGGCGGCGTTCGCCACGGCGAACAGGTGATCCTGCCCCTCCGGCACCGTCGGGAACATGATGGACCGCGACGCGTTGATCAGGAACCGCCGATTGCCCCGCCCGCCGATGGCGTCCAGCGTCTCCTTCAGCGAGCCGCCCTGCGCGCCCACCCCGGGAATCAGCAGCGGCACCTCCGGCGCGATCTCGCGAACCGCCGCGGCATACTCAGGTCGCGTGGCGCCCACCACCAGCCCCACGTTCCCCGCCTTGTTCCACTCCACCGCCTTCTCCGCGATGCGCTTATACATCTCATTCTTCAGCAGAAAATCCGCAGCCCCCGGATTCGACGTCAGGCAAAGCAAAAATACCCCATGGGCCGGATCCCGCAAAAACGGCTCCACGGCATCGTAACCCATCAACGGGTTCACGGTCACCGCGTCGTAACCATGGTCGTGGAAAATGGCCCGCGCGTATTGCTCCGACGTGTTCCCGATGTCGCCGCGCTTGCCGTCAAAAATCGACAGCACAGGATCCGCAAACTGCTGCAGGATCTGCGGCACCCCCGTGCCACTGGCCACGGCCAGCTCGAAAAACGCCGCGTTCGGCTTGAACGCCGCCGCGAAGGCCAGCGTCGCGCCCATGATCAGTTCGCAGGCCGCCTCCTTCGCCAGATCCGGCTCGTCCGCCAGTTGCTCCACGCTCACGTTGCGCGGCTCCGCCGATTGCGCCGGGTCGTTGCTCACAAACCCGAAGTAAAGAGGTTCGCTGCCCAGCTTCTTCAGGATGAGCGGCCGCATGGCCGCCCGCACCTTCTCAAAATCCGGATCCAGCCCCACGCACAGGTTGGACTGGCGCCCGGCCACAACCGCGTCAAACTTCCCGATAAACGTCTGCGTCATGAAGGAAAGCGGCCCGGAATACTAACGCGCGGAGGCCGCAGCCACGCCGGCGGGTTCCTCGTGAGGCTCGTCGAACTTCTGCCGTGTCATGTAAAACAGCAGCAGGCCAAGCTCGTTCTTCAGGTTCTTCCGCTCCACCACGCGGTCCAGGAAACCATGCTCGCGCACGAAATCGCTCCGCTGGAAGCCCTCCGGCAGGCTCTGCCGGATCGTCTGCTCGATCACCCGCGGCCCCGCAAACCCGATCTGCGCGTCCGGTTCCGCCACGATCACGTCCCCCAGGCTCGCATAGCTCGCCATCACGCCCGCCGTGCTTGGGTCGCACAGCACACTGATGTAAGGCAGGTTCTTCGCCGCCAACCGCGCCAGCGCGCCGCTCGTCTTCGCCATTTGCATCAGCGACAGGATCCCCTCCTGCATGCGCGCGCCGCCCGACGAGCTCACCACGATCACCGGCAAGCCCTCGGCCGCCCCATGCTCGATGGTCCGCGTAATCCGCTCCCCCACCACGCTCCCCATGGATCCACCCACGAAATCAAACGCCATCACCGCCAGCGCCACCGGCCGCCCGTGGATCTTCGCCGTCCCGCACACCACCGCCTCATCGTACCCGCTCTTCTTCGCGCCCTTGATGCGCGTCGGGTAATCCTTCGAATCCACAAAGTTCAGCGGGTCCGTCGTCTGGATGTTCGTGAACATCTCCGTGAACGACCCCTCATCCGTGATCAGCGCAATGCGCTCCCGCGCCGACAGCTTGTGGTGATGCCCGCACTTCATGCAGACCTTCAGGTTTTCCTCAAAGTCCTTGCTCACCACCGGCTCCAGGCACTTGTCGCACTTGCGCATCAGCCCCTCCGGGATGCGGTCGCGCATCTTCGGCGGGTTCAGCTTCGTGTACTTTTCCTTTTTAAACCAGGCCACGGTCCAGTCACCTCAAGGGAATTGGCGTATGAAACACCGGTCAAAACCCACTCGCAAGCCCGGTTTTCTATTCATTTGCGCCCCCCATCTCCCCCCGCGAATGAACTCCCCCCCGGCGGGTACAGATTTCTGCCCTGAGAGTGCCGGAGTGGCGGAATTGGCAGACGCGCTAGGTTCAGGGTCTAGTACGGGCAACCGTGTGCAGGTTCAAGTCCTGTCTCCGGCACCACTTCATTTCATTCAACTTAACTGTCATCCGCAGTTGCCTTGGTTGTGCCTTTCCCAACGAACTGTTACCACTTTTGTTACCACAAAGCGCTTACTCACGGTGCAGGGATCGGTTAATTGCCGGCACAACTGCAGCTCTTTTCAACCGGCGTTTACAGTACACCCCCGAAGAACTCAAACGCCTGCACATGGCCCTCCCAAAACGTGGTTTGGCAGACTTGGGTCTGTTGAACACGGCTGGACTCCTGTGGAATAGTTGCACAGTGTTTGTGTGGATCAAGAAACCTGCCAAACAGCCGCGGAGGGACGATTAATTCACAGCCTCTCAGAACTTTTCCCTCGCGCCATTATCGGACGTCCGATAATCGTCCGACAGATTACTCCTCTGCGTCCACAGCGACTTCCGCGGTTCTAATCCCTTAAAGCATAACTTAGGACTCAGAACGACTTCCCCCCTCGTCAGACATCCACCTGTTCGGCTGGGACTTGGGCGTGTATGATTGGTCTTCCTGTTGACGTCTGTTGGGGGGGGGAGCTCAAAAAAGGATTTGGTGAAAGGGTCAACCGTCAAAAAGAAGCATGCCCCAATTCATTTTCGGGGGATTATAGGTTTATGACCTACGACGAAATTGCAAAACTTACCGAACAGCTACCCTACCGGGACAAGCTCCGCCTCGTTCAACTCCTCATCCAGCGCGGCCGCAAGGAAGAAGAGCAGTATCTCGAGCAAAGAAAGCAAGGCGGCAAAGTGGACAAGGAAATGGTGCAATACATTGCCGAACGCCTCGCCAAGCTGAAGCCTGCCAAGCGGAAAACCGTCCTTAGCTGCATTGCCGCCATGTTCCAGTTTCAGGGTGGCATCTCCCCCGAGGAACAGAAGCGACTTCTGGCAGAATTGGAAAAGGCCAAGTTCATCAGTATTGATGCAAACAACCGCACCTTCTACCACAAAGCTTAGAATCCAGCCCCAAGCCGCAACAAGGCTTTTAGCTCAGAACTCAACATACAAAATTCAGAGTCGCTTCTGCGGGTGGTGTGGGTTTTTGTTGACGTTTGTTGTGGGGTTTTGCGAGAAATTGTGGGTCCGAGTAAGGATTTTTATTAGGGAAAGGGTCAACCCTCCCCGAAAAACGGAAGGGCTAATTACATGATGAACTTGGAGGAACTCAGTGATTCAACTCGTCAAGACATGCTTTGGGAGTTCGGCCAGGAAGTGGCCAAACTCAATTATGTAAGCAAGGCCATATTCCAACATGGGATTGGGGCATTCTCGGAGTGTATTAGAACGGCCATCCCAAATGGGCAATGAGGTCTCCTTGGCGGCCTCCTTGTGTAGGCCAGAACTTTGGAATCCAACCGAACAATACGTTCGTGATGGAGTGGCTCGGTCACGCAACGTTAATGTCCAGCAGGCGTCTGAACGTCTCGCAACTACAGAGTTTAATACTTGGCATTTCCGAGGGCTTTGTCGAAGGCTACTGCGAGAAGGCGTCCGATACTGCCAAGCTTATCGAGCTGCAAATCCTAAATGGGAACCATCTGATTGCAGTCAGCATGAAGGACAAATCTGTGAGGTATCCGACATTTACAAGGGGCAAAGGCTGAGATATTGGCCCGAACCCGGTAATTTGTCTGCATTTTTAGTTCCGTTTGGGCCGGGGTGTCATCGCACTATTAGGCGAAAGGCGGTGTGATTATGAGACAGTTCATGGCGGAGAGGTGGAATTTGATTTCGAATTTCAGCAGGGCAGTAACATCTTTATAATGCCTAGCCTATTCATTAGACTCCTAATGTGTTTGAGCGCGTACTTTCCGCTCGCGGTAATTTTTGCGGTTCAATTCTATTCAAAAGGCAATCGATGGGCAGCAATTGCGTCGCTCACAGTGGGAGTTGTTGGACTTTGTGGGCTCAGCGTATGCCTCGCACTTGCGAGAAGAATGAACCATGTGGCTGTTAAAATTGACAAAGTAATTCGTCGTGACGGTGAAGCCATGAGTTACATCGCTTCTTATGTCTTGCCTTTTCTTGCTGTTCCAACGGGCAAGCTAGCCGACGGTATTTGTTTGGCTGTATTTTTGTTGGTTCTAGTAATTCTTTACATTCATTCGGATATGTTGCACGTCAACCCGATGCTCAACCTCGCGGGATGGCATATTTATGAGGTTACAACCAACACTGGCGAAACTCGTGCGCTAATTTCTCGGAGACGTATCAAGAATGGAAGCGTGGCGAAGGTCATGCAAGTTGGGGAGGACATTATGATGGAAGGGAAGCCATGAACGCTCGTAGAGTTGTTGATCCCGTAGCGGTTTTGTCGGATGTTTTTGCTCAGAATTACGAAGACGCAGAGACGCAGTTATGCTTGGCAGCCATACTTGATGATGCCCCCGATATCCAACGCGTCCAGATTACGGACGCCGTGGCTGGAGAATTCCGGGCGATTAGTCAAGAGCGGCTCAATAAACTCGCGAAGACCAACAATGCGAGTGGACTGGTGATACGGCCGTACGAACCTCAGACTCTATTGGCCCAGCACGAAATTGAATGGCTTAAATTATCTGACTACCCGGTGATCCGTGACCAAATTGCCGCTGTTGCGGCCCCAAGCGAACTTGATGTTTTTGCAGCAGACGAAAGGATAGTGGCCAACTTAAGGTTCTATGCCGTTGCTTTGACGCCCCCTCATGCCGGGCCGACCGTATGTTTCCGGAGTTATTCAGGCAAAAAGCAGCTTGGTCGTTCGCGCCTTTTCGCCATTGTGGCCCGGCAGGGCACCTTCAACAAGGTTAATGAAAGCGCATTCCTGTTCGATAGCATTATTGATTGCGTGGCTTTCGATGGCATCCTCTTTATATTCAACAAGTCTAATTTCCAGAACATCTTTCGGTTCTATGAACAGCTTTCAAAAGCTGCTGACGACACCCTGCGGGTCATCAAAGCCAGCGTGCCAATTTCAAACTTTGACGCGTTTGCCGATTCCTGTAAAGGACATCTGCACAAATTGGCCAAACTCGTAAACATTGCGAAGCAACCATACTTCTCCCGACTAACGATGACAGACATCAAGAAGACCATCGCCAAGCATGGACTTCCAATTCAAATTATTGGAAGCGGGAAGAATGAAAAGATAGAATTCAATCCGTCTGAAAAGTGGGCGATACTTAAGCTTCTGGACGATGATTATTTGGATTCCGTAATGACCGGCGCCTCATATGAGGCGAACTCAAAACGAGAAAATCCTTATGCTGCGCCAGCCAAGGCAACCGGAATGTAAGGACAGCGATCCTGTTGAAGAACCTCCCAACAACATCCGCCACTCCCATGAGGGCAAACAACGACTTCGACATCAAGCGGTACGCACAGAGGACGGTTAGGATCATCATGTACGTACCCGTCGTCACTAAACACTGAGGCGTACCAATGAAGTTTGACCGAGGATAGCCCCGCAGAGGGAAAAGTCGTTGCTGTGGGCAGGATCATAATCCTACCAGGTCTGCTTAGCGGTTCTTCATCCTGGGCGAATTCGTAAGTTTCCAGCATCTTGAACCTTTTTGCCTTCCTGGATATTTAGGCTTGCTGCGGGGGATTGCCGTTAACCCCGCTCTTCGAGTTCAATACTCGCTTCATCGAGTGCATCCCGCGCGTCCTGATTGCTCAGCGAACCGCTCTGAGCTGCGATCGTAACGATCGCATGCTTGGTCTTGATTTCAATGGTCGTTGATTGGGCGGCTTTCGGTTTTCTGGCGTTCCGAAGTTGACGTACTGTCAGATTGCCCGATGTTGCCCGATCAGCGACGACAAGTTTAGGTTGGCGACCATTGTTTTTTGCGACTTCCAAGAGGGCCGACCGTGACATTTTATCGGACGTCCGATAACCTTCTATTTCCCCTTCTGGAAGACTCAGAATTCGGAGAGTTTCCGAAATGGTTGATTGAGACTTTCCAATCCGCTTTGCGAGTTGTGCTTGGGACCACTTGTGCTGGTCAATAAGCCGGCGATAAGACTCCGCCAACTCCAAGGGACTCAACTCTTTACGCAGGAGGTTTTCCGAGATTTGAACTTCAAGTACGTCGCCATTATCGGACGTCCGAAGAATGGCTGGAATCCGCTTCATTTTGGCGGCTTTGGCCGCCCGAAATCTACGTTCGCCAGAGATGATCTGGAATTGACCCTGTGCAACCTCCGTAACTACGATAGGCTCAATAACACCAAATCGAGTAATGGACACCTGCAATTCCTTCAGATCGCCCATTTCCCGCCGGGGTTGATTGGGGTCCGATTGAATCTGATCCAATTCAAGAAGGAGATATGGGGTCTCTCCATTCTCCATCAATTTCTTTACGCTACTGGGTTTATTACCGTTATGTGATGACCGACTCATGAAAGTCCTCTCCGTTTCCAAGGGTAAGGAAGCTGCAAAAAGACAGCACCGTTCTTTTACCTATGGACGGCATTTTGTGAGGCGGTTCCAAAATCTTGGGGGTTATGGCAAAACCCTTCAAGAAGGGCAGACTTTCTACTGGGTAATGGGAATTGACACTTCTGCCCTATTCAACCCACTCAGTTTGGCAGGTTGATTGGCAGGATTTCTTTAACAGGTATCCGTCTACCACACGATGAAGCAGGAATCACAGGAAGCATGGGTTCGATTCGTTCAGAGCCCACAAGGTGATCATTTCCGCCTGCTCCATGAGTTGACCCGGGGCTTTGTGGCATCTATTTGTGTAAGGCTAAGGCTTTCCGAGGACGATATAGAGGACACTCAACAGCTTGTCTTCTCCCAAATCCTGGAACTTGCCCAGGACCAAGCGGCAGCCTTGGCATTACCCGATATTAATGAACACATCGCCAAGCTAACGCAGACCGTTGGCGGAACTTTAAAGC
>JAIBAT010000113.1 GCA_019695055.1 Candidatus Sumerlaeaceae bacterium | reverse complement strand
TACCCCCCCTCCCCCCTCCCCCCCTGGGTACGGAGGTCCCCCAAAAAGGCCCTTGTGCCTATTTGTGCCTACTCCACCACGAAAATACGCACCTGCCGCACATCCCCGGCACCGTGGGAAGCTGCGCCCTCCCCACCGCTCACCGCCGTTCGGATCACGTTCTTCGGCGCGGAGAAGAAACCCACATTTTCCGCCCGCGTCACCCGGTGCCCCTGCTCCGCCAGCACGCTCAGGGTGGGGGAGTCCGAATTCGTCCGGTACGCCTCCAGCCGCGTCACCACATCGTCAAACCATTCACCGGAGACATTCAATGTATAGCAATGATAACGCTGCCCCCCATACACAAACTGGTCCTCGCTCGCCATCTGCCCGCCCAGCCGCTCTTCGGCCGTCGCCCGCAGTGCCGACGTGAAGTCGTCCATCTCGAAATTGGCTGCCACCGCCTTGTCCGTCGGCTTGAGAACGATGGCCGCCATCACCGGCCGTTCCCGCTCCGCCGGTGCCGGCAGCGAGTTGCGCGCCACCTCCGCCATCCGCGCCGCCGCACGCTCATAGGTTTGCAACTTGGCCTCCGCCAGCGCCAGCCCATGCTGCTTCAGCCGCGCCAGCGTCCGCCCCAGGTCGCCACCCGTCGGTGGAATGCTGTTATCCTCCACCTTCGGGATCACCTGCTTCTCCGCCGGGCTGGCAATTTCAATGCGGTTGGTCTGCGGCTCGGAATGGCGCTCAAAGGATTGCCCGGTCACCAGCGCCACCGCCCGCGACAGGGCCGTTCGCGCGGCGCCCTGTGCCACCGCCAGCGGGCGGATCTGCGAGAAGTTCCCCGTCAGCAACGCAGCCGTGCCCGAAACGAACACAAACAGCGCCGCCGCAGCCGGGGCAAATCGCTGCGCCGTCGAACGCCGCCGCCGCGCCCTTGGCACGCCCTCAAACAGATTTCCGTCTTCTGTTTCCTCCGGCTCCGCCATCCGCAGCACGCGCCCATAGCGGTTGTCCGGATCCGCCGTCATCATGGATTCCTCGCGGTCCCGCGCCGCCTCGCGCAGGATCTGCGCCCGCATGTCCGACGGCGCCACCATCCGCGGCACCTCCATCAGCCGCTCCAGCAGCCGCTCCTCCGCCTCAAGGATCTGGCTGCAATCCTCGCACGTCTCAAGGTGCGCAAACAGCTCGTCATTCTCGGCATCGGAAATATCGCCATCCACATGGCGCTGGATCAGTTGCCGGAAGTGCACATGGGGCAGTGGCCCGGGCCCACGATCAGCAGGCATGGCACACCCCGACCGTGGTCAGGAATTTCTCAGGATGGATTCCAAGCCGCATGTTGGCTGGATTAGGAACAGGGCATTGCGCAGAATCAAGAATCTCCGGCAGACCCGGAATGGAGACTACAGATGATCGGTCATCAGGGCCCGAAGGTCGTTGCGCGCGCGATGGATGCGCGACTTCACCGTGCCCAGCGAAAGCCCCAGAATCTCCGCGATTTCCTCGTAGGCCAGTTCCTCGATGTAGCGCAGCACCAGCACCACACGGTGCTCCTCGCTCAGCGACTGAAGCTGCGATTCCAGCGAAGCCATCGCCTCGCGGTCCGAAGCCACCTTGCGCGGCGTGGGCTGGGCATCCGGAAACTGACGGATCCGCTCCTCGTCTTCCGTGGCCAGCGGAGCATCCAGCGACTGCGTGCGGTGCATGCCGCGCGACTGCTGGTACTTCCACCGGTTCTTGGCGGTGTTCACTGTAATGCGATAAAGCCACGTGGAAAGAGCCGAATCTCCCTTGAAGCTGCCAATCTTGCGGAAGCAGTTCAGGAAAACCTCCTGAGTCAGGTCGAGTGCTTCCTCATAATTGCCCATCAGCCGGAACGCCGTGTTCAGCACACGCTCCTGATGGGTGCTGATAAGCTCATCAAAGGCGAGACTGTCACCGGCGCGGCAACGCTCGACAAGGGCAAGCTCGGCCGCTTGAGCCGCGCCTGTCTGCTCGCCTGCAACTGCCTGCGTCACGATATTGGACATCAAGTGTGTCTTCACAGTTTCCCTCCCGGTGGCTTCGGGTGCATCATGGGTGCCGACCTCAACGGCATTTCATCCCATGGGAGCAATTCCCGTTCCCTTTTTTCCGGGTTAACCTCAATCTTCTGTACCGTTGGCTATCAAAACCCTTCGCCCCAAGTAAAGGGAAATCAGCGGAAAATACCACCCCAAAAGAAAAACCGCCGGAACCCTCTTTCAAAGGGCTCCGGCGGCCGATTTCTGATGCTAAATCAAGCCGTACCAGTGGCTTGGATTACTGATAAAGTGCCCAATCGTTCGCCGCAGCAGGCGCAATCGTTGTCGGGCCGGCAATCAGGTTGTCGAAGTGAGCGGTCAACTCAGCAGCACTCGCCACGCTGGCTTCACGATAGCCAAGGCCGGGGCGACCTTCGGTCCAAGTGCTGTCTGAGACGTTGGCAACCACGCTGCCATCAATCGAGAACTTGATGTTGGAGTTCGTGCAATCAATGCGGAAGGTGTGCCACGCATTGGCCGTGATCGCGCTGGAGAAGTAGGTTGTGCCAACCGTGGAATCCCACAGGTGGTTCTGGATGTTGGCGGTTGTCGTGCCAGAGGTGATCTTCATGGCCTTGGCAACCTTCAACTGGTAATCCCACATGATAACATAGGAACCAGCGCGGTCAATGGAGTAGGCCCCCGAAAGCTCGCCAGGGTCATTGTCACGGGCGGCGCGGGCAGCTACATAGGCGCACTCAAAACCTGAGGTCGTTACGACCGAATTGTCGAAACAGTAAACGTCGGCGGAGATGTAGTAGTTCTTGCTGGTTGTCTGACCGAAGAACAGCGAGTTCTGCCCGCCGTCGTCGGAAATGGAAACCGCCGTGTTGGGACCAGTGGCCCCGGGGCGGGTGTTTGCGGCATGCCCAGGGACGTCGAGCAAGGCTCGGTCAGCCTGGCTGGATGTTGTTGTAATGTCGTAAACCGGAGTTTCGCCGTTGGCAGCGTCGCCGCTGCTCGCACCGGCATACGTGTTGATGTAATTAAGGCCGCCAACAGAGTCAACGCCTCCATAAATGGCCGATTCAGTGCCGTCGCGCTTGGAGGCACCAAACGCGCCGCCGGTTCCGGCCGCGTTACCGCGGGATGCTGCGAGGCCCGTAACGTTGAACTGGTCGGTGACCGTAGTGCCATCAATGTTCTGGGCAAAACCAACCGCCGAGATGGCGGCGAAAGACAATGCAATTAAGATTCTTTTCATCGTGCTCTTGCTCCTTTAGGCTTGGGGTTAAAAATAGAGATTGCACTCTGTTCCAATTAATATGGTACGGCCAAAGGCCATCAGTCAACTGCAAAAGGCCGTCAGTAAGGCGATTTCTGAAGGGCTTAAATCGATCCAATTATCACGTATCTCTGACCGCAGTCTCTGATCGGAAAATTACAGAAAGCCCCTAAATTGGGGCCTCAAATTTGTGAAATTCCCCTTGACTGGCAGGGTGGCAAATGTCCCATACTCACCATTACGTATTGTTTCGTGAACCACGAAGCAGCTACTAGCCAAATGGCATGGCCAGGAGGCTGAAAACTTTTCAGAAGGAGTTAAAAGGGTAAAATGAACAACAAGCTATTTTTGGCGCTCGCACTGGGCGCTCTCTCAGTCGGATCGGTCCAGGCACAGACGATCTATTCGACCAATTTTGAGACGGATCAGTCCTCAAACTTTACCGTAACCAGCAGCAGCTTGGACAACGAGGCGCTGTTTAATTACGATTACGCGACGTGGGTTCCCACTGCTCCCACGGCTGGCGTGACCTCAATCACGGTTGCTCCTTCTGCCGCAGGAACCAAGGCCCTGAAGATGCGTGGCAATTTTGACCTGACGGGTACCAACGAAGGTGTTACGGCTTTTGTGAATGCCTGCAACGGCCTCACCAGCTACTCGCTCACTTGGGACTGCTACCAGCTTTGGAATGGTCCCGATGCGGTTTCAGCCACCGGTTCTACCACCGGCTTCACCGTTGGAACGGCGACGTCCACGGCCAATCCGTTTTACGGTGGTGCAGCGACTTTTAACGGATGGTTTCTGCTGATGACGGGTGAAGGTGGGCAGGGTGTCAGCGGTGACGCTCGTTATTACAGTGCAGCTACTGCAGCCCCGGCAGTAACCCTTTCCAAACCCGATTGGCGAATCAATGGTGGTACGGTTCTGGACACCAATATGCCTGGAACTGCCGGCACTTGGGATTCCATCTTCACGGGTACCGGTGTGAACTACTATCAGCCTGCCGGCTCTCCCGGCCGCCAGTGGGTGACCTGGAACATTGTGGCTCGCCCTGGTGACATCACGGTCTACGTAACCCCCAAGGGTGGCGTAAAGACTCAAATTGCCAAGTTTGGTGATACAGTCAACGCCCGTACGGGTTTTGGTTTCTGGGATTTTAATACCGGCTCCGTTGCTGTTCCGCCGGAAGACAACTTCGTGCTGATCGACAACCTGAAGGTTGAGTACGCTCCGGCCATCCCGACGGCTGCCAGCGACTGGCAGATGTACAACTAACAATCCGGCTTAACCAGCCGCCTGTTTAGTCAAACAACGGCGGGGAGGTTCGCTCACCCGAGCAAACCTTCCCGCCGATTTCTTTTGTCATCCCGATCATGGCGACATGCGTGGTTTTTTCCTTTGCATGGTAGCCCTCAGCACCAACGATGCCCTCATCAACTCTTGAACACCCAGAAGGACGGACGCAATGGCTGTAACGATGGATGCCATCGTGTCGCTCTGCAAGCGACGCGGGCTGATTTTTCAATCAAGCGAAATCTACGGCGGGCTCGCCAGCACCTGGGACTACGGCCCCATCGGCGTGGAGCTTAAGCGCAACGTCAAGGATGCCTGGTGGCGCGCCATGGTCTACGAGCGCGACGACATCGAGGGCCTCGACGCCGCCATCCTGATGCACCCCCAGGCCTGGGTCGCCAGCGGCCATGTCGCCAATTTCAGCGACCCCCTTGTGGACTGCAAGAGTTGCAAGCGCCGCTTTCGCCAGGATCACCTGCCGAATTACATCGGCGTGCGCCTGCGCAGCGCCGAAATGCCCACGGACGTGGGCCTGACCGTCACCATTGCCGCCGATTCCTTCGACGACGCCATGAAGAAGATCAAGCAGGGCAAGGAATGGAGCAGCAAGCCCAAGGGCTATTGGACCGCCGACCAGCTCGAACCCGAGCATGTGGTCAAGGTCTGCCCCGAGTGCGGTGGCGAGCTGACCGAACCGCGCCAATTTAACCTCATGTTTAAGACGCACCTCGGTCCCGTCGAGGATTCCGGCTCGGTTGTCTACATGCGCCCGGAAACGGCACAGGGTATTTTTGTGAACTTCGAGAGCGTCATGACTACCATGCGCCGCAAACTGCCCTTCGGCATCGCGCAGGTGGGCAAGAGCTTCCGCAACGAAATCACGCCCGGAAATTTCATCTTCCGCACCCGCGAGTTCGAGCAGATGGAACTCGAGTTCTTTTGCAAGCCCGGCGACAAGTGCCAGCCCGGCGAGCGCGACGATATGCAGTGGTGGGAGCATTGGAAAGAGGAGCGCACAAACTGGTACACGCGCTACGGAATCCGCCGCGAGAACCTCCGTCTGCGCGAGCATGCTCCCGACGAACTGGCGCATTATGCAAAGGGCTGCGTGGACGTGGAATACAATTTCCCCATAGGCTGGCAGGAACTGGAAGGCATTGCCAACCGCACCAGCTACGACCTCACCCAGCACATGGAGCACTCCAAGAAGGACCTGCGCTACTTTGACCAGGAGCGCAAGGAGCACTATGTGCCCTACGTCATCGAGCCCAGCGCTGGCGCGGACCGTGGAACTCTAGCGTTCCTGTGCGATGCCTACCGCGAGGAGGAGGTCGAAGGAAAGGAGCCCCGAAAGGTGCTCAAGTTCCACTACTCCCTCGCGCCTATCAAGTGCGCCGTTTTTCCCCTGCTCAAGAACCGCCCCGAGCTGGTGGAAAAAGCCCGCAAGCTGGCCCACGACCTCAAGCAATCCTTTTACACCGTGTACGATGACACCGCCGCCATCGGGAAACTCTATCGCCGTCAGGATGAGATCGGGACCCCGTTCTGCGTCACCGTGGACGTGGACACCATGACCGACGGCCAGGTGACCCTGCGCAACCGCGACAGCATGAGCCAGGATCGCATCCCACTTGAGAAGGTGGAATCCGTGGTCCAGGAACAGCTCACCGCCGCGCGCCGATAGATGTTGTCCTGGCTGCTCACGCCGAGTGGCTCGGATCTTAGCGTCCTCCGCCTGCTGGTCGCCTCGGTGGCCTTCTGGGCGGCGTGGATGGCGGCGGCAGCCGCCGTCGCACGCTGGTATTTTCGAGTTTATTATTCCACGGACTGGCCGCCTCCCGCCGCTTGGATTCGGACTCTCGGATGGTGCCGGTTCCTGTTGGCGATTTCACCCGTGCTGTTTGCCGTTCTGCTGGCCTTCAGTTTCCCGCGCGCCTGGTTTCTAGTGCGAAACCAGCCCGTTTGGCCAAACGTGCAGGCATTCATATTATTATTTGTGATTCCCCAGTTCGTCATCATGGCCATGCACTATCGCTCTTCCGGCAGGCGTGATCAGGAAGCCCGCGGCGACACCGATTCGCGCTACCGTGCCACCGTCTCACTGGTCCGGATTCTTGGCGTGATTGCAGCTTGCCTGATTTCCGCCCTCGTCGGCATGGTCATGGCCGGCGCCAACGGCGACTTACTCTTCGGGACAACGCTCGCCTGCGGTGTTGGGTCCGTTGTTATCGCCGGCGGGCTGTACAGCCGACAGTTCAAACCGCCAAAGCACATCAAGGCCATGCTTCTGGAAGACACGCCGATTTGGGAGGAGATCCAGGCGATCCGGCGCAAATGCCGGCTGCCTAAACGCCAGATTCCGCTGCATCGCACCAGCGACATGCGAATGGTCTTCGCCACACTTGACGGCCTCAGCGTTGATTTCATCATCGCCTCGGAAGTGGAAGCTGTCACGGCCATCATGGCAAAGCGCATTTTGGCAAGCACCGAGCCACGGGCCACGCTCCGCCACCTCGCGGTCCAGGTAATCCTGGCATTGGTACTGGTCTGGTTGATTATCGCGTGTGTGGGATTGACCATCGCTGCCATCGTTGCCTGGTTCAGCCGACCACCCAATCCGTATTTCCCAATGCTGGCTGCCCTCGCTTTGGGAGTACCATTTTTGACTTACCGTTGTGGCCGTTGGTTGGGTTATTTTCCGCCCCAGTGGCTTGCGCTGCAGGGTGCCTTCGAATTGTGGCGCGATGCTTGCCCGTGCGAGCATCGCACCGTTGCGGATTTCGCCGCGCGCCTCATGCAGTTCGAGGTGCTGGCCACGAGAACCTTCAAGGTGGAGATTATTCTCACCCGTTATTGGAGGAACCGAGCCTTTCGGAAATTCCTGCTGAAGCAGGACGCCGACTCCGGGGAGGTCTTTGAGCGGGCCCGCAGGTCACTTGAAAGCTATATTCCGTTGATCGCCACCGACCCGGCTGTCATGCGCCAGCCCGGAAGCAAAGCTTCAAAAGCCGATTAGTATCCGCCCTTGCCGGCTTCGCCCTTGACGATGTTGACGCTGGCGCTGGCACCAATTCGATTCGCGCCGCTCTCAACCATCTTCGCGGCGATGGTGCAGTCGCGAATCCCGCCGCTGGCTTTGACCCCCATTTGGTCACCAACAATGCGCCGCATTAGGGAAATATCCTCGGCAGTCGCGCCACCGCCGCCAAATCCCGTTGAGGTCTTCACGAAGTCGGCACCCGCGGCCTTTGACAGTGCGCAGGCGCAAATCTTCTCATCTTCATTCAGCATGGAGGTTTCCAGGATCACCTTGACTATTCGCCCCTGGGCGGCCCGCACCACGGCGCGGATATCGTCATAAACATAGGCAAAATTCCCAGACTGTAGTTTGCCAACGTTGATGACCATGTCAATTTCCTCGGCGCCGTGCGCGATCGCGTCGCGGGTCTCGAAGGCCTTGGCATCGGAGGTCATTGCACCCAGCGGAAAACCCACAACGCAGCACACCTTGACGCCGGAACCTTCCAAAACCCGGGCACACTGTTCCACATAGGAGGTGTTCACGCAGACCGAGGCAAACTTGTACTGACGCGCCTCGAGGCATAACTTTTCGATTTCCTGCTCGGTCGCGTTGGGCTTGAGAAGCGTATGATCTATATACGGCGCCAGGTCGTCGCAGTGGATGGATTTGACGTCGGTGACCCCCACGCGGCAGGCCCCCTTGTCGAGCACCTCCTTGCTGGCGGCAGTGCGCGCATCCTTATCGGCTGGGCAGGAGGCCTCTGGCTTTGCGGAAGCCGTTGGGGCTGGTGCCGCAGCCGCGCCCAATTGGCTGGCCACCCGGGCAACGACTTCATCTACGATCTTCGAGATTTCTTCGGCGTTCATGGTCATGGAGTCATCCGGCCATGGCGGATGGCAATGTCAAGCCCGCTGGCAGGGGAGAAGGGGCAACCGGAAACAGAGGCGCCGCAGGCCCCGAATGGGACCTGCGGCGCAATGAAGCAAGTGTTTCGTGTTTGGCGTTAGGCGACGGTCACGTCGTCACACAGATAGACGTCCTGAATCGCGTGAAGCAGCGCAGCGCCTTCCTTCATGGGGCGCTGGAAGGCCTTGCGGCCGCTGATGAGGCCCATGCCGCCCGCGCGCTTGTTGACGACGGCAGTCATGACGGCCTCGGCGAGGTCGCCAGCACCGCTGGACGCGCCGCCGGAGTTAATCAGGCCCGCACGGCCGGAGTAGCAGTTGAGAACCTGGTAACGGGTCAAATCGATCGGGTGGTCACTCGACAACTCTGAGTAAACCTTCGGATGGGTCTTGCCAAACTTCAGGGCATTGTACCCGCCATTGTTGGTCGGCAGCTTTTGCTTGATGATGTCGGCCTGAATGGTGACGCCCAGATGGTTGCCCTGACCGGTGAGGTCCGCAGCGGTGTGGTAATCCACGCCATCCTTCTTGAAGCCCGAGTTGCGCAGGTAGCACCAGAGAATCGTGCAGAGGCCGAGTTCGTGGGCATACTCAAATGCCTTTGCGACTTCCTGAATTTGGCGGGTGGATTCCTCGCTGCCAAAATAAATCGTGGCGCCAACGCCGACGGCTCCCATGTTGAAGGCTTGATCCACGCTGGCAAACATGATCTGGTCGTAACGGTTCGGATACGAAATAAACTCGTTGTGATTGATCTTCACGATGAAGGGGATGCGATGCGCGTACTTGCGTGACATCGCGCCGAGCACGCCAAGGGTCGACGCAACGGCGTTGCACCCGCCCTCGATGGCCAGCTTCACGATGTTCTCGGGATCGAAGTAGGCGGGGTTGGGAGCAAAGCTCGCCCCGGCACTGTGCTCGATGCCCTGATCAACGGGAAGGATGGACACGTAGCCGGAATTGGCAAGGCGACCCGAACCGAAGATTTCCTGCAGTGAGCGCAGGACGCGCGGCGTGCGGTCGCTCTCGACAAATACTCGCTCGATAAAATCAGGGCCAGGCACATGAAGGAATTCCTTCGAAACTTTGGCCTTATGGTTCAGCAGGCTGTCGGCGTCCTTGCCAAGAAGTTCGGCAATTTTGCTGATGCCCGGGCTGGATGATTTGGTGGCTACTGACATGGTTCAAGACTCCAGTTCTAAGTTGTGGTTCTTAACCTCAAGAAGACCCCTATTGTTTGCTATTACGGAGTAAATCTTAGCCCAGAATCGATATTTATTCCCGAAAAAGTGAGGTGATTGAGTGAAAATCACCCGAAAGTATGCCTATTTTCATAAATAAGAAACAGCATTCAATCGCTCTAAATGGAAACTTGCATGCTAAAACAACGTCAAGTTTTCGAGCCTGTCTTGTCGCCGCAATATGAAGTCATGGGAGACATTCTTGCTTATTTCAGGCCCGATGGGTAAATGCTTGCAATAGGGAATTGGGTATATGAGTCAGGATGCTTAAGGTGTTGAAGCAACTTCCCCCTCAGGAGGTCTACCCGTGCTTTTTTGGACCATCGTTAAAGTTGCATTGAAGAGTATTGCGGCCAATAAGCTGCGTTCAATTCTGACGATGTTGGGCGTGATTATTGGAGTGGCCGCGGTCATCGCAATGCTGGCCCTTGGGGCCGGGACGCGCGAGAAAATCACCGAGTCCGTGCGCCAGATGGGGGCGAACCTCCTGACCGTCAGCCCTGGGCAGCGCCAGACTTTTGGCGTGCGCCAGGGGACACAGGAAAATCTGACGCTCGAAGACGCACAGGCAGTGCTGGCACAGGTTCCGGAAATCACGATGGTGACGCCGGAGGTTTCCTCCTCCTTTCAGGCAAAGTTCATGAACAAGAACACGCGCACCAGCGTGCGGGGCGTCGCCATTACCTATTTCCCGGCTCGAAACACGTCCGTGGAGAAGGGCCGCGGGTTCACGGAGGCAGACGTGGACCGGCAGGCGAGGGTTGCTGTTCTTGGTGCAAAGACCGCCACGGATCTCTTTGATACAATGGACCCCGTTGGCGAGACGGTCAAGATCAAGGGAATCAATTTCCTCGTGGTTGGCGTGACCAAACCCAAGGGTGACCAGGGCTTTTTTAATCCCGACGACATGATCCTGATTCCCTACACAACAGCCATGAAGCAGTTGATTGGGAAAGAAAATCTTAATACCATGTATCTGACTGTCAAGAAGGACGGAGACATGGTGGCCGTGCAGGAGAAGGTGACCCAGGTGCTGCGCCGCCAGCATAGGATTCAGGCCGGGGCACCCGATGATTTCAACATCCGCAACTTACAGGAGGTTTCGGACTCACTTAACCAGGTGGCCGAGGTCTTCACGATGCTCCTCGCCGGGGTGGCCGCAGTGTCGCTGTTGGTTGGCGGCATTGGAATCATGAACATCATGTTGGTGACCGTGACGGAGCGCACCCGCGAAATCGGAATACGAAAAGCCTTGGGCGCACGGCGTTCGGATGTCATGACCCAGTTCCTGCTGGAGGCTGTCACCTTGAGCCTGACCGGAGGAATGCTGGGAGTCAGCCTCGGGGTGGGGACGATACTGGCTTTTAACCATGTCATGACCGGTTTTGCCACGCCGGGCCAGAAAGCTTTCTCCGCCCCCATCGAGATGTGGCCAATGCTCCTCTCTTTCAGTTTCTCGGTATTTGTGGGCGTTTTCTTCGGCTGGTATCCGGCCCGAAAGGCGGCGCGGCTCGATCCCATTGAAGCTCTTCGTTACGAGTAGTCGCCAAGCAATGGCAATGAAGCCGCGAAACTGTTAAGACCTGTAAATTTCGATTGAACACCGCCACTTGAACCCCGAAAACCGCACTTCATTGATTTCGAATCGTCCCCGCTGCCGTGACGCTGGTCCTAAAAAGAATGGCAATAGATTGAATCTGCGAGGTATACACCTGGACATGCTGTTGCGGCACCCTTTCAAGCTTCTGCCGGTTCTTTTGACCCTTGCCTGCGCCACAGCCTGGGCCCAGCCACCCGTGCGCTCCCAGATTACGGCATCAGACGTCGTGGTGAAGTTTGTTGGCGGAGAAACCACCGTTCCGGTAATCCAACTGCCCGAAAAGACACCCGCCGCAAGGGAGCCGGAGAAGACACCGGAATCCCTTCAGGTACCATCCAGTTCTGAACCCAGTCCAAGCGTTGCGAGAGTTCGCGCCGAGACCGAAACCACCATTCCGTCCCTGCTGGCGCCGGTGGAAACCATTGAGCCGGCGAATGTTGGCGTGCCAGCCCCTGAGCCGGTTGAACCCAAACGGGAGGAGATTTCCACAGGGCCGCAGATGTTCACGCTGCCCACCACGCCTCTGCCACCCGAGGAAATGAAACTGGTCAACGAGGCCACGGAAGGCGCCGAAAAGGTCAGCCTCATCGCGTCTGTTTGCCGTGCCCTGTCGGCCAACCAGTCATTGCAGGTGGACAAATTGTCTCCAGAGGTTTCCAATACGTCCATCGAGTCTGCCTACTCGGAGTTTGATACCACCCTGAACGCCAGTGTTTCCGCAGGGGAAAACTATTCGTCCACTCTCGGTGCCCTGCCAAAGGACCGCGGCAGCAGCTTTACCCAGGAAGCGGCGGGAAAACGCGCATCGCGGTCCGAGGATTTCAGCATGTCGCTGAGCGGGCGCCTCCCAACAGGCACCGATTACAGTATCGGGGTAACCGGTGGTCGCAATCGCACCCAAAACACCGAGCCATTTTACAATGCCGAGGTCAGCGCCAGGATTACGCAAAACCTGCTCAAAGGCGGTGGCACGACAGTCAACATGATCGGTGTCTGGACTGCGCAAAACAATTTTGTTATTTCCCTGTACCAGTTGCAGAACACCCTGATCAACCTTGTGACCGACGTTCAGGCCACCTATTGGGATCTCTATCTGGCCCAGAAGACCCTGGAGATTCAGCTCAACTCGTTCAATATTGCGTTGGAGCAAAGCCAGAGAACCGAAGAACTCGTGCGGGTGGGCAAGGCGACACCGCTGGATTTCCTCTCCGCCCAGGCGGAGCAGTCGGCTCGCGTGAGCGAGTATATCAACGCCGCCGCGAGCCTTCGCGTCCAGCAGTTGCGCTTCCTGCGACTGCTCAATCCCAACAACCAGAAGCACCAATGGCGCACGGCCATTTTGCCCAATCAGGTTCCCTCGCTCAAGAAGGAAACCATTAACGTCGACGAACATGTCAAACTGGCGAAGTTCTACAGACCTGACCTGCGCCAGGCGCAGATTGATTGCGCGAACGGGGAACTTGAAGTGACCCGGACTGAAAATGGCCTGTTGCCCTCACTGGACTTTTTCACCGAGGCCGGACTTTCCGGTGTGGGGAATGATTTCGGGGATGCCACCCGCAATGTGACGAACGCCAATTATCCGCGTTGGCGGGCTGGACTGGAGTTTTCCTATGCACTGCAGAACCGGGCGGCCCGGGCGGCCTATCGGCGGTCAAGTTTCCAACTCGTCCAGGCCCAGGAATCCATCAAGAACTACGAGCAAATCATCGAGGTGGATGTGCGGCTGGCAGCAGTTGAAATCGCCCGGACCGAACGTCTTGTGTCCTCCACCAAGGTCACAGTCCAGTTGCGCGGTGATGAACTCAAGTCTGAGAATGAAAAGTTCCGCGTTGGACGATCCACCCAGCTTTTGGTCAATCAGGCCCAACGGGATTTTACAAATGCGCAGTTGAATGAGGTCTCCGCCGAGGTTGCCAACATCAAGGCTTACCTGGCGCTCTACAAGGCAGAAGGCACCACTTTGCAGCGCCTTGGCATCAAACCCATCACGATTACACCGGCAAGCGGGGTTCCCAAGAATTGAAAAAAGTTTGGCTCATAATCATCGTGTTGCTCGTCGGCGGGGGATACGGCTACTACAAATATCGCAACAAGGCCGCAGCCACAACGGATGCCGCTCCTGAAGGCCCCAAGAAGACCGCCAAGGCTGAAGTCGGGACCATTAACCTGAGAGTCTCCACGACCGGACGGGTCGTTGCAAATCTGGATGTAGACATCAAGTCCAAGGCCAGCGGCCAAATCATCCGGCTTCCGTACGACATCAGCGACTCCGTCACTTCGGGTGCTTTGCTGGCGGAACTCGACCCGGTCGACGAGAATCGAAACGTGACGCAAAAGGAAGCTGCTCTACAGTCTGCCAAGGCCAGGCTGGCGCAGGCAAAGGAGCAGGTCCGTATTTCCTCCATTTCCCTTGATACGGGGACGTCCAGCGCCTTGGCGGACTACCGCAATGCGGAATTCAAGTATCGCGATTCCAAATCGCGCCTGGCGCGCGCCGAGGAACTATTCGCCAAGAGCCTCGTGAGCAAGGAAGAACTGGATGCGGCAAGGACGGACGAGGCTTCGGCAGCCAACGCTTTGCGCCAGGCCGAGGTTAAGGTTCAGGATTCCAATGCGCTTCCCCGAACTCTTGAAATCCGCAAACAGGACATTGTCTTGCAGGAATCCAGTGTGGTTCAGGCCGAGATGGACCTTCAGAATGCGCGCCAACGTTTGAAGGAGACTCGGATCATTGCCCCCATGGATGGGGTGATCACTTCGCGGCCCGTACAACAGGGGATGATCATTGCATCCGGCACGAACAATGTCGGTGGCGGCACCACACTCATGACGCTGAGTGATCTCTCCCGGATTTTTGTCAGCGCCAATGTGGACGAATCGGATATTGGCAAGGTTAAGCTCGACCAGCGCGCCACGATTACGGCCGACGCCTTCCCCGGAAAGAGATTCCGCGGAAAAGTGGTTCGTGTTTCAACGAAGGGTGTGACAAGCCAGAACGTGACGACATTTGAAGTAAAAATCGAAATCGAAGGGGAGGGCAAGGAACTGCTGCGCCCCGAGATGTCTGGCAATGTGGAGATTCAAGCGGACCGCCACGAGGATGTCATCGTTATTGCTAACGAAGCCGTTCAGTTTGGCAAGGAAGGCTACTTCGTGGAGATGCCCGACGGAGCCCCCGACAAAACGAAAAGGGTGCCGGTTAAGACAGGTTTGACCGATGGCGTCAATACCGAGATAGTGGAAGGCCTCAAGGAGGGCGATGAGGTTAACATTCCCGCCTCGGTTCTCAGTCGTTGGGCACGCGGTGGGCAGCAGGGTGGCGCCGGCGGATTCTCGCGTGGCATGCAGATGGGTGCCTTCCGCATGAGTGGTGCTGGCGGCGGTGGCGGCGGCGGGCGGGGACGATAAGTGGCGCCCTGCATTCAGATCAAGAACGTCACCAAACTTTACCAGATGGGCGATCAGGAGGTCCGTGCGCTCGATGGTGTTTCCTTTGACGTGGAAGTCGGAGAAATGGCCGCCATCATCGGTTCCTCCGGGAGTGGCAAAAGCACTCTCATGAACATACTCGGCTGCCTGGACCGCCCAACATCAGGGGAGTACTTCCTCGATGGCAAGGATGTGAGCAAACTTTCCGACAACGACCTGGCCCGCATTCGAAATCGTAACATCGGGTTCGTGTTCCAAAGCTTCAACCTTCTTCCCCGCATGAGCGCCTTGGAGAACGTTGAAGTGCCTCTGCTTTATTCCGCTCACCACGCGGCAAAGGAGAAAGCCATGAAGGCCCTCGAACGCGTGGGCCTTGGAAGCCGCTATCACCATGAACCCAACCAGCTTTCGGGTGGCCAAAGGCAGCGCGTAGCCATTGCGCGTGCGCTTGTGACCGAGCCCACGATGATTCTGGCAGACGAGCCAACGGGGAATCTCGACAGCCGGACCGGCGACGAGATCATGGACCTTTTCAAGGAACTCAACTCACAGGGCGTGACAATGCTGGTCGTGACCCACGAGGCGGACATTGCATCCAAGTGCCGTAGGGCCGTTCACATTCGCGACGGTAAAATTGTTGACGACCGCCCGGTGGAGGCCGGGAGCCACCGTCCCTAAGCTTCGGGTTTCATCAACGGGAAAAGGATGACGTCGCGGATGGTGGGGGAGTTGGTCAGCAACATGGCCAACCGGTCAATACCAACGCCCAGGCCGCTCGTCGGAGGCATACCATACTCCAGGGCGCGAATGTAATCCTCGTCCATGCTCTGTGCTTCCTCGTCCCCCTTGGCTTTTTGCTCCACCTGGTCCTTGAACCGCTCATACTGCTCCGCGGGGTCGTTCAGCTCAGAATACCCATTTGCGATTTCCATCCCGCAGATGAACAGCTCGAAACGCTCAGCCACTGCTGGATTATCCGGTCGGGATTTCGCAAGGGGACTATTGGCCTTTGGAAACTCCGTGATGAACACTGGTTGTTGAAGCTGTGGCTCGACCCGCCGGTCAAACAGCTCCACCAGCATCTGGTGGGTCGGCCCCTTGAACTCCGGCGTATGAAATGGCTTCATCTTTGCCAGCGTATCCTCGGGTGAATCATTCCAGTTCAGGTCAGTGCTCTCCGCTCCCGGCACGTACTTCCGGATGGCATCGAGGTAGGTCATGCGCGGAAACTCTGGTCCCACATCAAATGACGTTTCACCGAAAACAAATTCGGTGGTCTCGAAAACTTCGCGCGCCGCGTGACGGATGGTCTCTTCCGTCAAGACCATCGTGTCCCGGTAATCCCAATACGCGGTGTAGAGTTCCAGCATCGTGAATTCCGGATTGTGCTTCATGCTGAGGCCTTCATTCCGGAAGTTGCGGTTGATCTCGAACGTCTTCTCCAGGCCGCCCACCGTCAGCCGCTTAAGGTACAATTCCGGCGCGATTCGCAGGAACAACTCCATATCCAGGGCATTATGGTGCGTCGTGAAGGGCTTGGCCGTGGCACCACCCGAAATCGGATGCATCATCGGGGTCTCCACCTCCAGGTACCCGCGCCCGGTAAGGTAGGACCGCAAGGCCGATACCAACCGGCTTCGCTTCACAAAGGTGTCACGTACTTCATCGTTGGCAATCAGGTCAACATAACGTTGCCGGTAGCGCGTCTCGATATCCTTCAAACCATGCCACTTCTCGGGTAATGGTCGCACCGACTTGGTCAGCAATTCGAATCCCGATGCCAGTATGGAAAGTTCACCCGTCTTCGTGATGAAGGCCTCACCCTCAACCCCAACGATGTCGCCCGTGTCACAGTATTCCCTGAAAATCCGGTACTGATCCTCCGGCACAATGTCCTTCTTGATATAAATCTGGATGTGTCCGGTGCCGTCTTTCAGATGGAAGAACGCGGCCTTGCCCATGTGACGTACCGTCATCATGCGGCCGGCGACTCGCAACTTCGTCTTCTCCTCGATCAGCTTTTCAGAAGTACCTCGGATGTCCGCGGAACTGTGGCTGGGCACCCAGCGGTTAACAAAAGGATTGATCTGCTCCTCTCGTAGCCTGTCGGCCTTCTGGTAGCGGTTGCGGATGATCTCGTTATGGTCGCGAAGCATGATTCTCTCTGGGACTTTAAAGTTTACAGTCAATGCGGGTCAGGCTGCCTTGACCCGAAGGCACGGTACCACGGAACTGGAAAGTTGCTCGAAACTAAAAGGAACTGATGGAGTCGTCGATCCGTTGGAGCAGATCGTCCACCCGGCGGCGCGTCTCGTCCGTCACCCCGTTCTTCGCCGCAAAATCGTCCATGAGTTTGATGAAATCGTGGCTGATGAGGAAGGCCGCCTGAATGGCAAGGCGTGTGGAATCCGGGGTTTTCTGGGAGACTGCCAGTTCGCGGATGGCATTATCCACCTGCCGCCCCGCCCGTTTCAGCCGGTCGTGTTCTTCCACCGGAGCTCTCAGCCGGAACACCAGGCCGTAAATCTCCAGTTCAAGTCTCTCGGAGTCTCTTTCCTCGTCGCTCATTCTTCCGCTTTGTCGTCCAGTTCTGCAATTTCCGCTTCCAAGGTGTCAATGCGGTTCAGGATCATCTTCAACCGGTCTTTTACCGTAGATTCCTTATCGTCACGTGCGTTTAACTCGCCTTCCAGTTCACGGATCCGACTCTGGAGCCGCAGGTTGTCCTGGTCGGTTTCCTTCTTCTCCTCGGCGATCTGGTACAATTCCTTGTTTTGTCGCTGTAATTCCGCTATGCGGGCCTTGGCTTCGTTGATCTTTCCAACGAGGGCGCCAATCTTCTCTTCAAGAGCATCGAGCCGGTCAATCATCATCAAATTCTCCACGGGTAGCATCCTATTGTTGAATGTGGCCAAAGCTGGTTCAACATCCTCCACGGTTCAAGAGAAATTGAACGAAAAGCTGGATTTCGATGCTCGACGCGTGAAGCGTTGGGTTTTCACGACGATCTCAACTGAAGGAGTCAGGTTCATTGCCCCAGAAACTGCCGGAAGCCCTTGAAAGGCTCGCCTCCGCACTGTCCCGATTGCCCACCATTGGGCGCAAGAGCGCGCAGCGCCTGGCGTTTCATATCCTGAAATCCCCGGACGAGGATGCCCATCGCCTGGCCCGGGCCCTCGAAGACGTAAAGCGACAGGTCCGGTTCTGCCGGCGGTGCTTCTTCATCACGGGCGAAGACCTCTGCAGCATCTGCCTCGACCCCGCCAGGGATTCGTCACAGATCTGCGTCGTCGAGGGGCCCCAGGATGTGGTCGCGCTGGAAAAATCCAGCACCTACAAAGGGCTCTATCATGTCCTGCTTGGCCATCTATCGCCATTGCACGGCGTGACTGCGGAGGACCTGAAAATCCAAGAACTAATCAACCGAATCCAGTCCTCCTCACCGGCTGTTCGCGAGGTCGTCCTAGCCACAAATCCCAATGTGGATGGCGACGCCACCGCCATCTATTTGTCCCGATTAATTGAGCCCCTTGGGATTCAAACCACCCGCCTCGGATTGGGCCTTTCCATAGGTAGCTCCCTCGAGTACGCAGACGAGTTGACCCTCAAGAAGGCATTCGAGGGCCGGCGCCAGGTTTAGGCCACCACCGTCTGCAGGCCGGCCTGTTTCAGCAGTTTCTCCGCCTTGCTGGGCGACTGCACCCCCAGTATGGCCAGGATCTTCCCGTGATGATGCTCCACGCAGGTATAAACATAATCCACGTTGATCTTCTCATCCACCAGCGCCCGCAGCGCACGGTCCAGTGCGCCGGGCTCATCCGCAATGATCACCCCCACTGCTTCGCCCGATTCCACGTCAAAGCCGCACTCGTCCAGCGCTTCCTCGGCCAGCTTGGGTTTGTCCACCACAAGCCGAACCCACCCCACCTTCCCGGCGCTCGATGCCGTGATCCCCTTGATGTTCACGCCAGCCTCCGCCAGCACAGCGGTGATCTGCGCCAGTTGGCCCGGCGCGTTCTTGATTTGAATCGAGATTTCCGAAACCGACATCCTTTGAACTGCTCCTTGTCAGGCGATTTGCAGCGAGTCCCGTAGCGGACTGTTGGCAGGCCATTCAGCCGAAGGTGGCCTCTTTTTATACCTCATTCATGCTCTGGCAATATCAAAGTTTTGGAAGTTTGAGCCCCGTTCTGAGGGGTCACGGTCAAACCAGTTCGCGATAAACCGCTTCCGTCTTCTCTATAAGGGCGGGGATGGAGAAGTTCCGTTCGACGAATTCCTGGGCCGCCCTTCCCAAGGTTTCCCGCAGTCTCGAATCCGTCACAAGTCGCAACACCGCGGTGGCCAACTGTTCGGCGTCCCCAACGTCCACCAGAAGCCCCGTACTCCCGTCCTTAATAATATCCGGGATCCCCCCGCTGCGGCTTGCCACCACAGGCAACCCTGCGCAGCAAGCTTCTATGACCGCCGTTCCCAAACCCTCCGAACGAGACGGTTGAACGTAAAGGTTGGCAGCGCTCAGGCACTCGGGAACATCGTTCCGGAAGCCCGTCATGATGATGTGCTGCTCAAGTTGATTCTGTCCGATAACCGATTGGAACTCGCCCTTCTGGCTGCCGGACCCCAGCAGCAGGAATCGCACGTTGGGACAGCCCCTTATGATAGCCGGCGCAGCCGCCAAAAGCACATCGTGACCCTTCTCGGGCCGAAGCCGCCCTGTCATTGCGACGACAAACGTATCGGCACCTATACCCAATTCTGTTCGAATCCTCTCGCGCGTTCCTGGCGCAACCTGAAACTTCTCCGGTTCCGCGGCGCTCGGAATCAGTCGCAATTTATCCGGCGATATATATCCCGTCGCAACGCACTGATCAATAATCGCATGACTCAGACAGACAATGCGCTGGAAGAAGCGCCCGTACAGCCACCGGTTGAACGGATGCCCCACAATGGTGAATATATTGTGCTTTGTCCGGACAATGGCGGGGCGTGTTCGCCAAAGTGTCGCAGCCGCAACCGCCCAAGAATCCCTCCCGCCATGGAGATGCACGACGTCCGGCGGGAATCGCTTTAGAACAGTCCGCATTCTCCCAATGTCGCGAAACGCTTCCAATCTCAGTCCGCTGGCATACCGCACGCTCTCGTCCACCGCCAGCCCCCGGGCGCGGGCCCGTTTCGCCAATTCACTCCCCGGCGGCACGCTCAGCAGCACATCGTGACCGCGACTCGCCAATCCCTCGCACTCCACCAGGATACGGTTCGACTGCCCGCCCCAGCCCTTGAGAAAATTCGTGTGGAGGATCTTCACTTGATGGACTTCCACCGGCGGCGGTTTTTCCAAGCGTGCACGTAGTGGTACCACGGCGAAAGCATATAGGCCAGGCGCTGGGGAGTCGTGTCGTCCATGACCATGACCCGCGGCATCCAAAACAGCTGGTCCGGCCCGACCCGGTTGTCACGAATGGTGCTTGTGGCTCCCGCATATCCGGCGTCCCGGGCAATGTTGGCGATTCTCGGCGAAAAATTGCCAAAAGGATAGCAGAGCCACCGCGGCTGCATGCCGATTACCTCTGCAAGCTCCTCCCGGGATCCCACCAGTTCCTCAGCAACTTGCGCATCGCTCAGCTTAGTAAGGTGAGGGTGCGTTCGCGTGTGGCTCCCAATGCAAATGCCACGCCCCTGCATTTCGCGAATCTCCTCGGCGGACAGGAAATTCTCCCAGGGATGCGCCGGATCTCCCTGGCGAATCTTCCCGCTGATGACAAACACCGTTGCCTGAAACCCCGCACTTTCCAATTCAGGAAGTGCCGCAGTCAGGTTATCCAGCCAGCCGTCATCAAAGGTAATGCAAACCCATCTGCGCGGCAGCGGTGGCTCACCTGTCAGGGCCGCAGCAATCGTGTCCAGTGCAATTCCCACATAGCCATTTGTCTTCAACCACTCCAATTGCCGCCGGAAACTAGCCGCCGTTACCCAAAGGCCACGGTGGTCTTGCTGCCCCGGGGGGCAATCTCCGATGTGATGATAGGTTAGAATAGCCATGGTAAAGTCTGGTCCGCCAAGAAAGCCGTGGGAATCCCGTAATTGCCAGCAGTTAATTTGAAAATAGGCTCCGTGGGAAGACCACCGGCTGATCGGCTTCAAACCGCCCCGACATGGAATTCCAACGTTGCGTCGAGATTTCCAGTTTCTCCTGCGAAAACTCCACCAGGTGAAAACTGTTGGTCGTACCAGCCTTGCCGCGAGTGCGTGCGTTGCTGCCGGTGCCGGCTGCAATGACCAGCATTGGCACCGGGAAACCCGGGAAAAGTTGGTCCGCGGTCTGGGCATAGTCAAAATGGATGTGGCCATGGAGAACGGCGTGTGCGCCCGCCCGCGCCCAGGCTTCCAGCGTTTCCCTTGCCCCCGGAATGGCCCCCGGGCGGTGATGACCCGGAATATCCTTCACGTGCTGGTGGATGACCACCAGTCTCCATGCGTCTTGGGGCTGGGCCGTGAGCCACTCGCAGACCCTGTCTCGTGTGACGCCATCGATGATTCCCTGCTGGTGGCGGTGGGGATTAATAGTGTTGATGCCTATGGCCCTCAGGCACGGCAGCTCAATCGGATTGGTGGAGTGCGGTTCCGCAAATCGCCGGTAATTCCGAAACGGGTTGGTCAGGCGCAGCGCAAGGTTGTAAAGCGGGATGTCATGGTTTCCGGGAATGACCATCACTGGAGTCGGCAGTTGCTTCAGCCATTCCTCCGCGCGCGCAAATTGTCCACCGCGGGCCCGCATGGTGAGATCCCCCGAGACAATGACAGCATCGGGATTCAGTTCCCGAACGCGCGACAAAAGTGCAGCAGAACACTCCGGGCGATGGCCGTGACCAAAGTGGATATCAGAGCAATGGATAATGCGTGTGAGGGGTGTGTTCACATTTGGTGAAATCGCGGGCTCGCCAGCCCTCAACTCATCGTGCACCGCAGGTAACTACTACGGGCAGCGCGGTGCAACAATGGCGCGGATGACATTCATATCCAGCCGCATCCAAACCGTAACTTTGCCGCAGGCGGGTTCAACCTTCCAATCCACCACCTCTGCGGTGCGCACCTTGTTGAGCACTTCCGCGCGGAAGTTCTGGTCTCTGGCAATCATATCGTTTACCGTCCCTTTGCACGCCGGCAGAGCTCCTGCCTTTTCGAGCAATTGCCTTCGTGCATCAGCCTCGGCCTCATCCTGGGCCAACCGGCGCTGGGTTCCTGGAACAGCAACGGGCTTGTAATACCCCACGGCGGTCACCGTACAGTAATCGGGCGTATAACCGTGAGAGCCAGTGGTGGCGCAGCCGGTCAGAACCAACATCATCGTGGAAACAATCGCAGCCAACCCGGCAAGAATCCACGGCTTCCGGGTGGTCAATCTACTTGGACTTTTGGTAAACAATCCCTACGCCTCCTTTGTCGATCCACACGTTCTGCAAGTCCTGCCTGCTAAAAATTCGTTCCGCACCGCCCGGCCCCGGGCTATCCGGATCGTTTACGATGTAGTCGCCTTCCTTGGTAAAGCCCTGCAACAATATCAAATGCCCGCCCGATGCTCGCTGCGGTTCGGTGCCCAAATCTCCCTTTGTGATTCGTATGCTTGCCATGACCGGAAACCCGTTTGCAATCAACCTTTGCACGTCCTCATGGCGCCGAAATCGCTCCACATGGGCCTCGAATCCATACCTGGCCGCGACCTGGGCCGTCCGGGGCCAATTCCCGTAAATGGAATTCTCCTTGTCCAGCACCTCAGCCGCCACCTCGGTGGTCGGCTTGTTGATGCCGTACTTCTCCAAGATCATGGCCAGGGATGTCGGACAGCAGATCTGCGAGGCGAGTTTCCGATCCTCCACCCAACCCTGGCAGCGGTAGGGGATCCCCAATGAAGTCGTTGTTTCGGGAGCAAACGAAGCGCGCTTTGGGTGGTCACTCGTTTCCCAAAGCTCCCGGTCTCCCGACGTGTTGCTATAGCTTAGGAAAAACCGCACCAAAGCCATCCGGCGCTGGCCAGTAGCAGATTTCGGCCCGGCACTCTTCAATTCCACCCGGTACTGGAAATAGAGGGCCGCCTTCTCCAGCATGATGTAATCCACGCGAACCGTGCCCCATCCCGGAACAATGCGCGACCGGTTCGGATTGGGTTCCTTAAGCAGGATCCCGCCCCCGCCAAAGTAAATCCACGGCGACCACTCCCGGTCGCGACCCGCCACCCGGACGTACACGCGATAACCCTGGGTCTCCTCATCCACCAGCAGGTTCCACGAAGGCAGAATCTCGTGAAACTCAAACTCGGCCTTCTGCGGCTGGCTGGTGTAAGTCCCGACCACCGACCCTTTTGGAGACTTGCCACCCGGGAACAGGGTCCTTGGGTTTCTGCCCGCCGTTGACCGCGGCAGCACAACCATGCCACCGATTACCGGGTCCCATGCCATATTTCGACTCTCACCGCGGAAATCATTCTGCCCGACTGCGCGATACATCCGGTCCACCGCAAACGGCGGGTTAACCAGTTTGTTGTCCTGGGAGCGTGATGGTGCGGCAAGTGTCATAAGTAAAAGTGTTACAGCCCCAAGGCCTTTCTGCATCACCGTTTTCGCTTAAAAAGCCGCTGCAATTGGCCATAAAGGTTCCGGTCCGCCTTGTTGGCCTCCAGCATGGCCGCCAGCGCGTCGGCCTCTTCTTTCTGGTTCAACTTGAAGGCCGACACTGCCGCACAGGCAATGAGCGCGTTACGCTCCGCGGCCGAGGATTTCGGCAGTGCATCAAGAATCTCCTGATACCTTGCCAGCGTGAAACTGGCTTCCTCGTCGCTGATCTGAAGAGTCAGATATTTCGACTGTTTCTCCACGATCTGCCGAAGCTCTTCCGCCGCGTTGCGACGGTTGATCTCTATAAGATATGTGCCCACCAGTTCCCGCTCCGCCGTGGTCAGCGAATCATCCGACACGATATCCATCAGGGCCAGTTGCGCACCCGCAGGAGAAGCCGATTTCATCAGAAGCTCGACTTCCTTCAGTCGCCCGGTCTTCTCCGCATCGATCAGGACCCGCTGTGCAAGCTCGACCGGCCCAGTCACGTCGACGATGTCGCGAAACTCCGAGGCGAGGCTGTTGATTTCCCTCAGCAGCGTCGCCGCCTGGTCATAGTTGCCCTCGTCCATGGACTCCTGGAATCTCTCAAACACATAGTTCAGGATGGCCTCCACCAGGTCGGCTCGGCCCTTCTTGACCGCCTCCATTCCCGGAAATTGGGCGCTGAGTTGCTGCAAATCCTCGAGGGATTGCTGGACGTCCCGCTGGTCGCGAAACTCCGTGAGAATCTGCTCCACACGCCGTCCCGACTCCACCTCGCGCGCCCGCTCCAGGTATGACCGCAGCCCCTCCTTGTCCGGCAGGTCCGGATACACCTTGAGGTACTCGTCCACGCGTGCGGCAAGTTCCGGATAGGAAACCGCACCGTCTGTAAAATTCTTATACAAGCCCTCAATGCGCCCCGCGTAGTAGTGATTGATGTCCTGCTTGATGGCGGCCAGCGTGGCGCTCGTGCCGGGGTCGGGCTCCCGCGATTCCAGGGCCGAAATGGCCGCCAGCGCAGCCGGATAATCCTCCCGGTATTTCATCTCCTGGATGGATTGCACTTGCTGCCGCAGTTCGGATTTGATGGCCTCCCGCAGCGCGCTCGCGGCGGCGTTGACCGAGGAATGATGACTTTTCCGCTCGCGCATCTGGTGCAGCATCGTCAGTGCCGTGTTCAGGTTCTCCGCCTCATACGCCTTGATCGCCTCCTGCAGTGTCAGGTTCACCCGGTCGGGCCGCATCGCATACATGAAGCCCAGGAGGACAAGGACGAGCAATCCGGCAAGCACACCGCAATACAGCCGCAGTCTCCGGATCACCGGGGTGCGCACCGCAACCTGTTCCGCCTTCGCGAGGTAGGCGTGGGCCTTGTTCAGATCCGGGTTGATGGCCAGCGCGGCCTTCCAGCACTCGTTGGCACGATGGAAATCGTTCTGCCGCGCATACAGCGTTCCCAGGACCACATGGGCTGGCGCAAACCGCCGATCCAGATCAATGGCATTCCGGAATTCCTCAATGGCCTCCGCGTTGCGTCCCCGCTCCGCGTGCTCCAACCCCAAATTGTAGTGGTGGCGGGCCTTGTTCACTATCACCCGCAGCATGGCCAGATCGCGTTCACAGCAATAGCAGTGATCACGGTCTTCCCGGTTCTCAGTTTGGCAATAGGGGCATTGCATCACAAGTACTCCGAAATCAATGAATTGGGACCGAAGTCTCGATTGGCAAGGGAAACGTTAAGCCCATACGGTGCTCTTCAAAGGCCTGCTACGACGGTTTTCCCTGAAATCGCTCAAAACTGGCACAGGACTTGTTTCCTGTTACAACATCGGTTAAAGACCTGCTTAATTCCAACGCGGCGGAACGCCCGCGGAATTACTGTGTCCAAACCGTGCAACATCCCAATCCCCCCGAAGGAGGCAGTAACCATGCAGTTCAACAAGACTTTGGCAGCGCTCGTGGCCGTTTCGGCTCTATGCCTGCCGGCTTTTGCCGAAAACGAGAAAAAGGATGATGCCAAACCCGCCGCGGAGGCAAAGGCTGCCCCCGCATTCACCGCAAAGGATCAGGCCGGCAAGGAGCACTCGCTGGCCGACTACAAGGGCAAGATCGTGGTCCTCGAATGGACCAATCCCGGCTGCCCTTTCGTGAAGAAACACTACACGAACGGCGACATGGCGGCACTGGCCAAGAAGTATGAGGAGAAGGGCGTAGTGTGGCTGGGCGTCGACAGCAGCAACTTCGTGACCGCCGATGCAGCCGCGGCATGGATCAAGGAGAAGAACATTGATCACCCCATTCTGCTCGACGCCGATGGCAAGATCGGCAACGCCTATGGTGCCAAGACAACTCCGCACATGTTCGTGATCGATAAGGCTGGCAATATCGCCTATCAGGGCGCCATCGACGACGACAAGAGCCCCGACGCCGAAAAGGTTAAGGGTGCCAAGAACTACGTCTCCGCCGCCCTTGACTCCCTGCTGAAGGGCGAGAAGCCTGCCGTTGCCGAAACCCAAAGCTACGGATGCAGCGTCAAGTATAAGAAGTAACCTGTCCCATCTGGGACGAACGCAGTTTCTTTGCCGGGCAACCTCAGCGTTGCCCGGCATTTTTTTTGCCCCACGGCGGGATCAACACATGGACCAATGGAAGTTCAGTAAAGTGGCAGCGGCATCCCGCTGCGGAATCAGTGCCAAAACCCTTCACCAGTAAACTGGTGGGTGACTCACAAAACAGGCTCTAATCCAGTTCCTCTTCCTCAGCCTTCAGGAATTTCGCAATGTCCTCCGGAGTGTCCACATCCGTCACAGCCCCCGCATCATCCACGTCCACATACGCCACATCCGCCTGGTGTTCCTCCAGCACGTCGCGGGCCGTTTTTCCGTCCGGCGCATTGATGAAATCCCCAAACCGCACAGCCGGGATCAGGATCGGATGCCCGTGCGCCCCGTCCCGTCGCGGCACAAGGATCTTCTGGGGCAGTGACTCCGCCGCATCCAGCAGCATCAGGATGGTGTCGATCTTTACAAACGGCTGATCCACGAGCGCCACCACGGCCGCTTTCGCCCCACTCTTCTCCGCCTGTTCCAAGCCCAGTTGCAGTGAATGGATCTGCCCCTTCGCAGGCTGGTCATTCAGCACAAATTCCGCGCCGGGAAACTTCTCCATCTGCGCCGCCAGCGACGACTTCAGCCCCATATTGATTACGATATGCGCCGGCGAAATTTTGGCATCCGTCAAGGTGTCAAAGATTTTTAGCAGAAAGAACTTGTTTCCAACAGGCATCAGCGCCTTCGGAAACCCCATCCGGCTCGAAATGCCACTGGCAAGAATCACAGCATGGATATCGGACATGTCTGAAATGCCTCCTGACACGAACTTTGCTGGCACAGGGCCAACCCTGGAGCAACCATTTTCCCGCGCCTCAGGGCGCCCATCAAAGTGAAGTCCGCGAACTCACCTTGGGGATCTGTCCTTCCATGACCAGAAGGCCCATTCCGACACCAGCCCGGCCAATCATGGCCGGGAACCACCGGCAACCCGGAGATCCCATTTCCCGTGTGTGCGCCATTTCCGCAGCCCGGAGGGATGCCAGAATTCTTTGGGCTGCCCCGTGAATCGCATGCCGTCGCCCCACTTTTTTATTGAGCCCCGGCAAATGCCACGACTACAAGTTCGACTCAGGCAATCACAAGCCTGACCGCGCGCGAGGAGCCGTAGGGCAGCATTACGCCGGGGTGGCGAAATTGGCAGACGCAAGGGACTTAAAATCCCTCGGGGTTACCCCCCGTCCGGGTTCGATTCCCGGCCCCGGCATCCCTTGCAAATAAAGGCCGCACCCTTACCAGTAAAGGCTGAGAGCGCAATGCCATGGAATTCTTTGCGGCGCGTTCGAGGTTTGTTCAAACCCGTGGAAAGTGGAACCAAACTGGAAACATCCTGGAACCAAACTGGAAACTGATAATAGGAACCGAGTTCCCATGGCCCTGTCGGAATCACTCCCGGCAGGGCCTTTCTTGTGCCCTGCATGCTTTGAACTTATCGCGAGTCGGCTTCCTACTCAAAACGAGTTCCTGAGTCACGTATGGGCCATTCCTTTGCGCCCGGGCCTGGCGCCCGAATGCCCGATGCGTGCAAGACATCGTGCCATGCCCCGTCGTCGTTAGAGGGTACCCCCCCTAAAAATTTTTCCCGAAATTTTGAAAGCTACTCGGGAATTGACGGACAGCACACCACCAAATGGCGATGCAGTCATTCCTTGGGTGGCTGAAGGTCGACCAATCCTGCAATCACGCCGCTTGCATCCCGGGTCGGAAGGAAACCAACATGCTGAAGGTATCCAAAAGTGGAGGGTTGCTGAATATGGACTCAAAAGAGCCGAAGATTCCGGAGAGTTCCCCAGTTGGGCCCTTGACCGCCTCAGAAGTGGAAGCGGAAAGGGAACGCCTATTCGGGCCGACCAGAGAGCTTTCCCTCAGAGCGTTCAACGAAAGGTTACAGGAGATCTGGGCTCAGCAAACCTGGGAAGACCGTGAAAGGCTTTCGCCGAACCCAGTTTTGAAACTGGTGATGGTCGGAGTCTTAGATGGCCGCATAGTACGTTTGGTAGACGATGGCAGAACGACTATCGCGGAATCATACTTCCGGACCGGGTGGCGGCCTTGCCGGACTAAATACTGTTGGGAAGCAACGCCCATGTCGCTCAAGGATTTCAGGGAGTCTGGTCTCCAAGGATGTGATATGGAAGTGGACTCCGCATTCAAGGACATCGGAGGAGACTGACAGTTGGCCGATTTAGGGAACCGGGCAACCGGTAAGTTTTCGGCACGACTTGAGTATCATTCGTGTGGATTTGAGCAAATTTGCTGGCAACGCTCTTTTGCATAACCCCAAGCAGAAAAACCGACTCGGTCGAGTGAGTTGCTAACGATAAATGGATCCTCGCCAAACATCGTGTAGGATCGGTAAAGTTCTTCGGCGGCCATTCCCGGCCTGTGCGTGGAGTGAAGGAATTCATCAACGATCCGTTGAGAAGCGGCTATAGCTTCTGATCCGGTTTCGAACTCCCCAAGCAAGTACCGCTCATCTTCGTCCATGTAGTGGAAGTTGTCATCCACAAACACCTGGTACTTCTTCAGGCTTCCCCCGTCGGACGCTGCGGGGTTGGGCTCGAATTCTGGTCCCGTCAAGAGAGCATAGGCCCGCTTGTACTTCTCAAGACGCGCGAAGTCTCTTTCCGTCGGGTTCGAGATTCGAGAGAGGTCACTGTTATCCCTCAGGTCAGCCAGCTTCACGCGCCTTCCTATCGGGTTCCTCCCGGCGCGCCGTATGGAGGCTTCGTAATCCTCGTTCTCGCGTTGAGTTACCGAATCCACGCCAAGAATGACTTCCTCAGAGAACCCTTCGGATCTCAAGTCGTCCAGGCTGATGTGGGGATCCTTTGAGTCTTCAACGACGTCGTGAAGGATAGCTACGATTCGTTCCTCCGTTGTTGACATTGAAAGCATCATTCGCAAAGGGTGGAAGACGTAAGGACTTCCTGCCTTATCGACTACCCCCGCGTGGGCCTTTGCGGCAATTTCGATGGCCCGCTCAATTGTGCTCATATATTTCTTAGTCTCCTTTCGCTCCAATTATTTGTGTTTTTAGATAAACGTAGAGCCCCCAAGCGTATTACG
>JAIBAT010000042.1 GCA_019695055.1 Candidatus Sumerlaeaceae bacterium | reverse complement strand
CGGCATGAGCCGATTCAGTTTGGTTTCTGGCTGGCGGGCGAGCCGGTGCTGCATCCGGAGATTGTGGAGCTGGTGAGCATCGCGTCGAGCTACGGGATCAAACCGGCGATGCACTCGAACGCGACGAAGATGACGCGGCCTCTGGCGGAGGGTTTGATCAAGGCGGGTTTGCACTGGCTGAGTTTCAGCTTCGACGGCGACAACAAGGAAGACTACGAGCGACTGCGCACGCCGGCGAAGTACGAGGACACGATCGAGAAGATCCGGATGTTCCTGCGTGTGCGGGAGGAACTGGGGAGCAAGACGCCTCATGTCGTGATTCAGAACGTCGTGGAATATCGAGGGCCTGAGGTTCATCCACGGGGAGCGCCGGTCATGGCTGATGCAAATTTCCGGCGGCAGTTCGATGGTACGGGCGTCAATGAGTTCAAGGCGATCCTGGCCCATAGTTGGTCGGGGCAGTTGGATGGCTATGGTGGCGTGGCGCCGAACATCAAGGACACGGGGCAGCGTTGGATTTGCATCATTCCGTTCAGGGACATGACGATTTCCTACAATGGGGATATCGTTAGCTGCTGCGGGGACCTGGATGGGACCAACGTCATCGACAATGTGGTGGGAAAAGACTTTTATGAAGTCTGGAATGGCAAGGGTTTCCAGAAGTTCCGGAACGCGATGCTGACGGACGAGATCGAGCGGTGGCCGCTTTGCGGGGACTGCGAGCGAATCTGGACGACGGATCCGCATCCCAATGATTTCCCGCTGAAGTACGAGATGCTGCGGTACAAGCTGCGGTTTTAGCTACAGATTCATCCCTATGCCCTTGGCGATGGAGAAGACGTCCTTGTCGCCGCGGCCTGAGAGATTCATGACGACGACGCTGTCCTTTGGCATTGTGGGGACGAGCTTCACGAGCTGGGCGACGGCGTGGGCGGATTCGAGGGCGGGAATGATGCCTTCGGTGCGGCACAGGAGCTTGACGCCTTCGAGAGCTTCGTCGTCGGTGATGGAAACGTACTGGGCGCGGCCGGTGGCGGCATAGTAGCTGTGCTCGGGGCCGGTGCCGGGGTAATCGAGGCCGGCGGAAATCGAGTGGGCGGGCGTGATCTGGCCGTCGTCTGTTTGGAGGACGTAGCTTTTTGCGCCGTGGAACACGCCGACCTGGCCCGCGCCGATGGTGGCGGCATGCTGGGTGGTGTGAATTCCGAAGCCGGCGGCCTCGACGCCATATAAAGCTGTTTCAAGATCGGCGCGGAAGGGGTAAAAGATGCCCATGGCATTGCTGCCGCCGCCCACGCAGGCGACGATGGCATCGGGGAGGCGGCCTTCTCGTTCGAGGATCTGCTCCTTTGTTTCGTCGCCGATGACGGCCTGGAAATCGCGGACGATCATGGGGAAGGGGTGCGGGCCGACCACGGACCCGATGATGTAGTGGGTATCGTCGCAGCGGGCCATCCAGTCGCGCATGGCTTCGTTCGTGGCGTCCTTGAGGGTGGAAGTGCCGCTGGTGACGCTGATGACTTTCGCACCTAAAAGCTCCATGCGGAAAACGTTGAGCTTCTGGCGCTCGATGTCCTCGGCTCCCATGTAAACTTCGCATTGCAGGTCGAGGAGGGCGCAGGCTGTGGCGGTGGCGACGCCGTGCTGGCCGGCGCCGGTCTCGGCGATGACGCGGGGTTTGCCGATGCGCTTGGCGAGGAGGGCCTGGCCCATGGTGTTGTTAATCTTGTGTGCGCCGGTGTGGCAGAGGTCCTCGCGCTTGAGATAGATGCGGGCGTTGCCGCCGAGTTCGCGGGAGAGGCGCTCGGCGAGAAAGAGGGGAGTGGGGCGACCGACATAATCGCGCAGGTAGTAGCGGAGTTCCTTTTGGAATTCGGGGTCATCCTTGACGGAATAATACTGTTTTTCAAGTTCGATGAGGACGGGCATCAGGGTTTCGGGCACGTAGCGTCCGCCGAAAATGCCGAAATGGCCCCGGGCATCGGGGACGGTGGTGCGGTAAGTTTCCGTGGCTTGCATAAGGTTCGCTACCAAACGGCGGGGCGGGCCATTCAGGCTGCGGATTTTGCGGCGTGGATGAACTGGTGGACGAACTCGTGGGATTTGCGCCCGGGGGAGGCCTCAACCCCTGAGGAAACGTCGAGGGCAAAAGGGTGCAAGGCGCGGACGACTTCGGCGCAGTTTGCGGGTGTGAGTCCGCCGGCAATGAACGCGCGATCCAGTGGAAAACCGGCAGGAATCAGAGCAGGGTCGAAGGCGCGGCCAGTGCCGCCCGCGGCGGCGGGGTCAAAGGTGTCGCAAAGGTAGAAGTCGGTATGAAAGTCTTCCCAGCGGACGGTGGGGGCGCTGGGGCTGAACTTGAAGACTTTGATGGCTGGGATCGATGCGGCGGCGAGCTCGTCGCAAAGGGAGGCCGATTCGGCGCCGTGGAGTTGGACGAGGTCAAGACCGGCGGCGCGTTTAATTGAGGAGAGGGTGTCGAAGGACGCATCCACGAAGACACCTACGTGGCGGATTTCAGGGAATTTGCGGCGGATCTGGGAGGTGATTTCGTGGACCACGGCCGGGTCGACGTTTCGTTTGCTGACTGGATGAAAGACATAGCCGAGGAAATCCGCTCCGGCTTCGGCGGCGGCAAAAGCGTCTTCGGTGTTCGTGATTCCGCAGATTTTGACTTTGGCGGGGGCCATTTGGGGATGGCTACTGGGGGGCGAGGGGTTCATTCGATTGGGGGGGGATGAAAGGCCGGCGGTTTCGGTTCATAAACCCATTGACTTCAATCAATGGGAGTTGTCTTTATCACAGGCTTAACTATTCGTAATCAAAGGATGGGCATAAGCCAGAGTTTCGGGATTGCCTGGAGTTTGGCAAGGATTGCATCTGTGAAATTTGCCGCTCACCTGGCCATTTTCGTGCGTTTTTCCTGGGCGTGTGCTCTCCCCACATCCTAAGCAGGGAGTCACCAAACTGAGCGACATCACTTCCTCCCCCCTCTACAACGAAGACCTTGCCCCGGTCCCCGTGGAGAAGCGCACCTGGGGCATGTGGACCATCGCCTCGCTGTGGGTCGGCATGGTAGTCTGCATCACCACCTATATGTTTGCGGCCGGTATGATCAACCAGGGCATGACTTGGCGCCAGGCATTATTCACGATCACTTTGGGGAACCTGATAGTGCTGATTCCAATGACTCTCAATGCCCATGCCGGCACCAAGTATGGAATTCCCTTTCCTGTCCTTGTGCGGTCATCGTTTGGGACTCTTGGCGCGAATGTGCCGGCCCTGATGCGCGCAATTGTTGCCTGTGGATGGTTTGGAATCCAAACCTATATAGGCGGCGCAGCTATCTATACCATCCATGCGAAGATTTTTGGGTTTGCTCCTGCCGTTGATGCTGACCGAATCCGTTGGCTTGGACTCTCGTGGGGAGAACTGGGGTGTTTCCTCCTGTTTTGGGCGGTAAATATTGCGATTATTGTCATGGGGACAGAGGCTATCAAGTGGTTGGAGAACTTGTCGGCACCGTTCCTGATTATCGTGGGGGTGGCGCTTCTGGCGTGGAGTGTCTCAAAGGCTGGCGGATTTGGCGTTGTCCTTTCAGATGAGACGGTGGCCAAGGCGCGAGGCAACCTTCCAAAGGACTTTGATTTTTGGAAAGTGTTCTGGCCCAACCTGACGGGAACTGTGGCCTACTGGGCAACGTTGTCTCTTAATATCCCGGACTTTACGCGCTACTGCAGGACGCAGAAGGACCAGATGCTTGGTCAGCTAATTGGGCTGCCCACAACCATGGCTCTCTATTCCTTCATTGGGATTGCGGTAACTTGTGCCACGGTTATTAACTACGGCGAGGCGATCTGGGATCCGGTGAAGGTGCTGGCTAAACTCGACAATGTGTTTGTTGTGGGCTTCGCCCTCTTCGCCCTAACCATTGCGACCCTGACCACCAATATTGCAGCGAATGTTGTGTCGCCAGCAAACGATTTCTTCAATATTTGCCCGCGGCTTATTAGTTTTAAGGTTGGCGGCATAATCACCGGAGTGATCGGTGTGCTGATTTTGCCATGGAAGCTCTTTAATGACCTCAATGCGTACGTGTTTACATGGCTGATCGGTTACGGCACAATGCTTGGTGCCATTGCCGGGGTGATGCTGTCGGACTACTTTGTTATCCGCAAGGCCTCACTTGATGTGGAGGATCTATACAGGCTAAAGGGCCGCTATCAATATATGGGCGGGTTTAACTGGAGGGCGTTGGTGGCGGTAGCGGCAGGCATTGCAACCTGCGTGCCCGGGTTTATCAACCAGTTCAGGGCGTTGGGGCCTCCTGAGACTGCGGTGCCAGTGGATCCCGAAGTGATTTGGAATCAACTGTACACGCATTCGTGGTTTGTGAGTTTTGGCGTTGCGGCCGTGGTGCACGTTCTGTTGTCGCTGGTGGCGCCTCCCGCTCGTAGTGAGGCCGAAACCAAAGCCGTCTGAAAATGTCGAAATAATTGGATGGACTTTATGAAGTGCTCTTGAGAAAAAATGAGATTCGGCGAGTGAATTGGAGTGTTTGGGGCTGCCATTTCGGAGTTCCGGGCGCCGGGCCGAACAAAGAGGAGTGTAAAGTTAGATGAGTCAATCGGCCACGTTGGCCGTGCCCCAGATGCCGGAATGCGCGCACAAGCCGAAGCCCTATGAGGGGCCGTCGAAGGCGGAAGTGCTTGCCATGCGCAAGCAGTATACGAGTCCGGTGATCTTTACGCTATACGCCGAGCCGATCATGATCGTGGAGGGCCACATGCAGTGGCTGTTCGACGAGACGGGGCGGCGCTATCTTGACTTGTTCGCGGGAATCGTTACAGTGTCCTGCGGGCATTGCCATCCGAAGATTGTGTCGAAGATGCAGGAGCAGCTGGGCACGCTGCAGCATACGACCAACATTTACGCGCATCCGCTGTTCCCGCAGTTTGCGAAGAAGCTGGCTTCGAAGCTGCCTCCGGGGCTGGACGTGACCTATTTTACCAACAGCGGCAGCGAGGCCAACGACCTGGCAATCACGATGTCGAGGCTGTTCACCCGCAACTTTGACGTGATCGCGTTGCGCAACGGCTATCATGGCGGTTCGCCCACGACGATGGGGTTGACCTCGCACCATACGTGGAAGTACCCGCTTCCGCAGGGGATAGGGGTGCACCACGCGGTCTGCCCGGATCCGTACCGCAGCCCTTACACGGGCTCGGCGGAGGAGAAGGCCCGGCGTAGCGCGGAGGATGTTCGCGACCTGATTCGAAATGGCACATCGGGCAAAATTGCGGCCTTTATTTGTGAACCGATCCAGGGTGTGGGGGGGGCCACGAGCGGCGCCCCGAATTACCTGAAGCTGGTTTATGAAATCGCGCGGGAGCACGGCGGAGTCTGCATTGCAGACGAGGTTCAGACCGGGTTTGGCCGCACAGGCGAGAATTTCTGGGGTTTCCAAAATTTCGGTGTCACACCGGACATCGTGACGATGGCAAAAGGGATCGGCAATGGCGCGCCGCTGGCGGCCGTGACCACGCGCATGGAAATTGCGCAGACCCTGACCCAGCGGACCCACTTCAACACCTATGGCGGGAACCCAATCAGCATGGCCGCGGGACTGGGTGTGCTGGAGGTCATTGAAGAGGAAGGCCTGCAGAACAACTCAAAGGTTGTTGGTGGTCACCTGAAGGCCGGACTCGAGAAACTGGCGGGTTCGCACCCTCTCATTGGCGATGTGCGCGGCATGGGGCTGATGCTGGGCGTCGAATTTGTCCGAGATCATGGGACCAAGGAGCCGGCAATCAATGAAACGAAGGAAATCATGGAGGAATGCCGCCAGATGGG
>JAIBAT010000030.1 GCA_019695055.1 Candidatus Sumerlaeaceae bacterium | reverse complement strand
CGTGCGCCCGGCGAACAAGTTTCTTTTTATTGAAGTGAAACAAGTATAAAACGTGTCCCGGAATGCCGGGGCCGATTCGGCGAAAGCGAGGTATCGAACAATCGCTACCAAGAAGGCAGCATCCAAGAGCGAGAAGGCGGCAAAGCCCGCCAAAACCCGCGCGACCAAGCGCACCAAGGACGCGGGTGAAATTCTGGCGTTCCAGGGAGTTCGCGAAATTGACGAGGTAGCCCCTCCCAATTACCGCCCCATTCCGCTGGGGTCGGAAAAGGACGACGACGTTGACCTCAATACCGTCAATACCATCGCGCGCATTTCCATCGCCTCGCCGGAGCGCATCCTCGCGTGGTCGCGGCGTCATTCCCGCGCCGCCGAGCGCCGCCTTGGCATGCCCGGCGCCCGCCTGGCCGAGGACCTCGACCTCTCCAGCTTTGGCGAAGTCAAGAAGCCCGAAACCATTAATTACCGCACGTTCAAGCCCGAGAAGGACGGCCTCTTCTGCGAGCGTATCTTCGGCCCGACCAAGGACTGGGAATGCGCCTGCGGAAAGTACAAGCGCATCAAGTACAAGGGCATCGTCTGCGACCGCTGCGGAGTGGAAGTCATCGAGAGCAAGGTGCGCCGCACGCGCATGGGCCACATCAAGCTGGCCGCCCCCGTCTGCCACATCTGGTTCTACAAGGGCACCTCAAGCCGCATCTCCCAGCTTCTCGACATCAGCGTCAAGGATCTCGGCAAGGTCATCTATTTCCAGAACCACATCATCGTGGACTGCGCCCCCGAACTGCCACTGAAGCCCAAGCAGCTTCTCGCCGACGACGAAGTGCGCAAGTACCGCGAAATGTACGGCGACAAGGTGGACATCCGCATTGGCGCCGAGGCTGTGAAGGAACTCCTCAAGCAGATCGAAATCGAGGAGCTTTCCGGCAAGCTGGCCATCGAGATGCGCCAGGCCACCAGCGCCCAGAAGCGCCAGAAGATCATCAAGCGCCTAAAGGTCGTCGAGGCTTTCCGCGGGTCCAGCAACAAACCCGAGTGGATGGTGCTCGAGGTGCTTCCCGTCATTCCGCCGGAACTTCGCCCCCTCGTTCACCTCGATGGCGGCCGCTTTGCCACCAGCGACCTGAACGACCTCTATCGTCGCGTCATCAACCGTAACAACCGTCTCAAGAAGCTCATGGAGCTCAAGGCCCCCGAGGTGATTCTGCGCAACGAAAAGCGCATGCTTCAGGAAGCCGTCGACGCGCTGTTTGATAACAGCCGCCGCACACGTCCCACCAAGGGTCACAATAACCGCCCCCTCAAGTCCCTCAGCGACATGCTCAAGGGCAAGCAGGGCCGGTTCCGCCAGAACCTCCTCGGCAAGCGCGTCGACTACTCCGGCCGCTCGGTCATCGTGGTCGGCCCCGAGCTCAAGTTCAACGAGTGCGGTCTGCCCAAGAAAATGGCCCTGGAACTCTTCGATCCGTTCATCATCCGCGAGCTCGAACGCCGCGGCTACGTGAACACCATCAAGAGCGCCAAGAAGATGATGGAGCGCGAGGCGCCGGAAGTCTACGACATCCTCGACGACATCATCAAGGACCACCCCGTGCTTCTCAACCGCGCGCCCACGCTTCACCGCCTCGGCGTTCAGGCTTTCATGCCAAAGCTCGTCGAGGGCAAGGCTATCCAACTTCATCCGCTGGCCTGCGCCGCTTTTAACGCCGACTTCGACGGTGACCAGATGGCCGTTCACGTGCCCCTGAGCACCGAAGCCAAGCTGGAAGCCAAGAACCTGATGCTGGCCGAGAACAACATCCTCTCGCCGGCCACGGGCAAGCCCATCGCCACGCCCACCCAGGACATGGTGCTTGGACTCTTTTACATGACCAAGGTCGTGCCCAATGACGAACGTTATGCGGGAGCCAAGAACGACAAGGATCGCGAACGCCTTGTTCCGCGGTTCAGTTCCCCCGAAGAAGCCGTCATGGCCCTCAACCACAAGCAGATCAAGCTCCACGAGGAAATCCTTGTTCGCCAGCACGATGGCCGCAAGGTCAAGACGTCCGCTGGCCGCACGCTGATCGCCTCTGTCCTGCCGCCGGAAGTGGACTACTACGACGCAGCCAACAGCTTTGCCAACCAGGTGCTCACCAAGGGCCAGTTGAGCCAGCTCGTGCATGCCGCCCACAAGCGCGTGGGCAAGACGGCCACAGCCATCATGCTCGACAATCTCAAGGGCCTTGGCTACTACTACGCCAAGCGCGGCGGTATCTCCATCAGCATGAATGACATGGTCATTCCGCCCAGCAAGCACAAGATCCTCGATGCCGCCCGCAAGCGCGTCGAGGAAGTCCAGAAGCACTACTCACGCGGGCTTGTGACCTTTGGCGAGCGCTACTCGAAGATCATTCACGAGTGGTCCCTGGCCACGGATCAGGTCGCGGCGGACATGATGGTCGAAATGCAGCGCGATCAGCGCGGCCTCAACCCGATCTTCATCATGTCGACCTCCGGCGCCCGCGGTAACGAGGCCCAGATTCGCCAATTGGCCGGTATGCGCGGCCTCATGCAGAAGCCTACGAAGAAGATCACCGGTGACGTCGGCGAAATTATCGAGTCGCCGATCATCTCCAACTTCCGCGAAGGCCTAACCGTGCTCGAGTACTTCATCTCGACCCACGGCGCCCGTAAGGGTCTGGCCGACACCGCTCTCAAGACCTCCGACGCCGGTTACCTGACACGTCGCCTTGTCGACGTGGCCCAGGACCTCTTTATCACCGAGGAAGACTGCGGCACCCAGGACAGCATCACCGTTGCCGCCATTACGGAAATCACCCGTACCGGCGAGCGCGAGCTTGAGCCCCTGTCCGACCGTATCGCGGGCCGCGTTACGTCCAAGGACGTTGTGGATCCGGCCACCGGCAAGGTCATCGTTAAGAAGAACACCGACATCAGCGACGAGAAGGCCAAGGAGATCGAAAAGGCTGGCATCGTTTCCGTCAAGATTCGCAGCGTTCTCACCTGCCGCACACGGCGCGGTATCTGCGCCAAGTGCTACGGTCGCAACATGGCGACCGGCCGCATGGTGGAGCTCGGCGAGGCGGTTGGCGTCATCTCCGCCCAGTCCATTGGCGAGCCGGGCACCCAGCTCACTCTCCGAACCTTCCACATCGGCGGAACGGCCTCGATTCAGGTCGAGGGCTGGTACCAGGCCTCGCACGACGGCACCATCCGCTTTAACGACCTCAAGACAATCGCATCCGCCGAGGGCGGCCTTGTGGTGGTGAACCGCAGCGGTTCGCTCACCCTCGAAGGCGCCGGGGGCGTTTCCCTCCAGAAACTCCCCAGCATCCCCTACGGTGCCCGGTTGCTCGTCAAGAACGGCGCCTCCGTCAAGCGTGGCGACCGCCTCGTCGAGTGGGATCCTCACTTCACGCCGATCATGGCCGAAGTCGACGGTGTGTCGCGCCTTGTCGACATCACCGCCGGTGTAACCATGAAGGAGGAGCTGGATCCAGTCTCCGAAAAGACCCAGCGCTTCATCAGCGAGCACCGCGAGGAGAAGCACCCGCAGATTCAGGTGACCGACTCCAAGGGGAACGTCATGGCCCAGTACGCCCTCAGCTCCGGCACGATTCTTATGCCCGAGCTCACCGACGGCGGCAAGGTCAAGGCCGGCCAGGTTCTGGCCCGTATTCCCCGCGCACGCACCAAGAGCAAGGACATCACCGGTGGTCTCCCCCGCGTTGACGAATTGTTCGAGGCGCGCAAGCCCAAGGATGCGGCCGTCATCGCCGAAATCGATGGCGTCATCCACATCAAGGGCTCGGCCAAGGGTGCCCGCAAGTTCACCATCACCGCCGACAACGGCGAGGAAAAGCAGTACTCCATCCCCGTTTCGCGCCACCTTGTGGTGCGCGACGGCGAGCGGGTGCAGCGCGGCGACATCATCACCGACGGCACGCCCTCGCCCCACGACATTCTCGCCGTCAACGGCGAGAAGGCCGTCATGGAGTTCCTCGTCACCGAGGTGCAGGAAGTTTACCGCCTGCAGAAGGTGAACATCAACGACAAGCACATCGAGTGCATCGTCCGTCAGATGCTCAAGAAGGTCATCGTCGAGGAAGTCGGCAACACGCGCTTCCTCTATGGCCAGCAGGTCGACAAGTGGGAATTCGAGGAAGAGAACGCCGTCACGGCGGCCAAGGGCGGCACCATCGCCAAGGGCCGGCCAAAGCTGCTCGGCCTTACCAAGGCCTCCCTGGAGACCGAGTCCTTCATCTCGGCCGCCAGCTTCCAGGAAACCACCCGCGTCCTCACCGATGCGGCGGTCCGCGGACGCTACGACTTCCTGCGCGGCCTCAAGGAGAACGTCATCATGGGTCTCCTCGTGCCGGCTGGAACGGGCCTCCCGGTCTACCGTAACATCGATGTGAAACCAAAGCATGAAGAAGAACCGGAGCCCGAACAGGCCGAGGAAACCGCAGAGGTCTAGTCAAAGACCATTGCCACCAGATACCCGCGGGGTGCGAGAAATCGCACCCCGCTTTTTTTTGCCCAAGCGGTTGGTGTGAATTCATTGGAAGTTGCACTCGCACGGCTGTACAGTCGTTGCTAATTGAATCCGACGAGTTTCACGCTAAGAAGGTCCGACCGCATGAGTTTCTCTTTCCCAATTTTCACGGACGCCAATGAGGATTGGCCCAAGGAATCCAAGTGCCCGGTATGTGGCAAGTCGGGTATTTTTGAACCCAATTCCTTTGCCGTCCTTAGTGGCGGAGCAATTTCCGTGGGGGACAACCCCGTGGACTGCGCATGTGAGTGGGGTGGATTCTTGGACATTTTCTGGCATGGAGCGCACACCGATTTAGGCGGAAATGGCGCCAATCCAGATATGCATGTGGGCGTCCCAATTGCAGAAAGTGATAAGTCACTTCAGTTCTGCTTGTATTTTTGTTCGACCACCTGCCTGAGATCCTTCCTCAATACTTGGGTGGATCGTCTGGAAGAGGGGATCCGGAACTATGTACCGCCGGCCCCTCCCAAATGGGCAGATCCCGGGAACACGCTTGTCGAGAAGCATCAGACGCCTGACGGAATGTTCACACTGCGTGTCGAGAAAAGCATGGAGGGCGAAACTTACATCGGTTTCGAAGGTTATGAATGGTTCTTAACTGAGGACTTGGTTGAAATGTTTGTGGACTCACCCAAGGATACAGCTATCCGACAGTTCATCAACGACCTCACAAATGGAACATTGTATATCGGCATGGTTTACATAGCTGGCAGGCTGCAGGACGTGATTGTCTACGATGAGCCTTGTGACGGTCCCTTTCCGCCCTACGATGTACCAGTCCAATTCAGAACTTGGGACGGTGGGCAGGCCTGACGGCATCTAATTGGACGTCGGGAAAACGAACTCCACCTTGCACATGGGATCATCAAATACCGTAACAGGTCTCCCGTGGAATAGTATCTCCCGGTCGGATATGGTTTCCTTGGAAATCAGGGCGCCTTTGTCCGCGATCTCCCGGGTCATCGAAACTGCATAAACATCGTCCGAGCCTCTGGTCCCCTGAAAGACGATTTTCAGGTTAACCGTTTGGGAAGTTCCGACGTACTTCGAATCTACCGAAGACCCAACTCCCGATGGCAAATCGCCATCAAACCAGTTGGAACGCCCAACCGACACTCCGGGCATAGGTTTGCCATTGGAGCCCAGCACCCGCCACACCATTCGATATTGTGCTGTCGCTTTTTGTACGTCGGCCTTTTCCAACGCCGCATTTCCCTTTGCAGCCCGCTCTCCCTGAAGTTTTTCCCGACTGATTAACTTCATGAACAGGAAGCTACAAATCACCATCGCCCCAACAATTAATCCCGCATACCAGACGGGTACAGGGCCTTTGCCACGTGCGGCCCCCGCGGATCGAATAGGTCGCGGAACCCAAGGCGTGCAATAGATCCAAGCCCTGCGCCCCACCCACACCGTCAATACAAGAGCGGTGATAACGCCCAGCGTAATGGGAACTCCAGAATTGGCATTTGTGCGAGAGTAGGCGGGCTGACCGATTGCACCCCAGAAACTCAGTTCGTCCATGGCAATGGCCACGGCATAAACAAAATCCCAGGCCGGAATCGCATACAAGGTCAGCACGAATACCCCAAGTAGCGCCGGAAAAAGCGCAAAACCCAGTCCACCAAGCCGTCCCCCTGATTTCCGGATTCGTCCGGCGGCGCTACACCCAAGCAAGGTTGGAAGTATGATGAACAGCATTAGCGGGACAAAAGAAATGGCCATTTTCCCTTCGGAGCCTGACCCATCCTGACTGAAGCCACGGGATAACGCGCGAGCCACACCGATGAAAAGCAAAGGTCCAAAGAGACTCAAAACGGCTGCCGTCACCGCCATCCATGAGGTCTTTGCCGCTGCCAAAGGTGCCACTTCGGATGCGGCGGCCACCGGCCCCCCGGGTGCGAAGACCTCCGAAGTCCTCTTCCCATCCACTGCATCGCCTGGTGGCAACGAAAGACCTGCCAGCTCTCCCGATGCTGATTGGGCGCCCGTAATCTTGTCGATCCCCGTCCGCACCTCGCTCACATGCTGGAATCTCCGCTCGGGTTCGCGCTCCATCGCCGTAAGCACCACCTCATCGAGCCGCACATCAATCGCGACTTTCTTCGACGGAGGTTGGAATCTTCCAAGCGGCAACTCGCCGGTAAGCATCTCGTAGAACACCACGCCTAACGCATAAACGTCCGCGCGGTGGTCCACATCCTCCGGATGCTCCAATTGCTCGGGCGCCATGTAGTGCGGCGTACCCATCACCGAACCAGTCTGCGTCAAAGTTTGCCCTGGCGGAGTCTGCCCGAGGAGTTTCACCAGTCCAAAGTCCGCAATCTTGACCCGCCCCTGGCGGTCGAGCAGCACATTCTCCGGCTTAATGTCGCGATGAACGATACCATTGTCGTGCGCATATTGAAGTGCGTCGCACAACTTCGGGACAATAGCCAGCGCTTCGGCCGGCTTCATCTTATGCGATTGGATGAGCTGCCGCAGGTTCGAGCCGTCCACATATTCCATGAGGAAATAGAACCTGTCATTCACCTGGCCAAAGTCATGGAGCACCACAATGTTCGGATGGCTCAGGCTGGCGAGAGCCCGCGCCTCGCGAGTGAAACGCTCTATGAAATGCGGGTCTCGCGAGAATTGCTCGTGTAGGACTTTAAGGGCCACCAGGCGGTCCAATCGGACCTGCCGCGCTTTGTAGACCACCCCCATGCCGCCTCGCCCCAGTACACCCAGAATTTCAAGCTGGGGAAAATCCTGGGCCACTGCCGCAATGGACTCTGCGTCATCGAGGTGCAGGTCTGCTGTTGGAGCAGATCCCGCACCCGCGGGCTGCCCCGGCCCACTTCCCAGCCCCGCCTGTAGCAGGCGCTCGGCCTCCCCCGGTGTGATTTCAGGCTTATGCTCTGGTCCGCTAGGTTCGCTCATGACTGGTGTCCTCCCACGTCGAATTCGTGCTTTCGACCAGTTTTAAGCAAATCGGCGGAAAGGTTACAGGCCATGAACGAATTCTTTTTCAGCCCTGCAGGGAGGCAATAAGAAATCGGATCTCGTCATCAATGTCGGCAGGGTCGGTCAGTGTATCCGCAACCACGCCTCGCAGCAGGTCCCGATACCGCCTCCGCAGACGGTGCAGAGCCACCTTGACGGCATTCTCTGTCATCCCAAGACGTTTGGCGGAATCCGCCAGCTTTACTCCCCCCTCCTCAGCCGATAAATGTGGAGAAAGTTCCCCAAAAAGCTCTGCCTTGCCCTCCAGCCGATAGCGCTCCCCAAGCCGTTCGAGAACGTCGCTCAGCAAATCTGTCGCCCAGCGGTGCAGGAAGGCCGATTCGGGAGTACGATTGTCGGAAAGGTCCCGCTGAAACCGCTGCTCCGCAGTATCGGCCTCGAGCGAGACGCCCCGAAACCCGCCGCCACGCTTTAGCGCCCTTTCCCGGTCCCGTTGGTTGGCTGCAAAATGCTTCACCGCACCAAGTAGAAAGGCCCTGAACCTCCCGCGTTCACGAGAGGCACTCACAAGATCCCGCTTCTCAAGGAGACGCGCAAAAAAGCCCTGCATCAAATCGGCAGCATCATCCGGCAAGTTCCCGGTCCGTCGCAGAAACACATAGACTGGCCCGCAGTAAGAGTCGCACAGCTGCTCCAAGGCCGCTGCCGCCTGCGGACCACGCCCGGCTGCGGCGGCAACCACACTCCAACGTGTCGTGGCAAATCCCCCACTGCCAAACGGTAGTTCCGGGGTGGGAGTTCGCTCACGTGTGCTCATGGGAATTGTTACATTGTCCAATTGGTCAAAAACGCAAGAACGTAATCCACCTGGAAGGTACCCGTGGCCCCATTGAATTGCGAACCGGACAATTGCAGCCTTCCCTGTAGCCGCCAGGGATCAGGATGGCTACCCAGCTCTACCCAGTAGTTCGCGCCCCTTTTCCAGGTCCGCCTCCCCGTCCATCTCCCACGAGCAATGCAGGGCGAGAACATCATCCGGCCCGTTCACGTCACCATAGTCCCCGAAAAGGGAAAAAGTCCGGGAGCCCACCAGGCCGTAATCGTAGTCCTTCTTCTCGGTTCCTTCCTCCATGCAAAAGCGAAGCACATGGAGCGTGCGCGTGTCCTCAGTGGGTGGCCAGTAAATCGTGCGCGATTCCAACAGTTCAATATCGGCGGGGGGCTGTCCATACTCCGCCGGGTGGCATAGCCACGAAACCATGTGGCCGATTGCCTGGCTTTCCTCGGTCAGGGCCTCCGCTGGTATCAGGTCCTCGCGACCCAGCATCTTGAGGTACGCCGCAGCCTGCGCGGAGAAACTCCAATCCGTGCACTTCGCAACAAGGTACTTGAATCCGTTCTCCCGGCCAAGATGCGCTTCTGCCCATGCCGCCTCGATCTGGACCGATGGGCTGGAATGATCACGGGCCACTTTCAGAAGCTCATCGCGATCCGGCTGGTTGGAAAACGCCAACGCCATGGCTGAACTCACCCCATAGCTTTCCTCGCCGTCCCGTGCCTTTGTCAGCCACTTGCGCAAGAGTTTCACACCTTCGGGATTGTCAAAGGGGTGCTCCGTGATCACGTTGTGATGCGCCAGCTCATTGGCAAAGTCCAGGTAGGCCACAGCCGCAAAACCCGCCGGGAAATGACCCGACAACGCACGGGCGACATCCGCAGCGTGCGGATGCGGGCCGTGGGACATGGACCCGAACACGACCGTCCACAGGTACCCGTCCTTGAATGCCGGGTTCCGGTACAGTTCAGGCAGGCGGTCCAGGCCCGGTTTGAACTCGAGCCAGGCAAACATTTTCTGGATGAAAAGCACCAGGTCGGTTTCCTTCTTTGCCTTGAGGGCGATTTCGTCGTAAGCTTGGAGGAGGACAGGAAGCACCTTCTCCTGGAGGTAAACCGCCACTTCCTGCGTATCGGCCCGCTGGATTTCATGGGCGAGGTCCTGCAATTCGTCAGCCAGTTTCTCAGGTTTGGTCGTCTTGGCCCGTTCCAGGAGCGCCAGCAAATCTGCGGCTATCTTATCCGCATCCGCGATGGTAAGCCCCGCTTCCTCCTCGGGACCGTGATCATCGTCTTCGAAATCAGCTTCGTCTTGTTTCCCCATGGCGGAGTCTCCTGAAGTGTGTGGTGGGAATGCTCTCATAATGGCAGAACGCAGGAGGGAAATGAAGGCAAATGAATTAGTTCTGATTGAACTTGGTTCCAGCTAATTGTGAGGACTTTGTTGAAAAGGCAACGTAGCCGCCTCGGCCATTTCACGGAATCCGAGTACCGTCCTTCCTTAGGAACTGCCCTGTCTTCGAGTCGCGGTGGGAGTTCACATAATCCTCCATCATTCGTGGAAGGTCCCCTGATGCAATGGTGGAGCGGGAAAGGGTATCTGCCGGCGCCGTCGTTTCGTCGGCTTTCCCAATAATGTCCTGGACTGGCGCCATGGTCACAAAACAACCGCTTTGAGTCGGGACCTCACCTCCATAGTTGCGCAGCCATTCTGCCTCCGCCTCGAAATTGCCCTTGTCCTTAAGATACAGGCCACAAAGTGCATACAACTTCCCTGGCTTTGTGGACACAGGCAGATGCAACAACTTGCGGAATGCCTGTCCCGCGTTGGGTTCGTTCAACAGATCCCGGACTGATTCCGTAGCCATTGGCAGGGAGCCGTCAAAACTGACCAAGCCCATTTGGAAAACAGGCGTTGCGCCAAGCGTCCTGAAAGCCAGTACCCCGGAAGTTGACAGATCCAGCCCCGATATCGCCTCCGCCACCTGCTTCTCGGAAAGACAAGGCATCTCCCAATGATCGGTCGAATCCTCCAATAGGGGCATCTTATCCGCAAGAACCCGCATCGCTTCCTTCTCGCGAAATTGAGAATTGGAGACAATGACATGGATCGCTGCCGTCGCAATGGCCAACCCGCCAAAACCCAGCAGCCCTCCCAAACGCGCCATGCGCCATTTGTCAGTGCTCCTGAGGATTAGTGATAACTTGTTCGAATTCATGCCTGACAGACTACTTAGTCGCTTTTCAGGTTTGGTAAACTCTAATTTTCACCAAGGGTCACCGTCACCACTTTCCATCCTGTTGGAAAACCTAAGCTTCTGACGCAATTGCAGACATCACAGCCCCTACCGCCATGGGTCCACAAGCAGCCCTAAGCGGCTGTAAGGGAATAGGCAAGCCTGCTCGGCCTGTGGTAGGACCATAACCAAGCTCCCAAATCCAGCTTCCGTTGATTTGAGAAAAACAATAAATGGACCCTATTTAGGGCGCATTTTTTCGGGGTTCTTGATTCTTGCAAACAAAGGAGTTAGATAAAATTACGACGAAAACGAAAGAAATACCCCCCCCTCTCCCCCCCTACTGTTGCGAAAGGATCCAACCATGACTAAGACGCGCCAAACCGCCCATCCATGGCAGCCCGATTTTACTTTTCTTTTCCCAGTCTCTGCCGCCCGCTTGGACTCCATGCTTCTCAGGGAGGATTACCGATGACCTTTACCGGCATCATAGTTGGGTTTGTTCTGTGGTTTCTGCTGCGTTATCTCGTCGCCGGCATTTACACCGTGGACCAGAGCGAGCGCGCGGTGAAGACCAGCTTCGGCCGCGCCCAGCGGGTCGGCGACCTCAGCACCCTTAGCGACCCCATCTCGGCGCCCCTGCGGCCCGATGAGAAGGACCGCTACGACTACCCGCAGGTCCGCGTCATTCCGCCCGGCGGCCCCTACTTCCGCTGGCCATGGGAGCGCGTCTACAAGGTCTCCATCGCCACCAAAACCCTCAACATGGCCTTCGATCCCCTGTCGCCCTCGGCCAACCAGAACAACACAATCCTCGAAGCCGTCACAAAGGACCAGCTCAATACCGGCCTCACAGGCGAGATTCGCTATCGCGTCAGCGACCGCAACCTCTACGCCTACCTTTTCGGCGTGAAGAATCCCATCGCCCACGTCATGGGATACTTCGTCTCGATCCTCCGCGAGCGCATCGCCAACTTCGAGGCGCCCCAGGCAGCGCCGGCCTCGGAGGGAGCTCCCGCCCCCGGGGGCATGGCCGCCGTCAGTGGCATTTCCATCAACGACTTGCGCAAGAACCTCCGCGACTTGAACGAGCACATGGATCGCGAGTGCGCCTCATCCGCGGCGCGCTATGGCATCATCCTCGATGCGTCCCTTATCACCGGGATCGACCCACCACCGGAGGTCGAATCGGCCCTCGCGGCCATCAACACGGCCCACAACAAGGTCTCCTCAGACATCAGCCTCGCCCATGCCTCGGCGGATCAGAAGATTGTCCAGTCCCGCCGCGCCGTGGAAATCGAGACGCTGAAGGCCCAAGCCGAGGTCGAGCCGCTCCGCGCTCTCGCTGAGCAGCTTAGCAACCTCAAGAAAAGCGGCCCCGGCGCACTTGGCTCTTATATGCGAAACGTCCGTCTCGGTCTCTTCGGCAAGGCTCTCCAGATCATCCTGGAGGCCAAACGATGAACGAGTTCTTCACAGCCCTCGCCGTCACGTTTTTCGCCTGCCTCATTGGCATGGCGCTGTTCCTCGCCTTCCTGCGTCTCATTGGCCTCTATGCCATCACCGAAGAGGGCACCGCGCGTGTCTATGTATTGTTCGGCAAGGTGGCTGGCGTCCTTGATCGCGCCGGTTTCCACGTGCTGCCCATCGCCCTCGGCTGGAAGGCATTCTTCGTCAACTGGCTGGGAAAATGCTACGTCCTCGATATGCGCATGGACCAGGAATACCTGCGCAGCCAGCCCGTGAACAGCGAGGAAGGCGCCCCCATGGGCATCGGAATCTGGTACGAAATGTACATCAGCGACCCGGTGTCGTATATTTTTAAGAATACCGATCCCATCGGCTCCTTGCGGGCCAACGTCAGCAATGCCTCGGTGCGCTGCCTCAGCAATATGAAACTCTCCAGCATGATGGAAAACCGGCACGAGATGAGCCAGACCGTGCGGGGCGAAGTGTCCGAGAAATCCGCCGAATGGGGCTACCAGCTTGGCTCCGTTTACATCCGAAAGGTCCACTTCCGCGACGCGGGAATGATCCACCAGATCGAGGCGAAGGTCGTGAACCGCCTGCGTCAGGTGACCTCTGCAATATTGCAGGACGGGGCCAATCAGGTCAGCATTATCACCAGCACCGCCGAGCGCGAGGCCGCCGTGGCCTTTGCCAAGGCCGCCGGAATGCGCCCCTATATCGTTGGATCCGCGCTCAACGAAATCGGCCAGGACAAGGAAATCGAATCGGCACTCTTCGAGATACTGGAAACGCAGAAGATGGTCGAGGGCGACGCAAAGATTTCCCTCATCCCGGAAAACAGTGGAGTCCTCGCCGAATTGATCGCCTCCAACGAACCGGCGGGAACCCGCCCGGCAAAGTAGTCTTTAGGGAAAGCTCGGACCGACCAGCAGGATTGTAATCAGGAGCAGCAGAACCACCACACTCATACAGCCGGATTTAACGGGAAAGCGGTCCGGGTGGGCAGCACGCAGTTTGGCCTCCAGCGCATCAATGGCGTCCTTGCTCTCCTTGAGCCCAAGCCCTGTGGCCTCGCGGTGAATCTTGATGGCTTCAATCTTGTTGCCGCGGGAAAGCTCGGCCTCGATCTGGGATTGTTTGTCCTCGGGAATCTCCATGGTTCTCTTCCTGGATGGTTAGGGTTTTTCCAACGCAACCTGAATCCAAAGCGCCCGGTGGTCGGAAGCTTCGGATTCAATGACCTTTGCTTGGATCACCTTCAAAGGCCTGTTGGCCATGATGTAGTCAATCCGTTGTTTGGGCTTGTCTGCCGGGAATGTGGGTTCCGGCTCCACGCCCGCAGTTTTAGCGGCTTCGCCCTGCAGGTCGTGAAAGCCGGCCCTGGCCGCCAGCCCCAGCAGGTCGCCCGCAGTTCCAGGGTGATAATTAAAGTCGCCCATCAGCAGCACCAATGTGCCCGTGGCCTCACTGCTGGCGCGGCGAAGGATTTCCGTCATCTGGTCCACGCGGATTTCCGCGCTATCATGCTGCAGGTGTGTGGCATAAACGACCAACGGCCCTGCGTGCGTTTCGGGCATTTCCAGCCGAAGGCAGGCGCGTTGCTCCTTCCCTTCGCGGTTGGGCAGGGCGATATTCTCCGGCGGCGTCCGGAACGGTAACCGCGATAGCACCGCGTTGCCATACTCGCCGTGGATCGCACCGCTGGTGGTCACTGGGTCGCCTGCATTGGCCCACTCTTTGTAACCGGTGTTCGCCGGAAACTTGGGAGCATCGTCAATGGCGCTGCCAAAGGCGAAACCAAGGCCGGTGAGCCGTGCAAAGTCGCGCGGTTCATTGGGCCCAACGACAACACTTCTGCCGTCCACCGTTTTAGAGGTCCACTCGCACCGGACTTCCTGAAGCGCCACAATATCCGGCGAAGCCGATTTCAGCACATCCGCAATGTTCTGCAGGTCCTGCTGGGTCACGGCATGCTTTGCCGAGCTCAGCCCATTCGGAATGCCCGAGTGGATGTTGTAAGTCACAAGTGAGAGGGTGGAGGTTGCATGGCCTGCCACCGCTGCGATTATTACGAAGACGAAAGGAAATAATCGTTTCATGTTTTGAGGACCTTCTTTTTGCCGCATTCATTGGATTCAAATGAAGTCAAATCTGCTCCCAACATGCTTCCCCGGCTGGCATGGTTACCCAGTGGTGCGGCACGACGCCGAAGCATTTAGCAAAACGATCGCAAATGGAATCGAGGAACTCATCAGTGCTTTCCGGCTCAACCAAAGCCACCACGCAACCACCAAAGCCGCCACCTGTCATGCGACATCCAAGAACACCATCGATGCCGCGCGCTGCTGCCGATAGAAAGTCGAGTTCTGGGCAGGAAACCTCGTAGTCGTCGCGTAGACTCGCGTGGGATTCGTAAAGCAACGCGCCGGCTTCGGCAACCCGGCCATGGCGAAGAGCTTCTACAAATCTTAGTGTTCGCTGGTTTTCAGTCACATGGTGACGCACACGTTTGCACACCATGGATTCCAGTGAACCGGCAAACCGTTCAAACACCTCGGCCGGAACATGGCGAAGCGTTGGGAATTCCGTTCCTGACAATTCGCGTAACCGCGCAAGCCCCTCCGCGCTTTCGCGGCGGCGGGCGTTGTACTCAGAATCCACCAGCCCGCGTTTCTTCATGGAGTTGATGATGACAATTCGGGCCTTTGCGGGGTCAATCGGAACTGCGTTCGATTCGAGGGAATGGCAATCAATTAAAAGCGCATGGTCTTCAACGGCCATCGCCGAGATGAATTGGTCCATGATTCCGCACTGCATCCCGACGTAGGGACCGTTCTCGGCCGCCTGAGCCAGCAGCGCAATCTCTCGAGGAGCCAGGGAAGTCCCTGCCATGGCTTGAAATAGCATGGCCGAGGCAACCTCGAACGCGGCGGAGGACGAAAGCCCGACACCCATGGGAATATCAGAGGCTACCCAAACGTCCATTCCTGTCAGCGGGGCGCCCTTGGCACGGAAGTAATCAAGGACTCCGAAGAAGTACCCCCCCCAACCGCCGGCGCCGTTGGACGGGCTAAAGCTGGACAACTGAAAGGAGGCATCATTCTTGAAGTGGGCCGAGCTCACCGTGACCATGTCGTCGACCCTTGGGGCGGCAGCCATCCGCACCTCCAAGTCGATGGCCACGGGCAGCACAAATCCCCCGGCGTAATCGACATGTTCGCCGATGAGGTTCACTCGCCCCGGAGCATGGGCAATGAACTGCGGATCGCGGGCATAACGCTCGCGAAAGCCCTCGACGACCATTTCGTCGGAAATCATTGCCGCTGCCGATAGTGGACCACTGGCAGGTCTCGCAGCCGGGCCGCCGCATTCTCGGGCGTCAAATCGCGTTGTGCCTCGGCCAGAAGTTCATAACCGACCATGAACTTCTGAATGGTCGCCGAGCGCAAGAGCGGTGGATAGAAATGGATATGGATTGTCCAATGATCAAAAGCCTCAGTCGGCGAAGGCGCTTGGTGAATTCCCATGGTGTATGGGAAACTGGTCTCAAACAGGTTGTCGTAACGCGTGGTGACTTCACGAAGGATGCCGGCGAGAGCAATGGATTGCGTCGGATCCAGTTCGCCCAAGTGGGCAATCGGCTTCCGCGGCAGAACCAGAATCTCAAAGGGCCATTTAGCCCAAAATGGAACAAGTGCGACCCACCGGTCATTGGCGCAAACAATCCGCTCGCCTGCCGAAAGCTCAAGTTCGAGGACAGACCCAAGGAGCCGCGCACCCGAATGAGAGTCCGAGTAGTCCCTTTGGGTTTCGTCCTCCTTAAAGGGTTCCGTTGGAATGGTAGCAGTGGCCCAGATTTGTCCGTGGGGATGGGGATTGCTGCACCCCATGAGTTCCCCTTTGTTTTCGAAAATCTGGACATGGCTTATTCCGGGCTTGCCGGACAATTCAAGGTATTGGTCTTTCCAAATTGTCGCAATATCGGCAATCTGTGCCGTCGACATTTCAGCAAGACTAAGGTTGTGGCACGGCGAATAGCATACCACGCGACAAATGCCAGGCTCGGCCCGGGCCACGAGGAGATCGTTCAGATTGAACTGCCCTGGGTCACCGGCGGTTGTCAGAGCGGAAAAATCGTTATCAAATACAAAGGTATTGGAATAATCCGGATTCGATCTGCCCCCGGCCCGGATATTACGAGGGCAAAGGTAGCAGTCAGAAACGTGGGATTGGGACGGCGATAATCCCGGAAGTTCAATACGTCCCTGCCAGGGCCGCTGCAGACGCTGGGAACTGACCAGAATCCATTCGCCTGTCAACGGGTTGAGGCGCTGGTGGGAACGTTCAGCAAAATCGAATTTCATGGTGATTTGACTTCATGATTCATGGGGAGCGGATTCCACCGGGGCAACTTTTCTTTGCCATGGAGATTTGCCCGTTGCCGCGTCAGGTCGTTGGGACCCTGGAATCGGCTGACGTTTACATGTCCGTAAGACAGCACTTGACGAAAGTGATTGATTGGGGCGTTATCACGGGATTCTGACCACGTACCACGGTCTGTTCGGTTGTACATAATCACTTGGGAGCTTTTGTGATGGGTGGAATCTCCGGTTCTTTTGTTCAAAGCGGTGCAAGAAACCTTGCGTTATTTGGGTGTGGCGTGGCAGTTGCGCTCTTGTCTCCTTCCATTGCAAATGCCGTTGTGCAAACGGTGAACTCCGGTGGCGGCTATGGCACAGCTTCAGGGATTCAGGCCATTTCCTCCATTGGCGAACCAGCCATTGGAGCGGGCACTGCCAACGTTAGCGGCGAGAAGGCAGGGGCAGGATTCGCCTACCTCATTGGCGACCCTTTAACCAAGGCAATTTTGGCCCAGGATGATATGTTCACAACCAACGTTCAGGCCGGAAGTCCAAACCTGCCAGGTTGGTCATACAACGAGAACAACACCACCGGCACAACCGCCGACGCTTTGAGCGGAGCCCTGAGGATTGGAGTTCCCAATCGCCCCAATACGAATTACTACCATGTAACCTCTTGGGCCACAAACCTCTCGGAGTGGTTGCCTTATGCGTTTGTTGGCTCGGGGAACGTTGTCAGGTCCAAGAGTTACGTTTACGCCGGCAACCAGTCGCCGAATCAGGTCAATTGCATTCCCAACATCCGCGTGAAACTGCAGAATGCGTCCGTTGTGGCCAGCGTCCTGGAAGTCCTTGCCACTAACAATGCAGGCGTTGAAGACACGCGCGGCGAGGAACTCGCCCCGTCGCGGGATTCCAGCAAACCATCGCTGTACCGCGTGGATTATGATCCCGTCGACATTCCATATCTTGCATCCAATGCCCAGTCACAGGGCTTTGGCGGTATCATGCGGGTTTTTGAAGCCTATGCATTTTACCCGCAGATGAATGGCAACATCTTCATGGATCAGAGCGAGATTATGGTCTACCCGTCGTTCATGATGGACAACGGCCACGCTCTGGTCGATCTGCCCGCCTATTCCAAGACCTACGGTGTTTCAGACCTCCAGAATTTTGAGGGCACCAGCGACACTTTCAAGCAACTGCGGGTGACGGGTATCACAGCCGGCCAACTGGGGACAGTACTTACCACGCCCCCACTGCCGTCCATCAGCCACAGTTCCGACGGGCTGACATTATCCGGAATCGGGTTCCCGTCCACAGCATTGGGAATCTGCGAAGCGAGCTTGTCGCCGGTGGCCAAACCAGGGGCAAGTTGGAACGGCTCGGATTATGCGTCGGTGCCTCGTGTGGAACAGAATAGACAATACCGGATCCGTTTCCACGTCGTTTCCAGCCAGCAAACAAACCGCCAAAGCCAGATGCGGTTCAGGGCGAGGTCCGATCGCTTCCTTTGGGCCTGCAAGATGGAGTTGGGAGGCGCATTCGCCACCAACAGCAGTCTCAACACAAACATCGCCCAGCAGGTTTTGCCAGGCATTGGCTGCTTGAATCCTGACGAGGGCACCCTGCCGATGGGCAAGGATGGCGGTTGGTACACCTTGATCTTCCACACGCCCCTTAGTGTGGATATCCGACCAGATATCAATGGCGACATCACGGCGAAGATGCCATACCTTTCCAGCCAACCCGGACCTGGAAGTACAACCATCGGCAATACCCGACGAATGATCTTCCTCGGCATGGATCTGGTCGATTCGTTGAGTTCCGGTGCGAATGCAGCCCTCGAGGAGGGTTTGTTCACCCTCGATGCTATCGAGCTGAAAACCTTTGAGTTGGTGCCAGACTAAAGTGACCCGGGATATTTGATCTCCCGACCTGGGAAACACCGTATTCTGATGCTGAGGTTTTTTCAGTGCATAGCAATTGGGGCATTGCTGTTCGCCCCTGCTATTTCTCCGGCCCACCCTGGTCTCGACGAACAGATATCTTCACTGACGCTTGAGATCCTGAATTACCCGGGAAGTTGCGTATTGTACCTGCGCCGAGGAGAGCTGCACAGGCAACATGGTGCCTGGGCCGAGGCTAACTCAGATTACAACCGGGCCATCTCATGTGATGAAAGTCTGGAAATTGTTCGAGTTGCCAGAAGCCGGTTGTTGCTGCAAACTGGCCAGTCGACAACAGCACTTGAAGTTTTAGCGCCTTACGTCACTTCCCATCCACGGGATTTGCAGGCACGTATCCTGAGAGCCGGGATTCTTGCCGAATTGGGAAACCATCTTCCCGCGGCAGCCGAGTACACATCTGCCATTCAACTGCAATCGCCCGCCGACCCTGAACTGTACATCAGCCGGGCACGTGCACTTGCCAATGCCGGAGATGATTACCTGGGGCAGGCAGTGAGTGGTTTGGACGAAGGAATTACCGCCTTGGGAGAACTGATTACACTGGAACTCCTGGCTGTGGAATTGGACCGAAAAGCCGGCGAAAATGTCCGGGCCGAGAAACGCCTTCTTAAAATGGCAAGTAGGGCCACCAGAAAAGACGGGGTTTATGCGCGCCTGGGGGAGTTTTACAAGGAAACCAACCATCCCCTCCAAGCCAGAGAGGCATGGACAAGTGCAACGCACGAACTTGAGGCGCTTCCCGTACGCATCCGCAACACGTCTGCCACGCGTGAATTGGCTGGAAAGCTGCGCAGGGAACTAGACAACTTGACAAGCCCCACAAAATCGGCCACCCCATAGACGCTGTGCTCCCCAAAGGTGGCGCGAAGAGACCAAATCCATCCTTCGCGCGACCCCTGGCGTGCACCACAAATAAAAATGTCACATTCCGTGGTTTACTCCTGGAGGTAGCGTGCATTGCTCGCGAAAGTAGCTTTTTGTACCAAAGGTTTGTTGGCAGCACTGATCCTGGCTTTTGCCCTGCCATACTCTGCAACGGCCTCAACAACGCTCATCCCCACTGGTTCTGTTTGGCGATACACGGATAACAATTCCAATCTGGGTGCATCATGGAGTACTTCCACTTTTGACGACTCCGGCTGGTCAACCGGGGTGGCAGAGTTGGGATTTGGCGATGGGGATGAAGCAACAGTGATTAACGGCGGCCCCAGCGGAAACCGTTATGTGACGGCCTATTTTCGGAAAACTTTTACCGTTAACAATGCTACCGGGATTCTGTCGGCACAGGCGCGAATCCTTCGCGATGACGGAGCCGTGGTTTATGTGAATGGAACCGAAGCATTTCGCACAAACATGCCCACAGGAACCATTACTTCGGCCACCTTGGCTTCAACAGCCATCAATGTGCCCGAGGAAGCGAGCTACTACACTTACAGCGTGTCACCCTCATTGCTCCTGGAGGGAACGAATATCATCGCAGTGGAACTTCACCAAGGTTCGCTCACCAGTTCCGACTCGAGTTTCAACCTTGAGTTGACGACCACGGGGCATGTGACGCGTGGTCCGTACCTTCAAAATGGCACTTCGGGAAGCGTCGTTCTTCGCTGGCGAACTGACGTATCAACAGATACGCGCGTCAAGGTCGGCACCGTTCAGGGCCTCCTGAATCTGATTACCGAAGACATTTCGAACACATTTGACCATGAAATCAAGGTAACCGGCCTCCTGCCGGATACCAAGTACTACTATTCCGTAGGCAGCCGCTCCGTTGATCTGGAGGGCAATGACAGTGAGCATTACTTTGTGACCTCCCCGGCTCCCGGGGCCGACAAGGCATTCCGCATGTGGGTTCTCGGGGATTCCGGGACTGCGACAGCGGCGGCTCGGAATGTAAGAGACGCGTATTATGGCTACGCGGGCAACCGACACACAGACCTGTGGTTGATGCTCGGAGATAATGCCTACAACAGCGGATTGGACAGCGAGTATCAGGCTGCAGTTTTTGACATGTACCCATCCCTTCTGCAACGGTCAACCCTTTGGCCCACACTGGGGAACCACGACGACATGAACCCGACCGTTTACTTCAACATTTTCACCCTTCCGCAAAGCGGGGAAGCCGGAGGACTGGCCTCCGGCACCGAATCCTACTATTCATTTGATTTTGGCCGGGTGCATTTCATCTGCCTTGATTCCGAGGGCACTGCGGATAGAACCACGACAGGTCCAATGCTAACGTGGCTGCAAAATGACCTCAATTCCACAATGCAGGATTGGATCATCTGCTTTTTTCACCACCCCCCCTACACAAAGGGGTCCCACAACTCGGACAGTGTGTCCGACAGTGGTGGCCGCATGGTTGACATGCGCCAGTACGCACTGCCCATCCTCGAAGCTGGGGGAGTGGACCTTGTCCTGACCGGACACAGCCACTCCTACGAGCGATCGTATTTTCTGGATGGCCACTACGGCTTCTCGGCGTCCTATTCGACGGCTACCATGGTCATCAATGGGGGAAATGGCCGCATCGGCGGAAACGGGGCCTATTCGAAGGCAAGTTACAGTGCCACAAATGCCGGTGCCGTTTACGCCGTGGCAGGGAGTTCCGGACAAATCAGTGGCGGGTCGTTAAATCACCCCGCCATGTGCGTTTCATTGAATACCCTGGGATCCATGGTTATCGACATTGATGGCAACCAGTTGGACGCCAGGTTCCTGAGCAGCACCGGTACAACTCCCGACTACTTCACAATTGTGAAGGATTCAGCAACCACCCCAACCGTGGTAAACAGTGTGCGGAGCGACAACTCCCCCACCAGCAGCAGCATGGTCGTCGGTTTCGATGTGACCTTCAACCACCAGGTGACGGCCGTGGACATTTCAGATTTTGTCCTCGCGACCAGTGGCGGAATCTCAGGTGCATCCATTACCGGTATCAACGGAAGTGGACGATCGTATCACATAACAGTCAATACCGGCACGGGAGATGGGACAATTCGTCTCGATGTGGTTGATGACGACTCCATTCAGGACGCCGTTGGCAGCTATCTTGGCGGACCGGGTACAGGGAACGGCAGTTTCACATCCGGACAAACCTACACCATCAGCAACCCAACACCAGTGAATCTGTCACACTTGGCCATTGATTAACCTCAGCAGTTGCTGAACTTAAATGATCCTGCGGGGTTAATCAAAGGATCGGCCTTAAAATGGGGACAGCATACGCAAGAATATTTGGCTGGCAAAAATCTTCCTGTATATTCATTGGCATATTGGCAATTATCACTTTGGTATGTCTCCGCCCCCTACCAGCGCAAACATGGTGTGATCTTGGAAGCGATACCGTTGCGGAAAAGATCGCAAGGGATGTCAATTGGGTGGTTCGAAGATCCGGGAAAAGTTCCGCGCCGCAAGGCCCCCCCCTTCGCGCAGCCAACATGGCCTGGGTTAACAGCACCCTCGCCTCCATGACATTGGATGAGAAAATAGGGCAGATGTTGATGCCCAGCTACTCATCCGGAACAGCCCCAACCGAAGTGACCAGCCGTAAGGTGGGTGGATTCATCTTTCTCGGAAACTCAAATACAGCTTCAGCAGTCCTGTCCGCCACAAACAGCCTCCAAGGCATCACCTCGGTACCACTCATTTTTTCAATCGATTGTGAGCCGGGCCCCGGCGGACGCCTGACAGACGGAACCGACTTCCCGATGAACATGGCACTGGGCGCCACTCGCAATGCCACGTATGCCATGGAGCAGGGAAAAGTTACAGCACGTGAATGCCGCGCCATCGGGGTGCAAATGGCCTTTGCCCCGGTCGTGGATGTCAATACAGAGCCAATTAACCCGATTATCGGCATCCGTTCCATGAGCGATGACCCCGAACTTGTGAAAACACTGGCCCAGGCAATGGTTCAGGGCATGAATTCCGAGGGATTGCTGTCCACATTCAAGCACTTCCCGGGCCATGGCGCCACCACTGGTGATTCCCATTCCTCGCTTCCCACCATCACCATTTCCACAATGGAAATTGAGAAGAATCATGTAAAGCCATACGCCGACCTTCTACCAGCCGGATATGGCAATCTCGTGATGTCGGCTCACGTCTGGTATACCGCGCTCGATCCCGGCACCACGGCCTGGCCGGCCACACTCTCCGGCAACGCACTTACAACCATTCTCAGGAACGAGATCGGATTTGGAGGAGCCGTCATATCGGATTCCTTTGGCATGGCGGGGGTGCAATTGGCAGCGAGCACATACGACGGTGTCAGGATCGGGGTTCTTGCCGGACTGGACATTATTCTGACTCCACCCAGTCTGGACGATGCCTACAACGGGTTAAAGGACGCTGTAACCAGTGGACTCATCCCCATGGCCCGGATCAATGACTCAGTCAGGCGAATCCTGAGCCTTAAGAGCCGGGTGGGAATCCCGGAAACCACCACAAATAGTGTGGCGACCATGACAGCGACAATGCAGCACCCCGACAACCTGGCTGCGGCGGACGTCGTGGCAAGACATGCTATTTGTTCCGCCCGCACAAAACCGCAGGACCTGCCATTAACCTCAACGCAAAAAGTCTACTGCCTCACGCTTAACGCCAGCTCCACCATCTTCTATCTTTATGCCGCCAGCTACTTTACCAATACGTTGGGTTCCCGCCTGCCGTTGCTCACAACACAAGCCGTCTCGACAAGTGTTTCCTCCTCGCAGCGGGCAACAATTGTTGCCAACGCCCAAACCTATGACCGCGTGGTGATTGCTTCGTACGAATGGAAACCGGCCATGACCTCCAATCAGGTCTTGCTGGTTGAGGCATTGAGAGCATCCGGGGTTAAAATGGTATATGTCAGCTTCGGTAGCCCGTGGCAGATTACACAGTTCCCTCTTATCAGCAACTACTTCTGCGGCTTTTCCAGCCATCCCGGAACCCAGGACGAAATGGCCCGGGTCCTTTGTGGCGAAAGTACTGCCTCCGGACTGTGGCCGGTCACAATCTCTGGGGTTACGCGGGTTGATAACTGGCCTATCTACGGAAATTAAGGCCCCCAATCCTCACAATTTTCCCGTTGCATTCGATTTCGGGTAGGTGCTGAAAGCCATTCCACTATGAAAATTTTTATCCCCTCAAAGTTTGTTTTCCCAACCCATTTCCCCGCCATTGCCCTCGTTTTAGCCGTAAGTTTCGTGCCCGGAGTGATCCAGGCCGAAACCACTGGCTCGGTCCTGGCGGTTGATTCCGCCGTAACCAGCGGCCCACCGCCAGTCATATATGTGACCACAGACACCATCGACCTCGGAACCCACAACGAGGGGCCAGTTACAACCTTCTCCGTTGAAGTTCACAATCGTGGCGAAGGCGACCTGAAGATTCTCAATGTGCGCGCTTCCTGCGGGTGTACGAACGTCGCAATGGACAAGAACGATATTCCTCCCGGCGGCTTTGCTCACCTCAACGGAGGGTTCAATACCATGGGGCATCCCGGGATGCAGGTTAAGGGAATTACGATTTCCAGCAATGACCCGAAACGTCCGAATTACCAGATGAGCTTGAAGTGCGAAGTCATTCCCATGCCGCGACCAAACAACGCCATGGCAACTTCGGTCCCCCAAGTCGTGAAACGCCCAGTGGTGCCACCTCCCGCCGGGGCAAACCGCCTGACAACGGGCCCAAGGACATTGCCATCGACGTATCAACGGACCGGATTGACGACCGGGTCCAGATTCACCCAAACGACTGGAACCCGGGCAGGGGTCATTCGGACTCCATCCGCCGTGGCGCCGGTTGCCACCCCGGCAGTTGCGGCGCCGACTGCAACTCCGACGCCAAAGGAAACTGTCACAACGCCCACCAAGGTTTCCAAGCGTAAGCGTTCCTCGGGAAGTTCACGCTCAAATTAGCGGTTCCGGGGCACCTGCTGGTTTTGTGACAACCTGTTTATATCGGCAGCCTTCCGGCCTGCTTTTGCGTTGACAAGTCATCGGCCGGAAAAGCCTCTATCGGCCCTATGATGGAACGTATGAAAACACCCGCCCCATTGAGATCGCAAACGCGAGTATACCGTCTACTTTGGATTGCGGCGGCCGTCGTCGCGGCCTCACCCGCATTTTCCGAGGAAACAACTCCAACCGCCGTGACCACTGCAACAGTCGTGACCGCAACTGCGGCCGAAACGTCTGCCACTCCCGCGGCGGAGAGACCACTGGAAACCCAATTGAGCCCGTGCGAACCGCTCCCCAAGGGCCAGCTTTCGGACGAGGATTTGGCCCGGTTGGTTCCCGACAATTCCCCGGGGCGGGTGCGGGTCCGCTGGCGAACCGAAACCCAGGAAGACAACTACGGATTTAACATCTATCGGGGGCGTCATGCGGACGGACCCTATGTGAAAGTAAACAAGTCCATCATTCCCGGGGAAGGGACCACGAACATCCCAAAGGATTACTGCTTTGCCGAGTCTCCACTCCCCCGGGGCGAAACCTTCTATTACTACATCGAGCATGTGACCAACAAGGGCGTAGCCGAGACTATTGAAGGCACCAAAGGCACCAAGGTTACCGTGCGAACCGTACCCGAAGAACGTGACTGGTTGCGAAAGAAAGCCGCGGAAAGCGACGTTCCCACCACCACGCCTTTGGTGAAGTCCACGGAAACAACCGCGCCGCCGACCAAACGCGGCAAGGGGGCCAGTCCGACGGCGCAGGTGAAACCAGTTGCCGTACCCCTTGGCAGCGCGCAGTCTGATCCCCTGAACTGATCTCGGAAACTGACGACCCCTAAAAGACTATGACGACGACACTCATCACCGGCGGCGCCGGATTTATTGGCTCACACCTGTGCGAACGGTTTCTCGCCGAAGGTCACAGGGTCATCTGCATGGACAACCTCATCACCGGGTCCATCGCAAACATTGATCATATTCGTGATCCAAAGTTCACCTTTATCCAACACGACGTGACGGAGTACATTTACGTGAAGGGCGAGGTGGATAACATTCTCCACTTTGCCTCGCCAGCCAGTCCCATCGATTACCTTCGAATGCCGATTCCCACGCTTAAGGTGGGTTCCCTTGGCACCCACAAGACCCTCGGGCTGGCCTGCGCAAAAAAGGCGCGTTATCTGCTGGCTTCCACCAGTGAGGTGTATGGTGATCCGCTTGTCCACCCTCAGCCGGAAACCTATTGGGGAAACGTAAATATCATTGGGCCCCGCGGGGTCTACGACGAGGCCAAGCGCTTCGCCGAGGCGATGACGATGGCCTATCGTCGGTTCCACGGTCTGGATACACGCATCGTTCGCATCTTTAATACTTACGGCCCACGGATGCGCCTCGACGACGGAAGAGTCGTTCCCAGTTTTATCGGCTCCGTCATCCGCAACGAACCGCTAACCGTATTCGGGGATGGCAGTCAGACGCGGAGTTTCTGCTTTGTGAGCGACTTGGTGGAAGGAATCTTCCGGCTTCTAAACTCAAAGGAGATGGAGCCTGTCAATATTGGCACTGAATACGAAATGACCATTTTGGATTTCGCCAAGCTCATCCAGAAATTGGCCGGGAACTCGCCACCGATTGTGATGAAGGACCTTCCCATTGACGATCCCAAGAGCCGTCGGCCCGATCTGACCAAGGCACGTCAAATCCTGAAGTGGGACCCACAGGTTTCCTTGGAAAATGGACTGCTGAAAACCATCGAGTACTTCCGGGGCCAGCAAGCATCGTAGACGACCACGTTCGGCTCCCCCGACGAATCGCCTAGGATTTCTCCATTTGACCGGGCGATTCGCCGTCCCACCATATCCGTAACATCATCTTTAATCGGCATGGGGAATCATGACCACAAGCACCGCTGGAATCTGGAATTTCGAATCGCTCAACAACCTGGCCTCCCGGGTGGGAACGCCCTTCTGGCTGGTGGACGCCGCTGCCTTGCGCCGACGCATTCGCGCCATCAAGGAAATCACCAATACGGGCGGCCTCCAGTCGCGATACGCCATGAAAGCCCTGTCGGCTACCCGTGTTCTCAAGGAAATGCGGGAGCAGGGAATTTGGATCGACGCGGTATCGGGGAATGAGGTACTTCGTGCACTGCGTGCGGGTTTCCCGGCCGGAAATCAACCGCCGGTCATTCTCCTGACAGCTGACGTATTTCGCGACAATGCGCTCAAGGTCATTCTCGACCACGGAATTCTTCCCAATATTGGTTCTCCGGGGATGGTGCGCCAGCTGGCCGACGCCGGGTACAATGGACCCATTGCCATGCGGGTCAACCCGGGTTTTGGCCACGGCCATGTGAATGCCTGCGATACGGGTGGCCCCAGCTCGAAGCATGGGATTTGGCTTTCAGCCGCGGGTGAAGCGGCCGACGCCGCACGAAAAGCCGGGTTGAGGGTGGTCATGCTCCATGCCCACATAGGAAGTGGCCCCAAAATGGAGGAACTGTTGGCGAACCTTCGCCGTCTCGCAGGGGAATTTGCAAGACTGGCCACTGATTTTCCGGATTTGGAGGCCATCAGCCTCGGCGGGGGGATTCCCCACGCTTACAAGGAGTCGCAGGGAGAGATAGACGTAACGCCGCTGGGCCCGTTGTTTGGCGAAGCACGCGAATTGTTGATCAAGGCTGTGGGGCGGGATGTCCGTGTGGAAATTGAACCTGGTCGGTTCTTTGTCGCGCCGTCCGTGAGCCTGGTAACGCGCGTTGCGGATGTGAAGAAAACTTCCACAAACGAAAAGGGGCAGGGACAGACTTTTGCCATGGTTGATGGCGGATTCGTGGATCTCATTCGGCCCGCCATGTATGGTTCCTACCACAAGATCACCGTTCACTCGGCCAGGGGCGCCGCACCAGAAAAGGATATTGTTGTGGCGGGACCGCTTTGTGAATCTGGCGACGTGTTTACCCGCGATTCCTCGGATTTGCTGGCCCCCCGGCACCTGCCCGAACCGTCGCCTGGCGACTTGCTGGCCCTGCACGACGCGGGAGCTTATGGCTACGCCATGAGTTCCAATTACAATTCGATCGGGCGCGCCCCGCAGGTGTGGCTGGAAGAGGACGGATCGACCCGATTGATTTCCCGCCGCGAGACCATTGAGGACATCCTTAAGGCTGAGACAGACGAAGCCGTGTGATCACCACTCAGATTTTGCGTGCGAGGCGGGCGGCGACAAACGAACGCACGCAAAGCACCACAAAAACCACGCACAGGACGAACATCGCGCATTGGGAATAAACGGCAATCGGGCGCGCCACTTCACCACCCGAAAGCAGCGTAATGAGTTTCGGAATCCCCATCGCGCCAGCACCCACGGCACCAAGCAGTCCAACCATTGCCGCAGCGTGCATGGCGTGCTTCCGGAGGCTTTCCCGAAGGGCCAGCACGCCACAGATCGCCATTGCCAGTCCAAACCATGCTGGAATGAGGGCTGTCATGGCTTTTGACGGAATGAATCCAGCAACTCCCAAACCGATGAGCAACACTCCAAAAACAATGGCTACACGCCCCATTGGATCCTCCAGGTCTTTGCGAAACTCCTCTCCCCTACAAGCCAGGCCCGATTCTTGTTTGGTGACAATGAATGCACGTGGGAATGGGGCCATTGGGAACAAAACCGATCCGGCTGGACACCAATTAGGACATTGCCATTGGGAAATGCCCTGATGGAATTTGTGACCTTGTTACCATGAAATGGCTGCTAACCACATTCCTGTGCAGTTCGTTGCTCCTGTCCCTACTTGTCATGAGGGACAGCGAGACAAATCGTTTTGCGGATGGACGCCTGTCCTGCCCACCTTTGCCCCCTGCCATGGCCCGCAGTGTACCACCGCTGGAGCCGCCCCCCAGGGTGGATCTGGCGTTGATCCCGCAGTTACAGTCCCCTGCCCGACCCGCCGAGGCAAAGATCCAATTGAGTGAACCCGAACCGAACAACCAGCGCCTTGCCGAGGTGAAGTTGGCCGATCGCATGGACTGGGGAATTCCAAATGTTCCGCAGCCCGGACCCATCGTGGTTGCTTCCGTGTCGCAGCCCAAGTCCATTGGCCCTTCCGCCGTGCCGCCAACGGTTCCCCAACCACCGGGTCCGGCGGAAATGTCGGTGGTTACGGAACCATTAACCACCGTAACAGCGGTTGAACAACCAACTTCCGCAGTCATCGCATCGAAAGCCCCCTCCATGGAGCCAAATCTTTACCTGCCAGAGGGGGCGCTATCCGAGGAAGGCGCATTGTTGACCCTGATTAAACCGGAACTCAGCGCCCACGAGGAACCTGCGGATTCTGCGACAGCCTCGCCATTTGTTATCCGCGAAGGTGAGCGGGTGCGCCCCCTTACTCGGTTAAGAAATGAATCGGATTTTGATTGGATCAAATTCGAACGCGACGGGCGGTCGTGGTGGGCCAAGGCCGAGTACTTCATCCGCGTCGATCCCGCAAATCTGGAAACGCGAAAAACTGGCAACCTTCCCGTTGGGGAGGAGGAGGTGGACAGGGATTCGGCATTGCCCCCAGACTACCACCCCACCGATTTGGTGGCCCTGCCACGGGAAGTCTTGATGGACCGCGACAACCGCGAAATCAAGGTGCGGCAGGAGGTCGCCACGGCACTCAACCAAATGGTAAAGGCGGCCGAGAAGGAAGGGCATCGGCTTCGAATCTTCTCGGGATTTCGCGACTTCAATTACCAGAAGAAGCTCTACCTTGAAGCCATCGAGAAAAACGGCCCGAAGCAGAACGGGGTCGCGGAACCGGGATACAGCGAGCACCAGTTGGGGACCACGGTGGATATCAGCAATGGCGACTTGAAATACGTCCTCAGCGAGGCATTCCGCTCCACCGCCGAGGGGCGTTGGCTGCAAACCAATGCGGAGAAATTCGGTTTTCGGTTCTCCTATACCCGGGAGAACATGGGGGAATCCGGTTACAAGCCGGAGCCCTGGCACCTGCGCTATGTGGGCAGGGTACTTCCGGAGGGTGGCAAAACCCGGGTCGCCCAGCGATAAAAGGGGCCATTTTCGCGACCAGCAGGGGGAGGTTTCCTGTTGAATCGTGCTTAAAGGGTGTGGTTGGTGGTAGTGTTTAATGCCCAAACCTGCGTTCGGGCAGGGGATTTTGGTTGGAAAAGAGGCACGGGAAAAACATGCGCAACAGGCTCCCTTTTATCTTGCTCGCCACAAGTTTGGCGTCCGCTGGTTTTAGTCAGACTCTTGGCGAAGCCAACGCCGCCATGGCTGGCCAGGACCAGT
>JAIBAT010000153.1 GCA_019695055.1 Candidatus Sumerlaeaceae bacterium | reverse complement strand
ATCCAGTGTGGTCGCGCGAACCTGGATGGAGTTGCCACTCGATCCAATGTGCGCTTGGGAGTCGCCAACAGTATCAAAACTGAAATCAGCAAGGCCAGATCGGTTAGTGACAGCCTCCTGAACAAGGTGGCAGTGGGCCAGACCGTTCAATTCAACCTGTTCGCGCACGCTTTCCGCATTTTCCGGCAGCGGCTCAAACGCCACGCACTTCCCGGAAGGGCCAACGGTAAGGGCGGCTACCAGCGTAAAGAAACCCGCATTCGCCCCGATGTCGAAGAACGTCTGCCCCGGGCGCAGTTCGCGATGTATCGTCTCTTGCAGGGGAAGCTCATACACCCCCACCCAGTACCCGTTCACATAACGGTGGTGGCGGCGCCAGAGCAAACCTTTGGCACGCCCGCACCTGATCGCAACGACGGAGCCTTCTGGATATGACCGGGCAAAGCGCCGTAGGAGTTTTCCAGCCAATGGGAGTTGTCCAGCCCGCGCCACCAAATTGGCCATCAGTTTTCTCATAATGTTACGTGAAGCGTCGAGGTGGTCCCTCAATATCTTTCCAGCCACAGGTCAGACGCTCCATCTTTTTTGCAGCTGCGTCCTACAGTGTTGTTGCAGCTCCTGCCGACTTAAGGATGTCCTCAATCGGGCCGGCATGAGTCTCGTAGGCCAATTCACCACGAGCGAGTTGCTTCAACTTAGCCGCATGACTATCCAAGTCTGACCGTTTTCTACCAGCCACTGCTTGGATGGCTGCGGCAATCGCCGCGGGCGACTGCGGGTCACAGACCGCGCCCAGATTATGTTTTAGGGTCAATAGCTCCAGTCCGGGGAAATTTGACGCTATGATGGGAAGACCGCATCCAAGATAATGCGTCAACCGGCCAGGACATTGATAGAAGTTGCCGATGCCATCGTTCGGATAAAGCAGGATGCCGGCGTCGCAGCACGCGGTGTGTAGCATCAAATCCGGGAAATCGAGGCGCTCCAAAACCAAGATGCGCTTTTCCAATCCCAATTCCTTGGCCACTCGCTGCAATGCTAGTCGCGCCTCACTGCCGTCCCGCATGCCGGTGAACACCAAAAGAAAATCCTCCCGCAGCAGCCGAAACGCTTCCACGAGTTGCCGGCCACAGCGTATGGGCGCAAACCCACCTTCATGCATGATAAGTCGGCAGTTTTCGACATCCTGCCGGCCCACGCGCGCCAGTATCTTCTTGCGTAGTTCCGGATTGCGATCTGGCCGGGGCCAGTTCCTTGGCAATGCCGTGGGAACTACGTTCGGCATCTGCTTCAAACCGTAGCAACTCATCAATGCCCGGGCACGATTGACTTCATTGCTGATGACCCAGCCCGCACGCCGCGCAAACCGTCGCTCGAACAATTCCCAGTGCGGGTGCCGTCCGGGCTCAATGAAGTCCTGGGTGTGATAAATAATCCGCTGGCGCGGCACCCCCACCAGAGCAAAATTTGCTGCCGGTGTAACCACATGGCCATGGACATAAAAAACCATATCACTCCTGCGCCGAGAACGTTGTCGAAATAGCTCTCGGACTAACCCTGCCTGAAAACGAATGCCTTGGCCTGGCAGGCCTCTAACTTGAACAATTCCCAAAACAGTTCTCTCTTCAAAAGCGCCACGGTCGCTCTGGCAGAGAATCTGGATATCATAACCACGTGACCTGAGCCAATATGCCGGCATGAATGGGTGTGGCGCACCATCCACGGGATTGCCAGGAGCTAGGTATAGAATTTTCGGATTCACCGAGTTCGGCCTTCACGGGCAAGCTTGCCTTGAAGCACTAATCCTTCCTTGTGAAGAAAAAGTCGGAAGATACGAGTTCGTCAAAATCATCAGCTGGCAGGTAACCGATAGTCATTCCAAGCACAAAGCCAGCTTCCCGCAGGAAGTGGCAAACTTCATCAACAAGGCACTGGCCTTGATATGCTTTGCAGAAAGATACCTCGATGAGAATATTGCGTGTGGATTGAAGGGTTTTCGCCGCTCCCCGCAAGACAGGCATCTCAAATCCCTGGACGTCAACCTTCAAATAATCCACCGGCGTTTGGCTTAACCCCCTTGCGTTCAGAAGTCCATCCAAGGTAGAGATTTTCACCAGTTCCTTCACCGGCTCCTGCCTCAAACCCGCGATCACCGAGTTGACAGTCGATACTGGAGCCAGCAAAGAGTTACATTGTGAACTATCGAAGCAGTTAAATTCCATCTCCCCCTCGCGATCGGCCAACGCGAGATTAAAAGCTTCGAAGCCTTTAGCGGATGCGCACTTTTGGAGGGCTTGGAATGTCTTCGGGGCTGGTTCAAACGCGAGGATTCTGGCTTGCGGAAACAACTCGAGAATCCCGGCAGAACTCTGCCCCTCATGCGCGCCAATATCGATGGCAAATGGCCGCGCGACATGGCCCATCGCAAGTCTTAGGCATTGCTCGTAACGGTCGTGGCTCGGGCGCCGCCATTTGCGAATTTGCAACCCGAACGGGCGCAGCCCGGAATTGACGATGGCTTTTGCGGTATTTTTTAGCATGAACTCTTAGCAGTATAGCGTTCAGGACCGGCCCGCAGGGTCGGCTCGGTCCGTCATGTCACGGCAGCGGATTTGCGATCAAACCGCACCAGGTAGAAGCTGACCAGCACCACTGCGTAGAGCAATTGTGCGATCAAATACGCCAGAGCAAGCCCTTTCCCCGCGACCCGCGGAACGAGAAGGGATGAGGAGACAATTAGCGTCACCGCCCAAAACACAAGAAATGCCAGATGAGTGCCGATTCTGTTTGTGCCAATCAACCAATAGGCAAAAACATTCGTAACCGAGTCCACAACACAAACCGTAGCGAGAATAACCAATAAACCGCTCGCCGCGACGAATCGGCTGCCATACGCGGCCATAATATGCGGCGCCAGGGAGATGGCGAGCGCGGCGCTCGTAACGGTGATGGCTGAGTTCAACTTGAGATTGGTAAGTATGAGCTTCTTCAAGGACGAGTGTTCACCCCGGCTGTAAAGGTCGGTCATGACCGGCAAGGCGCTGCCGATAATCCCGTTTGGCAGAAACAGTATGATTAGCCTCATCTGGTTGGCAGCATTGAAGGAACCCAGCTCTTCATAACCATTGGGCAGTTGCGCAAGAATCGTGGCACAAAACCAGGAGGCTGGTCCCAATAAGAGACTGGACAGATATGCGGGAAGAGAAAATGCACCAAGGATTCGGATTTCTTGGAAGCAGCTTTTGAAAACGATCGGCACGTGCCAACGAGCCGCCTCGGAACGCAATGCCCAGACGTTAAGCCCCCAATTTATCACCTGGCTCATGACAAGTCCCCAGACCGCGCCAACGAGTCCCCATCGCCAAACCGCTAGAATCATGATTGGAAACGCCACCACTCCGGCAAATAGATTCACTCTTGCTATCGTCTTAAAGGCCTCAAATCCGGAGAGCGCTCCAGATTGAGCGCTGGTAATTGCTCCGAATAGCAGCAACAAGGAGGCGATACGCAGATATCCGGCAAGGTCGGGCGCAGCTAATGTCTTTGCAGCCATCCAGGGAGCCAAGAAAAAGAGAATCACACCTGACAGAAGCCCAGTAACAGCGGCGATAGTGCCGGCCAGCGTGATAATACGTCCGGCTCTTATTGGGTCGGTTTGACGAAGTTCAGCGACAAACTTGGTTCCGGTCAAACCCAGTCCCAAACCCGAAAAGTTACCAAACATCCCGACCGTGCTTTGGATCATGCCGAGCTTGCCAAAATCCTGTCGCCCGAGGATGCGGGCAAATACCATGGAAGAAATCAGAGTCAGCCCCCTGGAGATCCCCGCGCCACTAAGCGACCAAAATGCCCCGTGTGCCAATCGATAACCGAGCGGCGACGACTCAATGCGCGTATAAATTGTGCGTAGAAAACCGGGCGAAAAGCGGTAGAGTAATGACTTCATCGACGTTGCCGATGCAAAAGGATTACCATGATTAAAGGCTCACTTCTAAAGTCTAGAATTTGAGGTTGCTTCGATTTAAATGTCTGACGACGGGACAAGGGTGATCGCAGATTCGCAAAGGCGGCGCGGGGCATTCGCGTAAACCGGCAGGAACACGATGGGCTACCTAGTGCGGTCGCAGCGCGAAGCGCACGAGGGCCGAGGTCCGAGGTCGGAGGACAGTGGTGCGGCGTGAGTAGGGAGTAGCGAATAGCGAGTAGTGAATCGTTGGCGGATCGGGGCCATGAACAGTTAGGGGGCCGCCGTGGGGCGCACGGAAAAACTCGAGAGAACGGCGCACAAGATCACGAACAGACCAAGAATCGAATATATCTGGAAAGGGAAATCCCAGCGGGCGTGCAGGAGGCAGCCGGCCAGGGCGAGCCAGATGAACGCCGCCAGCGGCCAACGGATTGCAAGTCCACCGGGCAGGAAGGCACGGGCCTGATTCGCCAGGAACGCCAAAGCGATCAGCGCGCACCCGAACCAGCCGAAGGTGATGCGGGTTTCCAACCAGTCGTTGTGGAGCTGGGCCGGCCAATAGTCATCAAGGGAGGAGCGGTAGAATTGAAACATGGGGGCAAAAGCACCGGGACCGATGCCGAAAAGCAAGTAGTCGCGCGCCATATCACGGGCCATGTCGTAACTGGCTTCGCGGCCTGCGAAATTGACCTCGAATTCACCCATCCGTTCCAGCAATTGGTCGCCACCGACGTAGGCACCGACGGCAAAGACGGCGCAGAGAAAGAGCACGGTGAAAAAGCGGGTCAACGGATGGCGTCGCCGCATGGCAAACATCAGGAGTCCGCCGGCCAGGAGGACGAGGACGATGGCGACGATGGCGCCGGCGCGGCTCGTGGAAATAATCGGGGCGGCGGCCGTCACCAGAATGCAAGGCAACAGCAGGTGATGCAGCCACGCGGAGCGGCGGGCGGTGGCGGTGCGGCGACGGCGCGCTTCGTGGCGCAGGTGCCACCAGAAGCCGAGAGCGACCGGCCAGATGAGGTTGAGGTATTGCGCGCCGTTGGAGCGGTAGGCGTAGGGGCCGAATTGCGACAGGGCTTCGCGGTTCAAGCGGGTGGGCATGAACCAAAGGAGTTTGTTGGTGCCGGAAAGGCGTTGGGCGATGCCTTCGACGGCGAGCAAGGCGCCGTTGAGGCTGAGCAACCAGAGCAGCCAGCGGAGGCGGGAGGGCAGAGAAAATGACGAATGACGAATGACGAATGACGAAGGGCGGCCCGGTGAAGTAGGCGAGGCCACTTCACGGGCTAAAGAGGAAGGAGGAAGGAGGGTTGAGGGCGAAGGGCGGAGGACAGAGGACGGAGGACAGAGGTCAGAGCTAGTTAGTTGAAAGTTGCGGGCTTCGGTGGCGGTGCGGCCGAGGAGCCAGTCGCGCAGGGACCAAAAGAAGGCCGCGAGGGCGAGGTAATTCCAGAACGCGCGCCAGGTGCTGGGCGCATCGTAGCTGTGCGGCAACCAGCGGAGGCAATCGCGATAGATCAGGCTGCCGGTGGACCAATCATACGTGGCGCGGGCATTCAGGGCGCTGATGAGGCAATAGGCGAGGATCAGGGCGGTCAGGAGAGCCAAGGGGAAAGAAGAGTAGAGAGTAGGGAGTAGGGAGTTGGGTGTAGTGGAGGACGAGGGCTTAAATGACGAAGGACGAAGGACGAAGGGCGAAGGGCGGCCCGGTGAAGTAGGCGAGGCCACTTCACGGGCTAAAGAGGAAGGAGGAAGGAGTAAGGATGGCGAGCACCTCTCCCCGGCCCTCTCCCCATCGGATGCGGAGAGGGGGACGGATGAGGATTCGGTTCCGTGTTCCGAGTTCCTGGTTTCGCGGGCGGAGTTTTCGGGAACTGAACAGCTCGCGGGGACGCTCGCCCCACCGAGGGTGGACGGTTCGGCGGGCAGCGGAGTGCCCGCCCTACCAGAGGCAGACGGGTCGTCCCAGCGGGCGGGACGGTAGCCACGTCGGAAGCGGATAAAAAGTTTCGCGGCGAGC
>JAIBAT010000091.1 GCA_019695055.1 Candidatus Sumerlaeaceae bacterium | reverse complement strand
GCAGGCGATGTGGCGGCATCCGGACCACCGAAGGGCGAGCTTGGCGCCAAATCGCGAGGGGATGGAGTAAAGGCCTTCGCGGGAATCAACCTCGATATCCTGGCACGCATAGATAAGATCAAAGCCGGCGGTCCAGACGAGGACGGCGAGACCCATGAGGAGTGGTTCGATGGAAAGACTGCCGCGGACGGCGATCCAGGCGCCGATGGGGGCAATGCCAAGGGCGAGGCCGAGGACAAAATGGGCCATCCAGGTGAAACGCTTTGTATAGGAGTAACCCAGCAGCACGACAAGGGCGACGGGGGAAAGATAGAACGCGAGACTGTTAAGCATCGCGGCGGCCCAGACGAACAGCGCCGCGTTGATGAGGGCAAAGCACAAAACGAAACCACCGGAAAGCTGGCCGGCGGGAATGGCGCGAGTCGCCGTGCGGGGATTGCGTGCGTCGAGTCCGGCGTCGGCCCAACGGTTAAAGCTCATGGCCGCCGTGCGGGCAAAAACGCAGGCGGCTATGATCCAAAGGAAGGTCCGAGCGTCCGGGAGGCCGCCGGCGGCCAGGATTGCCCCGGCGAGGGCAAAGGGAAGGGCGAACAGGGTGTGCTGGAATTTGATCATCTCCAGCACGATACCCGTGCTCTTCAGGGCAGCTTTCATTTAGAGCTGCAGTAGGGAGAGGATTTCACACAGGCGGTCCTGGGTGCCCTTGATGGCATCGGTGCCGGTTCGCACATCGTTGACGAGAAACGAAAAGCACAGTGTGGCGCTGGGCTGCAGTGTGAGGTAGCCGGACAGGCAGACGACCTGATTCACATAGCCGGTCTTGGCGTGAACGCGCTGGTTCACGTTTTCGTTTTGCATGCGGCGGCGCAGCGTGCCATCGCGCCCCGCGATGGGGAGCGAATCAAAATAGGCCGAGGCCGCGTCGTGGCGACGCATATAGGCCAGCAACTGGCAGACGTGGGTCGGTGAAACCTTGTTCTGGAGCGAGAGACCGCTGCCATCCTCGAAGTTGCATTCGCGAGTGTTGACTCCCGCCCGCTGGAGGAACTGCTGCTCGATGGCCTTGGATTGGCTGTAGCCACCGCGGCCGGTCTTGACCGCACTAACGGCGACATAGAGTTGCTCGGCGAAGTGGTTATTGCTGTCCTTCATCATGGTTTTCACCATCTCGCGCATGGGTGGTGATATATAGACAGCCACAACGTTTTCGGCGGTGGGTGCCGGTACGGCGTTTTTCTGGGTGGAGATGCGGAGGGCGCCCTTGACGGTGATGCCGGCGGCCAGCAGGTGGCTGCGAAAAACCGCGGCGGCAAAGAGCGCAGGGTTGTCGCCCGGCAGGGAGTAGATCTTGTCGGTGTTCTTGGTTGGCGGATTGCCGCTGATGACAATGGCACCTTCGGGCGAACGCTTTATGAAAACTCCAACAGGCCCCGTACCGGTAACGGTTTGGTTGATGACGGGGTAACCAACGGCAGCAGGAACAAAATCTATGATGCCTGGCTTCCCCTTTTCGCCGGGGCGAACCTTGAACTCCAGCAGGTTTTCATTCAGCGTGAGGGGGCTGGTGTGGGGGGCGTAGTAGTCGTTTTGGATTCGAGCCGCCCAGCCTTTGGGTGCAAGGTCATTGAGATTCCAGTCCTGGCAATCCACGATGAGTTCACCCGTGACGTTCTTAATATTGGCAGCCTGGCACTTGGTGACCCAGTCACGGTAGATCCAGTCCTCCGGCGCGCCCTTGGCGAGACGATTGGAAAAAGTGGGGTCGCCCTGGGGTCGGATCACGAGGTTGCCCTCCAGAGTACCATCGGGTGTTATGTTGCCGGTCCGGTAGAGGTAGGTGCGAAACTGGAATTCCGGGCCAAGCTGGTCGAGGGCCAGGGCGCCGGTGAAAAGTTTGCGGTTCGAAGCAGGCACGAAGAGGCCATTGCCGTTGGTGTCGAACAGACTGGCACCGGTTTCCAAAAGTATTACTTTAACACCCCAACGGGAAGCGCCGGAGACAACACGGAGGGCGTTTGCCATGGCTTGCGGAAGGGTTTGGGGTGAATTGGTGGTAATGGGGTCGGCGCGTTGGGCGGGAGCCTTGGCCGCGATCTTTGTGGGTTTGGGCTTGGCAGCCTTGGAGGCTGTCTTAGTGGACTTCGATGCGTCGGAATCCTTGGAGTCGTCGTCGTCGGCAGCCGGCTTCTTATCGGCGGTGGCGGTTTTTTCGACAACCGGCTTGGATTTCCCATCGGTTGCCGCGGGTTTGGAATTGGCTGCGATGGCGGGCCATGGGGCTGCCCATAAACCAAAAGCGATGAGGAGCGCTGCCAGGATTCTTGCGCCCGGGCGAGCATTTCTCGCGAAAACTATCTGACGTAACAGGAACGGTGCCACCATCATGTCTCCAACCACTTTAAGCTTTGCGAGCCATCGCCGGGAACCAGAACCGGCCATGGACCTTCGCGGGATGCCCCTCAAATAAACCAAGGTGTAAGGACTAATCACTTAACCGGACAAAAAGACAGGAAAATAAGTCGGAGCCCCCATGACGATAACAATACAGAATCTGGAGCAATTGCTGGCGCAAAGTGCCGCCACGGAGGAATTCAAAACGGCGGTTGGCGCGCTTGAAGGGGGCAAAAACTCGCCGATCATTGGGTTTTCGCGTGGCTGTCCGCCGGTCAAGGTGTTGCGGGTCATCAGCAAACTGCTGGAGGATCAGCCCGGTTTGGCCGTGAGAAATGTACAAGTTGAAGCCGACAGCGGTTGCAGCGATTTCGTGGGCACGCTGACTGTGAATGACGGGGAGTACGTTTTTGATTTCGTCTGGGACTGCAAATGGCGCGCGCAGCAGGAGGGCTGGAAGGATTGGTTCGGAGAACCCGACCAGATTCGCGCGGCGCGGGAGTTTGGGTATCAGTGTTTCGAAACGTTTAAGCAGCGCTGACGAACAGGCCCCATCCCCTAACGATTGAATTCCTTCAGCCACGCTTCAGTGCCGGTGCGGCAGTAACCCCTGTAGTATAACAAAGAAACCAATACCGCGACAACGCCGGTGCAGTGCCCCGAATCAACAGCCACGGTGTTTCCGGCATTCGGACTATTACCCGCAAACATCCCCGCATACCAATGCCCTGTCAGCAAGCGAGTCAGAAGGGCCGACCCTCCCAGTATCAGAATTCCCGTTCCAAAGACGCCATTAATAAAGGTCCGCAACCGTCCGTGGTTTCTCGCAAAGTAGGAAAAGAAGGCCATATTCAGAGCGGTGGAATACATCACGCCCGACAGTACCAACGCAAAACCGGAAAGAAAGCCAGCCTGCATCAAAACTTCGCGGGATGCGAGCAGCCCAAGCACCGGGTCAAGCACCGCCTGATACAGCACAAGCATCCAAAGGAATGGCTTGAGGACATCCTGAACGTGTGCACCCGCGAGAATGGTTTCCTGAAACAAGCCCCCACGCCCCCGGCGAAATGGTTCGTAGATCCAGGCAAACAAAATGAAGAAACTGATGAGATTCATGGCCGCGGCCACGACAAGCATTGTGGCTGTCAGGCTATTAGTCCGGTAGCTGGAGCCAACGAGGGTCAGCAGTGCCCCACCCACCTGGAACAGCGTGTAGCCGTAGAGGAAGGCAGGTTTCAAAAAGAGTTTCCGGTTGTACTCCCAAAGCGGGTTGTGGCGGGCACGGCGAAACTCCGGAATGGCAACGGCGCCAAAGAAAACCACTGAACCTGCATACGCCGCGGATGTCGTCAGAACGCTCATGAAAAGGCCCCCGAAGAGATTTTGCATGGACTAATGACAACTTGAGGCACTGTCAAATTAAAACGCGGCTTTATTAAGACGCTACTTTTCGCATTGCGCCCCACGAGGGACGTGTTAGCTGTGGCGGCGTGATCTTAAGCATCCTCAGGCATTCGCGGACACCGTTCTGGCGCCAGTTGCAGCAGTTTTATTGGCGCAGCCTGCTCGGGCGGCGGTCGGTCGCCGCCATTGCCTTTGCGGTGGTGCTCGACTGCCTGAAAAACTATGTGCTGCTGAGCCCACGATGGAATCTTGTCGTTCTGTCGAACGACTTGGTCTTCATGGCAGCCACGGCCTTCAGCTTCACCGAACTTGTGGTGATCGGGATCACGGCGCAGGAATTTGACAAGTTCCGGCGTGGGGGGACATTTGAGCAATTGCATCTAGCAGGCTTCTCCGCCTCGGGAATCCTCTCGCCGTTTTTTGCCGTGCTGTTTGCGACGTTTTTTCTATCCTGCGCACTGCCCGGGATCGCCCAGAGTTTCTTTGGATATGAGCCGGTATCCCTCATCCTCTCTTCCATGTGGATTTATCTGGTTTCGGCGGCGATGCAGGTCTATGCGCTGACGGCGCTGATCCTGCTGCTTAACGTGTACGCGGTTTCACTTGGGTATCAATTCCTCGCAAGCCTTGTCATCGGTTTTAGTGCCTATTTTGCTGTATCGGTCCTCTCGGACTCTGTTTTGGTCTTTCTGACCAACTGGGTTCAGAGCAGCCCCACTTCCCGCCTCATCGGATTTCTGACATCTGGATCGCCATCGCAGGCCCTGGGTTTGAAGATTCCGCTGACTCTGGCCTGGTATTGGGCCGTTCTGATCTGTGGATTTTGTGAGATGCTGGCGGGTGTGGCCATGGTGGTTGTCCTGAAAAAATCCGCAGGGCGATTGATTGCCCGAAATTTCCACAGGTGAAGTTTCCGCCGCCTGATGGAGTCAAAGGAAAGCACGGGATTTTGTTAGAAAACCGCTTGCGTACAGCGTATGGGTCCCTATGATGCGGCTCCACCAGATTAAATGGACGTGACCCTTTTCACCCCCAATCTGTTCCGCCGTTGGCGGCAGCTTGCGTTTTGCGCTGCGCTGCTGGCTGCGTTGGTGTGCCCGGCGCGCGCCGATGTGTCCGTGGACAGCACCAGCATCGATGTGGGGGATCCCAACGAGATTGTCGCGTTTGATCTTCGCGGCGACGGCATTTGCCAGATTCTGGTCACGGGTGCCAATGGCACCATTACCGTTTATGATTCCAAAACGCTGAAACGCGTTTGGAGCAAGAAGCTCACCGACAATCCCGTCACGGGGCCGGTCATTGGCGATTTCCTGGGCAACGGGGCGAATATCATCGCGCTGGCCGACTCGGAGGGCAACGTATACTTCCTTTACGGCGGGGACGGGGAAATTGCCGCGACTTTCAAGATTTCGGGACGGATAGCGGTGGCACCCTCGGTGGTGCCGCTGAAGAAGCGCGACGGGACCGACCGGGACGGGCTGGTGGTTTGCGACGACTCGGGAAGCGTCCATTTGCTGTCGGTCAAGGACAAGACCGTCACCGAAGAGTTTGTTGTTCCCAACGCATTTGTGGAGTCAACGGATCGGGAAGGTCGTGAGCGGGTCATTACGGTTGGCCGCATTCCGCGACCACCGACGATAGCCGACGTGAACGGGGACGGGGTGCCGGAGATCATCATCGGGACAGCCTCCGGCACAATTCAGGCGACCCCCATCAATGCCCCGGATAAGCGCATCTTCTGGCGCGCTCCCGAGGGGACCAATATTGCGACCAGCATCGCAGTCGGCGACTTTTTTCACAACGGCCCCGCACTGGCTTTTGGAACGACGAAAGGCGATATGTGGGTCCTGGAGTATGAGAACGAGCCGGGAACAACCCGATACTTCCACGAAACCGCCCAGCAGAAGCTCCTCGGCGGCGCCAACGGCGACCTGATCGTTAGCGATTTTGACGGCGACGGTTACATGGACCTCGCAGGGGCGTCGGAGGGGATTGTCAGCACGTTTGACGGCGCGGGCACCCTTACCAACTACAGCAGCTATGGAAAGCAGCCTTACGCAGCGGCGGCCACGCCCATTTCCCACCTCGCCATTGCCTACACGGACAAGAATGTGCCCCGGCTGATCTTCTGTGAGGCCGACGGCAAACTGGTCATGATGGACCCCACCCTGAAAGTGGATCCGGAGCGCACCAAGGCTTCGATTCCCCTGCAGGATTTTACGATCGCAGGCAATCTGTCCGGCATCGGGAAAA
>JAIBAT010000017.1 GCA_019695055.1 Candidatus Sumerlaeaceae bacterium | reverse complement strand
TCTTATGGAGGTTCAGGATCATCACAGAGCTCCTTGGTCGATCTGGTCCAACAGATGGGAAATCATGCGTCTGGCTAAGAGTACAGGGTAACTTCGAATGGGTAAATAATCATACGGGTCGGAACAAGAAGGAACGGGATTGTGAGTCGCACCCAATGGGTGAACGTAAAAAAACCGCTCAGGCCTCGACTGAGGCGGACGCTGGGTTTTACCGGATAGGATTGCATTACAGACTCTAACTGCTCATGGCACGGCACTCATTGTTCGATATCTCACCGGAAGATATTGCCCAGCTCGATGATAAAGACCTGCGGCAATTGATCGCTCGTCTCTGCGAGGCCGAGCTGCGGCGTCGGTGTCTCCCGACCTCTGCGGTTCTCTACGGCGGCAACCAGGACGCGGCCGATGGCGGGGTTGACGTACGAATCGAACTGCCCCCCGATACAAACATCTCCGGACCCATCCCACGGCCCAACACCGTCTTCCAATCCAAGGCCCAGAACATGCCGGAGAGCGAGATCACCAAGGAGATGCGCCCCAAGGTCAAACAAGCTGGCGGCACCAAAGCGCCAAGCATCCGTCCCAGCATTCGCGACTTGGCAGCCGTCGGCGGTGCTTATGTAATCGTCAGCTCCAAGGATTCCACCACCGACACCAGGCTAGATGAACGGCGGAAAGCCATGCGCACAGCCGTCGCCGGCCTCCCGAACAGCGATGCCATATATCTCGATTTTTATGATAGAACCCGCATAGCCACTTGGGTGCGCGACTACCCCGGCGAGATACTCTGGTTACGGGATAGGATTGGTGAAAGGCTTTCTGGTTGGCGACCTTACGCTAACTGGTCACATACACCCAATAGTGCCGCTGGAACCTACTTCTGGGATGACACCGTCCGGTTCCGGGATCTGAACAATCCTCAGAACGACTCGCTCACAATCTCAGCAGGCATCGCGCGTCTGCGATCGATACTCTCACAGCCTGAAGGAATCGTCCGTTTAACAGGTCTCTCCGGAACCGGAAAGACTCGGTTGCTGGAGGCCCTATTCGACCCAGCTATCGGTGACCAGCCTCTCGATCCGTCCCAGGCCGTTTATGTGGATATCGGACATGACTCTCCTGAGCCGAGCATGACTCAGCTAGCCAACCAGTTTGTTGCCCAAAGCAAGCGCGCCATTCTTCTGATCGACAACTGCCCTCGCAAGACCCACGACGCCATCGCACCGATCTGTAAGGAGTTTGGGAGTCCCCTGAGTCTGATCACCGTCGACCTGGATATCCAGGATGACAAACCGGAAGGTACGGATGTCTTTCGGCTCCAAAACGCCTCTGAGACGGTCATTGAATCCATCCTGGAGCGACGCCATCCAGCCTTGTCGCAAGCCATTCGTCGGCGGATTGCTGATTTTTCCGGCGGGAATGCACGGATCGCCATCCTGACCGCTCAGCACGTCAGTCCGGATACTAATCTGGCGGACCTGGGCGACGAGGAACTTTTCGAACGTCTGTTTCACCAGAAGAAGGAGCGCGATGGAAACTTGCTGCGAGCGGCTGAGACGCTGGCCCTGGTGTATTCCTTTGATGGCAAGACGATGGAAGGGAACTCGGCTGAGCTGCCTTTCCTGGCCGAGCTCGCCGGGCTGGACGAGCGAACCGTCTACCGCGCCGTGGCCGAATTACAGCGGCGGGAGATCATCCAATCGCGCGGCGGATGGCGTGCCATCCTGCCCCAACCACTGGCCAACCGGCTCGCCAAACGGGCGCTGCAGAATCTACCGCTGCGTCAGCTTGCGAATACCTTTTGGCAATGTGAAAAGTGGCGGTTAATCAAATCATTCACCCATCGCCTGAGTTATCTGCACGATTCAGACCAGGCCAGATCGATTGCCAGGGATTGGCTCGCTACGGACGGCTTTTTTGCCAGTTTCCGCGGATTGAATCAACTCGGGATAGATATCATCAACCATCTTGCACCCGTGGCCCCTGGTGCAACACTCGATCTCATCGAGCGGTTTGTCTCCATCTCCAGCTCAGAGGTGCGCCAGCTCACAGCCGTGGAATTCCGGCATCGCGGACCCCTGATGTTCCTGTTGCGCAAGCTGGCCTATTTTTCCGGGCACTTCCATCGTGCGGTGTGGCTGCTCAGTCGCTTCGTCCAGGCGGAACTCACCCCGAACACCGAAACCCAGGACAGCCGGACGCTTGAAGAGTTGTTCTGGGCCATGTTGTCCATGACGCAGGCGAGCCCACAGCAACGTCGGGAGGTCGTCGAAGAATGGCTGTCGTCAACCGACAACCAGACCCAGAAAGTCGGCATGATCGCGCTCAAGGGGTTGCTCCATGCCAGATATTTCAGCTCGTCATATGACTGTTCCTTTGGTGCCCATGCTGTCGATTATGGCTGGTGGCCGCGAACCAGCGCCGAGTACCAGGATTGGTACGGCGGTGCGCTGGAGATTGCACGACGTCTGGCAACCTCTTCCTCCCCTCATCGGGCGGAGGCACGCCATCTCATTGCAGAACACTTCCGCGACATCTGGTGCTTTGGCCATGCTTTCGACCAACTGGAGAAAACAGCAATCGCCGTCGGGACAGAGGAACACTGGCCCGAGGGTTGGTTGGCGGTTCGTCAGACACTTGGTCTCGACGCCGAGCGGATGGAAGCCAGCCTCGTCACTCGCTTGCGAAGGCTTGAAGCCCGACTGGGACCGAATGGCTTATGTGATCAGATCCGCAGCTGTGTGTTGATTCCGGCTTACCGAATCGCGGATACCGGACACTGGGAAACCGGTGAAGAATATATGCAGGGGCTTGAAGCGGTCATCGACCAAGCCAGGCAACTTGGGCGAGAAGTCGGTAAGACACCTGAAGTGCTCGGTGACCTTTGGCAACAGTTATTCGGCCCCAATGCCCACCAGGCGACATCCTTTGGTGAAGGCTTTGCAGACACGGTTCTTGATGCCTCAGCCGCTTGGCGTTATCTCGTCCAACGCTACCAGGAGGTCGAGGATTCTCAACGGAATCCATCTTTGCTGGGTGGGTTTCTTCGGGGAATTGGCCTAAAAAACCGGGCGCTGGTCGATGCCTTGCTGAGGAACGCTATTCGTGACCCAATCCTGGCGCCGGTTTTTCCCTTTCTGCAGCTGTCGGTTGGTGTTGATCAAGCCGGTGTGCAAAGGTTACTGGATTCGATTGGATACGCGGTGGCACCGGCACAGGCTTATTCGCCCTTGGCCTATGGGAGAACTACCGAAGCCATGGCGGCTTGCGACCTCAGCCGTATCCTGCTGGGAATCGCCGCCTTGCCGGACGGCTGGATGACTGCGGTTGAAATCTTGTCCATGCACTTTCACGGCCAGCCTGGCGACCAAATGACTACGGCTGGTTGTCTTATCGACTGTGGTCAACAGCTGCTGAAAAGCTGCCCTTTGGATGAAAAAAGACCGGCTTGGGGTCACTGCTTGAAGCAAATCGCGATGCGATGCCTTATCGGTCCCGACGGTATCGAAGCAACGATAGTGCTCTGTGAGCGAGTCAGAGAACGCGGCAAAAGTGTTCCTTTCATAGGCGACGAGCTTAACGGTGTGATCGAGGCGATCTTGGATCTCCATCCGACAACGGCTTTGGATATCTGGCTCGGGCCGGAAACCAAGGAAGAGTGGTTGGATGAGTTGTTTCTCGACGATATCAGGGACCGTAGGCCGCTTGATCGTGTTCCGACGCAAACCTTGCTGGATTGGGCGGAGACGGACCCAGAAGTTCGTTACCCACGGCTTGCCCGGGCAATTCCGGCCTTCAAAAAAGAAAAGGAGCTCATGGTCTGGACGGAGCTTGCCTTGGTCCTCTTGCACGCAGCGCCTGATCGGGCGGCTGTATTTGCGAGTTTCGAGTCACAGTTTATCCCCTGCTCTTGGTCGGGTTCGTTGGCGGACCTTCTGGAAGAACGACGTCTGTTGATACAACAGTTCATCAACGACCAAGACCCGCGTGTATCTTCTGTGGCACAGAGAATCAATGACAGTCTACTCAAGCAAATCAACGAAGAGCGATCACTCGAAGCCCATCGTGATCGTGGTTTCGAATAAACGCTGAGCTGGTTATAGCCTTTTGGTTCCGACACCGCTGACCATGGCGTGATGACGCTCCATCTAAGGCGGCAGCCACCAATCACAATATGGCCCTGCAGATTCATCGAAGAACGCCCCGAGATGCACGACGCAAATCAATCGCCGACTGGCTGGTACATGGCGTCCTATATCATTCGCTTCATCGAAATATCGGATCCCCTCAGAGACGACCCGGAAGCCCTGTGCTACGCCTGGGAAAACACCATACTCGTCAAGGCGGAAAGCCTTTCCCACGCATTTTCGAGAATCCCGGCTTTGGTTTGCCCAGACTCGACACCCTATAAGGGCGGGTCCGAGGGCGTAGACGGGAAATGGGGGTTTGTGGGAGTAACGGAGCTGCTGCCCATCTACGAAGAGTTTCAGGACGGCTCAGAACTATGGTACCGAGAGCATGAGAACCATTCTCTCAAAGCACTACTTGGAATGGTAAAGAGCTTTGAAGATCTGCATCGACGGCCAGAAACCTAACCAGGCGTTTCTGCGGTTGCCAAGCTCCAGCTTGGGAACCCTGTCCAGCAAGCTCCGGCTTGCCCACGGCGACGCGAAACAGGGGCTTCCGCCACAGCTGTTCCCAAGGAGGATTTTAAGAACGAGCGGATCCGACGCCTACCCCCTGGGGTTGACCCCCGGGCTGTTGTCATTTCGACCCCGCCCCGAGCTTGGCGAGGAAGCGGGGGAGAAATCCGGCTTCCAGATGATCTCAAGATTTCTCACACCGTTCGGCATGACAACCCCGGAACGGATTGCCGCTCGCGTAGGGCGCAATAGCGAAGCGTATTGCGCCGCATGCCATGCCAATCCCTTCGGTGCAATACGGCTACGCCTATTGCACCCTAGGCCGCATCTTTTCCGGGCAGGAGCGTTTTAGCCCGGTTTTTCGTTCTCTATTCGAGAACAATGCCGTTACCAAAGAGATATTGTTCTCAAAAAAAGAAGGAAAAATGGCCGTTTTCTGTCGATGCCCGGAAGGCTGATTGAGGCTGGTTTCCTCTTGAAGCCTGTTCTCAGCGGCGAATTGGGAGCTGGCCTCCCACCACTCTGAACTAAAGACTCTATCGTGCTGACTCGCGGTGAGTCGCTCAGATCCGAGACTTCCCTTGTCCCGGACGGCTTGGCCGCCCTTAGCCGAACAATTCCGTCAGTTTCCGACCCGGCTCGGTGACCCGCATGCAGGCCTCGCCGACCAGAAACGCATGCACGCCGTGACGCCGCATCAAGGCCACATCCTCCGGCTGATGGATCCCGCTTTCGGTAACGAGAATGCGGTCCGCCGGCACCAGCTCGCGCAGGGCGAGGGTGGTTTCCAGCCTGGTTTCAAAGCTGCGCAGATTCCGATTGTTGATGCCGATCAACCGGGTCTCCAGCGGCAGTATCCGCTCCAGTTCTTCCCGGTCATGCACCTCGGGCAGGATGTCCAAACCCAGTTCCCGCGCGAGCCCGGCCAGCTCCGCCAGCCTGAGGTCATCCAGGCAGGCAGCGATCAGCAGGATGGCGTCCGCGCCCATGGCCCGGGACTCGTAGAGCTGATAGGGATCGACCATGAAATCCTTGCGCAGCACCGGCAAGCTACAGGCAGCCCGGGCGGCCTGGAGATATTCGGGAGCCCCCTGAAAGAAATCGCGGTCGGTCAGCACCGAGAGACAGGCGGCACCATGGGCGGCGTAGTCGGCGGCGATCTCCGCCGGGCGGAAGTCGGCCCGCAGCAAGCCTTTGGAAGGACTGGCCTTTTTGATCTCGGCGATGACCGCCGCATGCCCGGCATCAATGCGGGCCTGCAGGGCCGCGACAAAGCCGCGCGGCGGGGACTGGGCCTCGGCCTCCGCCCGCACCTCGGCCAGGGATCGCCTTGCCTGGGCGGCGGCCACTTCTTCGCACTTGACGGCGAGGATTCGCTTGAGGATGTCGCTCATGAAAAACTTCTCGTGAATTGGACGAATTCATCGAGCTTGGCGCGGGCGGCGCCGCTGGCGATAACCTCGCGCGCCATCT
>JAIBAT010000072.1 GCA_019695055.1 Candidatus Sumerlaeaceae bacterium | reverse complement strand
GGCTGTTCCTCGTCGAAAACGAGGTTTCCGTTGGGACCGGTGAGGGTGACCCGATAGATGCTCGTGGGACCGGAGAGGAGGGCGGCCACCTCCTTCCGAAGCGACTTGAGCGCCCCTTCACGCCCATCGGGTGCGCCGTAGTAAGCATCGTGGGTATAATTGCGCAGCGTGTCCGGGAGGTTGAAAATATCGTCGAAATTCTCGCGAACGATGACAGTCTTGGCCGAATGGTAGCGCTGACCATCCAGCTCGTACAGTGCCATGACCAATGTCAGGAAAAACACGGCCGTGACCGCCGCGTTAAGCAGCGTTGGCCGGGCGCTTCGGGCGAATTTCGGCGTTGAGTGCGTCATTTGTTGGGTTCAGGAATGACTTTTGATAACTGCTATTCCAGCAAAAGAGCGACATGGAAGAAAGTATTTTTGAGATAATGGAGCGGACGGGCCTGGTGGACCGGGTGCTGGTCTGGCTCGCCATCGGCATTCCGGTGGCGCTGGGGCTGGCCTACCGGGTGGTGCGCCACCGCGAGGCCGTGCGTCGCCATCGCCACCATTGGATTCAGGCATTTATCGCCGGGCCGCTGCTTTTGCTCCTGTGGAAGGTGTTCAATGCTGTGGCGGACCACTGGGGTTTGGACAGCGTCCTGGGGCTTTTCGTGAATGTGGCGATTTTTGGTGTGGTCACGGCCCTCATGATTGCCCTGAATTACTTCCTATATGTGAAGTTTGCCGAGAAACCGCCGCCTTCGGGCGCGGACATGGAATGATGCTTGCTTAGACCGGGAAAGATGATGAACCGAATGAAGAATCTTGTGTGGCTGGGTGCGCGGGCCGCGTTGGTGTGCCTCGCGATATTTGGGGCGTCCGTGTGCCGGGCCCAGATTGTCAAGGAGGTCTATCTTGGCACGGAAGTCACCGTGCAACTCGACAGGGTGAAGCTTCTGGTCGGGGAACCCCTGTATGTGAAGATCACGGCCAAGAGCCTGAGTGCGGCCCTGCGGGTCGGGACGCTTCAGGCCTCGTTCTTCCTTTCGGACGACGCGGACATCGCGGTGACCGTCCGGCCTCCCGGGGAATTGCCGTATCGCTATACCGCCAACGAGGAGTCCGCCCGCCATCCCACCGCAGAGCTGAATCTGGATATTGGCGAGTCATCGTCTTATATTGTGCCCGTGCTCTATGATAAGAAGAGCCCGAACGGCTATGTGTTTTCAAAGCCGGGGGATTACTATGTGGGCGTCAAATTTACCTTTGGCCTGATTCGGGAAATCCAGCGCTTTGCGGTTGAGCTACCGCCCATTCGGATTACCGTGACGGAGCCGGAGGGCCGCAACGCCGAGGCCTTCAAGCTGATCAACAACCCGAAGGCGGCCCTGGCGCTTCATGTGGTGGACCCGGCAGATCCTGCCGTGGTGGCGGCCGCAAAAAAGGTGGCCAACGATTACCCGGACACGGTCTATGCGCCGCTTTGCATGTATCTGGTCGGTGCCGAAGGCTTTCTGACCACGCGGCAGTCCTACAAGGAGTCCGCGGCGATCTTCCTAAAGTTTCTCAAGCTGTTTCCCGATCATCCGCGAGCCGGCGACGCCATCTTCAATGTGGCTGCGGCGTATGATTCGCTTAAACAGGAAGATTTGGCCCGGGCCTGGATTTTCTTCCTGCGGGATCGGCATCCAGATCATTACCTGATGCGCAAGGAAACGCCGATGGCGTTGAAATACTATTTCGGCCCGGTGGAGCAGGCCGCGGGCAAGCGGTGGTGGCTGTATCCGGACATGTGGCGGTACCGGCCACCGGTCAAAGACCATTGATGGGCGCATCGCTGTGGCGCGTGCGCTCGCGCCAGTTGGACTTGTCTGCAAGGACCGCGGTCATGGGAATCCTGAACGTGACGCCGGATTCAATTTCCGACGGTGGGAAGAACCTGAATCCGGATGTCGCCGTGGAGGCCGGCCTGCAGATGCTGGCGGATGGCGCCGACATCCTGGACATCGGCGGCGAAAGCACGCGGCCCGGCAGGCCCGAGACGGTGGACATTGCCACCGAGATCGCCCGGGTGATTCCCGTCCTTAAGATAATCCGCCGTCAGGCCCCCGAGGCCATCATTTCCGTGGACACCTACAAGGGCGATGTTGCGCGCGAAGCTTTGGCGGCCGGGGCGGACATCATCAATGACGTGTACGCGCTTGGTCGCTCCCCGGAAATCGCGTCGCTGTGCGCGGAGCACAGTGCCGGCTTGATGCTGATGCACATGAAGGGCGAACCGGCCACCATGCAGGAAAATCCGGTTTACGGCGACGTGATCGTGGAGATCAAGGACCTGCTCAAGGAGCGGATGGATCTCGCGATCCGATACGGGGTGGCGGAGGAACAAATCGCCGTGGACCCGGGCGTAGGATTCGGAAAAACAGTGGAACACAACCTGCAAATCCTGGCCAGCCTGGAGTATCTGCGCCTGCTGCAGCGGCCCATCGGCATCGGGGTTTCGCGCAAGGGTTTTCTTGGCGCGGTGACGGGAGGCCTGCCTGTGGAGGAACGCGAGGAGGCGACGGTCGCCGCGTGTACCGCGGCGGTGCTCAATGGCGCGTCCATCGTGAGGGTTCACAATGTGAAGGCGGCGCGGCGCGGAATGGATGTCGTCGACGCGATTCGGGCGCAGATGTGAGCCCTGAATGATGAAATCCACGGCGTGTAAATGCGGGTTATTACGGTCATGACTTACGCATCAGGCAACCTGCCGCAGTCTCTTCCCCTGGCGGTGCTCCGGGAATGTGTTGCTGTGCCCTGCGGGAGGCCCTGAACCCATGACCACCGCCACCCAACTCACCGTTCGCAAGGCTGTCATCAACGACGTGCCCCGACTCCAGAAAATGATCAATGGTTTTGCGGACAAAAATGAAATGCTCCATCGCAGCATGAACGAACTCTATGAGAACATCCGCGACTTCGTCGTGGTTGAGGAGGACGGCGAGCTGCTGGGAGTGGGCGCCATCCACGTCACGTGGGACGACCTCGCCGAGCTGAAGTGCGTGGCCGTGGCCGCCGAGGCCCAGGGCAGGGGATTGGGCAAAATGATCGTGACCCGTTGCCTGGAGGACGCACGCGAGCTGGGGTTGCGGCGCGTGTTTGCGCTCACCTACAAGCCGGAGTTTTTTGAAAAGTACGGTTTCAAGGTTGTGGATCGGAGCACCCTGCCCCATAAGGTATGGGGAGAGTGCATCAAGTGCCTGAAGTATCCCAACTGCAATGAAATCGCCATGATTTGCCCCGTCACCCCCAACGCAGCCGGCAACGGCCATCTGGGACCCCAAGCCCAACCTTAGGAGATGTCATGTTAGTTCGTTGTATTACCGCCATTATTTTAATTGTCAGCACATCCGCATTTGCTGCAACCTCGAAACCCGAATCAGGGCGAAAGGCTGCCAATGCGAAGATCGCGGCCACCAGCACCGCCGCCGATAAGACCACTGATACAGAAAAGCAAAAGGCTGCCGCCGCGAAAACCGCGGACGCCTCATCCACGATTTCCGTGGAAATTGCCAAGGCCGATGCAAAGCCGGCCGCTGGTCCGAAAAATCTCGCCCTTGAGGTGAGGATTACGGGGCAGATCAAGGAGCGCGGGGACAATGTGGTCCTGTTCGGTGAAAAGTCCAAGTCGCTGAAGGACTTCCTCGACGTTCTGCGGCGCGCCCGCGACGACAAGGACGTCAAGACCATCATCGTCCGTCTTACCGGCTCGGAGCTGGGCCTTGGCATGGCCCAGGAACTTCGCACGGCGATCCGCGAGGCCCGCGACAAGGGAAAGAAGACCATCGGGATCATCGAGGATGATTCCCAGATCAGCTACCTCGTGGCCACGGCCTGCGATCAGGTGGTGCTGCCGCCCAGCGGGGATCTGATGCTTTACGGGGCGAAGGCCGAGGCCTACTTCCTTCGCGGGTTGTTGGAGAAGGTCGGCGTCACGGCCCACATTGTCCACATTGGCAAATATAAATCCTACGGCGAGATGTTTACCGAGGACGACTACACCTCCCCGGCGCGGGAAAACATCACGCAGATTGTGGACGATATCTTCGAGCAGATGATCCTTACCATCAGCGAGTCCCGAAAGGTGACCCGTGAGGAGGCGGAGGCGCTCATCAATCGCGGCCCCGCCAACCCGCAGCAGGCGCTGGATTCGAAGCTCATCGACCGCATTGCGTATGCGGACGAGATTTATGCTGAACTGAAAAAGGCCGGCCAAAAGATCACGGACAGCGGCGACTACAACAAGGACAGCCGCAGTGGCGGAGACGACATCAGCCTGTTTGGCCTTTTGTCCATGATGAACAAGATGGATCGTAGCCCGACGCCGGCAAGCAGCGCCACCAGCAAGTTCCCCCAGGTGGCTGTGGTTTATGCGGTGGGGCCCATCTCCCTGGGCTCGTCCGGTCGCGGCGGCTTGGGGCTGCAAAACTCGGAGGAAATCGCCTCCGAGGATTTCATCGAAATATTGGACGAGGTCCAGAAGGACGACAAGATCAAGGCGGTCATTATCCGTGTGGATAGTCCCGGAGGGTCGGCCTTTGCGTCGGACTTGATCTGGAAAAAAATCGTGGCCCTCCGCAAGGAGAAGCCGGTGGTCGCGTCCATGGGTGACGTGGCGGCGTCTGGTGGCTACTATATTGCCATGGCCGCATCGTACATCGTGGCCGAGCCGGGAACGCTGACCGGTTCCATCGGCGTGGTCGGCGGAAAGATGGATCTCGCCGGAACCTTCGAGAAGCTGGGCGTGAAGAAGTCCACCGTGTCCCGCGGGCAATTTGCCGGTTTGTTCAGCGAGACGGGTGGCTTCAAGCCGGAGGAACGTCACGTCATCGAGACGATGATGCGCCGCACCTACGACGAGTTCATCACCAAGGCCGCCGAGGGACGCCGCAAGACGAAGGACGAGATAGACAACGTGGCCCAGGGCAAGGTTTGGCTGGGCCAGCGCGCCAAGGAAGTCGGCCTTGTGGACGACGTTGGCGGCCTGACCCGCGCCATCACGCAGACCAAGCTGCTGCTGGGCATGAAGCCCGAAGACAAGGTGGCGCTGGTGGCATACCCCAAGGACATGAGCTTCTTTGAGGTGCTGCAGAAGGCGGTCGGCGGAACAGTGACGTCGCAGTTGAACATCGGTGACATTGCGGCGCCGCTGCCCGGCGAACTAAGGTCGCTGCTGGGACTTGCGCGACAGTTCGCGCGGCTGTTCGAGCGTGAGCGCGTGCTGACCGTGCTGCCATTCGTTCCGCGGATTAACTGACAACCGCACCCAAGGAATACCCGGGCATTGCGGTATTTGTCTTGAGCCCGTGGGCCAAACCTGCGCCACTGGCGCCCAGAAATCATGCGTAAAGGCCGCATCAAGCTCGAACTGCTCAGCTTCTTCGCGCTGGCAGACCTCTGTGGTCTGCTGGCCGGTTTTGCCGCGGCCTATTACATCCGGTTTCTATCCGGGCTGATCGAGGTCACCAAGAGCTACTCGGTCACGAGCTACCTGAACGTCCTGCCTCTCGTCGTTTTCATCTGGATCTTCTGGTTGCACAGCGTGGGCTGCTACAATTTCCAGGAACGGGCGTTTAACCTGCAATTGCTGAAGAAGATCGTTCGCGCCAACATCATGGCGGTCGTCACTATCGTGGCGTTCCACTTCTTCACCCGCTCGCAGGAATTCTCGCGAATCACCTATCCGCTCGCCGCGGTGACCTGTACCTGTGGCATTGGGCTGGCCAGGTTTGTGCTGGATCGGATCCTGGCGCGGCTGCGACACGCGGGCAGGCTGCCCAGCGCGCCCGTGCTGATACTGGGCACCGGGCCCCTCGGGCGCAACATCGCCCAGCGCATCCGCGACCATGCCTTTCTCGGCATGAAGGTGATGGGGTTTGCAACCACCGCGTCGGCGGAAGTCGGCTCCACCATTTCCGGGTTCCCGGTTGTGTCCGACTTCGCGGGCATCGCCGGGCCCATCCGTGAGCTGGAGGTCAGTGAGGTCATTGTGGCCCAACCGGAGCTGGCCCCGCAGGACATTCTCGACTTCGCCATCGAGTGCGAAAAGCAACTCGTCAGCGTGCGGGTCGTGCCCAACCTGCTGGAAGCAATGCTGGTGGAGCAGGGCGTGGAACAGATTGACGGCATCCCGCTCTTCGGCCTA
>JAIBAT010000171.1 GCA_019695055.1 Candidatus Sumerlaeaceae bacterium | reverse complement strand
CGCAAACTCCACATCCACATGGCTGTCCCCCACCATCACGACTTCTTCCGGCCGCGCACCCACTTCGCCCATCAGGTACCGCATTGCCTCCGGCGCAGGCTTTCGCGGGATCCGATCCGACTCGCCAATGATCCAATCCATTTCGGGCGCCAAACCCAAGACTTTCATGATGTGGTCCGTCAGGGGCTGCGGCTTGTTGGTCACCATGGCCGTCCGGATTCCCCTCTGCCTCAGCGCGCGCAACATTTCCAGGGCGCCGTCATAAGGTTTGGCCTCCTGGGTCGGATTCCGACGATAATACTCGATCAGGATCGGCATCTTTGCCGCAGCAAGCGACATATCCGTCGTCCCCAGGGCGCGCGCCACCAGCATCCCGGCGCCCTCCCCCACCAACGGCTTCACCTGCTCCACGGTCAGGGGCTGCAGACCCTCGTGGGCCAGCAGATGATTCACCGCGTTCGTGATGTCCCCGAACGCATCCACGAGCGTGCCGTCGAGGTCGAACACGGCAAGTTTGATACCAATAAGGGGGTTTGGATTAGGCATGCTTTCTTACTCCGGATAACAAATTTACGACCAGGGAAGAATCAAAGGTACTCGGTGCGTCCCTCTTCGCGCAGCCGTTTGACGACATCGCGCACCTCCTGGCAACTGTCCGAGGGCATGACGAGGATCGCGTCGGGGGTGCTCACAATGACAAGGTCCTTCACATTGAACCCCACCACCAGGCGCGGCTTCCCCTCGTCGCCACCCACCGAGTAAACGGTCACGTTGTCGGAATTCACCGTCGCGGCATTCCCAAACGCCACATTCCCCCGGCCATCCGGCTCCAGGATGCGCTGCAGCGCCGTCCAGGTTCCCACATCCTCCCAGTCAAACGCCGCCAGCACCACCGCCACGTTGTGGGCCTTCTCCAGCACCCCGTAGTCTATGGAAATCTTCGGCATCTTCCCGAACGGCCCGGCCAGCGCCACCGCCGAATCCGCAGCCGAAAATGCGTGCGACATGGGCTCGATCTGCGCATGGCACTCAGGCAGGCATTCCGCAAACGCCCGCTTTAACGCGCTGTTGCGCCAAACAAACATCCCGCTGTTCCAATAAAAATTCCCACTCTCAAGAAACTGCCGTGCCGTTTCAAGGTTGGGCTTCTCGCGAAACGACGCCACCGGCCGCACCTTCGGGTTCGCTTCCGTCCCCGCCGCTGCCTCCACATAACCGTAACCCGTTTCCGGGCGATCCGGTTTCATCCCAAACGTCACCAGCGCCGAATGCGTCTCCGCGTATTCCGCCGCCACCACGCAATCGAGAACAAACGTTTCCGTATCGCGGATAAAATGATCTGCCGTCAGCACGATCATCGTCGGGTCTTCACCTGGATACCGATGGTCGAGCACAGCCGCCGCCAACGCCAGGCACGCCGCCGTGTTGCGCCCCTCCGGCTCCGCGATCACGTTCTCCGCCGGAATCCCCCCAGCCTCCGCCTCGATGGCCGGCTTCAGCGCCTTGCTCGTGATGACGTAGATATCCTCCGGCGACACAAGAGGCCCGATACGCCGAACCGACTCACTCAGCATGCTGTGGTTGCCTGCAATCTTCAAGAGCTGCTTCGGATAGTGCGCCCGGCTCAGCGGCCAGAACCGCTCCCCGGCCCCGCCCGCCATAATGACCGCAGCCCGTCTCGGTGGTGTCTTGCTCATGATAACCTTTCTGCCCCCACAATCCCCGCAGCGAAATGGCCCCTGCAAGGATTTCCCGTCGCAGCAGCCCAAGCTCCCCTGAACGGCCCCTTTCGAAAATCATGGACTAAGTCCGCCAAATGACCATATGTATGGTCAAATAGCAGAATCACGAAAACGGACGACCCATGAAGCCAACCACCATTCCCGTAAGCCGGTTCAAAGCCGAGTGCCTTGGGCTGTTCGAGGAAATTGCTCGCAACGGCAGCCAGTTGGTCATTACCAAGCGTGGCAAGCCCATTGCGCGAATCATGCCCATTTCCGAGAAGCGCCCCCCACTGTTCGGCAGTTGGCAGGGCATCGTGGAAACCAATGGAGACATCGTAAACTTCGATGTTCGAGATGATTGGGAATCCAACCGGTAATGCTCCCCAGTTCTTCTCGACACCCATATTCTCCTTTGGTGGCGACAGGGGAAACTGACCCAACTGAACAAAAAGCAGACTCATGCGCTTCGCCAACACACGCGAAGCGGCGCACCAATGTTCATCAGCGCCATCACCCTCTGGGAACTCGCCAAACTTGTCGAAAGAGGCCGGGTCACCATCAAGGGCCCATTGGAACCCTGGCTTGAGGAAATCCAATCCCATCCCCAAATCTCCGTCCTCCCCATCACTGCGCAGGTCGCCGCTGAAAGCGTTGCATTCGGCCCCAACTTCTCCGCCGACCCCGCAGACCAGATCATAGCTGCCACGGCCCGTTGCCACGGCCTGGCGCTGCTTACCGCCGACGAAAAAATCCGTGGATTTACAGGCCTGACGATAATCTAAAGTCTTCACCGCCCGGCTTTCAGTAACCCGAATACTTCTAGTTCGTCTGGGTAGGCGAAACACTGCACGGGCGATTAGCTCAGCTGGTTAGAGTGCCGGCCTCACATGCCGGAGGTCACTGGTTCGATCCCAGTATCGCCCACCATTTACCCCATCCACTTCACACTTTGATTCGCCCGTCCACTTCGTCCATCTCGTCCATACCGCCCCCCCCTACCTCGACAGCCGCCGCACCACCACCACGCACAGGATCACCAGCAGCCCCGCCACCATAAGATGCCCCGTTTTCGGGTCAATCCCACCGCTCGACGTCGTGGCCGGCGCGCTACTATTCTCGGCCTCTTCCCGCGCCGGCTCCGGAGGTCTCGGGGTTGGGGTCGCCCGCAACCGGTTCAGTTCCGCCTCGCACTTGCCAATAACCCGGTAAAGCGAGTTGATCTCCACCATCTCCGCCTCCGTCAGCTTCTTGCGCGGAAAGTTGCGATTTGTAATAAAATACTTGGTATTGGGGTTGAACTCCAGATCCGGCCCATAAAACAGCACCCCTGGGTTGAGCGGGCTGCTGACATAGCCTTTGGAGTCATAAGGCTTCTCCTGTGTGGTACGAATATCCACGTTGTTGAAATCCGGCTTGTTCGCGCCCGGGTGATACCAGCCCTCGTTGTAGGTGGACCATTCCATCCCCGGACCGATTCTAAACTGTCTCACCGGCTGGTTGACGATTTGCTGGACCCGCGCGATCGCCCCATTCATCTGGGAACGCAACACGTCCACCTGGCTTTGCACCGTGACCGACGTTTGCGAAGACGCCGACTGGGCCCCTACCGCTGGAAGACCATTGGTTTGCGCCAAAGCCGCGCCGCCCCCAACCAACCAGCCCAACAGCAGTTGCAACAACACGGGTGCGGCTGAACGAACACGAAGAATGGTAGGCGCCGCCCCCGCGGCATAGTGGAAATGTGGTCGCACCATGGATTATACCTTGATCCCCTGCTATGGACTTGAACGACGTAAACTGGGGAAGCATCTGAATTAAAATGCATTTGTCAATGGGATTGGCAATTTTATGCTTGGGGCGCCTATCAAAATGAATGAGGCGGATTCACCTTGGGGTTTGTCCATTCATGGCCCCAAGGCCATCGCGCCACCTCTCGTCCATACCCAGACCATTGAACCCACCATCAATCTCGATCCAAACCCCCCTCATTAACCCCGCGATTCATCGCGGGGTACCGAACCCCTCTGCCCGCCGAAACCGTTTCAACGGTTTCCTCAAAACGCACCGCCAAAATCCCCCGCCCACCAAAGTCCCAAACAGTCTATCAGCCCTATGAGCCCCATTAGCCCTATGGCTCTTTCGTAAAATCGGGACAGACACACATTCTGGCCAGGAGGGCCCGGCAATCCGAACTCCGCACATTCCAAACCCTTTGTTTTAAACGATCGGGGAGAGCTTATGGGTCTGTAAGGGGCTGCAAGGGGTCGTGGGGGAATAGGCAAACCCCATTCCCCTGTGCTAACAGTCACCCCATCATGAACAGTCCAAAAACCGCCCCCCGGCCCCCACAACAAAAATCCAAAAATGGCACCGTAATTCCCCGCCGAATTTCAAACGGTCTAACTCAGCCAACCACAACCATCCACAAGAAAAATACGCCCTTATTTAATTTTTACCCCCCTCCCCCTCCGGATGCCACCCATTCCGCCGTGACCCGTGCGGACCCCGCCGGGACCCCGGCGCAATGCATCTGCACCCTCGATTGCCCCTTGCGCTTGACCCGGGTGTTTCGTCGCGGTCTGGTCGCTGCCACACCATCAGCATTCAACCCAAGGGGGCACCCGCGTGAAGCTTGGCTGTTCATATTTCGGCAACCGGATCCTGAAACACCTGAAGACCGACCTCGAGGAGCTCCGCGAGTGCGGCTGCAATCTCGTCGTCCACACGTTCAACGAGAACGACCTCATGTTTTACAACAAGACCATCTGCGAGATGGTCGAAATGACCCGCGAGATGGGCTTCGAGGTCTACATCGACCCCTGGGGCGTCGGCAAGGTGTTCGGCGGCGAGTCGTTCTCCAACTTCGTCATGCAGAACACCGACGCCATGCAAATGGTCAGCGACGGGCGGCCCGGCGGATGCGCCTGCCCCAACCACCCCAAGTTCCGCGCCTTCATGCGCGAATGGATCGACGCCGCGGTCCACACCGGCGCGGAGACGCTGTTCTGGGACGAGCCCCACTTCTACCTGCCCGGATGGATCGGCGGCCGGCCCAATACCTGGGGCTGCGTGTGCCCCGTGTGCCGCAAGAAATTCGAGGAAACGTTTAACAAACCCTTCCCCGAACAGGAGAACGAGGACATCAACAAGTTCCGCGAGGATTGCATCTACGAGTTCCTCGCCGAGCTGATAGCATACACGAACAGCAAGGGGCGGCGCAACGCGCTGTGCGTGCTGCCCCATCGCGATTCCAACCATGGCACGGCCAACTGGGAGCGTATGGCCAGCATCCCGCACCTCCAGGTCTTCGGCACGGATCCCTACTGGTACATTTTCAAGGAGGGGCTGGATTACGTGGAGCGGGCCACAAAGGACGTACAGGAAATCTGCGCCGCCAAGGGCCTGGAATCGCAAGTCTGGCTGCAGGGCTTCAAGGTTCCCGGCGGGCGCGAGGCCGAAATGGCCGACGCCATTGACATCATGCTCAAGCACGGCGTCACCAACATCGCCGTGTGGGGATTCCTCGCATGCAGTCACATTTCGTGGATTCGCCCGGACAACCCGGAGCTGGCATGGGAAACGATCAAGAACAAATTCCGCGAAGTGCGCAACCAGCACCCCTGACGCACCACCACGGCAACATGGCCCATTCGCCAGCGAATAATCATGGCCCATGGGTATTTAAGGAATTTGAAACAAATCGCGCATGAATTCGTCGCGTGTGGTACGATAGTGGCATTCCCCTGCTGATTTGTGACCGTTATTCAAACCGTGATAGCAGAAGGTTGGTGGATGAGAAGGCTCTGGAACACAGTTTTGGCAGCGGCGATGCTGGCGCCGGCGACAGGATACTGCCAGTACTCAACTTACAGCGATAGCTCCGCCGACGGTGGCCAACCCGCCGCCGCGCAACCAGCGCCCAAGAAATCCCGCGGACTTTTCGGACTGTTCGGAAGCCAGTCATCGAACCAACCCACCGACCCGAATTCGCCTCCCGGCCCAGGTAGCAACTACAAGGAATTCAACGACGACGAATACAACAACCCGACCTCCGCAGCCAAGCCGAGCTACCGCATCGAAGAGCAGATCGACCCGACGGAACGCCCCAAGCGCAACGCGGCGCTGACTGTTCCCGCCCAGGCGGCCCAGCCCGGTAGCGTACGCCAGGTGAACCGACAGATCAATTTCCCGCGCGACCCGGCCGACGACATAGACGTTCTGAAATTACAGGTTTTTCTGGATTACCACGGCTACTCCCCCGGCGAAATCGACGGCCAGTGGGGCTTCAACACCGGCCGCGCCCTGCTGATCTACCAGCAGAACAATGGCATGGAAGCCACCGGTCAGCTCGACAACCGAATGCTGGCGCGCCTCCAGGAGTTTCCTTACGGATATTTGCTGGACTACACGGTGACAGCCGAGGACCTGAAGGGACCCTTCCAGACCATTCCCCGCAGCTACTATGAGCAGGCAAAGCTGAAATACCTGCCCTACGAATCCATCCTCGAGTATTTTGGCGAGAAGTTCCACTGCTCACAGGTTCTGCTTCGAAAACTCAACCCCGGCGTGGATTTTGAGCAACTCCAGGTTGGTCAGCCGATCCTCGCGCTGAACGTGGTCAACGGCATCGACGAGACCCGCGGCCAGGTTTCAGTCGTGAGAATCTCCAAGAACAACAAGTGGATCGAAGCCTTCGACAGCGAGGGCCGCTTCATGTTCTACTACCCGTCAACCCTCGGCAGCAAGTATGACCCACTCCCCCTCGGCAACTTCGAGGTCACGGGTGTGAACGTGAACCCGACCTTCAACTACAAGCCCAAGCTGTTCTGGGACGTGCCGGATAACGAACCGGAAGCCCTCATCCCGCCGGGCCCCAACAGCCCCGTCGGCAAGGTCTGGATTGCAACCAGTCGCAAGAGCGTTGGAATCCATGGAACGCCAAATCCGGAGAATATCAGTAAGAATACGTCCCACGGCTGCATCCGTATGACAAACTGGGACGCCTACCAGCTATCCAAGCGGGTCAAGGCCGGCACCAAGCTCGAATTCGTGGATTAACCACCGGCCTGCTGTAGCCACAGAGTTATTGCGTTTCACCGGGACAAATCGTAGGTCTTTCCGCCATGAAAAATGAAATCGTACCCATAGCACTGATCCAGATGTCTTGCTCGCCGGATCTGGCCGCAAACTTGGACAAGGCATGCAAGCGCGTGGCCGAGGCCGCCGACGCCGGCGCACGCATCGTCTGCCTGCCAGAACTGTTCAAGTCGCCGTACTTTTGCCAGACGGAAGACTCGGCGATCTTTGATCTCGCGGAATCAATTCCCGGGCCCTCGACGGAAGCCCTCGGCAAAGTTGCCGCTGCGAAGAAGGTCGTCATCGTGAGTTCGCTTTTCGAGCGCCGCGCGGCGGGAGTCTATCACAACACCATCGCCATCCTCGAAAAGGACGGCAGCATCGCAGGCACCTACCGGAAGATGCACATTCCGGACGACCCTCTGTATTACGAAAAATATTATTTTACACCTGGCGATCTCGGATTCCGCGCCATCCCCACCAGCGAGGGGAAGGTCGGCACGCTGATCTGCTGGGACCAATGGTACCCAGAGGCGGCGCGCATCACCGCCCTGCAGGGCGCCAGTATGCTGGTTTACCCGACGGCCATCGGTTGGCACCCTAAGGAAAAATCCTCCTATGGCACCAGGCAGCACAACGCGTGGGAAACCATCCAGCGCTCACACGCCATCGCGAACGGTGTTTTTGTCGTCAGCATCAACAGGGTTGGCCATGAAGGCCCTGCGGACGGCGGATTGGAATTCTGGGGAGGATCGTTTGTCGCAGATCCCTTCGGCGCCATTCTTGTAAAGGGTTCCCACGACAGGGAGGAAATCCTTTACGCCGAGATCAACCCGCGGGAGCAGGAGGAAACGCGGCGCAACTGGCCATTCCTCCGTGACCGTCGCATCGACGCCTATGCGCCGATCCTCAACCGCATCATCGACTGAGCTTACGCTTCACCCAGGTAAAGTTTTTTCACCATTTCGTTGCCAAGAAGTTCGTGGCCACTGCCAGTAAGCGTGATTTCGCCGGTCGCGATGACATAGCCGCGATTCGCAATCGTCAGGGCCATGTGGGCATTCTGTTCCACCAGCAGCACCGTGACACCCTGTGCATTGATCTCGCGGATGATGGCAAAGATTTGCTCCACGAGGAGCGGAGACAATCCAAGGGACGGTTCATCGAGAAGCAGAATCGTCGGACGCGCCATAAGTCCGCGGGCGATGGCGCACATTTGCTGCTCGCCGCCCGACAGGCTGCCCGAGCGCGTGGCGCGCCGTTCCTTTAGGATGGGAAAAAGCCCGAACATCTTCTGGATGTCCGCTCGAATACCCTCGCGGTCCCGCCGCAGGAAGGCGCCCATTTCGAGGTTTTCCTCGACGGTCATGTCGCCAAAGAGTTTACGCCCCTCGGGCACGTGGGCAATGCCCATGGCGGCAATTTCATGCGGTTCGCGCACAGTAATTTCTGCGTCCCGAAACCGGATGTGCCCCGCACGTGCGGGCACTACTCCACAGATGGTGTTCAGGATGGTTGTCTTGCCGGCGCCGTTGGAGCCGATCAGGGTAACGATTTCGCCCTGGCGCACCTCGAAGGATACAGACTTCAGGATGCGCAGGCCGCCATAGCCGGAATCGACACCATCCAATTGCAAAAGCATTTGTGGCGTGACAGCAGTCACTAATGGCTCTTTCCGAGGTAGGCTTCAATGACCGCCGGGTTGTTCTGGATTTCCACCGGCGTGCCCGACGCGATGATCTCGCCGTGGTCGAGCACATAGATCTTGTCGGAGATCGTCATGATGACACGCATGTCGTGCTCGATGAGAAACACCGTTACGCCGCTCGCCAGGATCTTGCGAATCAGTTCCAGAAGTTCCCGCGATTCCGAGGGATTCATTCCCGCCGCTGGCTCATCGAGTAATAGCAGGTTGGGTCCCGTGGCAAGCGCACGGGCAATCTCAAGGCGTCGCTGGTTGCCATAAGGCAGGCTTCCCGCGATTTCGCATTCGAGGCCGCCGAGACCACAAAATTCCAGGTAGCAACGCGCACTGCAGTCGATGGTTCGTTCCTCGCGACGCGACCATGGGGTGCGAAAGATCGCTCCAAAAACATTGGCGTGGGTTCGCGGATGGAAACCAATCTTCACGTTGTCGAGGACAGTTAGGTTGGAGAAAAGGCGGATGTTCTGAAAGGTCCGGGCAATGCCGAGGCGTGTGATTCGATCGGGTCGAAGGGACTGGATTTCCGCCGAGTGCCTTTTTCCCTGAAACACAATCTTCCCGCATGTAGCCGGAATGCAGCCGGTGATGGCATTGAACAGAGTCGTTTTGCCGGCGCCATTGGGGCCGATTAGGCTTGTGACCTGCCCTGCCTTGAGTTCAAGGCTTGCCTCGCGCACGGCCGTCACACCGCCGAACCGCTTCGTGACGCAGTCCACCCGCAGAATGGAGGAACTCACTGCCGGCGTCCTTCCAGACGGCACTTCAACTGCGGCGGCCAAGCTCATGGTTGGCGGCCATCCATATTAGCTAATAGTGTTCCTCGCAGCATGGGTCGCCAACTAAGTGCCCCAACCCATCGCCGTCAATGGGAATGCAAGGCGCCAGCGTTGGCCGGGCTATTGCTTCGCTTCCGAAATGGTGTAGGTCACATCGACGGGTTTGCCCTCGCGATCCAGGGAAAGCTTCACCTCCGTGCCTACCTGCGAGGAGAAGACCGACAGGGTCAGATCATTGGCATCCTTGATGTCCCGCCCGTCCACTTTGGTGACGATATCGCCGATTCGCATGCCGGATTTCTGGGCAGGGCCACCCCTGGCTATTTCGGAAACCACCGCGCCCTGCGTGGATTTGGCCCCCACCATCCGCGCGATTCGCTCGTTCGCGTTTTGGACGCTGAAATCCACGAGCCGCGGGCGAATGCGCCCGTGGGCGAGGATTTCATTCACCACGGACTTTACGCGGTTGATGGGAATGGCAAAACCGAGCCCGATGCTTCCGCCGCTCCGGGAAACGATGAAGGTGTTAATCCCCACCAGTTCACCAGACGCATTGATAAGCGCGCCGCCGCTGTTGCCCGGGTTGATGGCGGCATCCGTTTGAATCATGTCCTGGTATACCCGCTGCGGATTACCGGAACCACGGAATGTGCGCCGCAAGGCGCTCACGACACCCACTGTAACAGTGGGATGCGGGTCTCCGATAAGATTCCCGAACGGGTTCCCCATCGCCAGGACCCACTCGCCGACCATCATGTCGTCGCTGTCGCCGAGTTTCGCGGCCTGCAAATCCTTGGCGTCAATCTGGAGCAGCGCCACATCCAGCAGCCGGTCAGCATCCAGCACTTTTGCGGGGAATTCGCGGCCGTCCATCAACGTAACGAAAACGCCTTCGGATTCCTCGATAACGTGATAGTTCGTCACGATCACCCCTTTGGGATCGATGATTACTCCGGAACCAAGGTAAGGGATTCGTTCCTGGTAGGGGTAAACGGCGAAGTCCGAAAAGAAGTCGCGGAACGGACTGACGAAATAGGTCGTCTTTTGCGCACCCACGCTGACGATCGCTGGCGAAAGTTTCTGCGCCACGTCAACGATTTCGGTTCGCCGTTCTGAAGCACGACTCTTTGCCGGTTCCGCGTGAGCCTGGCTGGAAATGGCGGGCAGAATTGTTCCACCGTCTTTTCGAGAGAACAGGGCCATGGCATTAAGAATCAAGGCGCCAATAACACCGATGCAAAGCGCTGGGGTCAGGCCGGAGGCCCGAAACCTTCCGTTACCAAACATATTACACTCCTCCAGGTTTTCCGCGCAAGGGTGCGTCTGCCTCCAAGCCGCGAAATCGTGGTAATTGCGCTTTCCCTGTAAGCAAATCCCCTGCCCAATGTGAGCCACCACAGAGCGAAACTCATATTCCTTGACCGTCTGCGAGCTTCCCCGCGAAATCGCATTCTCAACCTCGGAATTAAGGACTTACGAAAAATGCCAAAGCTTCTCGCGGGGGTCATTGGCGCTGGCTCCATTGGAGACGTTCACCTGACCGGTTACGCGGCCGCCAAGCGCGACGTGGCCATCCACGCCATTTGCGACATCAACCCGAGGCGCCTTGCAGAAATGGGACGCAAATACGGTGTTCCGGCGGCCCGGCTTTACACGGATTTCAAAGTGATGCTTCAGAAGGAGAAGCTCGATGTGATCTCCGTCTGCACGCCCAATGCTTTCCACTTCCCCGCCGCGGCGGAGGCCCTGAATCACGGGGCGCATACCCTGATCGAGAAACCAATGACCTTGACCCTCGCCGAGGGACGCAAGCTCAAGGCGCTGGCGGCGAAGTCCAAGGCGAAAACCATGGTGGCCTTCTCCCATCGTTTCATCGGAATGAACATGGCCGCCAAGAAGTTGATTGGCCGGGGTACAATCGGTAAACCCTTCATGATTCGCGTGCGGTATGCCCATGGTGGGCCCTACCCGGGTTGGGCACAGGGTGACTGGTTTTATCGGAAGAAGCTAGCGGGCGGTGGCGCCCTTCTGGACATGGGAATCCACGCCATCGATATCTGCCAGTATCTGGTCGGCCCTGTGAAGAATGTGTCCGCCATCGTGCGTACGTTGCGGAAAAAGATCGAAGTGGATGACAACGCGGTCCTCGCCCTGGATTTCAGCCCGGCCAAATGTCTCGGGTACATCGAATGCGGCTGGACCAGCGGACCAGGGTTCGGGGGCATCGAGATTTACGGCGACCGGGGCAGCATCGTTCTGGAACTGACCGGTGAGCCGCGCATTATGCGGGGCGTCAACCGGCCGGATGGGTCAAGGGAGATTCTTGTGGAGAAAATCGAGGTTCCAGCCGGTCCGTCCCATTGGCCCCTGCAGATGGAAAGCTGGGTGCGCCACATCCTTGGGAAGAAGACTGTTACGGGAATCCCAGGGATTGATGAGGGGTTGTCCAGTCTGGCTGTGGCCCTGGCCGCGGTGGAATCCAGCAAGACTGGGAAACAAATCTCCGTTAAGATTTAGGAAGCAATTGTTGTTGTCAGCAATGCATCCAGATCGAGGCGGAGGGTGAACATCGCAATCCCTCCGTTTTGGTCGCGAGGCCATTCGGCCTCGGGGCGATCCCAGTAAAGTTCGACCCCGTTTCCGTCAGGATCGTGCAAGTAGAGGGCTTCGCTAACCCCGTGGTCGGCCGCCCCGTCCAGCTGGATGCCAGCCTGCATCAACCGCCGAAGCGCCTCCCCCAATGCTGCACGCGTAGGATACCGTATTGCCGTATGGAAGAGGCCCGTCGTTCCAGGCGCAGGCCGAGGGCCACCGAGGCTTTCCCATGTGTTGAGCCCGATATGGTGGTGATAACCGCCAGCGCTGAGAAACGCGGCCGAGTCTCCCATGCGTTGCATGATTTCGAAACCAAGGACGCCATGGTAAAAGCCAATGGCGCGCTCAAGGTCGGCAACCTTCAGGTGGACATGGCCGATGCCCGCGGCCGGATCAATGGGCTGGGACATGGTTGCCCGCCTTACTCAGACTTGTCCTTGCCGTTCTTTGCAAACGCCGCTTTGTCAAATATGACCTTGTCGATCAATCCGTAGTCCGCCGCCTCAGATGCCGACAGGAAGAAATCGCGTTCACTATCCGCTTCGATCTTATCCAGAGGCTGGCCCGTATGGGTCTGGAGAATCTGGTTCAACTTCTCACGAATCCGTAGAATCTCCTTTGCCTGAATGCTGATGTCGCTGGCCTGTCCCTGGGCACCGCCGCTGGGCTGGTGAATCATGATGCGTGCATGAGGCAGCGCGTAGCGCTTGCCCTTGGTGCCGGCAGCGAGAAGGACGGCCCCCATACTGGCGGCCTGACCAATGCAGATGGTGCTAATGTCGGGCTTGATGAACTGCATCGTGTCGTAAATCGCGAGGCCGGACGTAACAATTCCGCCCGGAGAGTTGATATAAAGGTTGATGTCCTTGTCGGGGTCTTCGCTTTCGAGGAAAAGCATCTGCGCGATAATCGCGTTGGCCACGTGGTCATCCACCCCGGACCCCATGAAAATGATACGATCCTTCAGCAGCCGCGAGTAAATATCATAGGCACGCTCGCCGCGTTCGTTTTGTTCGATAACGTAGGGAATGTAGTAGGACATGGGGTTAAGTTGGCTCCTTACAGGCTCGGGCCAGCGGGCCCGTGGGTTAGTAGTACGCAGGCCGTTCGGGCCTATTCGTGGGGCGGTCGCGCCTGTAAGATTCCTTAAATTCTGAAACCTTGGGACCTCGAAATTTCCGCGCTGTTGGGTAGTACCCATTCAATGCAAGCATTTGAGGCAGGGGCCTCACACCGCGGACTAAGCCGCCGGGCTCCCCCGCCCCAGTTGGACGTTTTTCCACCACAAATCAAATCAACCAGGAGGTTTTGCCCGATGCCATTTGAATTGCCCAAACTCGCCTACGCCGTGGATGCCCTTGAGCCGCACATCGACAAGGAAACCATGACGATTCACCATGGCAAGCATCACCAAGCCTACGTGAACAACCTGAATGCCGCCCTCGAGGGCAAGGCTGAGCTTGCCGGCAAGAGCGTTGAGGACCTGATCAAGGATCTCAACGCCATTCCCGAGGCCATCCGTGGCGCCGTCCGCAATAATGGCGGCGGCCATTACAACCACAGCATGTTCTGGGAAATCATGACTCCCGGCGGCGCGAAGGAACCCTCCGGGGCCGTCGCCGATGCCATCAAGGCTGCCTTTGGCGATCTCGACACGCTCAAGAAGCAGTTCAACGATGCCGGTGTGAAGCGCTTTGGCTCGGGCTGGGCCTGGGTGGTCGTGAAGGGCGGCAAGTTGGAGGTTACCTCGACCCCGAACCAGGATAACCCGCTTATGGAAGGCGTCTATCCCCTCTTTGGCAACGACGTGTGGGAACATGCTTACTACCTGAAGTATCAGAACCGCCGCCCCGATTACCTTGCAGCCTGGTGGAACGTCTTGAATTGGGACAAGGTCGCGGAGCGACTGGCCAAGGCCAAGTAACGAAGCCAAAGCGAAATCAGATTTCTCGTCCCGGGTGCCAAACCGGATGAGAGTAGACAGCCCGGCTCTTTATTGAGCCGGGCTGTTTCTTTGTCTAATCCAAATGGAACCGACTCAAATTAACCGGCGCAGCTCCCGGATTTGCCGCTGTCCATACCGAAAATCCGGGAACACTAAACTCCGTGATAATATTGCTGGAAGTGTCGCGAAAATCCGGAGTGATTTCCTCCCAAGCACCTGCATTATAGCGCGCCAGAACCATGGTGTTTTCGTTCAACGTTCCTGTAACATCCGAATCCAGATAGTGAAACTGCAGTTCCAACCCCGCGGGATTGAATCCTGTTGCCGTCACGGTCCAATAGCGATCCAACACGCCGGAGGGGGCAACGGCACTTGGCGGGTCACCGTCCGTGGTGCTGACCGTTACATAGCCTGTTTGCGCACTGGCAGGGCTGTTATAGATATCCACGCCGGCATATACACTTGTGCCAACAGGATAGATTCGGAAGGTGTCTCCCAGATTACGGTCAAAGTAACGTTTGAGCGTGCCCTTAATAAAGGCATTGTTGCTTCGAGTGACCGCATTCTGGCCGTCGGTGTTCACGACGATTGTTGCGCCATTAGTGTCGAGACAACCCTGGTTTAGGACCAACTGAGTGGTGGCTGTGGTCGCGCCGGAAAGCGTGACTGTTGTTGGATTGCTTATGGTCAGGGTGTCCACCGTGGCGGGCAAATGAAAACCGGTATTCTGCGCGGACGATCCGTCATAAACATATTTGGCCGAGCTGCTAAGGCTGATGTTGGAAATTTGCATCTGGTCAAAGTGCAGCCCCGCCGCATTCTTCGTCTCCAGTGTTGCGCCGGCGTCCACCACAAGGCTGCTGTTCGTCCCGCCATTGACAACTACCTGGTTCGTGTTTAGGCGTCCTCCATTGGCGATGTTGAGCGTCGCATTTCCAACGAACTGGGTGGTGCCATTGAGCCCAAGGGTGTATGCTCCCGAGCCAAGAGTCCTGCCCAGGTCGACCTGCAACGCACCGTTAACGTTGGTATCCGTACTGAGCGTGAGGTCACCGCAACTGAGGTTCCCAACGCTTAAAGGCAGCGCATTGCCAGAAACCTGAGGGCTGGAGGAATCGAACACATAGTTGCTGCCGGAATCGAAGGTTCTGGTCGCGGTTTGAACCGCGCCGGTGGCGCCACTGGATGCGATCCCCGATGCATTCTTTGTTTCAAGGGTGCCGCCAACCATTACATGAACCTCGCCATTCCCCGTGATCACAGTGCCGCTTGTGTACAGTGCACCCGAACTCTGGACAACAAGCGCGCTGACGTCCTCCACGACTGCCGTTCCATTGAGTGTCAGTGTTTTGGCAGCAGTCTGCAGCGTACATCCCACATCCAGGTTCCCATTTACGGTAAGGTTATTGCTCAGGTTGAGAATGTCAGAGTAAGCAAGGAGATCGGCAACCGTTGTCGGCAAGCCGCTGCCTGTGGCTTGCGTTGTTCCTGAGTAAACATAGGATGCCTGCGAACTGAAACTGCGAGTGGTGGTCTGAATCTGCCCGCTGGCGCCGCTCGCCACAATTCCATCTGAGTTCTCAATCTCAAGGGTGGAACCGGCTTCGGCAGAGAAATACCCGCTTCCGGTTATCATAGCCAGCTTGGTATTGCACTGAGACCCGGACCAGAAGCGAAGGTCCCCGTTTGCCGTTACAGTTGGGATTTCCAGATTCAGCGTAACATTATTGTAGAGATTCAGTGCGGAACCACTGCCAATGGTCGCAGACCCAAGAATGGTAAGCTGTTTCGCGCCGGACGAGTACAGGCTGGCACTGACTCCATTTGTGACCGTTAGGGTGGTAATCGCTTCGGAATTGCAGTTGGTGAGAGTCACCGGTCCTGCTGTTAAGGCGCCGTCGATGATGAGCTCGTCGCCCGGTGACGGCGAACTGCGCGTAGGAGTCCAGTTCCCTGCTATCTGATAATCGCCAGAACCGTTTACGTTCCATATATAGGCAGAACTAAACAAGGCAGGGCCATTTGACATGGCCTCATTGCTCGAGAACCCGGTCAAATTCCCACCTGCCTGGGACACCCCCGTAACCCTCGCCAACAGGTTGCCCGTGGCAGTAGTCGCCACGTCTCCCCTTAGCCAGAGGTAAAACGTCCCTATGGTCGTGTAACTGTCCGCAAAGCTGATCGTGGAATTGCCCGGATCAGAGGATATCGGCTGACCAAATTGTGTGGGATTCGCATAGGATGCGGAATCCGTCCTCATCAACCGGATATTGGAAAGGCCCGTGTGGGTCCCGGTGAGACTGAGCGCAATGCTTGTATAAGCTATCGTGCCATTGGTCTGGTTGGGAACCATGGCAACCCGCCCCAATGCCTGGTCAGGAGGTCCCTTCACCGGATTGATGGTGTAATTAAGCTCCGCGTTGCTTCCATCCTGAAAGTCGAGTCCGATGTTCGTAAACTGCTGGCTAAGCGTTTCGGTCGTCTGCTGGAAGCGACCACCGGAAGCGACACCGTAGAACTGGCCGCCAACCATATTCGGAAAGGCTGGCGTACCATCCGCCTTTACGGTTACGAAGTAGGCGTAGGTCCCGCCCGGGTACTCGGGAGTCACGCACGTTCGGCCGTTGTACCTGTCCAGATCGTAGGTCTGTGTGGAGACCAGGTCTGCCAAATGGTCGTAATCTTCCGCATAGCGCCCAAGAACCTGTGAGCCGGGCCCGCCAGTGTTTGGCCCATACTGACTACTAATCAGCGACGTGGAACGCCCTTGGGCATCGGCTGCCCACTGGGGTAGGGAGTGCCGTCCGGTCACGTTAAGGTTTGTGGTGCCATTGGTCCCATTCCGTAGAACAAAGCCACTCCTCATGCGCGAAACGCCACTGCCACTGTTCATCGCGATGGTGTAGCCCCAGGGACCGTAAATGGGATAGCCGTCGTAAGCCCACCCAATGATTGGTGAGTGATGCGCCGACGCCGTGGTCTCCGAATATGTATCAGTTCCAGAATTATACGCAACATTGTCCCCGAGCTGGTACCGCAAGGCAATCGGGTTAAGGTGGGTGTGGTATTGGCCGCTGTCTGGTTGGTGCGAATTTGCCGGATCAAACGTCAGCACCTCAGCCACGTACGCCAGGCGATTCCAGATTCCATCGCCTCCGGGTGATACCTCACTGCTGGTGGAATTCTTGTAGGAATAGGCATCACCGTAGTTGTAACAAACCACCCCATTAACAAGGAGGGCCATATCACCACCAACCGCGGTCCTGGTGGAGGTTGTCGCGGCAGTGGGTGTACGGGGAAAACGAAACTGGTTGGGCAGGCTCGAAGGCCAACGACCAAAAAGCACGGTCTTTCCCGCATTGTTGTACCACGGGCCCATCACATGGCTCGCCAGATTATTCCCGTACACATAGACGTAGTTTGTGGAATAGAGGACTTCCTGAATGTCGGAATAGGCCGGTGTCGCCTGACCGCCGCCGTTATTGGTGTAGCCCACGGCCGGCCATGTGGTTACCTCGGCCCCTCCCACAACTTCCCGGACCCGGGCGAACTGAGTTGCGCTTGTCACCTGCCAGGACGTGAGTTGGGAATCCGCTGCGCAAAGATGGCAAACCATCAAAATCAATGGTGTCATTGCGGCCCATTTGGCCACACGAAAAACGTTTGTCCGAAGATTAAGAAGAGGCTTCATCAGTGCGTCCATTCTTCAAAATGCAAGATTGCGCACCATGCCCCCCGAAACTGGCCTCAATTGACAGCCAACTTCCCCCCGGGCATGGCCACCGAAGCACAGTCCCCCCCGCCAATGCAAATTAAGATTGCTTAATACGGGGGTCGGATCAGGACAGTCGGCAGGGATTTGAGAAGCATTTGTATTGTCCCCAAGTCTTCTTAACTTTGGATCGCGTCAATAATCGTTTCTGCGCCACGCCGAATCTCGGATTCCCCTATATCCAAATGCGTCACAGCCCGGCAACGCCCCTTGCCTACATGGTTGAACAGCAAGCCCTTTTCCCGGCAAGCCGACTGCAGCCTCATCGCGGCATCCGCCCCCGCCCTGACCGTGAAGTAGGACATGTTGGTCGGCAGGCCCTGTTCAACTTCAAGTTCCGCGCACTCACCAAGCAACTTGGTCAGTAACTCCGCATTCGCGTGATCGTCCGCAAGCCTGCCAATATGATGATCCAGCGCATATTCTGCCGCCGCTGCCAGGATTCCAGATTGTCGCATCGCGCCGCCAAACATCTTCCTGTACCGCCGAGCCTTCTGGATGAAGTCTCGTGGCCCAGCAATGATTGACCCCACCGGCGCACCCAACCCTTTGCTGAAGCAACAGGTCATTGTGTCAAAATTCTTCGCGTAATCCGCCAAGCCATGCCCTGTGGCGACCACTGCATTGTAAATCCTTGCTCCATCCAAATGGAACTTTAGCCCCCTTGAATGGGCCGCTACCTTCATTTCCCCCAGCAAATCCAAGGGCCAGACACTTCCGCCACCACGATTGTGAGTGTTCTCCGCTACAACAAGCCGTGTTTGGGGACAGTGGATATTATCGGGACGAATCGCATCGACCATTTCCTCCACAGAGTAGATGCCTCGCACCCCCGGCAGCCCGCAAACAGACAGCCCCGAAAGCGCTGCTGGTGCCCCGGTCTCATAGTGAAGGATGTGGCTATTGGCATCGCAAATGACCTCATCGCCGTGGGATGTGTGGCATTTCAGTGCAATTTGATTCGCCATCGTGCCTGTCGGGACAAAAAGTGAGTCCTCCATGCCACACATTTCCGCAAAGCGCGCCTGCAGGCGATTGACCGTTGGATCGTCGCCGTAAATGTCGTCCCCCACTTCCGCAGCCGCCATGGCGGCTCGCATGGCAGGGGTTGGCCTTGTGACCGTGTCACTCCGAAGATCGATGATTGCGTTTGTCATGGTCTCCCCTTGGACCTGCTGCACTGTCTGCCCAATGGCAAACATTTTCGAAAATGAAAAGCCCCGGATGGATTGCTCCATCCGGGGCTGAGTGATCAATTGGGTAGCCCGAGGTTAGTCGAGGATTTCCTTCATAAGCTCGCGGAGCTCCTGGCGGGCATTGAAGAGTCGGCTCATCACGGTCCCGATGGGGATGTTCAGCGCCTCCGCGATTTCCTTGTAGGAAAGGTTGTGGAAGTGCTTCATGATGATGATCTCGCGGAAATCCGGCTTCAGTTTGTCGATGGCTCGCCACAACTGGTGCCGGGTCTCATTGTCCGCATAAACGTCGCGGGGATCCGGTCGCTCGTCCTCAAACTGCGCAAAGGTCTCCTCCTCAAGTTCTTCGAGGGAGTCGTTGCGCACACGCTGATTCTTCTTAATGTAGTTAAGGCAGTGGTTCTTGATGATCTTATAGAACCAGGGAAAGAAGGGCGAGTTGAGGTCGAACGTCTTGATGGCCTTGAACGCCTTCACAAACGCATCCTGACTCAGATCCAGGGCGTCCTCGTGGTTCCCTACAAAGCCCAGGGCCACATAGTAGGCCTTTTGCTTGTAGGCGTTGACGAGGTCCTCAAACGCCGAGACAACACCTGTCTGTACGCTCCGGATGATGTTCTTCTCTTCTTCCGGAGACAGAAAGCGCTGGGTCTGCTCGTTAAGCTCGACCGTCGGGGTCTCTTCCACTTCCTCGACCTCGTTCTCTTTCTCGTCAATCACTTCAACCACTTTGCTCTTCGCCATTTTCCTTTTCCTTTTTTCCCCTTACCGATTTCATTAATTCCACCCGCGACCGGTGCCGCAAGTGAAAACTTCCACTTTTGTCAGAATCTCTACGCATAAACCGTACCTGATTCTGTAGCCGTCGGGCCCTCACCACTCTGTTAGACCCAACTCCTATTTGTTTGTTCCAACAACCAAACAAAACCTTACTATTCGTCTACTCGACAATCTCTGAGCAATTATTTAGACACAATAAAATCTAATTGGTTCGCGAAATACGTCAAAAATCGACTTTTGAACTGTCCGGTTCAGAGATTCCCAAGGTTTCTGGGCAGAAACAGCCGCTTTCCTGCCATGTGTGTGAACGAAACCCGAACAACCCCGGCGCCGGACAAACCGCCGCGCCTATTGGTGTTCGTCGTAGCGGGCGCCGCGCGTCCAGTCGTCGTAGTCGTCCCAGTAGTATCCGCTGCGGCTAATGGCCCGGTAATCCTGGGTCTGCTCTGCGTCCGTCTTGTAGTTTGGCCACAAGCGGGGCAGATAGTGCGGATAGTAGCTGGGATTGTTGCTCTCGTAGAGCCGGGTCGACGGGTAATAATACGTCGGACCGTAAAACTCGTTGCAGTTTGCCCCCCACCCGATGGGCCGATACGGCGGAGCCAGTGGCCAATCCCGGCATATCGTCTTTCCGGCTGGCAGACCCCGATTTATCTTGATGGAGCCTGTCGGATCGGCCGGGGCAATGCGGGTGATTCGCGGGGCCGGAAGCTGTGGCGCGCTCGAAGGCAGTTCGCCGTCAGCCCGGGCCGGAACGGCTCCAAGGCTGAACGCGGCGGCAATTCCTGCCGTTATGGCTGTCCACTTTTTCATGACCTGATCTCTTTAGCGAATCCCTCTCCAAAACTCAATGCGTCTGTATCATCAATTGTGCTTTCGCGCTTGAAACCGCGCCAGAACAACAGATTCCCATGTCGAATTGATGTGAATAAATTCCCGAGCCTTGGGGGCCGCGTCAACAACTTTATGACACTTCATCACATTTTGTCCATTTTTCATGCCTCGGAATCAGTCCCAGCCCGGAATCCGGACACTGGCACGAATCTTGGTTTGGGGGATGTGAAATGCTGTCGGAACATTCGTTATGCGCTTGACTGACATTCGGCCCGGCGCATAGTCAGCACGATACATTGTGGAAAGGTCTGCGTAAAATGATGGGGAAAAAGTGCGCCCTGCGGGGTTTGGTTACCCTTGCCGTGGGTTCCGTGGCATGGGCTGCCTTCGCAGACCCAGTTCCTCCGGCTCCCGTCAATTCCACGGATACAAAGTCCGGAGAGCGGGTTTTCCAGTATACCCCCAGCCAGATCAACCCGCCGCGCCCCAAGTACGATTATACGGATAACGGCCAGACCATCATGGTGCGCCGATATCCCCTCTATAAGATCCGCGATATCCAGTCGATGACTGCCTATAAGTACGTGGATAACAAGAACGGCGTGGAACATTACGAAAAGGGCCGCAAACTTAAGCGACAGCCCAATGATATTCTTTCAGAGCAACAAAAGGAAATTCTCGCCAAGTGGGGCCAGCCGGAGTACCTGCGCGGGCCATACACCAGCAGCCGTGGGGATAGTGTCATCGAATGGGCCTATCTGCCCCTGAATCATGTTTTTCAATTTGTTGACCGAACGATGGTCTTTGAAGGCCCATTGACCGACGCCGAGCGCACGATTATCCAGCACGGCCAGCCGTCCGATGTGCTTGTCACGCAGGTTGAACCCAACGTCCGCCGCGAAACCTACATTTACCGCAAGAACCGCCCGTGGGCCATCCTGGAATATGAATTCGTATATTCCTTTGCCAACGGAAAGCTGTTGTATAGCCAGGAGAACCAGTGAGGGGAAGTCCTATGTCAAAAGCAGGCGCGCGCGGGCGCGATTCTCTGGCCGGAAGGCTTGCTATGGTGGCTTGCCTTGCCGTTACGGCGTCCTTTGTCACCGAGCCGTCCCATGCCTTGAAGGCCACACCCGAACGGCGACAGGCCATTGATTTGCTCGCCAAAGCCCAGCAGCTTGAGGCCGCCGGCAAGTTTGACGAGGCGGCACAGATTTACGCCCAGTCCGTTCAGCTCGCCCCAAGCCCGGCCGGGTATCTCAAACTCGGCCAGCTTTACGCAAAGGCTGGTCAGAAGGACAATGCGCGGGAGAACCTCAACAAGGCTCTCGAGATGAATCCCGATTACGAGTTGGCCCGCATGGAACTCGCCAATCTCGGTCGCGGCGGAAAGAAAAAGACGGAAATCAAGACCGTGGCAGACGGTGGAGCAGCTGCCGCGGCGGCCTCTGGCGGAGCCATGAACGTGGATCGCCTTCAGCAGGAAAACGAAACCATGCGATCCCTGTCCCTTCCCGACACCCTGCGGGATGTTCAGGCGCCCGAGCCTGTTACCAACCACGGTTACTTTGCCATGGTAAAGAGCATGGTCTCCAAGGCACCCCAGAATCCCAAGGCGGGCAGCACTCCAGCGGTACCTGCCGCGCCCCAGCAAAACGGCATCGGGACCAAGGCCAATACGGCCAATGAACCGCAGCAGGACGTCGTAATGGAGCAGGATTCCAATCCCGTCGTCATTGATAATTCCACAAAAAAATCCAATGAAGGCGCGGGCAAGCCCGCCGGATCCACCAAGGGCCAGGTGGTGATTCCAAGAAAGGAATCCAGTACCGGATCGACACCGGAGGCGCCTGCCGCCCCCGCAAAATCACCGGACGGCCTGCCTCCGCCCCCCGTCTCCGATTCCCCGGAAATTAAGGGTGGTGCTGCCCCCGAGAAACCGGCTTCCGGCGGTGGACAAGCTGCCGAAACCCAATCAAAACCGGCCGCCCAGCCAACCGCTGCCGAGATCAACGCGGCCGCATTCAGCCCCGAGGCCAAGCAACAGCCAGGGTCCATCGTGTTTAACAATGACAAGAAAGTAGCACTTGGCACGTTTGCGTTCCATCGCGACCGCGGCGACAGCTATCGCGACGCCGAACGCTGGCAGGACGCCGCCGTGGAGTACGAAACAGCGCTAAAGGAAAACCCGACGGACGTGGAAACGCGGGTTCTCTATGCCGAGGCCCTCGCACGCACCGGTCGTGGCGCCGAGGCCGCCGACCACTTCTCCAAGGCGGAACAACTCGCCCCCAACGACGGCCGCGTATTTTACCGGCTCGGAAACCTGTACCGCGGTCAAGGCAAGACCGACCAGGCCATCGGGGCCTACCGCCGCTCCCTTGAGCTGGACGACAGCAACAAGTTCGCCCACAATAACCTCGGCGTGGTTTACATGGAAAAAGGCGACTACGCCAAGGCCCTCAAGGAATTCCAGCGTGTCGTGGAGTTGGATCCCAACTACGACAAGGCCATCCTGAACCTGGGGATCATTTACGACGACCATCTCCAGGACAAAGAGCAGGCCAAGAAGTATTACGAAATGTACATGAAGAGCCCCGGCGACCGCAAAGTCGAGGTTCAGCGCTGGCTTGATTCGTTAAAGTAGGCCGGGAAATCCAAGTCATCACTGCTCCGCTTCCCCGGATTATCCCGTTGACACGAATTCCCATTCCTTTTTGAACATCGGGGTTCTGTCGCAAGTAGAACACCCTCGCCGGCTTCTCCATGAAGATACTTCAAAAATACGTACTTAGGGAACTTCTGAGCCCGTTGGGGCTCGGCCTGCTTGTCTTTACCTTCGTGTTTCTCGTCGGGCAGCTTTTCCGCCTCACCGACCTGCTGCTTAATCGCGGTGTCTCCGGTTTCCTTGTTATTGAACTGATCGCCACCATGCTGCCCGGCATCCTCTCCGTCACGGTCCCCATGGCCCTGCTTGTTGCGGTGCTTCTCGGTGTGGGCCGCCTCTCCGCCGACCGCGAGATTCTCGCAATCCGAATGAGCGGCGTGAACCTGTTCCACATCGTGTTACCAATCCTGATAATGGCTGCAGGTCTTTCGTGTGTGATGACATGGGCCAATTTCTCCCTTGTCCCCTACCTGAACCTGAAACTCGCCGACTTGGCAACGCAGATCGAATTCAATGTGCTTTCCAACATCCCCCCCAACCGCATTTGGGACCTATCCGGCAGCAAGGAGGAATCCAACGTATTCTTCTACGAGGCCCGCGACCCCAAGACCGACGAAATGCGCGGCGTCAACATCAAGACCGAGATGGCCCACGAGGACACCGAGGCTGAGCGCAACGCCAAGATCAACCTCCGCCTGAAAGTCGCCAAACTCAAGGAAAGCAACGATCCAGCGGCACGCCAGGAACTATTACAAATACGGGACGAGTATCAAAAGCTGGAAAACAAGACCTCCCCCAATGAGGTATTCATTGTGGCCCATTCCGGTCGCATTCTGGCCGATATTTCGCAGCGCCTCATCACCATCAACCTCACCTCCGGGTCCATACACATGGTCAACCCCGACCGCCCCTCTGCCTACAACATCGTCCATTTTGAAACCTTTACCAAGGGCGAGCGGCCTCGCCTGGAGAAGGCTGAGGATGGGGAACTTAAGAAAAGCCCCAAGGAAATGTCGGTGGCGGAATTGCGCCAAAATCGCGTCGAAGTCCCCGAATTCCCGAAGAAATTGCGCGAGTACAATCGCATGGGGGTCGAGCTTTACCAGCGCTTTTCGATCCCCCTCGCCTGTATCGCCTTTGCCCTAATCGCAATCCCTCTCGCGGTTTACGTCCGACCCACGGGAAAAGCTGTTGCATTCGCCATGGCGTTCCTGCTGATTTTCGTCTATTACGGTTTGTTAAACTACGGTAGCACCCTGGGGAACATGGGTAACAAATTCGGACCCGTGGCCATTTTCCTCCCGAACGTTTTATTGTCCGGGGTGGGGTCGTTTTTGCTTTACCGCATGGTGATGAAGTGACATTGATTTGTGCCTTAAAGGATGGAATTTGAGAGCTCGAGCTTCCAAGTTGATGAAATCGCTCCTGTTCAGTGCTCGCGTTCCGGCATTCGCCGGGCTGGTGTGTTGTGTTGTCCTGGCACCACTGCGCGCGCAGAACTCCGACGTGCCATCCCTTTCCACCGACACCGCCAAACCGGCCGCCACTGTTTACGGGGGGGCTGCCGCCGATTCCGCCACCTCCGAACCCAAAGCGAATTTTGCGTCGTACCTGCCCCCCGTCGAACTTGATAAGGCGAAGGTTGCCCAGGGTCGCCGAATGCCCGACGCCCGCTCCATCCGCGAAGAACCCACCAGCTCGCCCGAAAAAGTTGTGCTAAAGCAAGACTGGTCAAAGGGCGAGCAGGCTAAGGATTGGGATCGCAACGAATACGAAACCCTCGCCTCCGACGAAACAAAGAAAAAAGCTGGCAACCCCATGGAGGATGTCCGCACGGCCAGCACCTACCTGACCATTGAGGAGGTCCTTGCCGCCAACCGTCCCGACCGGACGATCGAATATGCAAGTACCCCCGCCACAGGCAGCAGCACGCCCCCCCAGCAGCCCGTAAAGGCGCTGCCCGCCGGCCATGTGCAAATCGAATCCGCCGATTACATCGATTACGACGAGGAGCGCAAATTCCTCTACGGCCGTGGTCGCACGGTGGTTCACTACGGCGCCTTCACCATCAAGGCCGACAAGGTCCTCGTGGACACCCGCCTCAAGGAAATCCAGGCTCAGGGCAACGTTATCCTCACCAGCGAATCAGATTACATCGAGGCCGAGTCCATCTGGGTAAATGCCGAGAACGGTCAGGGAATCGCCTACGGCACCCGCGGTCGTCAGGGTCCCTTCTTTTTCCTCGGCGACCCTACCAACGGCGACGGCACCACCACTTTCCGACAGGTCAGCAAGGACGAGGTCGTTTTCAAGGACGCCTCCTTCACCGGCTGTGAATTCCCCGTTCCGTTCTACCGCGTCCACGCCAAGGAGTTTGTGGTCATGAACGGCGAGCGCGTCTTCGCCCGTAACGCGGTCCTCTATGTGCGCGAGAAGCCCCTGCTGTGGATTCCCTACTACACCAAGTCCCTCAAGGAGAAATCCCCCTGGGGCGCCACAGTCGGCGACGACAGCAAGCTTGGCCAGTTCGTCCGTGTGTGGTACAACTACTACTACGCCTGCTACTCACCCAGCGAAGTGGACGATAAGACGATGCACCGCACCTCCTACGCCCACATGCGCCTGTACAGCGATTACATGAGCAAGAAGGGCTGGGGACAGGGCCTTCAGGGCAGCTACTTCATCGAAGACGGCAAACACCGCGGAAGCCTCGACCTTTACCGCGTCAACGATACGGATCGGGAGGTCACAGGTGACGACTTTACCGAGCGATACTACGTCAACTGGTACAATCGCACGCGGCTGAGCGAGAACCTCAACCTGCTCGTGAATGTGGACTATGCCAGCGACCCGGACCTGTTTAAGGACATCCTGGATCGCCTGAAGACCTCCAGCCAGCCCGAGCGCGACCGCCTCATCGAGCGCAGCGCCCAGGGCGCCCTGGAATGGACCGCCGACGACTTCTTCGCTGGCATCGAGGTCAGCTTTAAGGATCGCATCGGCCGTGACCGCGTGAACAACTACTCCGACCCGCGCGACAACGACTTCGATTACAACACCAACTATAACAAGGAAACCTTTTTCACGCTGGCCTCGGCTGGCACCGGCCCCGACGGCAACCCATATCCGGCAGGGACGTTCACCAATCCCTTCTCCGTTCAGGATGACGAGGATGGCATTTCCGCAAAGCGCTACGGACGCGTTTCCGAAAAGCTTCCGGAAATCACCTTCTCCTCCAACCGGCTCCGCCTGTGGACGCTGCCCTTGTGGTATCACGTCGACCTGAAGGTTTTCAACAACCTCGACAAGGGCCTAAACGTTGTCAGCACCAAGGACGACGCCTACGTGCAGGGCTTCGATTTCTACCAGTCGTTGTCCCACCTTATGAAATTCTGCGACCGGTACACGCTGCTCACGAAGGTGGGGCTTGGTGTCACCGTCGCGGAGCGCGATGACGACTCCTTCAACCTCGACTTCCCGTCCAACGCGACATTCCCCTATATCTACGATGGCCAGATTATCAATGGCCAACTCGAGGGCCTCACCTTCGTGGACAAGGACACCTTCCTCGTCGGCACCAAGAAGCTGAGCCTCAAGGACGTGGACCCGGCGTTCATTTACGGCGATATCGACAGCCGTTTCAACGCGCGCATTACCGACGCCCTGTCCGCCTGGGTGCGCTACCGCTTCCGCGAAACCAGCACCGACAACAGCCTCGGGGATTTCTACAGCGTCATGGGATCCTCCAAGACCCCCGATGACCTGTTCCCTTTCCGCCTGCGCGAGCACTGGATCGAGGCCGGCCTGAACTACAACCTGGTTTACCCGCGCCTCACGGCCTCGCTGTCCGCCGGCAAGAATCTTGAGGGCAACGACGAGTACCGCGCCAACGAACTGATTCAGTACACCAACCTGAACCTGGGTTGGAACAACAAGAAAGGGACGCTGTTTGCCAACACGGGTATCGGCAACCAGCAGCGCCAGATGCGCGACCCCAGCGATGCCAACGAGTATCAGCAGGAGTCACTCAACACGTACGTCAACGCCAGCTATCGCCCCATCCACGGGCGCTGGTACGTCCGCGGCGCCGGCTACTTTATCGACAACCAGAACACCGACCCGCTCTACGGCAGTTCCGGGTCCAACGACCTCGACACCGGTAACAGCATGCTCTTCGACTTCGCCGTGGGCCGTAAGATCGGCACCAAATACATCGTGGAATACTCCGGCAAGTATCGCACGAACACCAACAGCAACAGCGACACCGCCACCGGTAACAACAACGACACGCAAAACAAAACCGACCACTTCCTGCGCATTGGCCGCGATTTCCACGACGTGATTGCCGGCGTTTCCTTCGAGGTCAGGGACGAATCCGGCGGCAACAGCAGCGACAACAACAATAACGATTACCAGGTTAAGTTCGACTTCAAATTGAAGCAGGCGGCCGACAAGGGCGCCCCGCCCTACTTGCGCACTGGCGAATTGTTCAACGCCAGCAAGGTCGGCGCCTTTGAAACCGGCGGTTGAGTTGCGAACCCATCCCAGCAATCAGGAGCACGGGTGAATGAGTGAGAAGAAAAAGATTCTGGCTGTTGATGACGAAAGCGACCTGCTTCTCATCATCAAGACCGCCCTGTTCAGCGAGGGCTTCGACGTGATCACCGCCTCCAATGGCCCCGACGGCCTGGCTCTCGCCGAGGACCAGAAACCCGACCTCCTGATTCTCGATATGATGATGCCCGAGATGAACGGCTTCGAAGTCCTCAAGTGCATGCGCGATAACCCCAAGACCCAGGACATCCCCGTCATCATGCTGACCGGCGTTTCCGAGAAGTCGAAAATACGCCAGGCCCTTGATTCCGGCATCGACTACTACATAGTCAAACCTTTTGAGTTCCACGACCTGATCTCCAAGGTAAAGATTGCCCTCGAAGGCGGCGGGCCGGCGCTCCCCTGATCCCCAGGGATCCCGGCAAAACCTGACATTCATGGCCATCCAACGACGCGACGAAACCCCCGACCTTCTGGCGCCACGCCTTCATTTCCTGTGGGCGCGCAAATGGTGGCTCATTCTGCCCACATTGATTGTGGGCGTCGCCGCTTTCTTCAGTGCGAACCTCATGTCCGACGAGTTTCGGGTTAACGGGGAGATCGCCACCAGCATTCTCACCGTTACCGACGTAAACCAGAACATTCCCGCGCCCAACCCGACCACCGTGGCGACCCTGCTAAAAAGCGACCAGGTCTTCCGCAAGGTGCGCGACGAGTACGTCGCAAAGTTCAACGCCAAGCCCCCGCTGTTCGAGAAGTTCACGAAGCTGTTCACCGTCAAGACCGAGATCCTCCAGGACACGGCCGTGAAAAAGGAAATGTCCCCGGTCATCTCCCTCTCCGTTCAGGCCCAAGGCAAGGAGGAGACGCGCTTCCTCATGGAAGCCTGGACCCGTGTTTTCCTGAAGGAATACGGCAACTACATCATCGAGGAAGCGCGCCTGAAGGTGGCGTCCCTCAAGTCGGAAAACGACCGCATCGAAAAAGTCCTCGCCGCCCTTGAAAAGGAAAACGCCGTCATTCAGGCCGACCTCGTCTTCCAGGACAAGCTCCTCGGCGAGTACATGGATCTGCTGGCCCCCGCAGACAGCCGCTGGCGCCTCCAGCGGGATTTCCCCGCAGTGACCCGCAAGGACATCCAACAGCAGGTGAACATAGACCAGGCCATGGCCTCTTCGTCGAATCGCACCGGCCTGATCGCGCGCCTCGTGGCGACCCAGGTGGAACTCGAAAAGAACCGTTCGTCCGCCGCACCAGACAAGGCGCAGAAAGTCGCGGAATTGTCCGGCGAGGCAGCAGCGCTCCAAACCCAGATTGCCGACATCCAGACCACCATTGTGGCGCTTCAGGCAAAGGTCTCCGGCCTCCAATCGCGATTCACCCAGACCAACCGCGAAATGGACATCCAATCCGGCCTCATGAAACACGTGCAGGACTTCATGGACAAGGTGAACGCCGTGGCCGGCGCCTACCGCCAGATGGCCGAGGGCGACATGCTGGCCGGCGGCGACGTACGCATCCTGTCACAGCCCGGCACCCCGGAACTCCGCGTCTGGCCCAAGCGCAGCATCGTGGCCAGCTCCGCCGCCGCCGCCGCTTTCATCATCTGCCTCTGTGCGCTGCTCCTCTCCGGTTACCTCGCCCGCACCCGCGAAACCGCCTGAAACATCCCATAGGCCCTCATACGTCCTATAAGTCGTATAAGTCCTATTGTCCCCGCCCGCTTTCCAGCTTGATTTTCCCGCCATTTCGCCACACACAGGCTCACATCTCAATCCTTGGCAGCAACGGAGACAGCCATGAACAAGAAGGGCATTATCATCGTCAGCGCTGTGGTGCTCGTGGTAGTCGGCGCGTTTGTACTGGGTTTCGCGGATTCCGAATCCGCCATAGGCAAGATTCGCTACATCTTCTTCGCCGCCAAGGGCGAGGTGGCCAACCTTGGCGCCAAGGCGCCATCCAACACTCCCCAGCTCGCCGCCCAGTGCAAAGAAAACCTCAAGCGCATCCAGCGCGGGAAAGTCGGAGCCGGCGAAAAACGCGGCAACAACATCGGCGGAGTAACATGGGAGGAAGTCTGCACCGCCATGTTCCCAACCGAGGTCCAACTGAAAAGCAACCCCGCCCGACTCGAACAGATGAAACCCAAATGCCCCTGCGGCGGAACCTACCAACTGGGCACCATGCAGGAAATGCCCAAGTGCTCCATCGGCGCCACCCAGGGCAGCAGCTCGGAACTCACCCACGCCATCGCGGGGATTTGACCCCCAAGAGAACTTGGAAAACGTACCAGGACCCGCCTACTCTTGGGCTGCGGCAGCCCGCTGCCGCTCTTTCCGGCCAGCCCGCTGGCCGGTGACACCGTGTGATTCACTCTGAAAAGAATACACGTATGCCACCGTTTCAGTAATGAACCCGTGCCTGTCCCGCGATTCTACGAGATTTTTCCTCTGTTGGAGTTAGCGCTCTATCGTGAGCTGTTTGCGTAGATCAATTCATGTTGAAGCATGAATTCCAATGGGAATGGCTGCCACTACTTGCGTCTCCCTTCACTTTGGTGGCAAAGCCAGAGCGCACTCGACGCAGCTTGACAACATCGCCCAGACCAGGCTCTGTACTTCGGCAATGCGAGACAAGCAAGTGTGGCATTGCATCAATCCTGTCGAGTTATTTGTAAAATAAATTAATAAACAAAGGAGCCGACTTTTCTAAATTCGCGTCAAATTCGATGGCCGCAAAACCTTTAATTTGCGACCAGTATGTCCCGCCAAGCTCAACCAACCAGAAGAGGGAACAAACCAATGAAATCCATCGTATTAACCGCAATGACTCTGGCCGTAATGCCGGCGGCTTCCATCTCGTATGCCCAGGCGCCGGAGAAGAAGCCCAATATCCTGGTCATCTGGGGCGACGACATCGGCACCTGGAACATCAGCCACAACAGCCGCGGCATGATGGGCTACAAGACCCCCAACATCGACCGCATCGCCGACGAGGGCGTGCGCTTCACCGACTACTACGCCCAGCAGTCCTGCACTGCCGGCCGCGCTGCATTCATCAGTGGCAGTGTGCCCGTGCGATCTGGAATGACCAAGGTCGGCACGCCGGGCGCCAAGGAAGGATGGCAGAAAACCGACGTCACCATGGCCAAC
>JAIBAT010000064.1 GCA_019695055.1 Candidatus Sumerlaeaceae bacterium | reverse complement strand
GTCAGCACAATCGGCTTCTCGAGCGAGTGCCGAGGCCGTGGTCGAAACTGCTGTAAGTGCTTGAAAGAGAGGTAGGCAGGTTGGTTGCGGGGGCCGGATTTGAACCGACGACCTTTGGGTTATGAGATGCTTAAGCGGTAATTTACTAACGCTCTGATTTTTCGTCTGGTTTCTCGCTTTATATAATAAAAACGGTGTCTCGTAAGATTCTATTGTCTCCGATTAATTCGAGTGAATATGTTCTCTTTACGCAAGGCTTAGCACAAATTTTGCACAATCAATTGGGGTGAACCCCTTCACTGAGACAGGTTGGCGCTAGCTCACTTGGCGGTGGATAACGGTCCAGGATGGTCACCTGTGCCGGAAACCTTTACTTCGATGCGACAGACAGGAGACCAAATCTATAAATGCCAGTTGTGGCGTCTCCTGCCCCGGACACGGTGATAAAGTATTGTCTCCCCCTTCTTTGAGGAGTAACTGACCAATGTCTTCGCATACCGATCGATATTCGAAGGGGGAGACGAGGGCGTTGTATACGTCTCGCACGTTCAAGCGCAGTCCCTTATGCGTACATGGAGATTCCGTTATCAGACTGATCAGTGTGCCAGGAGATGCCGTAAACATATACCGGTCGACATCCCCGGGATTTTCGATTCGTCCCGCACCTTTGGTCGGTTTGTCTGGCGCAATATAATCTCCGATCTTGATCGCGAAGCTTTGACCGGCCCCCGCGGACAGGCGCTTCCATTCAAAAGTTCCACCGTCTTGCCGAGGGGAGATGTTTTTTCTGCTGCCCACGCGGGTATACCACCACGTGCCTTTCGCCTGGTTTCCATCATCAGAGAGTTCGAGCTCGAATCCACCCTCGCGGTCGTTGGCGGCCTGGTGCCATGTGCCTTGCCAACGTCCGTCTTTGATGTTGATGGTGGTGAGCTGGCCGTCATTAAAGGTGTACGGCCCGGTCCCATTGTGTCCAACGTGGCCTGTAGGTGGTGCCTCCCTCTACGACCTCCCATTCGCCGCTTAAACCGGCGAGAGACTGCTAATGACTGTTCATTTTACTAATTCGGAACTTGGACTCCTCGGCTCGGCCCCCGAACGAGAGATGCTGTTTGCCCAGGAACCGCCGCAAATCTCAGCGTTATCGCCGCTACAGACCCTATTGCAGTTCGTGGAGGGCCCGAACCGGCCGTACCGGTTCCCGCAGAAGCAATAGCGCCCATATTGGGTGCCGGCAAAGACGAATCCACGGCTGGCGCACGAGTTCTGGCATTTCAGGTTCGTCATGCCGGCGTCGGACCACATGTATCCGTTAAGATCCCTTCCGCTGGTGCCGTCTGGATCGCCTTGATCTTTTGTGCAGGCGAGGGTGCCACTCGCCATGACTCGTCCGCTCACGCCGGTAGAATGTTTGCGCCCGTCCTCCACTGGCTGAATGGTAAATCCATAGTCCCCCGTTTCTTCCTTGTCCCCTCGCACCACAATCGTGTAGGAGCCGCCGGTCTTGAGGAGGAGCCGACCAATGTCCGTGTCGCTACAGATCTCGTGTAAATCGCTCAGGTACGTCACCCAAGTATCCTGCGCGTCCAGCACACCCCACCGGAGAGCCTTATTGGTGCACGGCGACTCCCCCTTGAGATAGACCAGCGTGCCCGGAGCGGCCGTGAAGGTATACCGATCCCGCGCCCCGGCTATCTCGATCCGCCCCGCCCCTTTGCCCGGCTTATCGGGGGCCACATGGTCACCAATCTTCAGCGTGAACTGTTGGTCAGCACCCACGGGTTGCAGAGTGAAGCCATAGTCCCCCGTTTCTTCCTTGTCCCCTCGCACCACAATCGTGTAGGAGCCGCCGGTCTTGAGGAGGAGCCGACCAATGTCCGTGTCGCTACAGATCTCGTGTAAATCGCTCAGGTACGTCACCCAAGTATCCTGCGCGTCCAGCACACCCCACCGGAGAGCCTTATTGGTGCACGGCGACTCCCCCTTGAGATAGACCAGCGTGCCCGGAGCGGCCGTGAAGGTATACCGATCCCGCGCCCCGGCTATCTCGATCCGCCCCGCCCCTTTGCCCGGCTTATCGGGGGCCACATGGTCACCAATGTTAATTGAAAAAATCTGATCACTCGTTGTCGGTATGGAAGCCGGTGGGCGCATTGCCGCTGCCGTGGTTGTGGCGAAACCAGCTTCTCCCGTGATGGCGACGTCGAGGATGCAGCCGGCTAGCGCTCTTTCTTGAACGCCAGCACGAAGGCAAAGTTCGCGGGCGGAGGTTTCCGCAGCGGAAGCCAGCTTTGGTGGATTCGGGTCAGGGAAGTCTCGCTTTTGATAAGTCATCGTCGACGTTCCAGAGGCATAATCGAAGAGCGACTCTGCTTGGCTGATCCGCCAGCTGTCGCCAAAGATGCGATAGAGCTTTTGATAGTCGGTAATACCATCCTTTCCAATTGGTTTTCCGTCTTTCGTCTCCAGCATCTCGCCACGCTGATTCGTGAATGGCCCCAACAAGCCATGCACCGTGCCAGCTCGCTCGGGCGCGAGATACAGCGACGTGTCCGCCCCCCAGACATTGGGTAACACGCGTAAGAGCGAGCCGTCGGACCAGCCGATGAGATACCCGTGCTCGTGAGGCATGACGAATCCACCAGAAGGAAGGTCTTTGCGCGCACGCAAGGTTGTGGACGTTCCATTAATCCGGAGGGTTAAAGAGTCTTGGCTGTATTCGACAGTCAGTCGATCCTCATTCAATTTGACCGCAATCGCATGATTGACGCTGACCCACCGAGAATCGCGCCACGGGACCTGCCGCACTTGGACGATTAGGTCACCGGTGTCAGAGCGGAGTGCCGTGAATTCACCGGCTGCTTGGAAGTCGTAAATCACCCCATCCAAAGTATCCAAATGAGGATCACCGAGCATAGAGGCCGCAGAACAGTGTCGGAGGGAACACATGTCCCCCGGTCGACCACCACCGGAAGGCTCTGAAGGGCCATGCGTAGCCTTTTTAGGAGTCGGTTTTTCTGGCACTTTACTTCGCTGCGGAATTTCGAGAGGATGTTTCTCCGTTTCGGGGGTTCTTGGCTTTCGCCATTTTTCTGGTTCCTCACACTTCTCTCCGTTCGGGGGAAGCGGATAGCCTGGACCATAACAACATCTTTCCGGTAATCCATTCAGTCTGCGGTATTCATTTTCCGCCTGAGTTGCAGCGACTTCATTAAAAGGGGTTGTGAGCTCTTCTGTTTCCCCTTTTGCGTTAACGTATTTGCACGAGAGGGATTTCAGCTGGTCATGACGGCGTGGGAAGAGATCTCCCTCTTTCGTGCCAAATACTTTATAAAATTCCGAATGGTCTCTGCCTTCAGCGTTCATTCGGGCATGAGTCATTTCATGAAAGAGCGTGGCGCACCGATCTGTATCCTCGACGATCAACCATGGGCCCGGTCCGGGACATTGGATTGGTTCCCCTGTTTTGTCATTGCCGCAAGACCAAGGCACAGGAGGCCCTTGCCCCTTGTGCCTCCATTTAATGAGACTGTTCGTACCTGCCCCTGGAACTGTAGCGTCTTCATAGCCCTCTGGGTCTGGGAATGTTTCGCCATTCCATACGCCGTCAGCTTCGGGCACAATCTGAACAATATGTTTCGAGTTCTCCAGGTGAAGATAGAGGTCCTGAAAGCCTGGTTTGGCGATGCAGGCTTTGAAATTAGAATCAACTTTTGGGTCTAGAACGATACGAGCATCTGCAGGTGTGATCAAAGCGGCATAATACATCATCAAGTAGGCGATGATCATAGGTCCTGAACAAAAGATCAGTTTGTGCCGGCATCCGAGATTCATTTCTGGATTACGGTAAAGGTAATTGTGAGGGAATCGGTCGGCGCTGCGCACGCATCCGGAAGCAGCCTCATGAAAGTGGGCAATAGGTTGCGCGCCGTTAGCTTGTAGTCGCCGCTTTCATCTATGGACCAGCGGGCAATGACCCGCGGATTCTCGGTACCAAGCGGAGATGCTAAGAATGCGACACCGGCTCCAGTCGATGTCCAGGGTACGCTTTGCCAAGAAAACTCCCGCGAGGAATGGGGCTCAAGCTGTATAAGTTTATCGTGAACAAATCGTTCAGACTCGATGAAATGGGTCCTCACTGTGTAACTAGGCTCAATCGGCATGCCATCTCGACTCATATCCACGATTTGAACGATCGTTTCTAGATCAGGAATAATCTGACAAGGCTTGCTTCCTGGGTTGGTAAGTTTGACCGCAATCACGATGTTTTCGTTCAGCCGATACGCTGTCTTAGAAGGCGTAAGCTGCATCGTCACACCCTGGGGAGCGGCGTCTTCGCGTGTACATCCGCCCTGACCCGCGGAAAGCAGGAGTACGATCAACATTCCGTCGACTAGTTTTCGGCTCGAAGAGGGCTTCAGTATCTGCATCGATATGTCATTACAGGAGCTACGCGAAGAGCTTTCTTGCTCTTCCTACATTTTTGTTGCCACAAGAGGTCCACTGCTGCCCTCTATACGTCATCTGCAAAATATGTGCAATTTGGATGATCCATTTAAGGGCGACAATGTAGACGGCATGGAACGCGCAATCTCATCGTGTTCACAATGGCTTAGCCGGTACATACTTCAGCCTGATTGCCTGATCCAGGAGGTAGTCGGGTTCCCGCCGTGGATCAACAGTTATCCGAAGAGATACAGATGCTAAGAATAAACGATACGCATGAAGGACAGTGCTGGTTCGTAAAAGCCAGTTGGCAGTTCACTCCCTTAAACCGCCGAGTTTAAAACCAACATATTCCACACCATCTGGGTCAGAGCCACTCTAGTGCAGAATTGCCTGTCACTGGCTCTTGCCCATACTTATATTATATTATATACTGCACTCGTTAGGAGGAACTATGAAAACCGATGACGCCAAAACTGAAACACTCCAATTCAAGGTCACCGAACAAGAACGAAAATTGATTGAGAAGTGCGCTACAGAGGAAGGAACGACTGTCTCCAAGTATGTGCGCGGGGCAGTCCTCATGAGCATGGTGATGGATGGCAAAGCCGAGGCGATCAAGATCGTAGCGCGAGAAGTAGGCGAAAAGGCCTTTGGGGCAGTACGGCAGAAGCTTGTTCGACCCACCCAGGAAGGACGCTGAGAACAGTGCTACACGTCACACCACTAGGAGGCAAAGCCGGTCCGCGCCGCATGCCGACAGGCTGCGGGGCGGACCGGAATGGCCCCCGTCTTGGTAACACGGGGGCGCTACCCACAGCGCTCCGTACAGGAGTTCGATAGGTTCCATGGAGTCGAGTTTCACCCTCACGATTGATTGGCTGGCCTTCACGGTCCTGGCGAGCAATCCCCAAGAGACTATGAAGGTCCTGGGTGGCGATTGGAGCAAGGCCAAAGGCGGCTTCCGAGGCTATCCGTTGTCCTGGATGCGGGCAGACGGCCTGCGCGGAGTCGGCAAACTGGGCACGAATGCCCCTCGCCGGCCAAATGAAATCCATGTGGATCTGTCGGGCGGCCTGGCGTCCGCCCTGACACTTGAGCACATCCGCACCCTGCTCAAGTGGGTGCATAGACAACAGGGGCATGTCACACGTATCGACTGTGCGTTGGATGACCGAGCCGGCACGGTGTCTGTATCGACCATCCGAGAAGCCGTGTCAGCCGGTCAGTGTGTAACGCGTGCCGCCCAAGTCCGGCATATCGTCTCGAATCTCACACACGGAACCGGGGCAACCACTGGCGAGACGATGTATTTTGGCAGTCCACAGAGTCAGACCTTGCTGCGGATTTACGACAAACGGCTGGAACTCCAGAGCAAGGGGCAGGAGAACTATCAGGACTACGGGACGCGATGGGAATTGGAGCTCAAGAAGGACCGCGCCGAACAGTGTGCCCGAGCATTGGCGACGTTAGACGAAGCCGACTGGAAGGAGTTAGTAATTGGCTTACTTCGGTCCTATGTGGATTTTCGAGACATTACCAAAGACACCGAAGAAGAAGAACGGTACCGGGCTCCAGTGTTGGAATGGTACGCCCTCCTGACGGAGGGATTTCAGAAGGGGCGATTGGCCCAGGAGCAGCAGGTGCAGACCCTGCAGAACGTGAAACGATGGGTGAGTGACACCCTGACGCCGATGTTGGCGGTCATTTGCGCCACCCCTGGAGGGGAAGAATGGCTACTGAACGAAATTGTCAGGGGCATTGC
>JAIBAT010000021.1 GCA_019695055.1 Candidatus Sumerlaeaceae bacterium | reverse complement strand
GCATTCGATCTCCTCAGCAGGACGAGCATTGGCGGCGTTAACGGTTTGGAATCAAACGCCTGATTCTTTTGACATTACACGGCCAAACGAGTTGCAAAACACCTTAACTTAGTGCCATTCGGGACAGTCATCGAATACTTGCTAGTGGGCTTCCTTCGATTTAGTGGACAGTTGGCGGATGACTTTGAATCTGTAAACGTTCCCCTTTTTTCAACCCCTATGACTTCAGTTTCTAGCCGGCGTAAGCACCAATTTAATTGGGGGCGCAGATTATCGGGGACGGTTGACCTTTTCCCCAATTCTTTTTCTGGGCGAGATTCTGGTGCGTGGGCGGGGTGGGGATTGTGCCAGCCGGCGAGCCGGGGTGGCGAGACCCATCAGAAGCCTGAGGGCGCTGTTGACCGCGGCGGAATCGGCGAAGACCTTCACGACGTCTGGGTCGAGAACGACGATGTTTGCCCCCTCCTCCATCAAGCGCTTATAGTATTTGCCGCGGACGGCTTTCGAATAGTCGAACTCATACTCACGCCGGAGTTCACCGGCACCCTGCTGTGTCTTAGCTTTCATGTCGTTTCCTTTCGCCCTTGGTGGCGCGCCGTGCACTGATGATTCGTGTTACCCGGCCTCGGTCGGTATGGGCTATCACCAGGAGCCTGCGTTGGGTGGAAACCCCAATGGTAATGAATCTACGTTCTCCGGTGGAATGCACGGGATCGTCAAACGTGGCAGAAAGCGGATCGTAGAACACCGTGGCAGCCTCATCAAACGAAACGCCATGCTTTCCAATATTGCGCTTGGCCTTGTTGCGGTCCCATTCAAACTGCATTTTCCATTTTCCAGACCAATAGGAACACGGAATCGTGGAGTCATGTCAATTAGGACTGATGACGGGATCTCGAAATTCGCTGGCAGCCACAAGTCTCTTCACGCAAAGGATTTGGTTTCGCCGCAGCTATGATCATTCTCGGCTTCGTTGGCCATTTCATTTCATGGGTCTGTAAGCGGTCCTAAGCGTCCCTAAGGGAATAGGCAAACCCTTTCCCGCGTGCTATACCCATCCTCAGTTATATCGCCCGAGCTCCATACCCGTCACGTCGAGGGGGATCGGAACAGAAGAGTTCTGAGTTCTGAGTCTTGGGTTCTGAGTTGAAAGACTTGTTACCGCGGAGGTGCCGCAACGTAGTGCGGCGAAGGTTGCCCTCAACATAGTGAGGGCAAAGAGCAGCGGGAGTTTCCCGTGGGGATGAGGCGGACGGGGTGGGAAGAAGAGTTCTGAGTTCTGAGTCTTGGGTTCTGAGTTGAAAGATTACGAACGGGAGGTTTAGGGCTGGCGGTGGTGCCGCTCTAACCGCCCGGAGCCAGCTTCTTTTCGAGTTCCTCGACGCGCTTCTTGAGGCGGGTGACTTCCTGGATCATGTCGGGGAGGCGGGCTTCGGCCATGATAATCTTGGAGCCCTCGCGGAAGGGGCGCGCGGGCTGGCCGATGACCACAACGCCGTCGGGGAGGTGATCCTTGACGCCGGCGCGGGCGGCGATGGTGACGCCGTTTCCTATGCGAATGTTGTCCGCCACCCCGGCTTGGGCGGCGAAGATCACGCCGTCGCCAATCTTGCAGGAGCCGGCAATTCCGGCCTGGCTGACGACAATGCAGCTCCGGCCCATGGTGACATTGTGGCCTATCTGGACGAGGTTATCGATCTTGGTTCCGGCGCCGATGCGGGTTTCGGTGAAGCTGGCGCGGTCAATGCAGGAGTTGGCGCCGATCTCGACATGGTCTTCGAGAATCACACGCCCGACCTGTGGGATTTTGGCCAGCCGGCCGCCGACTTTCTCGTACTTGAAGCCGTCGGCGCCGATCACGGCCCCCGCATGGAGGATCACGTGGTTCCCGATTTCTGTTTCGGCGCAGAGGATGGCACCGGCATTCAGGGCGCAGTTTGACCCGACTTTGCAGTCGGGCCCAATGACACAATTGGGGCCCACAACGGACCCGCCGCCTATAACAACACGGGGCCCGATGACCGCTCCTGGCCCGACAGCGACATCGGGGGCCAGTTGGGCGGATGGATCGACGGCTGCGGAAGGGTCAATACCGCGGAAGTAGACGAAGCGGTTCTCGGGGTAGAGGTGGTTCAGGAGGAAGAGGACGCCGGCCCACGGCTCGGCCAGGGGAATCGACGGGTGGGAAGCCACCGAGGCCTTTGCGGGAACAATCAGGGCCGAGGCTGCGGAACTGGCGGCCTGGGAAAGGTACTTGTCGGAGGAAATGAAGGAGACGTCACCGGGACCGGCGGCATCGAGAGTCGTGATACCCTTGATTTCGAAATCGTCCCCAAGATTCGCAACCTGGGTTCCCATGGCCGCGGCAAATTCTGTGATCCGCATTGTTCGTCGTTCACCTGCGTGGAATTGGTCGATTCGCGTCGGGCGGGAGCCCGATTGACGCGAACCAGCTTTGGAACACTGGCGGAGGGGTAATTCCAAGGAAAAAGCAGTGGGGCGACGATGTGGTTTCAGGATGCCGAGGGCTTGACAAGGGCGGTGGGTGCAAGTTGAATGGTTGTAACATTTCGGTAATTCGCTCGTGTTGCCCGCTATTGTCCGTCCATTAGCCGAATTGGCGGGGTTGCCCGTTTCCCCGGGGTTGGGGGGAAGCCGGTTTCGTGTGCAGAAGATACTATGATTTGCGGGATGGTTTATGAGCGCGCACAAGAACGAGCAGCCGACACTTAAGCTTGGTGAGGCCCTGATCAAGGAAGGCGTGATCAGCAAGCAGCAGTTGCAGTATGCGCTGCAGCTCCAGCAGGAGTCTCCCGGGAAAAAGCGCATTGGCGACATCCTGCTGCAGCTGAACTACTGCACCAAGCGCCAGCTCCGTGAGATCTCCAAGAAGTATAATCACCGCCTCCAGATTGGCCAGTTGCTGGTGGATTGCGGACTGGTTACGGAAGAGCAGGTGCAGGCGGCGCTGGAACAGCAACTGACGTCGAAGTTGCCGCTCGGGGAGATCCTGACCAAGACCGAGGTTGTGACGGATGAGCAGTTGGCCCAGGCCATCAGCCAGCAGTTGGATTATCCGTATATTGTTCCCCACAAGCGGTTGGTGGATCGCAATGTCTTGAAGCTGTTCTCCGCCCCGTTTCTCAAGATGAATTCCGTCCTGCCCATGTTCAAGGACGGCGACGTTGTCACGGTGGTGGTTTCGAACCCGCTGGATCAGGGTTTGACCCGCATGCTGGACAAGACCCTGTCGGGCAATTACGATCTGGCAATCGCGCCCAAGGCGGTCGTGGATGCGGTGCTGAATGACGTGCTGACCGAGAGCACGGTGTTCTCCTCGGGTTCGGACCAAATGGATACGGCCGGCTCGACATTCCAACGTTATGACCTGCGCAACGTATCGACGGCCCAGGGTGCGGAGCAGCAGGTCATCAATATTGTGGACTATATCCTGTCCAATGCGGTGAACCAGCGGGCGAGCGACATCCACATCGACTCGATGTACAACAAGATTCGCGTGCGGCACCGGGTGGACGGGAAACTGGTGTTTGAAACGGACCTGCCGAGGCACATCGGCGACCGTATGATTCGGCGCATCAAGGTGCTGGCCAACATTGATGTGACGGATTCGTCGGAGACGGCCGACGGCCACATCCATGTGACCATGGAGAACCAGAACGTGGATTTGCGCGTATCGCTCTTCCAGACAGTTCTGGGTGTTTCGATCACGATTCGTGCACTGACGCGCGACATCGGATTGAAGGACTTGTCGGATTTGGGGATGCTGCCGACGGTGCTGACGACGTTGAAGCTCATGCTGGATTCGCCCTCTGGTTTCATCCTTTTTGCGGGGCCGACGGGGTCGGGAAAGACAACCTCTCTTTATGCGTGCCTCAATTACCTTAATGAGTCCGCCACGAAGATCGTTACGATTGAATCACCGGTGGAGTACAGCATCGAGGGTATCGCGCAGAGCCAGGTGAAGAATGCCACGTCGCAGGAAATGAGCGACCGCATCAAGGCGATGATGCACCAGGATCCGGACGTGATTGTGCTGGGGGAAATCGCAGACGAGGCAACGGCGGCGGCCGTGGCGCAGGCGGCGCTGTCGGGCCACAAGGTGTTCTCGACGATCCACGCGGACGATTCCATCGGGGCGATCCAACGCCTGATGGAGATGGGGCTGAAGACGTACCTGCTGTCCAGCACGGGTGTGGCGGCCATCTCGCAGCGGTTGGTGCGGCAGATTTGCATCGGGTGCAAGGAGCCGTTCACGCCATCGCGGGACACGTTCAAGCTCTTTAAACTGAAGGACTTTGACGTAGACCGCTGCGATTTCTACCATGGAAAGGGTTGTCCACGCTGCAATCGGACCGGTTACCTTGGCCGAACGGGGATCTACGAATTGCTGGCGCTGACGGACGATATCCGTAACTCGCTTCTGGAGAATCGCAACGCGTCGGTGATCCGGCGTGTGGCGGAGCAAACGGAACAGTACATCTCGCTGCGGGCGGTGGGATTCATCAAGGCGATCCAGGGTGAAACGACCCTCGATGAGGTGTTGGGTATGTTGTCGTACAGCGAGCAGCAGTCGTTTGGCGCCATGGGTTTGACGGAGGCGACCATTAATTACTGGATGGGCAAGGCGGCACCCCAGTAGGCTGAAAGTTTATTGCAGTTGTCGGTGTGCGCCCCCTTCGGGCGCCGGCATCTTGATATGTGTGCAAGGTAAGGGATATGGGAAGCATCTGGAAGGCGATTTGCAGCAAACGGGCGGCTTCGCTGGCTGCGAAGAATCAGTTCGAGAAGTCCCTTGCCTGGTATCGGCGCGCGGGGAATGAGGAGGGCGTTGCCGGAGTGCTGCTGAAGTCGGGGGACTTCGAGGGCTCTATCACGGCCTACGAGCGGTTGGGCCTTAACTCCAAAGCGGCTGAAGCGGCGATGCTGGCAGGCCAGTATCAGCGGGCGGCGAAATCCTTTCTTGCGGATGATCAACTGGACCGCGCGGTGGAAGCGCTGGTGAAGGCGGAGGATCCGGATGCTGCGGCGGAACTCTACAAGGATCGCGGAATGAAAGACAAGGCCGCCGCGGTCTACGAGCAGGCCGGGCGCTATAACCTGGCGGCCGGGTTGCACATGGAGATGGACAACGCCGATGCGGCCATCGCGCTCTACAAGAAATCCGGGAACATGGCGAAGCTGCTCAAGGCCTATGAGAAGCGTGGGAATCTTGGCGCGGCGGCCGAGGAATGCAAGGCCGCGGGGGATTTCGGGCTGGCCGCCATCCTTTTTGACATGGACGGCCAGAAGCCTGCAGCGGCGGAAATGTACGCGGCCAGCGGGGAGATGGGGCGTGCCATCGCGCTCTATGAGGAAGCCGGGGATTTTGAAAAAGTTGGCGACACTTACCGTAAGCTTGGGAAATTTAACCTTGCGGCGGAGGCTTACGAGAAAAGCGAGAAGCGCGCGGCGGATGCGGCGTCGATGTATTCGTCGCTGGTCATGCTGCAGGAACTGGATCGGAAAAGTTTCGACGCCGGGATCATCTGTGGCGGAGTGCCTAAGGAGGGGGAGGGGCTTTACCTCGGAACAAACGGCAGGGCCATCGTGAGCGTCGGGGCCGATTTTGAGGTCAAGTGGCAGACCAAAATCAGCGGCCAGGGCCAGCCGGCATCGGTGGAGACTTCGCCGGACGGCAAGATGATCTTTGTCGGGACCGACAGCCACCAGGGCGATGAAACTTGCGTTCTCCTGTGCTACAATTCTGTCAAACAGTTGCAATGGCAGAAGGATTTTCCCGCGGCGGTAAAAGCACTGGAAATAACGCCGGACGGCAGCCGGCTGTTTGCCGCGGCAGGCGATGAGATTCGGTGCGTTGACACTACGGGCGGGGAATTGTGGCAGCAACCCGTGGATTTCAAGGCATGGAGTATCGACGTGTCCGCCGACGGACAATTGTTTGCCGCATCGTCGATCGGCGGCGTGATATACATCATGGATCCTGACGGGAACACAAAGCTCAAGGCGAGTTTCCCCGAGCGTGTTCACACCGTGCGACATATGCCGGGAAATGGCAATATTGCGGCCGGTGTCGGTGACAATGCGGTATGGATGCTGGACGAGAAGCTCGAGAAGAAGTGGGATTTCACGCTGTCGCATCCAGTTCGGTTCGTGGAGATTTTACCGCGACGTACCAGCGTAGTGGCAGCCGGGGGCAAGAACCTGACCTTGCTGTCGCCAGAGGGTGCCTCTGTGTTCGAGACGACCTTTGACCTGCCGATTC
>JAIBAT010000093.1 GCA_019695055.1 Candidatus Sumerlaeaceae bacterium | reverse complement strand
CAGCAGGAAGCCAAGGAGAAGACTCCCGGCATCCCCCATGAAAATAGTCGCCGGGCTAAGATTAAAGGGAAGGAAGCCAAGGCAAACCGCCGCCGTTATCAAGGCCAGCGCCAGGCCGAAGGGCTGATTCAAATCCATGGCAATGGCCGCCACAGTGAGACTGCTAATGCCAACGATACCGGCCGCAAGGCCATCAAGCCCGTCCACCATATTGATGCCATTCATCAGGACAACGTACCAAATCACAGTGACTGCCAGGCTGGCAAATGCCGCAAAATCGATCTCCGTCCCGAGGGGGTTGCTGACTTTCTCAATCCTAAACCCGTGGTGGTACATGATATAGGCAGCAGCCACCTGGGCCACGAGCTTCACCCATGGCTTGAGATCAAGCAGGTCATCCGCCACCCCGACGAGAACCACAAACGTGCCGCCGAAAATCAGGCCTCGGAACTGAACCGACTCAGGGTAGAACTCCGGAACCCCAACAGCCAACCCCACAAGGCCGCACACAAACGCGGTGTACATGGCCAATCCGCCCTCATAGGCCACGGGGCGTTCATGGGTCTTTCGGTCGCCGGTCGGAACATCCATGATACCTGCGCGCCTCATGATGCCACGCACGACGAATGTCATCACCCCGCTCGCCAGCAAGGTGCCCAGGAACAGCAGGCTATTTTCCACAATCATCACGGTTAAGCGGCCAGCATCGGTTTCTGGAACTCAAAATCAATTGCAACCTTGCAGATTGAGAACTTAGGTACACGGTAGTGCTTCCATTAAACCCGTGATTCGCGTCTGTACCATAAGAAGTCTCCGGCTTGCGGCCTGCGTCGTGGCCCTGTTGGGTCTTTGCCTGCAATCGGCCGTAACCAACGCCGAGACCGGGCAGGGCGGCAGCCTTGCGGGCGCTGCCGGTGGCATTTCGCCCCCCCGCGCGACCGGGTTGCTCGCCGACAGCGCCAGCATCGCCCCAATCAAAATCAAACTCCCGTGGCCCGACGGCCTGAAATTCAGCGTCTTTCAGGGAAACGGCGGATTCTTCACGCACAATCGCCTGAACTACTATGCCTGGGATTTTGGCATGCCCGAAGGAACACCGGTTTGCGCCTCAGCCGATGGGCGCGTTGTCCGCGTAAAACAGGATTCATCCGAGGGCGGCATGGGGCCGGAGTTTTACGCCAAAGCCAATACCATCGTTGTGGACCACGGGAATGGAATCTTTACCCAGTATCTTCACCTCGCCAGGAACTCAGCAAAGGTTAAGGAAGGCGATGCGGTCAAAGCGGGGGAAGTGATTGCCCTCAGCGGAAATACCGGCTATTCGTCCACCCCACACCTGCACTTTCAGGTCCAGGACGCCATGGGACAATCCCTTCCCGCAAAGTTCGTCGATGTCCCCGGCGACGGCATTCCCACCCGACGGGAGTCCTACATCTCGCAAAACGACGGAACCGGCACCAGCGAGTATGCCGGCGAGTCTCCCCTTCCCTTGGATGTCTTTCAGCGCAATTCCATCAAGATCACCAAAACCGATATGCCCGCCCACCTGCTGAAGGTCGGACAAGAGTACCGGATCGAGGGCGAAGCTCCCCCAGGGAAGCGGGTGGCTCTCTTTATCATGGGCCCCCGGGGCGGAAAACCGATTCTCTCCACCAACGCCCGGGTTTCGTCGGACGGCACCTTTCGTGCAGCTTTCACCTTGGCCAAGCTGCCCAAGGTTGCCACCAACTGGAGCACCACGCTGACCCAATCCAATCTGTTCACCTTCGCCGTTGCCCCGGTTGAGGAAGACGGTTCCTACTGGACGGAGTTCTCCGTACCAATCGCCGTTCGTTAACACAGAAATTTGCGCGCAAAATTGTTGCGCGCGCAAAATCGCCTTGTCCGAATCGCACCCATGAGTTCCGCACGATCCATTACCGAGACACCGAACGCGCTGTCCGCAAACATTGACCTGCAATCGCCGCTGGGCATTGTGAGGATTCTCGAGCAAACTGACGCCCAGATCTTCTCAGGATTCGAGAATTATCCCCGACTGGGCGACCCGGCCACCCTGGAGAATCTCGCAAGCCTGGCCAGGCGGGCCGCCCAAACCATCAAGTCCCCGAAAGGCCGCATTGTCCTGAGCGGCGCCGGCACCAGCGGCCGCCTTGCAATGTTTGGCGCCCGCGTCTTTAACCTTCTCCACCCCAGGGCAGGCGACCCGGTATTCCGCTACCTCATCGCCGGCCACACACCGGCCCTCATTCAGGCCCAGGAGGGCGCCGAAGACAGCCCGACCCAGGGCATTGCCGATCTCGACGAGGTCACCGCCGGCGCCACCGATATATTTTACGTTGGCATCACCTGCGGGCTCAGCGCCCCCTACATCGCAGGCCAATTGGAGCACCTCCTGCCACGGGAAAATGCTTTCAGCGTTCTGATGGGTTTCAACACGGTGGAACTGGCACGCAACACCCCCATCGAGAACTGGCATCATTCGTTCCGCGACACCGCCGAAATGGTCGATGCGGCACCCAATGCCGCGCTTCTCAACCCGGTGATCGGCCCGGAACCCATTACCGGTTCAACCCGTATGAAAAGCGGCTCGGCCACCAAGATCCTGGTCGAAATCCTTTTCCATGCGGCCCTGAGGCTTGCACGCGGTGAAATGCAGGACACAGAAACCACCGACTATCTGCGCGGGCTGATCGTCGCGTATGGCAAGGCGGTTCAGTCCACCTATGCAAAATCCGCGGAAATCGCAAACCTCGTTGAACTCGGGGGAAAGACCCTGCGGGCCCACGGCCACATATATTATCTTGGCGCCGCCGGGCTCAACCAGGCTGGCGAGTTCGTGGGCGACACAAACGCCGGAATCCTCGGCCTCATCGACGCCTCGGAGTGCCCCCCCACCTATGGCGCCGATTTTGAGGATGTCCGCGGGTTTCTGAAGGGCGGCTGGGAAGCGCTCCTGCCCGGAACGGGATCAGACTTATCCCCTCGAGGCGGTCACTTTCAAATCGCCATCGGCGACTTTGTTCGTGGGAAACTCCCCAGCCTCACGGAGAACGACATTGTTGTTCTCCTCGGCGATTTCGCTGGCCGCGACAAACTGCTCCCGGAAATTGCCGCAAAGAAAGCCGCCATTGCCGACATTCGGTGGGACGGCTCGGCTGGCCAGGGCCGGGTGAACATCGCCCTCGACGGCTCACCCCACCCCGAACTCGGCGCCGCGCTCCTGGAACTGCAAATCAAGCTCGTAATCAATGCCCTGACCACCGGCGCCCATGTGCTTGTTGGAAAAGTATTTGGCAACCGCATGGTGGATTTGCGGATCTCGAACAACAAACTCTTTCACCGGACCGTGGGAATCATCGGCGACCTCATGAAGGTGTCGCCCGAAACTGCGCGGGAGTCGCTTCTGAAATCGGCGTTTCAGACGGATCAACTTACCGCCGAACAGGCCAACGCCAGCATCAGCGACTGCATTGAGGCCGCGAAGCATGTGGAGAAGGTGGTCCCAAAGGCACTCCTGCTGTCCACCGGAGCCTTCAACGTGGCCTCCGCCTCGGCGGCCCTTCGCGAGAACCCCATTGTCCGCTCCGTTTTGGAAAAACACATCCGTTGAAATACCGCGCAGATAAAATCCTCCCGTTTCTCGAAATCTTTTCACCAGAAGCATGTACGCAACAGTAGTTCATTAAACTCTACCAATTTAGTAGGTATTATAAACGCCATGCCAATGACCAAAGAAGAAGAGCGCAAACTCCGCAAGGACGGCCTCGACGTATTCAATGATTTCGCGCGCTATGCGCAGACGGGATTCGATACCATCGAGCCCGACGACATGGCGTTGTTTCGCTGGTACGGCGTCTATCAGCAGCGCCCCAATTCCGGTCACTTCATGCTCCGCATCAAGGTGCCGAACGGAATCCTCTCGGCGGCCCAGCTTCGCGAAGTTGGCAAGATTGCCAACGACCACGGTCGCGGCCTTGCGGACATTACGACTCGCCAGAATTTCCAGTTCCACTGGCTGACCATCGACGTCATCCCCGGGGTCTTCGATCGCTTGAAGGCAGTGGGAATTTCCACGTCGGGCGCCTGCGGTGACATTACCCGTAACGTAGTCGGATGCCCCGTGGCGGGCCTCGATGCGGACGAATACTTCGATGCGTCCGCTATCAACCGCCAGATATCAGACTATTTTGTGGGCAACAAGGCTTTCAGCAACCTCCCGCGAAAATACAAGATGTCCGTGGCCGGATGCCACATCCACTGCGCCCAGCCCGACATCAATTGCCTTGGCCTCTACGGCACCGAGCGCACCGTGAACGGCAAACGCGAGGTGGGCTTCGGATTGAAGGTCGGTGGCGGTCTGTCCACGCGCCCGATTTTTGCCGCGGACATGGAAACGTTCATCAAGCCGGACGAGGTCATGCCTGTCGTCCTTGCCATTTCCGAGTTGTACCGCGATTCCGAGGTCTTGCGCCGTGACCGCAAGATGGCGCGTCTCAAGTTCCTCATCAGCGATCCCAAGATCGGCGTCGGCGGCGAGCGGTTCCGGGAAATGATCGAGGAGAAGATTGGCCGCAAGCTCGAGCGCCACGTTTCCGTGATCCCCAGGCACACCGAAGCCGACCATCTCGGCATTCGCCCCCAGAAGCAGGAGGGCCTCTACTACGTCGGGATCGGCGTCACCGTTGGTCGCATGAATGGCGACCTCCTCCAGCGCGTGGCGGACATCGCCGACGAGTTCTCGCTCGAAAAGCAGATCCGAAACACGAACAAGCAGAACTTCATCATTCCCCACGTTCCCGAGGACAAGGTCGGCAAACTTCAGGAGCGCCTTCGTGAAACGGGCCTCGATTACACCCCCTCCGTCTTCAAGCGGGCCGTTGTCTCCTGCACCGGAATCGAGTTCTGCAACCTTGCCATCACCGAGACCAAGGAGTTCGCGAAGTTTATCGCGGAAGGCCTGGAGCAGCGGATCCCGGGAGCATCCCGCAATGTCCGGATCCACTTCAGCGGCTGCCCCAACAATTGCGGCCAAAATGCCATCGCCGACATCGGCTTGCGCGGCATGTCCACCAAGGTGGACGGCCAGATGGTGGAAGCTTACGACGTTCTCCTCGGTGGCACCACCGGCGCCGCCCGGGCGTTTGCCGAGAAGGCCTCCAGCAAGATCCTCAAGGACAACGTGCTGGACGCCATTGCCCGGCTTTACCAGGCCTACTTGGACTGGGCGAAGGGCGACGACACCTTCCACGAATTCGTGAAGGCCCATACCAAGGAACAACTCGACGCCATTGCGCGTGGGAACCCTGTCCCGGAATCCGGCAGCCCCACCCTAAACTAATCGCTCGTACGAATTTCCGTGATATGCCGCAAATGCCGTGGCATACGTCTTCCCTATTGATGTAAACTATCAATAGAGGTTTTCGGGCCACATCATGGAAAGGGGGACTTCCCCATGAAAAGCATGTCCGACTTCATCAGGGCCTATTCGGCCGGTTTGGCCTCCCACGATATTGCTCCCGCGCGCAAGAAGTACGCCCCGCCCGTGGTCGTTTCGCGGGAAATCGGCAGCGGCGGGCGCTTCGTGGCTAGGGCCCTGGCCGAGCGGCTGGGCTTCGAGCTTTGCGATAAGGCGATACTCGAAGAAATCGCCTCCAAGTCCAAAGCCCCAAAAGATCTTGTCGAAATGCTGGACGAAAAACCCGGCCGTGCCATGGAGGTATTCGGCGCCAACCTGCTCCACGGGGTCAGCATGACCCGCGAGGACTACGACCGGTTGCTGAAGGCAACCATCCACGCCCTGCTGGACCTGGGCAATGTCGTGATCCTTGGGCGCGGGGCCGCCTTCCTCGCGGAACCCGGCAAGGTCCTCCGGCTTCGTCTCGTGGCTCCCTTCGAAATGCGCGTGGCCAACCTCGCCCGATACCTAAACATCGACGAGCACGACGCCCGAAAGCAGATCCACGCCATCGAGGAGGAACGCCACAAGTTCCACCTCCGGCTCTTTGGCAAGGGCGAAACCTCCCCCGAAAACTTCGACATGGGCCTCAACATGCAGTGCCTCACCATCGACGACGCTGTGGAACTCGCCCTCGATGCCTATAACCGGATCTGCAAGAAAGCCTGATTCCCCCCCGCCGCCCCGGCCCGCAAATCATTGAGAATGGTGTGGTTTTCGACTTGACGAGCCATGCCCGGATTTGCCACTTTATCCTGTGAACCTGTACTTCCCGCGGCAACGGGGGGAGGGCTCCTGTGGACAGCCGGTTGGGCTTTGCGTTTTTGCCCCGGCGGCTAATGCTGATATGATGAGGGTTCAGGCTTATGCTTCAGGCCCAGACGAAGGGCATTGCCCATGAAAGTGGGCGCGATGGTGTTGCGCGTGAAATAGCCGCCATCTGCGTGGCCATCTTTGGTTTCATCCTCCTGTTTTCTCTCGCCTCGGAATCCGAAACCGGAAACATGATCGGCCGGATTGGATCGTTGCTCTATTCCGTCCTAACGTTTGTCTTCGGGAAATACGTCGCCTTCCTTGCCCCCATCCTCGTGTTCGGCTGGGGCCTTGCCCTGCTTAAGGGGATTGCCATTGAGAAACTCTCCGTAAAAATACTGGGTATCTTCCTCGCGGCCATGTGCATTTGCGCCATGATCGCCATTCCCTTTGCCGACACCGACCTCTCCAAGCTCAACGGCTTCCGCGCTGGCGGCGCCATTGGCAACTTCCTCATGCACCGCGAAGCCCTTTCCCTGCGAAGCGGACTGGGTACCGCCGGCTCCTATCTCGTTTTCTCCGGTATGCTCATGGTCTCCCTGATCCTCATTACCGACTCCCTCATCTTCCCGGTGGCCCTCCGCGCATTCCAGTATCTGGCCTATCTTCATCCCCGCCATTGGATCGGCTACCTGGCCTTCTGGCAGTATATCCGCCTGCCCCGGCTGTCCCTCGAATCGGACATGAACTTCACCGACTCCGAGTCGGACGACGAGTACGCTGCTCCCTCGCGCAGGGAACGCATGACCGCCGCCGACTTCTCAGGCCAGGCCTTTGCCGCGGCCGATTACGAGACCGTGGCCGTTGATGATATGGACCAGGTTCAGGAACTTTCCGTCCGATCCTTTACCCGGCCTTCGGCCGAGGTCCGGTCACCCCAGGTCAATGAAGCCATCATGGAAGCGCTCGACTCTGTAACCGCCCCCCGGCGCAAGCAGCCAACCCGACCCATTACGGAACCCGATGACCTGCTTTCCCTGGCAGATGCCCAACCTGTCCAGGAGGACCTGCCGCTCTTCGAGAAATACGAACTCCCCGAGCTTCAGCTCCTTTCCAGCACCCCGGTGGTCGAACACCGGATGGCCCGGGAGGAAATGACGGAGATTTCCGAAAACCTTGAGAAGACCTTGGCGGAGTTCGGCATCAGCGCCCAGGTCGTGCAGGTAACCCAGGGCCCCACGGTCACGCGGTTCGAGCTCCAGCCCGCACCCGGCGTGAAGGTCTCCCGCATCGCGTCCCTTGAGAACGACATCGCCATGTGCATGAAGGCCGAATCCGTGCGCATTATTGCCCCGATTCCCGGCAAGGCGGCCGTGGGCATCGAGATCCCGAATCGTAAACCGACTCCGGTCTTCCTGCGCGAGATTCTTTCCACCGAAGCCTTTGCCAGCCACTCCTCTCCCCTTGCGTTCGCGCTCGGGAAGACCATTTCCGGTGAGCCCTACATCTGCGACCTCGCCACGATGCCGCACCTCCTCATCGCCGGCACCACGGGCTCGGGCAAGTCTGTCTGCCTGAACTCCGTCATCGTCTCCATTCTCTTCCACATGCAGCCCGACAAGGTGAAGTTCATCATGATTGACCCGAAGCGGGTCGAGCTGAACGTTTACAAGGATATCCCCCATCTCCTCGCCCCCGTGGTCTGCGAACCCAGAAAGGCAGCCGCCGCCCTCGGCTGGGCTTTGGAACAGATGGAGGAGCGATACAAGCGCCTCGCCGAGATCGGCGTCCGCAACATTGACGGTTACAATGCGATCGTACGCTCCCACAAGCCCCACCCCAAGGCCATGGGGCGCAACCTCGAGTACATGTCCCACATCGTCATCGTGGTCGATGAGCTTGCCGACCTGATGATCATCGCGCGCAACGAGGTGGAAGATTCCATCATTCGCCTCGCGCAAATGTCGCGCGCGGTGGGTATGCACCTCATCATCGCCACCCAGCGCCCCTCGGTGAACGTCATCACCGGCATCATCAAGGCCAACTTCCCCTGCCGCGTCGCGTTCCAGGTTTCCAGCAAGGTCGATTCCCGCACCATTCTCGATACCAACGGCGCCGAGGCGTTGCTCGGCCGCGGCGACATGCTGTTCGCCCCCGCGGGCACCAGCAAACCCATTCGGCTTCAGGGGTGTTACGTCAGCGACCAGGAAGTCGAGCGCGTGGCGGATTTCGTGCGCAGCCAGCAGAAGCCCCACTACCAGAAGACCGATTTCAACCCGGCCAAGCCCGGTGCCGGTCCCGAAGGGGCAGCCGAGGGCGAATACGAGCTGTCCATGAACGGAATCGATGCCGACGATTCGCAAATCGCCATGCCCACCGATGACGGGGACGATGATGATTCCATGGCTCCATGGAACACATCGGCCACGCGCCCCGGCAACTCCGGGGCAGCCGCCTATAGACCCGGCAGCAATGGCCGCTCCACCAGCAGCGAAGACAGCGATGTCATCGATGAAGCCGTGTTGAACGATGCCATCATGCTCATTCTCCTGCACAAGAAGGCCAGCGTCAGCCTCCTTCAGCGCAAGCTGAAGATCGGGTTCGCCCGCGCCGGCCGCGTCATGGACATGATGGAAGAGCGGGGCATCGTCGGCCCCAACGTCGGCAGCAAGGTCCGTGAAATCCTGGTGGATCCGGACGAATACCTCGCCAAGATGAAATCCAAGGACGGGGACCGCTTTTAAGAAGCTTTGGGTCTTATTTCTTTAGATGCACGTTTTTAGAACGCTATTCGTTCCCATATCGTCGTTTGTTCGCTTTCTGCCCCCACTATGTTGGGGGCAACCTTCACCGCTCTATGTTGCGGCACTCTACCCTCCTCGACCGGAAATGAACAGGAACACCCGCAAAGTCGGCAAAGTCGGGATAGGCACGCGTTCTGTCCGGCTGGGAGGACTCATACCGATCGCGCACTCCACCCCCTGCGGTAGAATGCCTTACAATTCAGAATTGAGAATTCAGAATTCAGAATTACCAGCCCCCGGAACCCGCCCCCCACCCGCTGCACCCCGGCGGGGTGCCAGAAAGCTTGCTCTTGGAAGAACAGCCAAAACCTTCGTTAGAAGAGAGACCCCTTTACGCTACACCCACTTATTTCGAATCACTAATCCTCTGCGCCCGCTCTGCCGTTCAAAGTCTTTCAACTCAGAACTCAGAATTCAGAACTCTGAACTCGCCTCCCCCCTAACCCCGAACTCCTCCCAACCGAACAAAACCTGCCATTCGCGCCATGGGTGGTTAGGCAAAGGGCATGAAGGTGCAAATGGCCCGCAAATAAGTAGAACAAAAACGGGGACCAAAAACAGAGACGTCCATGATAAGGAAAAACGGTTGGAGGCACTGAGTGCTCCCTACGGCATTTGCTAAGACGGCTATTCCACCGACCGCGGCGCTTAGCCGCGAGATCCGAAATCCTACCTCTGTGGGCACCGAATCGAAGAAAGCCCAAACAAATTGGAATTTTACCCATCCCTGTTTTCCTTTACACGCCCGTCTTTTGGCATCGCCATTGCCCAGATGACCGAAGAACATGTATCTGAGGAGAAGGCAGCTGAGAAATTCGCCTGGCCATCATCTCTGGGCTGGCGACTTCTTATCGCAATAATCTTTGGCTGCCTAATGGCGGTACTCCCGGCGCTTATTGCATGGCAGAAACAGGGTTCAAGTTTCTACAACAACGGATACCTTAAAGGAATTTCGCGGGGGCATTTCCGCCAGATTTACAACGCTGTTGTCTATCGCAGTTCACCTCCCCAGACTCTAGCGGAGCTCAACCTTCCGCAGGAGATTTTACAGGATGGGTGGGGCCGCCCCTTCCAATATGAATATCGCGGAACGACTTGTACCATTACGAGCTACGGTCGTGACGGCAAGCCCGGCGGGAGCGGATTTGATGAGGATCTTTCCTCTGACGATCCGGACCGGCCCACCAATTATGAGGAGCTTTATCGTACCGAGGACCAGCCGACTTTGTACCAATTCTATTTTGAACTCCCCACGCGCCGAGTCCTTCAAGGGGCGGTTATCACTGGTCTCATTTCGTTTGCCATGGTCTTTTCAGTATTTAGTCGGAGCAAGGTTCCCGACAGGGAAAAGCAGATATTCCTGACCTTCTTCTTTGTGACTTCCGCTGCACTTGTTTACGGTTTCGTAATCGCAGCCTTGCACATCCCTACTGGACATTAGCGATGGATGTAAATCTGCTCCCAGAAAATCCCGAAGGTTCCAACACAGCAAATGGAACAACAACTTCCGAAACATTTCGTTACCTGGGTGACCCACTTTTTCTGGCGTGTCTTGCTCTCTATTTCCTGAACCGCTGGGTTGTGAAAGGCTACGTCCCCAACGATTTCAGCCAGAGCCATTTCAACGATTTGATCTGCATCCCGTTTTGGGTACCAATCATGGTGTGGTCCATGCGGAAACTGGGGCTTCGTTCCTCCGACTATCCGCCGTCTGCCATAGAAATCCTTGTGCCACTGTTTGTGTGGACCGTGTTGTTTGAAATGGTAATTCCGTTCCTACCAAGTTTTCGGGGACTGGCGACGGCAGACCCCTTTGATGTCCAGTGGTATTGCCTCGGGGCGTTGATAGCATCAATAAATTGGAATAGGCGCCACAACCGAGAAGCGCTCGAATAACTCGGGACAGCCAAAAGTTTTTGGGGGAATTCTAGCTGTTCCTACCCATACCTTTGTGAACTTCGAGTTCTTCGCGACTTCGTGGTCAGCACTCGCCCCTCAACGTGGCCAATCCCCCCGAACCCGCCCAGATGCCCGGTCCCTGAAATAGGATTTTACCAGGGTCCCTGGATCATACACCATCATACCCCCGGTTTGCACTTCATGGGTCCACAAGTGGCTGTAAGCGTCTGTAAGGGAATAGGCAAGCCCCACCCTCTTGTGCCATGCTCCTTTCATCTTCCCCAAAAAGGAGCTTCAACATGATATCCCCTTGGCCGCGACCCGACGCCAACCGTGGACCCATGCACGAGAACCTAAGCGAGCCCATCGCCTCTGCCGCCGCCCACGCAAACAGCCTCAAACACCCACGCCCGGCAATCAGCCCACCCCGAAAAGCGAAAAATGGCAATAAATCATCGCGATTTTTTGAGAGTCGCCAAGGATTCCAATCATTGCACTTGGAGGAAAATACGCGCAAAAACGAAAATTACCCCCCCCTCCCCCTCCCCCCCCCTGGGTGTGGCGGACCAGGAGGTGCTCTCCGGGCCATCTGGGGTTGACTAAGGCTGTTGACGTGACTGGCCTTAGCTGTTCCCCCTTTGAATCTCCGCCAAATTGAGAAGGATCTTTACCCCAAATGTCTGACGAGAAGAAACCCGGCGACGACGACAGCGTATTCCAGTTGCCGGAAGACTCCCTGAAATCCTGGAACGCGGAGCATTCGGTGCTGCTCATGTCGTTCGACAGGATCGAGGCCGGGGCCCAGTCCCCTGCGCAGGATGCCGACGCGTCCGGGATGGACGCGACCAAAATGATCGCGGACCAGCCGACTTCGCCAGCGTCGCCGTCGCCGTCCGATTCAACACCCGATCCGCGACTGGTTTTTCGCCACAAGATCGGCAGCGGCGGATTCGGCGAGGTTTGGGAGGCCATCCAGATGCGCCTGGCCCGGCCGGTGGCCGTCAAGACGGTGCGCAAGGATCTGTGCGCCACCAAGGAGGACGATAACCCGCGCCACCAGTTCATCGATGCGAACCTGCGGCAGGAGTCGCTGACGGCGGCGACGCTGGATCACCCGAACATCGTGCCGGTTTACGACCTGCAAAACGACGAGCGGGGATTCCCGGCACTGGCCATGAAGCTGGTCCGCGGGCGCGCGTGGCAGGACATCATCACCGAGGATTTCCCCCGGATGACGCCGGAGGAATTCCTCGCGAAGCATATCCCGATCTTCATCTGCCTATGCCAGGCTGTGGCCTTCGCGCATTCGCGCGGGGTTCTGCATCGCGACCTGAAGCCCGCGCAGGTGATGGTCGGGGATTATGGCGAAGTGCTCCTGATGGATTGGGGCCTCGGCATCGTGTTTGACAAGGTGGCACTGGAGCAGGCCGTGCAGACGGAACCACCGGAGAGCCTGCCCACGCTGCAATCGGCGTCCAACCCGGCGGGGACGGTGGCCTACATGGCCCCGGAACAAACCTGCCCCAATGCGCTGACGGTTGGCCCATGGACAGACGTTTACCTGCTTGGCGGTGTGCTGTATCAGCTTCTAACCGGAACCCAGCCGCATGCGGCCAATTCCTCGGAGGCCGCTTTCCAGCATGCGCGGGCCGGAATCGTTCTGTCGCCACGGCAGCGGGCTCCGGAGCGCGACATGCCGCAGGAGCTGGTGGACCTGTGCATGGACGCCCTGAAACCGGCCACACAGGAGCGCCCCCAGTCGGGCAAGGAGTTCCTCGAGCGGCTGATCGCGTATCAGTCCGGTTCCGCCAAGCGCCAGCAGTCGCGGGAACTCACCGAGGAAGCCACGCGCCTGCTGTCGAAGGCCAATGGTGAGTACTGCAACCTGGCAAGGTGCGAGGAGCTGGTAAGCCGCGCCAAGGAGCTGTGGCCGGAGAATCATGCGGCCGCGAGCCTTTCCCGAAAGGTCTTTGCCGAGTATGCCCGGGCCGCCATTTCCAGTGGCGACCTGCAGCTTGCGGGGGTCCTGACGGCGAAACTGCCGGACGGGGACGAGCGCAAGGGACTGGAACAGGGTGTGACCAACGCCGCGAAGAGTCGCCACCGCCGCGAAATGGAGCGGCGGATCGCCATGGGCATTGGCCTTGTGGCGCTGCTGGTGATTATCGCTGGCGGATACTTTTACAATCGCCAGCTATCGGAGTCGCACCGCTCTGCCGTCAAGGCGCGGCAGAATGCCGAGGCACTGATATCCGGGCTTCAGGACAATCTCTTCCAACGGCTCCAGTCCTCGGGCCAGGTGAAGCTCCTCGAGGAATTTGGACAGGAGGTGGACGGCTACTTCAAAGGTCTCGATCCTTCGGCCGTCAGCGACGCCACCAGGGAGCGCCAGCTCACCAGCCTGTTCTCCCTGCAACAGACCGAATTGAAACTGGGAAATACGACCAGCTCCCTTAAACTTGCCGAGCGCGCCCTTGCCACGGCACTGGAATTGGAAAAGAGCAAGCCTGGTGATCCCTATACGGCAGCGTTACTGGCCCGGGCGCGGACCCGCTACTCGGAATTGCTCCTTCAGGAAGGCAGCAATCGGGACCGGGCGCTGCAGCTTGCCCGCGACGCGGCGGCCGGCCTCGACAGCCTGGACGTTTCCAAGTTCTCAGATATCGAGTCGGGAATTGTCGCCGCGCGCACAGCCCAGGACCTGAGCAATGTGCTCCTCTTCATGCAGGGAGACACCACCAGCGCGGCCGAGTTGCTGGAGCGTGCCCACGAGATTCGCGATGCCCTGCTGGCCAGGGATCCCGACAACCAGATTCTTCTCGACGGCAAATCCACCTACATGTTGCGGTCCGCAGCCCTTTGCGTCGGCACCGGGAAACTTGACGATGCCATGAAACACCTGGAAGAGGGCCTTGCCATTCGGAAGAGACTTTCGGAAGCGGACCCCAATAATCTGGCCAATCGCGCCGAGATCGGGCGACTCATGTTCTGGGTTGGCCGGGTCAACGAGCGCAAGGGCCACACGACCGCCGCACTCGCCGCCCACAAGGAGTCGCTGGCAATCCGTCAGGATCTTGTCCAGCGGGACCCGTTTGACTACTCACTGAAGTGGGAGCTTGCCACCAGCACTGGGAAGGTTGCCGAAATGGAGTACAATCTGGGCGATCTGCAGGACGCGGAGACATCGCTTTCCTCCACGCTCTCACTCCTGGACCATGCGCCGACCAGCGAGCGGCAGGACCATGACTTCGAGGTCGCCCTTGGCACAGCCTTGCTGGTCAAAGGCCGAATGATGGCGGACGGGGGCAACACGAAGGGGGCAAGGGAACAATGGACCAGGGCCGCGCAGGTCTTTCAGCGTTTGGAGCGGATCTCACCGTACGAGTATTTCATGCTTCGCTATCTCTGCGAGGCCCTTCTGCGGTTGGATCGCGTCCAGGACGCGGAAACCGTGGCTGCGAAACTGAGGCACCTGGGTTACAAAGGAGCCGTCCTCAGCAAGATGCTTCAGGAAAAGGGGCTCAAACCGCTGTAATCTCGGGTTACGCGCCTTTTCGCACCAGTCTCATGCAAACACCCGGCTTGTGTTTGGACTTGGAATCCGCGGACATGGAAACTTCCTCCGTGGACACAACATCAAAGAATGGCTCCAGGGCCTTGCGCGCCTCGGCGACCACCTTCTGCGAGTGCTCATCAAATGTCTTCATGACCAGGAGCAGCTTGGTTCCGGGTTTGGTCCAGCCTTCCATGTTGCGCTTGTAGTGCCGCCAGACCGGGCGTGGCAGTTGATGAAGGCACCCCAAATCTATCAGCACATCGAACTTTTGTCCATAGTCCAACGTTTCGGACACATCCCCAACGGAAAAGGTCACGCCTTGGGTTTGCCCTGCTGCGCTTTTGGCCCGCTCAATGGCCGCAGCAGCAATATCGAACCCCACGACGCGGCAACCCTGCTGGGCAAGCCAGATGGCATTGTTGCCGACGCCGCATCCGATATCGAGGACCGTATCGCCGTCGGATATCCAGCCGCTCTCGAACGCCTGCTTGACCTGTTCCCGGGCGCCTTCGGCCAGCCAATGGGGCTGGTATTTGGGGTCGCTCCACCGACGCTGCCAGAACGACTTGTTTTGCCACTTCTTGATTCTTCGAATTAGGGACTTGAACATGGGGAGTCATTGCGTGATTTCAGGCGGGCCAATTGCAAGGAGGATTTCAGGACGACGGGCGTGCCCCGGCGAACTGGGAGCAATGGCAGAATTATGCTATCTGCCCCCGCAAATCGAAAGGAGACAAATGGAACTGCTGAGGCGGCTTTTTGGGAGAAGCCAGGAGGCGGATAAATGGCTTTTGCGCTTCTCCACGGCGAGGTGCCAGACATCTCCCCTTTACAGATTTCTTTCACAAGGCGCGGCGCGCGACCGTGACGTTCTGAAGATTGCCGCCTGCGCACCCAAGGGGCAGCCCATGCCTCCGCTTTTCCTCGGAGCTGTGCACTATCTGCTGACTGCCAATCCGGATCATCCGCTTTCGGCTTATTACCCGGACCTGACACCCAATCCCAAACCGGCTGAGGAGTCTTGGCCCCACTTCCGTGATTTCTGCCTGAAGAACCAAGCTCCCATTCGCAAATTGATGGAAACGCGCCTCGTGCAGACAAATGAGGTCCGCCGGTGCGCCGTGCTGGTTCCCGGTTTTGCCCTGATTTCCGCCGCTGAACAGGGACGGCCCTTGTCGCTGGTGGAAGTTGGTGCCAGCATGGGGCTGAATCTGCTTTGGGATAAGTATCGGTTTGAGTACAAGAGTGATACTGGGGAAACCGTGGCCGCCGTGGGCGCTTCCGATTCCAGGCCGGTGATTGCCTGCACAGTCCGAGGGGCCAAGCCGATTCCAAAGCCCGAGGTGAACCCGTCCATAAGCTCCCGCCTCGGGGTGGACTTGAACATACTCGATGCCTCCAGCGAGGAGGATCGACGATGGTTGCTGGCCCTGATCTGGCCCGAGCATCACGAGCGCCGGAAAATGATAGAGGATGCCTTTGCCGTCGCCTCGGCAGGTCCGCTGAAGGTTGTGAAGCGTGACATGCTCGACGTGATTCCCGAAGTCGTGTCTTCAGCGTCAGCCAGGGATGTGATTTGTATTTTTCATTCTTTCACCTTCAATCAAATCCCCGGCAGTGTCCGAAACCAGTTTGAATCCATGCTTGCCGATTTGTCGAAAACCCGGCGACTTTACCGCATGGCCCTCGAGTCGGTGATGGACAAACCCACCTTGCGAATAGAACGCTATGAGGCGGGCTCGAAGCAAACTTGGGACATCGCGGAAACCGAAGTCCATGCGCATTGGATTAAGCTCCTCGGCGTAAACCAATTGTGACGCCTTCTGGTGCATCTGTGAACGCCTGGCCATCAGCAAATGACCTGGGCGGGTTAACAAACATGATCAGTCGCCGCCGCCATAACAGGTTCATGGCACGAATTGCAATTCTGGCGCTGATTCTTGCGCCCAACGTTCCACCTATTGTCGGCCAGGTTCCCGACAACCCGCGGAAACCGGTTTATGCAGCTCGGCCACCTGGTGCGGGCTTACCGCGGTCCATTCCCGTGGCATCCCCGCTCCTCACGGTTCGCCTGTCCGGTCCATCGGGCGAGGTGATTCCCCAAGCCGAGGGTGCAATTCGGCGAATTCCCGGACAGGGCACTGCAATCCCGGTCGTCAAATGGGTCAACCAGCAGGCGGGATTCCTGCAATTCACGGTTTCAGAGATAGCAGGAATTGCACCCGAGGAAATGGCTTCGGGTGGATTTCAACTCATAATCCGGGCCAAGGGGTATGCACCGGAATTTCGGGAGGTGCAGGTCGGACTGAATCTTCCCACCATAAACGTTCAGATGAAGACGGGCGTTCCAATGGAAATCCAGCTGCGGGACGCCGGCGGACGCAAGTTCCCGGAAACCATGACGCCTTGTACTTTTCTGGCTCAGGACGGGCCCTACGCAGCACTTGGCCTGGCGAGGGTCAATGACCGCACCTCCAATGGGGAGTTGTTCAACCTGACCCCCATGGAAAGAACCCAGCCTGGAATCTTTCGCTTCAATGCAAGTGAGGATTACAATGACTTTTATGTCATGGTCGATTCCCCGGGTTTTGTGCGCGCTTTCCAGGCTGGACCGTTCTCCGCTTCGGACGCAGCGACAACCGGAGGACTCAGCATTGAGATTCCGGCAACCGGGTCCCTTGATGCATCTTTCGCTCCCACGGCATCGGCAGCCAAACCGCTCCCCTATACAGGATGCGGACTGGAATTGTGGGAGGTGTTCCGTGATGAAAACGGTCGCTCGGCCTTCCTGAACCTTGGTTACTATCAAAGCGGCGATTCCCGAATAGCGAAGAAGCTGGAAGGGCTCCTCCCCGGTGAGTACCTTGTCGAAGCCTTCTCTGGAACTCGTGGTGAGAAGTGGATCACATCCAGGCGGGGGGCATTTCGAGAGGCCAAAACGGTCAACCTTTCCGCCAATGCCAGTGAAGCAGTTCGCTTCGAGTTCGGAGGTGCTGACAAACCCGCGATTGCCACGGCAAAGACGCCAAGTCCTGTTTCTGCGCCTCAAATACCAAAAGCCGTTGCGAAACCCGTTCTGAACACACCGAGCGGCGCGGCAGTGCCAAATGTGGCGCTTCAAGATCTTTCGCAACAGCAGACGTTTCGCCTGGCAGACCTTAAGGGCAAGGTCGTCTTCCTGGATTTCTGGGCCACCTGGTGTGGTCCATGCCAGTCCGCCATGGCCCACTTGAATTCCATTGCGGCAAAAAACGCCTCGAAGTGGAACGGAAAAGTTGCCCTGGTTGCTGTGAGTTTGGACGATCAGGCTGGCAAAGCCCAAGCCCATTTGCAAAAGCGAGGGTGGACCAGCTTGATTCCAGCCTTCTCGCCACCTCCGGGGTCTGGATTCCAGTCGGTGGCCGCCCTGGCATTTGGCGTTGAATCCATCCCGACTTCACTGCTGATCGATCAGAAAGGAAACGTCATTTGGCGCGGCCATCCCATGGCAGCGGATGTCGAGAAGCTGATTGATAAGACCCTGGCCCAGTAGGCTGGGCGGCTTACGGCGCTATTAGTATCTTTTCAGACAGATAGTGCAGTTGTGCCCGCCGAAGCCGAGTGAGTTGCTGATGGCATACTCTACCTGAGCAGCACGGGCCTTATTGGGCACGTAATCCAAATCACACTCCGGATCCGGCGTGACATAGTTGATGGTCGGAGGAATGATTCCCTCCTTGATCGTAAGCGCTGTGGCAATCGCCTCCACGCCGCCGGCCGCACCGATCAAGTGCCCGATCATGGACTTGTTGGAACTGACAGCCAGCTTGTAGGCATGGTCTCCAAAGACAGTTTTGATGGCCTGGGTTTCCAGTTTGTCGTTCAGCGGAGTGCTTGTGCCGTGGGCGTTCACATATTGGACTGCGGTCGGCGGAATGCCTGCGTCCTTGATGCACATGTTCATGGCGCGCGCGCCGCCTTCGCCGCATGGTCCCGGTGCCGTCATGTGATGGGCGTCGCCTGAAAGGCCATAGCCGACCACTTCGCAATAAATCTTCGCACCGCGAGCCTTGGCGTGCTCCAATTCCTCAAGGAGCAACACACCGGCGCCTTCGCCCATAAGGAATCCATCACGCGTCGCGTCAAATGGCCGGCTGGCTCTTGTTGGTTCGTCGTTATGCTCGGTCAGCGCCTGCATGTTGCTGAACCCGGCCACGGACAGCCGCGTGATAATCGCCTCTGCTCCGCCGGCAAACATGGCGACGGCGTCGCCCCGCTGGATAATCTTGTAGGAATCGCCGATCGCGTGGGTTCCGGTGGCGCAGGCCGTGGCGATTGCCGAATTCGGGCCCTTTACCTTGAGGTAAATCGAAATCATTCCGGCGGCCATGTTGGGGATCATCTTGGGCACCAGGAACGGGCTGACCCGGCGGATGCCCTTTTCGAGCATCGTAATGACCTGCTCCTCGATGGTCTGAACGCCCCCCATGCCGGATCCCACAATAACGCCGATCTGGAACGGATCCGTCTTATCGAGGTCCAATCCGCTGTCCGCCATGCACTCGCGCGCAGCGACTACGCCGTATCGGGCGAAATTGTCGAGCTTCTTGACCTCCTTCGGATCAAAATGCTGGTCAGCATTAAAATCCTTCAGTTCAGCGGCAATGCGGGTCTTAAATTCTGTGGGATCAAACTTGGTGATGACGCCGCCCCCACTCTTGCCGTCCTTGAGGCCCTGCCAAAAGGTGGGAACATCATTTCCGATGGGGGTGACGGCGCCGAGGCCGGTTACGACGACGCGCTTCTGACTCATGTTGTAAGGGCTGCCCTCTTAAAAAAAATAGCGCCGGGCGCATACGTCCCGGCGCTTGTGTTTCATTGACCAGACTTGTGCGATGTTATTCGCTGGCGGCCCCGCCACTCTTGCTATCCACATAAGCAATGGCCTGACCAACGGTCGTTATCTTCTCCGCATCCTCGTCCGGAATTTCCACTCCGAACTCCTCCTCAAACGCCATGACCAACTCGACTGTGTCGAGCGAGTCCGCGCCGAGGTCTTCTATGAAGGAAGCCTCGTTGGTCACCTGGTCGGCATTAACGCCAAGCTGCTGGACAACGATTTCCTTAATCTTCTGTTCAACTGACATCGAATCCTCCACCTGTCGCGGTGAGATGCCGGTCATGGGAAAAACTCTCCCATCCCCGGAATTTTCGCTAACGACATTGAGACCTGACGCGTGCGTCAATAGAAAAGTGCCAAGGCGGCGGTAGCGGTAAATGCTGTGACCGCCCGTTTGCACGTAAAAGTCGTTCAAACAATAACATCGTGCTTGAAATTATCAAAGCGCGGGAGTTCAATTAGCGGTGTTTTTTACCAGTTTCATAAGCACGCCGCTGGTACGGAACGCCATTAAGTCAGAGGGAAGTAGTCTCATGAACACGGGCAAAGTGAAGTGGTTCAACGACGCCAAGGGCTTCGGATTTATCACGTCGGACAATGGTGGCGATGTCTTTGTGCATTATACGTCCATCAATTCCGATGGGTTTAAGAGCCTTTCTGAGGGCCAGGCAGTGGAATTTGATGTGGAAAAGGGCCCAAAGGGACCAAAGGCCATTAACGTTAAGCTGATGTAACGCCTTCCCAAACTGCGGCGCCTTGAAGAGGGCTCCGCGCTCCCCCAAATTTTTCGCCCCAAGCCATCCGGTCAACAGTTCCTGAAGGGATTCTGGCAGCGCTGGCTGAGCGGATTGCTTTGCCCAATTGCGCCAAGAACCGGGAAAAACTGCTTTGGTTTTCCCACCTTGTAAGATAATCCCCACCCCACGCGTCAGGTGAATGAAGGCCGATCTCAGACACGCAAACCGGGTCGGCCCGACCATAACTGGAAACAGGGAGCAGCATGGCGGCAGATCGCACCGAATGGGTGGGGCGCCTTGCAGACCTCCATGGCCGCTTGGTGTATAACGCGGCTTACCGCATCGTCGGCAACACCGACGACGCGGAGGATGTCCTGCAGACGGTATTTCTGCGCCTTCTGGACGGTACTGCGGCCGAGGACCACGCACGCGACTGGGGCGCATTCCTGCGCGTCTCAGCCACCCGGGCGGCGGTGGACGTAACAAGGCGAAAACGCAACATTGTGACGGAGGACTCCATCACAATGGACACGCGAACCGTGCCGGACGCCGTTTCCCCCGACGAAGTACTGGATGGTAAACGCCTCGCGGCACTGACGCGTCAGGCGCTGGAGCAAATCCCGGCGCGAGACGCCGAAGTTTTCGCGCTGCGACATTTCGAGGAGATGCCCTACGAGGACATTGTGGGACATCTGGGAATCAGTACCAACCAGGTCGGTGTGATTCTCCACCGGGCGCGCAAGCGTCTCCGCCAGATCCTCGAACCCCTGCTGAATCCGGAACGGTCGCGAAAGGATGAGAGAAATGTCCAGGCACAACGATGACCGAAACGACGCAAACGAGCAGTTCCTGAACGAAGCCATTGAGGCGACCCGCAATGAAGTACCCTCCGAGGCGGAATGGCAGCTCGCCCAGCGATACTTCCAAGAGAAATTGGCCCTCGCGGCCGGACCCAGAAGCCCACACCGTATGTCGCGTTATCGCCGCCTTCGTGCCTTCGGCGTTTCCATTGGCGCTGCGGTCGCGGTCGTCGCACTCATGCTTCCCATTCTCCTTTCCACCACGTCGCCCACTCCCCTTCACGCCGAGACTCTCTCCACCCCCGGTGAGTTGAGAATCGTGAGCCGGGATGGACAAACTGTCTCGGTTTGCCCGTTGCGCCACACCAGTGTCGAGGCCAACATCGCCGGCTTCATCAGCCGCACGATCGTGACCCAGCAATTTGAGAACACCAGTGACCGAAAAATCGAAGCCGTTTACGCCTTTCCTCTTCCACAAGATGCCGCAGTTGATCACATGGTCATCACCATCGGCGATCGCCGAATCGTCGGCAACATCAAGAAGCGCGAGGAAGCCCGCCAGGTCTATGAAGCCGCCAAGGCCCAAGGCAAGGTGGCTGGCCTTCTCGATCAGGAACGCCCCAACGTTTTCACCCAATCCGTCGCAAACATCGAACCCGGCGCTCGAGTCGAGGTCGAGATCAGTTACGTCGAAACCCTCAAGTTCACCGACGGCGAATACGAGTTCATGTTCCCAATGGTCGTGGCCCCAAGGTATACACCACCCATCACGACAACCGAAACCATTGCCATCACCGAGGCCGGTAGCACCTCCACAGAACCCGTCAAGACCGTCAAACCCTGCACCTGCCCCCCCAGTGTTCGCGCCGGCCACGACATCAGCATCGAGGTTTATCTCGACGCCGGCATGAACCTCAAGGAACTCACGAGCCCCTTCCACAAGCTCAATATAGACCGCGACCCACCTAATCGCGCCACAATATCACTGGCCAATCTAAAGGAAATCCCCAATAAGGATTTCGTGCTCCGTTATCGCACTGCCTCGCCGAAGATTGAGGATGCGCTGCTCGTCACTGAGAACCCCAAAGGCAGGTTCTTCACCCTGATCGTTCAGCCACCTGAGCGCAGCGCCCTGCCTGGTGCGATTCGCCCAAAGGAAATGATCATCGTCATCGATCGCAGTGGCTCCATGAGCGGAAACCCCATCGAAAAAGCCAAGGAAACCATGAAGCTCTGCATCGAGCGCATGGGCCCCAACGATACCTTTAATCTTCTCAGTTTCTCCGGCGGAACGGGTAAGTGCTTCCCGACACCCGTCCCCAATTCCGACGACCATCGCCGCGAAGCCATGGATTACCTGGCAGACTTGAAGGGCTCGGGTGGCACAAATATGATGCCGGCCATCGAGGAAGCCCTCGGCCGTCCCGCAGATCCCGGCCGGGTCCGCATCGTCTGCTTCATGACCGACGGCGAAATCGGCAACGACTTCCAGATTATCGATGCCGTGAAAAGGAATGTCGGAACGTCCCGCGTCTTCTCTTTCGGCATCGGCAATTCCGTGAATCGCTTCCTCCTCGACGCCATGGCCCGCGAAGGCCGCGGCGCCGTCGAGTACGTGACACTTCAAGAGTCCGGCCAAGACGCCGCCGAACGCTTCTACAAGCGCATCGGCGAGCCAGTGCTGACAGACATTACCATGGATTGGGGCAACCTTGAGGTGGACGAAATCTATCCACGCCTCATCCCCGACCTGTTCAGCTACCAGCCCATCATGATCCACGGCCGTCTCAAGGGCAAGCCCGAGGGCGTCGTGACCCTGCGCGGCAAGACCGGATCCGGCGACTTCGAGCGCAAGATTCCCGTGTCTCCCTTCCCCGGGGACCACCCTGACGGCCTCACATCCCTGTGGGCCCGCGCCAAAGTTTCAGACATCATGGGCCGCGACCTCGCCGGCATCCAGTTCGGCACCTTCAAACCCGAAATCCGCGACGAAATCACCACCGTCGGCCTCGACTACCGCATAATGACCCAATTCACCAGCTTCGTCGCCGTCGACGAAACTCGCGTCACCACCGGCTCCAGCGAAACCGTCCAGGTACCTACCGAAATGCCCGAAGGTCAAACGGTCGGGGACGTCGACGGGGACGGCGATGTGGACCTTTTCGATAGCAGCGCCCGTTTGAACTATTCGACAACGCAACTGCACCGCACCGGTAAGCCTGTCCAATTCTACGTAAGTGATGGCAGGCCGGCCAAAAATGAAGTCCTGTATGCAACCAAGAGCAAGAAACTCACGGAGTCTCCCGCTGCCGGAACGAAGATCACGACCTACAATCAAATCGGGGCCTTCAACTACGACCCCACAAACGGCACCGTCTCAGCCGGCGACGTATGGAGAGTCCCTCAAGGGACACCCGTTGGGGCAACCCGGGATGCCAAGTACTACTGGAACGCGACCGGCCTACCCAATCAACCGAGTACGACACCAAATCCCAACGTTCACTTGAACCTGGCACTTCAAGCCGGCCAGTCCGCTCCGGCAGCTGGAACCGCCCCAAGTATTGTCGACCTCCCGGCTATTGCAATAGGCGACGCCGAGGAAAACGTTTCGATAGACAATCCATCTAAGTTCGTTAACGCCTTTAAATTCGACGACTACGTCTCCGATTCAGATGCCACCATTACCGCTCTCAAATGGAGCTTCGATTCAATGGCTCTAACCGCCTCTGAAGCCAGCACGACAACCTCAACGGCAACCCAGAATCGTCGGAAACTCTCCGACAGGCTGATCAAGATTTACGAACTCGCGCTAACCTTGGGTTTCCATTACAGTCCCGAGTCCACAACCGGAACCCTGCTTGCGAACCTCGGAGGCGAAGTTGACGTCAATCTTACGGTCATCGACGAGTCCCCTGAAACTCTCGCCTCGCTGGCCCGGGCTGGCTTCAAATACGACCCCAAAGCAAAACGGGAACCCAACAACGGTCACCCTGTAATTGCTGGCAAGGCTCCCATTAAGGAACTGCTGTTGTTGGAAGCCAATGCAGCCCTGATCAGCGCCGACCTCGACTCGAAATGGCTGCGGTCAGTTTCTGGCCGCCGCCCCGTCAAGGCGCATCGGTAACCCTTGGTCGGCCATGTACTGCTTGGCCTGCCCAATGGTGTAAGTGCCAAAGTGGAAAATCGAAGCCGCAAGGACGGCGTCTGCCTTGCCAATCTTAATGCCATCCACGAGGTGTTGGAGATTTCCCACGCCCCCTGAGGCAATCACCGGAACCCCGACGGCATCACTAATGGCTGCCGTCAGTTCCAAATCGAAGCCTTCCTTTGTGCCGTCGCGGTCCATGCTGGTGAGCAGTATTTCCCCCGCCCCAAGGGCCTCTACGCGACGGGCCCATTCGACCGCGTCGATACCCCGTGCGGTGCGTCCGCCATGGGTGTAAACCTCAAACCGATACTTCGCATCCGGCGCCGCGCGCTTAGCATCAATCGCCACCACGATACACTGGCTCCCAAATCGCACCGACGCCTCGCGTACAAATTCCGGGTTCTCCACCGCCGTCGTGTTTAGCGAAATCTTGTCCGCACCCGCCCGCAGCAAATTCTTGATGTCGTCCAGAGTGCGAATCCCGCCCCCCACCGTCAGCGGCATGAAGGCCTCCGCCGCCGTACGCCGCACCACGTCTATCATCGTCTGCCGCTTCTCGTAGCTCGCCGTGATATCGAGGAACACCAATTCATCCGCCCCAGCCCGGTCATAGGCCACCGCCGCTTCCACCGGGTCGCCCGCATCCACCAGGTTCACAAAATTGATACCTTTGACGACCCGCCCTTCCTTCACATCGAGGCAGGGAATGACGCGCTTGGTCAGCATGGCCCTATGAAAGATCCTTTAACATGATGTACTCTGTATTGCCCTGCATCAAACAATTCTCAATCGCACCTATTTTTCGGTAACCGTGATGTTCGTAGAACTTCCTTGCGCCGGTGTTCACCTCGCTGACACATAGATACACACGGGGAGAGACTTCACTGGTGAGGGCTTCGGCGTAGTCAAGAAGTGCCGCCCCAATTTGCTGCCCTTGAAATCCGGGGAAAGCAGCCAGAACGTGAATGTACCCACCATCGCGATACTTCTCGTCCAATGCGACACCCAAGGAACCCAGCCTGCCCAATGCTCCCGCATAGCGAACCTGCACTGTGCCCGCGAGCAAGTCCCTCTGACAGGCCACAAAGACCTTTCTCAGCGTATCGGCAACGAAAATCTTGCGGAGATCGGCACTCGTTTTTTCCAACCGCTTCCAAGGATCCATGTCCGCCACCAGTTCTGCAATGCCCAGGAGCTCTTCCTCCCGGGCTGGTCGAATTGTCAGGTTCATGGCAAAAGAAAAACCGCGGCAACGCAGGAGGAATCCTGCAATGCCGCGGTCGGATTGTTTCGGTTAGGCAAGGTGCTTATCGATGGCCTGTTTCAGCATGTTCTTCGGATAGGCGCCCACAATGCGCTCCTTGAGCTCCCCGCCCTTGAAAATTAGGATGGTCGGAATTGAGGATATCCCAAAATCCGCGGCAACCTGCTGGTTATCGTCCACGTTGACCTTCCCGACCTTCAGCTTGCCATCATAGTCCTTGGCGAGTTCCTCCACAATGGGAGCCACACGAAGGCAGGGCTGGCACCAGGGCGCCCAAAAATCCACGAGATACGCCGGGGCGGCGGCAATTTCGGTTTTGAAGGTTCCGTCGGTAAGTTCAGCAACATGTTCTGACATCGAAGTTACTTCCTTTCTGAGCTTCTATAAGGATTTCGGCTGGAAGGGGCCAAATCTTACACTTTGGGGAGAGGAAATCAGGCGCTGCAGATGCTGTTTAATCGCCGAAGATCCACGCGCCCGTCGTAAAGCGCCTTGCCAACGATTACGCCCCGCAAATTGGGCTTATTCAGGGCCAACAGTCCGCGCACATCATCCTCGCTGCCAACCCCGCCAGAAGCGATAACTTCGAGGCCCGGAATGGCGAGTACCGACTCAAGTGCGTCGTAATTGGGCGACGTAAACATCCCGTCCCGCGCAATGTCCGTGAAAATCACCGAGGCAACTCCAACGTTCGTTTTCAGGTGCGTCAGGAACGGGATGACCTCAATCTTCGTGTCGGCCGTCCAACCGCGAGTCGACAAAAATCCATTGCGCGCATCAGCTCCCACAATTACCTTTGCACCGTGCGCTTCCACAAGGGTCTTCAGGAATCTCTCGTCCTCAAGTGCCTTGGTTCCAACTACCACGTAATTAATTCCCGCGTTAAGCAGTGTCTCCGCGGCCTCACGCGTCCGGATTCCGCCACCCACCTCAATCTCAACCGTCACCGCAGCCCGAATCGCTTTGATTGCCTCCAGGTTCTTTGATTCACCCGAGAACGCCCCATCCAGGTCTACCACATGAATGCGCCCCGCTCCGGCCTCCTGGAACTCCCTTGCCATTTCCGCGGGTTCCTGCGCATATTCGGTCCGTCGCGCCGCGTCTCCCTGTTGCAGGCGCACGACCTTGCCGCCCATCAAATCAATCGCTGGAAATATCTCAAATCTCAAAATGGATCCCTCAAAGTGGCGCGAACACATCTGTCCGCGCAGTCTTGTTTGCGACAACTCACGCCCACACAAACAGCCACGTCACTACAAAACAAAAACCCCGGGGCCGCAATCGCAGCCCCGGGGCGAAGAAACATCTATCTTTGTGTTGCTATTCCATGAACTCAACAAGCTTTGCGCGCCGGCTGGGGTGCCGCAGCTTGTTCAGGGCCTTGGTCTCGATCTGTCGCACGCGTTCACGCGTAACGTTGAAGATCGTCCCGACTTCTTCCAATGTGCGTGGGAAGTCGTTGTTACCGATGCCGAACCGCAGGCGAAGCACCTTCTCCTCGCGCTCGGTCAGCGTCGTCAGCACGTCGTCAATCCGTCCCGCCCGCAACGTGTTGGCCGCAGCGGAAGCCGGGTTCACAGCGTCCGGATCGTTGATGAAATCGCCAAACGTCGAATCGCCGTCCTCGCCGATGGGCGTTTCCAGCGAAATCGGCTGCTGCGCGATCTTGAAGACCCGCCGGATCTTCTCCACCGGCAGCCCCATCTTGACCGCGATTTCCTCGGGAGAGGGTTCGCGACCAAGCTCCTGCACGAGATAACGGCTCACGCGCGACAGCTTGTTGATGGTTTCAATCATGTGCACCGGGATACGGATGGTGCGCGCCTGATCCGCGATGGCGCGGGTCACAGCCTGACGGATCCACCATGTTGCGTATGTGGAGAACTTGTAGCCGCGCTGATACTCGAACTTGTCCACGGCTCGCATCAGGCCGATGTTGCCTTCCTGGATAAGGTCAAGGAACTGCAAACCACGGTTCGTGTACTTCTTCGCGATGGAGACGACGAGTCGCAGGTTGGCCTCAACGACCTTCATCTTCGCGCGGTGGGCGATCTTCTCCCCCGCCTCGATTTCCTTCACGATGACGGCCAGTTCGTCGAAAGTATTTCCGGCTTCCTTCTCCAGGCGCTTCACAATGCGCTGTGCATTGCGCACGCGCTTGTCCAGCTTGATGAACTGGTCGAGGGAGTAACCGTACTTCTTTTCAAGGGCCTTGGCTTCCGGCGAGCTCTTGCGCGTCTTTTTTACGATGCGGCGCAGGTCTTCCTCGCTGAGCATCGTGCGAAGGATGACGTCGCGGATTTCGTTGTTTGCGATCTCGATGCGGCGATGCACTTCCTTGATGCGCGAAGCCACCTGCTCGATGATCGTGAAGTTCAGGTCGATCTTGAGCAGGTGCTCATAGATCGTCTTGCGGCGCGTCTCGATGTCCTTGTGGAGGTTGGTGCGCTCTTTCGACGAGATTCCCGGATCTTCAAGCACATCCAGCTTTTCAATGATTTCGGAGTAAAGCTGGAGAACAATATTAAGATTATCGAGGACATGCTTGACGTAGCGGCTGCGCTCGTCGGGGTCGCTTTCATCCACGTTCACACGCAGGATGTCGTTCAGGTTCACCGCACCGGATTCCACGCGGGCATAGATTTTCTTAAGTTCCGCGGCGGTCGCCGTGGCGCGGGCAATGGCTGCGGTGATTTCGTGGCGGCCCTTTTCTATCTGTTTCGCGAGGGTGATTTCCTCCTCACGTGTCAGCAGCGGGACCTTGCCCATTTCCATCAGGTAAAGGCGGACGGGGTCGTCAATCTTGGCTGTATCGGGGTCGGCAGCCGTCTCTTCCTGCATCTCGTCGAGCTCGCGCTCGATATCGATGGGCTTTTCCAGTTCCGATTCGGTGGTCTCCGCGCCGGCTGCGACTTCACCCTTGGCAGCGTGGGCCACCATTTCCTTCTCGTCGAAGATATCAATATCCAGCTCTTCGAGTTCTTCGAGAAGCGATTCCATGTCCGACGAAGTTACGTCGTCCGGCAGGAACTTGTTAATTTCTGCGTAGGTTAGATGCCCTTTTTCTTTTCCGAGATCAATAAGCTGCTCGAAATCAGCCTGACGAGATTCGGGCGCACGTTTCATAAACGAGTCGAAGCCCCATTCCTATCTCGAAACAACGCCCTTGGGGAGTCATCGCGTCATCCAAATTGTTCGCATCGGCTGGTTTCAACAAATCGCCACAAGCAGTGAGTGATCTCACGGAAGGCCCGCGCAAGGGCCGCCAGTCCTTGAGGGTGGCGGAAGCATGCTCGGTAACGGGCCAAAATCGGGCGCGGTTTCAACGGGCTGGTGATGCGGCTGGATACGCTCTTCCTTTGGGACATCCTTTCAAGGAATCATTCGGGTCTCACACCGCCGGACATCCAGCGCCATTAACCCGACAAGCGACAAACATATAACATTTTCTTCTATTCAGCCCGGTAAACTTGAATTGATCGTTTTAACCACGCCTATCAAGACCCAGACAGAATGAAGACCTCAGACACCGCCCCCCAAGAATTCTTCACGGAAAAACGCTCCCCCCGAACGTCCGCCGGCATGCCCGCGAAGGTGGGAATCCTACTGGCCAGGACGGCTTTCAAACGCGACTTGGAGAGCGGACTGGAATTCCTGAACTGGGCCGGGGTTGAATTCAAACTTGCTGCGGCCGATCCGATTACCGACGCCGATGGGGCAAGATCGCAAATTGTGAACATGGAAGACTGGGGGGCCGAGGCATTATTGGTGGTTGAAGCATTTCCCGCAAGCCTGGCGGCCCTCACCTGCGGCCAAACCTTGCTGCCTTTGGTTTACCTGCCTATTATCTCTAACTCTGCTCTTGTCCTGCAGGCCGGCGCCCTGTTGGCAACCCAACCGGATCTCTCCGGAATCGTCACCGTCGGGGCAAACCAGACCATAAATGCCATGGTTCACCTGCTGCGGGTGGTTTCGGTTCATCGCCCCGAGCTGCGGGAGCAAATTGGCAAGTTGCGCAAATTACAGGCAACCGGCACATCGCAGCCCCCGGCTGTGGCCCCAAAGCCTCCCTCCAGTGCCAATCCGAGGAAGGAGATCGTCAACCCGCAGGATGAGGAAACTTTGCAGGAGATCAGGCAGGCCTTTGCCACTCATTCCCCAAAACCGACAGCAAAACCGTCCACAGCAGAATCCAAGCCTACTCCCCTGAGGTATACCCCTCCCATGCAACAGGTGGTTGCCACGGCCCGGGATGTCGCCGGTGCCTATGGTTCTGTCCTTCTTACCCCGGAGCACTTCCTCGCTGCCATCCTCGAGACGCCTGAATCGGCAGCCTATGCCGCGCTCAAGGCGAGCAAGGTAAACTTGAAGAAGTTCGCAAAGGCCATTTTGGAGAATTTCCCTGAAGCCGAACGGCACGCACAGCAGTCTGAAGCCAGGGTTTTTGATTTGGCCCCCAGCGCCAAATCGGTTTTGGACCTCGCGCGTTCCATTGCCCGAAGTAAGCAGCATGGAGGCTTGACCACGGCCCACTATCTTGAGGCCTATCTCAATTCCCCCGAGTCCCGGGCAGTGCAAATATTAAAGGCTCTCAAACTCAAACCCGATCAAGTAGCCAAAGCCTTGGCCGGGCCATTGCCAGACGAATTGGCACTTCTCTCCCCCAAGCCTCCAGCCCCCGAGCCACCTCCTGAGATCCACTTCGATGAGGCACAAATCGCCCGGCTGAAGGAGCGATTGACTCGCAGGGCCAACCCCAAAAGAGGGAAATCCGGCGAGCATTCCGTTTCACAGCTTCAAGCATGGGGCGAAACCACTCCGCCTACAAGTGTTCCAAAAGAAACCGCCGCCCTCCACAAAGGCACCCCGCAAATTCTTGCCTGCGACCCATTGAATCCTCCGCTTCGCATCATCGAGTCGGCCTGTGATGCCCTCCTTGAAGGCGCCATCGTGGCATTCCCCACCGAGCACGGCTACTCCCTCGGAGTCGACGCCACCAATGCCGCCGCCGTGGATCAGCTTCGAGCCATCGCCGGCCGGTCCCCTGCCGAACCGATCACGATTCTCATTTACTCCACTTCGCAATTACGCGCACTAGCCGGCGGCGTTCCAGCCGTGATGGAAAACTTGTTGGAGGATGTCTGGCCGGGTCCCCTTACCCTTGTTGTGGAGCGCCCCTCCCGCTCCTTTGCCACACTCTCCCCGGGAGGAACCCTGGGGATACGCCTTCCTGTCAACTATGTGGCCCTTTCCCTCCTCAGCATGTTGAGTCGGCCAATTGCCGCAATCTCAGCGCGCAAAAAACGGGGTGGGAAAATCCTGAGAGCGTCCGATGTTGCAAAGGCCTACCCAAATGGCTTGTCCATTCTGCTTAATGGCGGGGACATTCCGAAAGCAGGTCAGTCCACCGTCTTCAGCATCGCGGAGAAACCATTCAAGATTCTACGTCAGGGTGACCTGCCAAAGGATAAACTTAAGACCGCGCTCAGATCATCGGGTACTTGACGCCGCTTAGGACCACGAAGAATGTTTCTCCCCATGAGCTGTCGCAGGGCGGGCCACCGCCATTATCTAATTGCAGTATTGCTGGGCCTGACCCTTGGCGGCGCCATCTCCGCCGCAGATATGCCAACTCCGCTGAGTTTGCCTGACAGCTCTTCGACCTTAAGCGCCCTGTCAGCAATTCCTGACACCTTGCCAGAGAATGAATGGCAGGCCAGAGCAACTGCGTTGGCCGCCGCCGAGAAATCGCGGCCCGTGGTGCGGCTCCTCGATTATCGCGACGACGATACCCAAATTGCATTTCGTTTTCGCGCGGAACCGCGCGCCGGACAAATTGCCACGTCCATCATTCTGGCGGTTCCCAGTGGCGAGTTTACGACCAGCACGATTTCGGACTACCACGTCGCCCAGCCTTCCGGCGAACCTTCGGAACAGTCCCCGGAACCAACGGCAGCCTTTGAGTCCCTTGGCTACATTCGCAACGTGAGAATTGCACGGGTTACATTTCCTGCCGTTGCCAGCACACCGAGCTGCCCCCTGACCCAATCCGGGGTCATAAGGCTCTACTTTAAGCCGACCCAACAAGGGACGGAACCATTCCCCGGAT
>JAIBAT010000139.1 GCA_019695055.1 Candidatus Sumerlaeaceae bacterium | reverse complement strand
CGCCACCGAGATAATCACGACAGCCAAGGACGCCGTAAAGATCAACGCGCTGCCCAATATGGACGAAACACTCGCGAAAATCAAAGTGTTAAATCAGCGGGTGGAAATGGATGACACGGCGCCCTTCGCCGAACTCTTGAAGGCAGCCTTTGCGAACGAACTCCGAGGACTGGATCCAGGGTAAGTCGAGTTAGGAATGGTGCAACTGCATCGGATAAAGATCATGAACCTCCCCACCCAACCCAGCTTCCCCCTCCCCAAATCCGATAAGTCCAATCCGTCCGATACGTCCGGGCAAAAACGGGGACGACAAAATGACCTTTCTCCAGTTTGGAGAACAAAATTCGCCTACAGATACGGGATTTCCAGTTGGTCAATCGTACAGGGTCCAGTTGGCGTCGGAGCCTGCGCTGGTAACGTACCCGGCGAATTTATAGATTTTCCCCACCTTTATAACCGAAACTGACCCCATGACCATATAATCCGGAAATCCGACATAGACACTATTGCCAATCGCGACAAGTCCGCCATTCATGTTTGCCGCCGCCAGTCCATCGATGCCCGGGTCTTCAATGGTACCCATGAGCTGCCCGGTGGAACCGTTAAATGCGTGAACGCACGCCCTCCCTGCCGCCCTGCCAGCAGAAATGTAAACCGTGTTTCCCAGGGTAGCTACCCGAAAAGGAAATTGCGTCGTACCCGGCCGCGGATCGTTGAAAGTCCGAATATGGTTTCCTGTCTGGGGATTAACCAGGAGAACCTTCCCGCCACTGACCTTCCATACTAGCAGGTTCCCGTTGAACAGGGCCAAATTCGATCCAAAATTGGTCACAACACCAGGAAACGGATTTACGATGGATCGTTTCGGAGTGCTTGTATCGGTGTCGAACACATAAACGATACCCTGTCCACTGCTGGATCCCGGGGCTCCAACGAAGAGCTCGGAACCAATGCAAAGCAAGTTCTCACTGAGACTGGCGGGAAAATTGTTTACGCCGCCGAAGAAGTGCCCGGTACCCGGCGAGGGATCGTCAATGCTCAACGTAAGTGAACCGAAATTGCGCTCAAATGCATACACACGACCTGCATCCAGGTAGCCAGAAACAATGCGCCCGCAGTTGGATAGGAAAACTCGGGTTGCAGTAAGCTCAATGGAACTAGGGAAATAATTGTGGGGGTTGTAAGCTGGAGGTGGTTCCACAAAACTCAAGACAGAGCTTCCGGTGACCGGGTTTATCAGCCTGGGGCTGCCATTGCGAGAAACCAATATCTCCGAAGGGGATGTTCGTATTAATCGGGCAAAATTGGTGTCTGAACCGACTGGATCGGTAGGATTGTATATTCTTTTCACCATTGTACCCGTCTGCGGGTCAATTAGATACATGCATCCTACACGTAATCCAGAAGCCATGGAATCCAGTCTTTCGGGGCAACCAACAACGAGCGTCCCGTTCCACTCCTTCAGTTCCCGCCCGTAATCCCCCCATGCGTCCGTAACGTAGTCGGGCCTATTGAACTCGGCTTGAAGGTCCCCCGGTGCGGCCGGGCATTTCTGAGCCAGGAAATGTAACATCACGGCAAAACCTGCCAGGTGGAGCAAAGACAACACTGTGCGAGCGAGACCATAAAAAGTCGAGAAGCAATCCCCGCGCGCTTGGCGCCTAGCCAAAACTATCTTCACGATTCAACTCCCTCTGACTTGTGATACCCAATTGGATTGAATATAAAAAGCAAGGTCGGTTGACTGTTCCGACAGTTAAGTTTACAATGCACTCGATACCTTGCCATGCCACATCGCTTGTTTAATTACAGCTCGTAATACATTCTCCCAACATATGGCTCGCCCCGAGCGATATTGTCAAGTTCCGCTGGGCGCGCGTTGGCTTTTCCACCAAGGGGAACGCTTTCACTTGGACTGACAGCCAGGACTTGAGTGCCCGCAAGTGGCGTCGCGTCCGGTGGGCAGTCCCGTTGGAGTTCATGCTTCAGCATGAATGATTTCATCTCTACAAACACTTCACGATAAATCGTGAACTCCAGCCGAACACCCCAACAGGACTTTCATGGAATCTATATGTGATCGCCTGCGTATCCCGCACCACAGGCTATCCTTCCAACCGCCCCGCCTCCCTGAAATTCTCCCGGCAAATTCCCTCCATTCACTTTATGGGTCCACAAGGGTCTGCAAGTAGCTGCAAGGGAATAGGCAAACCCACTTCTTCTGTGTTAGTGTCTTCTCAACATGATAGCCAAACCCCCTGAACCCCCGCCCCCCCAGAATCCTGTCAATCCTGTGATCCTGTCCATGCTTTTCCATGGGGAAAGGAAGAAATAAAAATGATTTAATCCGTACGGTTCTTTGAAATCGCTAAACTTAAAAAATCGCCCAAAAAAATTCCCGGCGGCCGAAAACCTTTGACAAGCACAGTCAGGGCGACTCATGCGCCCCATTGTGCCCCCAAACTTCCGGCCAATCTTGGAATCCTGTCCGTTCTGATTCTCACCGCTTTCGCGTGTTTCGAAGACAGAAAAGTGGCACTTTCACGCGCATTTAGACCGGTTTACGTGAGCACTTGGGCGCAATTTAGATCGATTTAAACAAACTCTTAAAACATAAGGAGGATTGATAACATTGGACTTGTGAAAAAAATACATACCCCCCCTCCCCCTCCCCCCACCTGCGTATCGCTTTAGGGGGCCAGTCCTCGAGGCACCTTCCTGGTTGCGGCTACCCTTCACCCTTTTGATCCAGCAGGCGCACAGGCCGGGTTTCGAGCGGGAAGGCCAGCGTAATGACGGTCCCTTTGTCCGGTTGGCTCAGGATGTCGAGCTTCCCGCCGTGTTCTTCAACGATCCTCGACACGATGGCCAGCCCCAGGCCGGTCCCGCTGAACTTGGTCGTGTAGTAGGGTTCCAGGATCAGCTTGAGTTGCTCCTCGGGGATGCCGCGGCCGTTGTCCGAGACGCTGATCAGGTAACCGGAATCGGCCAGCATAGTGCGGATCTGGATGCGGGCATCCTCGCGGCCCTCCACGGCGTCGAGGGAGTTCTTGATGAGGTTGAGCAGGGCCTGGGTGATCTGGTTGGGGTCGAATTCCACCGTTGGTATGTCGTGGTCGAGGGAAAGGGTGAGGCGGGTACCCCGGCTTTCCACCTCGGGGCGCATCATGGTGCCGACGCGCTCCACGTGGGTGTTGATGTTGGCCCGCTGGAAGAGGGGTTTGGTGGGGCGGACGGCGGTCAGGAATTCATCCACCACATGCCCGAGGCGCTGGATTTCCTCGACGATGATGTCGCTGGCCTGCATGAGCCGGTCGCGATCGGATTTTTTGGAGCGGCTTTTCTCATCCTTCAGCGCCCGCTGCAGGAGCTGGGCGTGGATCTGGAGCGAGTTCAGCGGATTCTTGATCTCGTGGGCCAGCCCCGCCGCGAGCGTGGCCATGGTGTTGGCCCGCTCCGCGCGGCGCCGCGTTTCCTCGTTCTCGCGGGCGGCGGAGGCATCGCGCAGGATCACCACCGCGCCACCGGCGGCCTGCCCCTGGTCGGCCTCCAGCGGTATGATGCTGACCGCAACCCATCGCGGTTCGGGGGTGCTCAATTCGACCTCAACGTCCTGCACGGGTTGGCGGCCGATGGCGAACCGTGTCAGCAGTTCCGTGAGGTCGCGGTTCTCAAACACCTCATGGATCCGGTTGCCGACAATGCGCCGCCTGCCCGCAAGGTTCAGCAGTTCCATGGCGGCATCGTTGATATAGAGAATTTCAAGGCTGGGGCGCAGCACGACCACGCCGTCCATCATGGCGTTGAAGATGATCTCGAGAAAGCTCTTCTCGCGGACAAGGTGGCCGAGAAAGCCCTCGATGTCCTGCTTGTCGATCTTGGAAAGCTTGGAAAGGAACTTTCCCTCGAAATTGGCCTTACGCATGGAAGTCGAATAGGGGCCCCGACGGGGCTTTGCCAACTGAATAATGGCTGCCAGAGGCTTTGTGCCAAACTGGGAGCAGGGTTTCGGTTGACTATTGGGGCCGTCTGGTGTCCCGTTCCTCAATCTGGGGTGTAGGTTGGGGCCGTGGTGTGCCCCGTCGCCCGTGCTTGGATTCAACACTGCATTAACATCATGTGTCGGCGGGGGAGCAGGAGATTGTCCCATGGAGCGTAACACCAACCAGAGGCGGGCCATCAAAAAGGCGATCGAGGATTCCGGGCGCCCCATGACGCCCCTGGAGGTCTTGGAAAGTGCCCAAGCCCTCGCCCCCGGCATCGGCATTGCCACGATTTACCGCGCGCTCAAGAGCCTCGCCGAGGAAAAGTGGCTGGTAACGGTGGAGCTGCCCGGCGAAGCGACCCGCTACGAACTGGCGGGCAAGGCGCACCACCACCATTTTTGCTGCCGCCAGTGCAAAAAGGTTTTCGAGATGGCGGATTGCCACGAGACATTCCGCAGCATCGTGCCGGAGGGATTCAAATTGGAGAGCCACGAGATCATCCTCTACGGCCTCTGCGACAAATGCGCCTCCTGACCGCGGAGAGGCGACAGGCTTAGAAGTTCATGTCCCGGCGCAGGAACACCCGGTAGCTCAGGATGATAAAGACCACCGTGCTGGCGAGGCTCGTGCCCACCAGCATGTAAACCTTGTCGTTGGCCCAGGTGGAATAGCTGCCAATGATTTTGTCGCCCGTGATCCCCATGGCGGTGTCGTAGTAACTGGAGAACACCCAGGGACTCAGCTTGAACTCGCCGAAACGCACGAATTCCTTGGCGGTCTGCATGGTGAGCAGCGTGCCGATGGCGCCGCCAATGGCCGTGGAAACATTTGTCGTGAGGGTCGAGACCATGAACCCGAACGCCACCGTCGCAATCAGCGGCAGCAGGGTAAGCAGCACGCCGGTGCCGAAAATCTGGAAATGGGCGGCAAGGCCGGGAATGTCCACCGCCCGGTCCGATTTCCCCACCAGCGGGTATTGCTGGCCGATGATGAGCGCCGGAATCAGGTTCGCGAGAATCAGGAGAAACAGGTAGCTTAGCGCCACCAGCCACTTCGCCGTCAGGAAGTCGCCGCGGGATATCGGTCGCGTCAGCAATGTCCGCAGGGTGCCGCGGGACGCCTCGCCCGCGACAAGGATGGACGAAAAGATCACCGCGAAAATGGGGATGATGAGGGTGGTGCTGAAATTGATACAAACGATGAGATAGCTGCCCACGGTCTCGTCGGCCTGGCCGCTTTGGACAAACTGCCAGGCCACGACAGCCATAAGCGCGCTGGCCGCCAACCCGAGGTAGGGCAGCTTGGTGCGCCAGACACGGGCCATTTCGGAGGCAAAGAGTCGTCCCACACGTTCAAACATGATCCCGATTATCGGGCGAGGTCGGCGGGCGAAGTAAAGTTAATATCAACGGAGGAGCAGGAAAGGGAGATGTGAGGAGGCCGGGGTACGGTTTTCTCTTTTCATTCGAAATCCCAGCCTCCATAGCGGACTCATGAATTGCATGAGTTCGGGGGATGGACAATCATGAGCAAGCCCATGATCAGCGTGGCCGGAATCCGCGGCATTGTTGGCGATTCGCTGGTCCCGGAGGAGTTCCTGCGCTACGTGCTGGCCTTTGCGACGCTGGTGGAGGGCGGGCCGGTGGTGCTGGGCGGCGACAGCCGGCTTTCGCGCCCAATGATGAGGCATCTGGCTTTCGCTGGCCTCAGTTCGGCCGGCTGCCACGTCCACGACATTGGCCTCGCGCCGACGCCGACCGTGGGTTTGATGGTACGGGAACTTCGCGCCAGGGGAGGCATTGCCATCACGGCGAGCCACAATCCGGCCCAATGGAATGCTTACAAGTTTTTCGATTCTGAGGGCACATTCCTGACGGCGGAGGCGAATCGCCGGTTGCTGACCATTGCGGAATCGGGTGAGTTCCGTCGCGCAGATTACAAGCACCTTGGGGTCGTGGAGCCGCGCACGGACGGCATTCAGCGGCACTTGTCGCGGGTGCTTGAAAATGTGGACGTGGCACCGATTGCTGCGCGGCGGTTCAACATCGTGGTGGATTGCGTCAACGGCGTCGGCGGCCTGATCATGGGGCCATTGCTCGAAAAGCTGGGGTGTACGGCGGACATTTTCAACGTGGATGTGAATACCGAATTCCCGCGCAATCCCGAGCCGCTTCCGGCAAACCTCCGGAAACTCTGCGAACGGGTCATCGCAAGGAAGGCGGACATTGGTTTCGCGGTGGACCCCGACGCCGACCGGTTGGCGATCGTGGACAACACCGGCCGGGCCATCGGCGAGGAACGCACTGTCACGCTGTGCGCTGCCTCTATCCTCGGGCGCGAAAAGGGGCCCATGGTGGTGAATCTGTCCACCACGCGGGCAATGGATGACGTGGCGGCGAAGTTTGGCGTGCCGCTGCACCGCACGCCCATCGGCGAGGCCAATGTGGTCGAAGTCATGCGAAGGACGAATGCGCTCATCGGCGGCGAAGGCAACGGTGGCGTGATTTACCCGAAAGTCCATAGCGGGCGCGACGCGGCGACCGGCGTGGCCATGATCCTTGAGGCCATGGCGCGAAGCGGTGTGACCTCGGCGGAACTCAACGCCAGCGTGCCCGACTACGTGATGGTGAAGACAAAGTACGATATAACGGGCAAGGACCTCGCCGATTTGTGCGCCCGCATGAAGTCAGAGTATGCCGATGCCAGCGAGATCGTGACCGTGGACGGCGTAAAGGCCTGCTTCCCGGATCGCTGGATTCACATGAGGGCCAGCGGCACGGAGCCCGTGGTACGGGTCTTCGCCGAGGCGCCGGATGAAAAGGCTGCGCAGGATTTGGTTTCGAGGGTCGAGGCGCGAGTATTGGGCTAAAGGTCTGTTTGTAGGGGGAAGTGGGAGCAGGATTTTGCCCCTGTTTCCTTCCCTTGACAGCCCCCCCAATTTGCCCGACACCCATGATTGAGGTTTGGAAGGAAGGAACTTGGCACCCAAAAAAACTACGACGAAGAGCCCGGGCAAAGCACCCGAAACAGTGCCCGTGCAGAACATCAACGTCATGACAGACGTTGTGCTGTTCACTTTTGACGACCAACAGCTGAAGGTGTTGCTGGTGCGCCGCGCCAAACCGCCCTTTGAGGGCCTGTGGGCATTTCCGGGTGGCTTCGTGGAGGACAACGAGGAGCTGGAAGCTTGCGCCGCGCGCGAGCTCAAGGAGGAAACAGGACTTTCTGGCGCACGGCTGAAGCAGTTTGGCGCCGTGGGCAGCGTTGGGCGTGACCCCCGCGGACGTTCCGTTTCCGTGATTTATTTTGGCGCCGTCGCGGCCGAGGTTTCCAAGCCCCAGGGTGCCGACGATGCCGACGAGGCCACGTTCCACGCCGTCAAGCGCCGACCCCGGCTGGCGTTTGACCACGAGACCATCATCAAGCAGTTGCTTGGTCACCTGCGCGAGGAAATAACGCAGAGTGAGATTCTTTTCGATTTTTTCCGTTCGGTGATCCCCTCCACCGACATGCTGGCCCTGGTCGAGCAGATCTGGGGCACCACAGCCGACCGCCGCAAATGGGACGGCTGGATGCACTCGCTGCCTTTCCTGCAGGAAATGAGCGGCGGCACGCGCTTCCGGCTGGATCGCACCGAGATGCGACGCTGGCTGCGCAACCATACGCTCGACCTGACGCCACTTTTCTCCACCTGAGCGAAATAATCGCGCCGGCGGGCGACCGCCGGACGCGGAGGCGGCAAAATGAAGTTCGATAGTTACGCGCAGGCCGAGTCCTTCCTCGGCGGATTGATCAATTACGAGAAGATGCTTGGCGGCGGACACGTCAAGTACGACACGAAATCCTTCGATCTGGAGCGGTTCCGTGACAGGCTGCGGGCGCTCGGCGATCCCCACCTTCGCTATTCGTCCATCCATGTGGCGGGTACCAAGGGCAAGGGATCCACGTGCGCCTACCTGGAATCCATTCTGAGCGTGTCGGGGCTTAAGGTGGGGCTGTACACGTCGCCTCATATCGACAGCTACTGCGAGCGGATTTCCATCAGTGGCGAGAACATCCCGGAGAGCCGCTTCTGCGACATTCTGGGCCGCCTCGCTGGGCTCATGGCGGATGGCAACGGGAATGGGAGCGGCGAGTGCTCCACCTTCCGGACTGTTTTTGAACTGCTCACAGCCACGGCTTTCGTCTACTTTGCCGAGGAGGAGGTGGACGTTGCCGTTGTGGAAACGGGCCTCGGTGGTCGCCTCGATTCCACCAATGTATTTGATGTTCCTGCCACGACCACCGGCTCCGTCCAGGTGAGCGTGATTACGGCCATCGGGTACGACCACATGGAAATTCTGGGCAACACCATTGCCCAGATCGCATCGGAAAAGGCGGGAATACTGCGCGCCCACGCCCCCGCGATTTTGGCGGCGCAGCCCGAGGACTGGCTGGGGGATGCCGAGGAGGCGGTTCGCACCCATGCCGCGCAAATCGGCCTCGCCACCGTGGTGAATGCGGCGGATCTTATCCATGCCCATCCCCGCCCGACCTTTGAATCGTTCTTTGACCCGGATGGCCTTGGTCCTGCCTGTGGGTTTCAGATGGACTCGCTTCAGTTCGAAGCTCTACTGAAAAACCTTGGAATAGCCGAATCGGACCTGCCCAGGGTGCCGCTGTGCGATGCGCTGCTGGCTGGAGTTGAGGCTCATCCACCACTGCAGGGTACCCACCAGACGGGCAACCTGCAGACGGCGCTGGCGGCGCTTGTGGTATTCGAAATTACACGTACATCGCGCCTTGAGGCGTCAAAGAAGCACGCTGTGAATGTTGCCGCGGAAGGCGGCGACTGGCCCATGCACCAGTCCATGGACTGCGAGCCCGAGCCCCCCTCGGGAGTGGCGGGACCGTCTGGCTCGGAGGTCATCCGCCGGGGCATCGCCCACACAGTTTGGCCGGGGCGGTTCGAAGTTTTGTCGCGCCAACCCCTCGTCATTGTGGACGGGGCCCATTGCCCGCTTTCCACGCGTGCCATGGCCGAGACGAGTTCTGCATTGCTGGGTGCGCGCCAGGTGGTGCTGGTGGCGGGCTTCATGCGCGACAAGGACTTGCGCGAGATCTGCGGCGCGCTGAAGGGGAGAATGCATATTGCCCGCATCATCGCCTGTGAACCACCTTCGCCCCGGGCGCGCCCGGCCTCGGAAGCTGCGGCCACAATGGCCGATTTGCTTGGTGTGGAGGCCGAAGCAGTACCTTCGCCGGAACTGGCCATGCAAAAGGCAGTCAGCTTGCTCCACGACGGTCAGGCGCTTGTGGCATTCGGGTCACTTTACCTGATTGGTCCGGTGCGGAAGTTCATGCAGGACAGGCAAATATTGTGAATCGGTCGGTGCGTTGGCCGGGAGTGCAGCCCTGTTTGAGTTGACTTGCATTGGGCTGGTCCGAACTGTCTAGGCCATGAAAACCACCCGCACACTTAGAGCATTTCTATTGGCCGCAGTCGTCGCCCTGACTTTTTCCTTTTGGGGCATCAACAGTCCGGCGTTTTCTGCCGAAACGGGAACCTCGGTTTCGGCAGCATTGGCCAATCCTCTGGCTGCACCGATGGAGGGTGCGGCCGCAGCTGGTCAGGATGGACACGGCCACCATGTCTTTCCGAAGATCCTGCTTAACCTGTTGATCATACTGGTTCTTGCCAAGATTGGCGGCGATCTGTTCCAGCGCATTGGCCAACCCGCGGTGCTTGGTGAACTAATCTTTGGGATTATCCTTGGGAATCTTTCTCTACTTCACCTGTCCGGATTGGACGGCTTTGTTAAGAGCACACTGCTCGATCCTGAGGCAGCGACGTTTGTTACCCTGCTTTCGGAGATCGGAGTGATGCTCCTGCTGTTTGAGGTGGGGCTTGAATCCACCGTGGGTGAAATGATGTCCGTGGGGGTTTCGTCACTGCTTGTAGCCATGCTGGGGGTCATTGCACCAATGGCCCTGGGGTTTGGTGTGGGGAGGATATTCCTGCCGGATGCGCCGTGGACGGTGCCGATGTTTATTGGTGCAGTGCTTGCGGCCACCAGTGTGGGAATTACCGCAAGAGTTTTGAGGGATTTGGGCCAAATGCACCGGCGGGAATCCAAGATCATCCTGGGTGCCGCCGTCATTGACGATGTGCTGGGCCTGATCGTGGTGGCCGTGGCGCAGGGCATGGTGCTGGCCTCGAACTCTGGAAAGGCCCTCGAAATTTCCAGCGTTGCCGTCACTATCGGCAAGGCCATTGCGTTCTTCGTTCTGGCTGTGCTCGTGGGGAGGCTGGTGGCTCGAAAGCTGTACCGCTGGGGTACGTATCTCAACGGTCAGGGTGTTCTGCTTACCATGACTCTTGGCTGGTGTTTTTTTACGGCCTACGTCGGAACGTTACTTGGTCTTGCCCCCATTGTGGGGGCGTTTGCCGCTGGTCTGGTTCTCGAGGAGGCCACCTTCCGTGATTGGGTGGGCCGCGAAGTGCCTTTGGAGGACTTGCTCCGCCCGCTGACGTCCTTCCTTGTTCCCGTTTTCTTTGTGCATATGGGCATGAAGGTTCAGTTGGACGCGTTCGGTGACCTCAAGGTGCTTGGATTTGCCACGGTTCTCACACTCGCCGCCATCGCGGGAAAACAGATTTGTTCGCTTGGCGTTTTGGAAAAAGGTCTGAATCGCCTCGCCGTCGGTGTTGGCATGATTCCCCGCGGTGAGGTGGGGCTCATCGTGGCCGGGATCGGCGCCACCATGAAGGCCAGTGACGGCGAACCCATTATTTCGGGTCCCACATTCTCCGCCACGGTAATCATGGTCATGATCACCACGATGATCACGCCGCCTCTACTGGCGATTGTGTTCCGAGAGAAAAAAGGTAAGGCTGCCTCACCACCCGTGGCAGCAGATTAAGCAGACGGCTTCTGTTCTGTCTGTTTCACAAACCTGTAAATTCGGACTGAGCGTTTGTCCTTCGGCTGGTCGAACTGCTTGTACAACTGGAAGTAAGGCTCCGGAAGCAGTATGTCCTTCGAGTCGTCCTTCGAGGTGTCCACAATGACCACGAACTCGGCGCCCTTGTGGACCCCATAGTTGTAAACTCTTTCCGGGTCCAATTCCGCCGGCAGTATGATGTGTCGCGTATGCGCGTAGAAGGGGACTGTCGGATTGCGCGACATGACCACCGTATCCTCGCGAACCTGCGGCTTCAGCCATTCTCCAATGATTTTCAAGTTTTCCTGGGAACGGATGAATTTTAGTTCCGGGGGAAGGAGAATGAACCACATTCCGACGCAGGTTGCCGTGATAATCGTGAGAAGGCCTGCCGGCACGTCAGCGGGAGTCTTCACCCTGAGCCATGCCGAGCTGCGCCCAATGTTCCTCAGCATCATCAGGCCGGCAAGACTCATGGCGGTAGGCAATTGCGTAACCAGGCGATCTATGGGATTGAAGATCGTCATCGGCAGGACCTGGGCAAGGACCAGCAGGACCAAATAGCCCTGGAGCAGGAGTCGGCGTTTCCAGCCTCGAATGGCGAGGAAGGCCCAAACCGTAAGAATGCCCGCCACTGCCAGGCTGAACGGTCCCAGGGGAATCAGTCGGCTGAATATGGTATTCAGGTTCCCGAGGGATCGTGCGGCCAGATGGGCATATTTCCCCTGGGCGGCACTTGCCACGGTTTCCTTTGATACCCGCTCGCTGAGGACTGTGTCTGTGTCAGTGTCATTCAGTTCCCAATAGGCGCGATCCACACGCATGGTCTCCAACCGCTCGGCGAGCAGGAAGTTGTAGAGAAATTTCTGCGGTGGCATCCATTGGCCGGTCTGGACTTTGAAGTAGAGCGGGTAAGGAAGCGCCGTTACCAGCGTGGTGCAGCCAAAGACGACGGCGAGGCCAAGGCCGACATTCCAGCGTCGCCTGCGTCCGAGACCGGTTCCGACAACAAGCCCGAGGGCGAAAACCGGTGCCAGGGCAAAGGCTTCGGGTTTGGTCAGGTACGCGCAACCCATCGCGGCTCCTGCGCCCAGCGCTGCGGCCCATGGGCGCTTTCCGCGGCAGGCCTGAAGCACGCACCAGCCGCAGAGCACGACCCACATCATGTAAAGGCTCTCGGCAAAGCAATTGACCGAAAGCTCCGCAAAGGCAGGTGCCAGCGAGCATGCTGCCAGCAGGCACAGCGACCAGTTTCTTCCCAGCAGCGACCTCCCGATGCGGTAAACCAGCAACAGCATGATGGTGTTTGCCGCAAAGGAGACCAGGATACCGCTCCATTGAAGATTGCGCAGGGCCATGGCGGTAACGGCCGTGATGACCGGGTATAGCGGATGATTGTAGGAGCTCAATCCTCCGCCATGGAGCGTGAAAAAATTGTACTCGTTATAATTAGCGTAGGTCCACTTGCCCTCGAGCAGCAACTGGGCCTGCTGGAGTAGCAGAATCTGGTCGAACCAGACCGCCTTGATGTGGGCCGCGATGAAGATGCGCAAACCAATGGCCAGCAGCAGGATCGCCCAGAACGCATGTTTGTGGCGACGTGCCAACCACGATCCGGGTCTGGAAGCGGCCGCTTCGGTCATTTCCTGTCAGTCCAAGCCGATCATCTGGCCAAGACGGCTTGCACTGAGTGCCGTAAGCGTGTCCACCACGGTGTCGGCGTGCCGGGCCAGGACGCCCGCCTGAAAAGTATTTGGAACACCGACGGCAAAACATCCCGCAGCCTTTGCGGCTTTCAGGCCGTTGACGCTGTCTTCCAACACAATGCAGCGCTCTGTTGGCGTTTCCACGCGTTTGGCCGCACACAGGAAAATCTCCGGGTCGGGCTTGCCGCGTTCAAAGTCCTGGCCACTGATGATGATGTCGAATTCGGCGTCGAGCCCGGCGGCTCGAAGATTGAACTCGATCTTCTCCTGCGAGCCCGAGGACGCGAGGGCGTAGGGAACGCCCGCGGCACGCAGGTCCCGCAGCAGTTCGAGGGCGCCCGGGAAACGCTTCATACCGGACTTCTCCGCCAACTCAAAATAGAGGTCTCGCTTCCGCGAGGAAAACTTCTCCAGGTCAAGGTGCGTACCGTAATGGATTTCCATGTCACGGATGATGTCCGCGTCGGTCAGGCCACAGTACTTCTCGTTATCAGATTCCTGCACCACAACACCCTGCTCCTCGATGGCCCTCTGGTAGGCCTCGATACTGATGGCCTCACTATCCACCAGCACGCCGTCGTTATCGAAAATGACGGCGAAGGTGCTGCTCACCGGAACAACCGCCAGAAGTTCATGAGTACATCGTTAAAGGAAATCAGTATTATAAGCCCGATAAGTATCACAAGGAACGTATTGTAGATTGCCAGCATGACCTTTGCTGGCAGTCGGCGCCGGATCACTGCTTCAATGGTAGCAAAGAGGATATGCCCACCATCCAAAATCGGCAATGGAAGCAGATTGGTGACGCCGAGGACAATATTAAATATGGCAAACCACTGAACATAATCCACCAAGCTTTTCTGTGCGAGGGTGAAGGCCTGCCTTCCGATGGCAATTGGGCCTCCAAGGCTTTCGCGGACCGTCTGAAAACTGGATCCAAACAGGTCGCGTAGCGCTCCCAAGTAACCGACGACGACCGCCCGAAACTGCAGGACAGAAATCTTCAGCGCCTCGCCGGCACTCTTTTTCAGGTAAAGTGTCTTGGGTGTATTCCACATGATGCCAATTTGTCCGCGTCCAGCTGGATCGTCCGGGTTCGGCCTTACTACCACGGTTAGAGAAACAATTGTCGGTTTGCCACCCTTCCCGCTGCGAGAGACAGTCACTGCAGTTTCCTTGTCAGTCCGCGACCGAATTATCCGAGTTGCCTCAGTTCGCGTCTTCACCGCCTCGCCGTTAACTGTAAGGATTGTGTCTCCAGCCCTGAGACCGGCTTTTTCAGCTGGCAGATTTGGTAGTAACAATCCAATGTACGCCGGGGCAACCTCTGGAAGGGAACTGTGCACCCACCCTTTGCCTAGCAGGGCGGAGGGAGGAACCACTACAGTTCGGCTTGATTGCTCCGTTCCTAAAGCCACGGAAACAGTGGTTTCGAGGTCGAGAGCTATTTCAGTCTGCGACTCAATTTGCTTCTTGGTCTTCACCATTTTCCCCCCAATGGCAAGGATTGGCTCCTTCTCAGGCGGGAAGTTTGGGACCAACTCAACGGGGAGCGAAACAGTAAGGGTTTGATCACCGCGGCTTAACGCTACAGGGATAGTTGTCTGGGACGGGTTCTCGGCGACCTTGTAAAACTCCACAAGGAATTCATCGTAGTTGGCAACGGGGATACCATTGACGCCAACGAAGCGGTCACCCGGTTTTACATCTACTATAGCGCGAACACCTGGAACTGCGAATTCCACGACAGCTGGCGACTGAGCGGGGGTGTAGTGCCCGATCCAAATCATCAGGAAAAACACAGCAATCGCCGTCAGGAAGTTATTGATGCACCCGGCACTAAAAATCAGCAGCTTGGCTGGATAACTCTTATTTCGAAGGGCGGCGATTTCCTCCACCACTGAGTCCCCGAGCGACTGAGACTCTCTGTCCGTTTCCTGTGCCGCAGCGGCATCATGGTTAGCCTCGACTTTGGGATCCTCGCCGGACTTGTCCTTCTCAAAGGATGCCTCGACTTCTTTTGAAAGCACGCCCGCCATCTTGACGAATCCGCCAAAAGGCAGGATTGCGATTTGATAGGTTGTTTCGCCCCACTTCCTTTTCCAGATTGGTTTGCCAAACCCAATGGAAAAGGTCTCCACGTAAACCCCGAACAATTTTGCAAACATGTAATGTCCGAGTTCGTGAACGAAGACGGCAAAAGAGAAAAGCACAACAATGCCAAGGATCCCCTGGCCCGTGGAAATAAGATGGTTCAAATGGCTGCCGCCTGTTGCCGGGCCCAACTGTCGGCGCCCTGGATTTCCTCGAGGTTGCTGGCTTCGAGTCGCTTGTGCGCGTCCAGCGTCTCGCGGATGATCTCCGGGATGCGGAGAAACGCTATGTCGCCCTTCAGGAACCGGGCCACGGCCACCTCGTTGGCGGCGTTTAGCACGGCGGGGCTGGTGCCGCCCTGCTGGAGGGCCTCATAGGCGTATTTGAGGCAGGGAAACGCCTCCATGTCGGGGCGCTCAAAAGTGAGCGAACCGACTGCCGCCCAGTCGAGCGAGGGAAACTTGTTCTCCACCCGGGCGGGGTAAAACAGCACATTCTGGATGGGCAGGTACATATCCGTGACGCCAAGCTGAGCAATTACCGAGCCATCCACGTACTCGACCATGGAGTGAATCGTGCTCTGCGGATGAACGACGACCTCGATCTGGTCGGCGGTCAAATCAAACAGATACTTGCCTTCGATGACCTCGAAACCCTTGTTCATGAGGGTCGCGCTGTCGATGGTGATCTTGGGCCCCATGTTCCACGTCGGGTGTCGCAGAGCTTCGTCCGGCGTAATGGCGGCCATGCGCTCGCGGTTCGAGCCGCGAAACGGACCGCCGGATGCCGTCAGGATGACGCGCCGAACAGCCCGCGGCCCATGGCCGTTCAGGCACTGGAAAATCGCGTTGTGCTCGCTGTCGATGGGCAGGATGCGCGCCTTCTGGCGTTTCGCAGCCTCCATTACCAGTTCGCCCGCGGTGACCAGGACTTCCTTGTTGGCCAGGGCAATGGTGCGGCCCAGGGCGATGGCCCGCAGTGTGGGGACGAGACCCACAAAACCGACCGTGGCCACGACGACCATGTCGGCGTCATACCGCTCGACCAGTTCCGTCAGTCCGGCTTCGCCACCGTGAAACACCGCGCCTGCGGCTTCGGCGGCGGCCCGGCCAGCGTCTTGCGCCTGAGGGGCGCATACACAGACGGCCTTGGGGCGAAACCTTTGGGCCTGCTCCGCCAGCAACCCGACCTGGCAATTGGTGCTGAGCGCCACGATCTCGAATTCACCCGGAAAATCCGACGCGACTTCGAGGGCCTTGCGCCCGATGGAGCCCGTGGAGCCCAGGATGATAAGTCGTTTTGGCATGGCCTTAGAGATAGGAATGGCCAATGGCCTTATTCAACAAGGGAAAATGGCGGCTATGGGGAGCGGGCAGGCTGTGCGGCAAGTGCTATTGCCGTGTTGGCGCGACCACGCCGGTTCCCTGCGGATTGTACCGCACCTCGATGCGGGCCGACCCCTCGTTGTTGCCGGAGGGGCGCACCTCGATGACGTTGATCTCGTAGTCGTCAATGAACTCGGAGCGGAACTCCTTGATGGTTCGGTCCTCGCTCGTGGTCGGGGTCCGGAGCACCATTTCCACATCGTCGTCGTTCTTGTCGTTAACATCGTTCTGGTTGATCTTGGTGACGCGGATACGCAGGTCGCGGAAGGTCAACTCGCCTTCGGGGCGCAGCGTCTTGGTCACGCTCTGTCCGCCGGCGCCACCTTCCGCCGGTGAAGTTGCCTCAAGGCCCGTGACCCGATTGATGAGGCCGGACATATCGGAGGCGGTCTGGTGTTTCAGCAGCACCACGTCACTCCTGCCCTTCTTGCCCACGGCAACCACGGATTTCACATAGTCGGAAACGGCCCGCAGGTTTTCGTTGGTGTCGGTAATGGTCATTTGCAGGGTATTCGGGTCGTACCATAGCTTGCGTCCCGCGGCGTTGGCGGCGGATTCGCCGGTTTGCGAGTAGAGCATGGTTTTCACCACCTCGACGATGCTGGTCGCGAATTGGCGGGCCTGTTCCACGTTTTCGCTGATGGGCGTGCGGGGCGTCAGGTTGAAGGTTCCCACCTGCAGCGTTGCTCCGTCCGCCGTCTTTGGCATCACCGGGCCGCGGGTGCGCCACTCCTGGCTGCGTCCGGTTGTGTTTTGGGCGGGGGATTGGGCGCAGATTCCCAGTATAATCAAAGCCATCATTCCGACGGCGGAAGCGGTGTGTCGAATTCTCATGATCGCTTCTCCCTGATTCGTGGCCCTGTCATGGGCATTAATCATTACCGTTTTCGCCGGGATTTTGCTCATTTCCCGGCTGCAGGGCCGACAAGGGCGGAGCGGCGGCGCGCTCGCCTATGGCGTCCAGCAGTTCTGTGCGCCCCTGGCGCGAGGTCGCGCTGAACAGGATGGGCGGTGGACCCGCATGGTAGGCCAGATCTGCCGTGAAGCGCTTCCTGGCCTCCATCTGGTGCGACCGGGGCAGCTTGTCCATCTTGGTCAGCACCGCGAGGACCGGAATCCCGTTGTGCGCCAGGAAGTCCAGCATGGCACGGTCGTCATCCTCCAGTGCGCGGCGAATGTCGAACAGCGTCACCACCCCCCGCAGGTTCGGGTTGTTCAGCATGAACGACGTCATCATCCGGTCCCATCCGGCCTTGACCGATTTGGGGGCTTTCGCGAAACCATACCCCGGCAAATCCACGAAATACATGGAGCCATTCACGAGGAAGAAGTTGATAAGCTGGGTGCGCCCTGGTGTGTTCGATACCCGTGCGATGCTTTTGCGGTTTACCACGACGTTGAGCAGCGACGACTTCCCCACGTTGGATCGCCCCGCAAAGGCAATCTGAGGGCGCGAGTCCTTGGGGTAATCCTTCGGGTGCTCGGCGCTCTTGAAGAACTCGACCTGCTTTACCTCGAAACTGGGTTGGCCTGTTGTCATACAGCCACTCTGCCAACGTAGGATTCCAATGCCAGCGCAAAGGTGCGTGTGCCGCAACTTTGTGATGGGTCATCGACCATGGACGCCTTTCCCATCTCCCCAATCCGGCTGAAATTGACACCGCCGCCGAAGGGGGGGGGAGGGGAGGGGGGGGGGTATATTTTTGTTTTTGCGTATTTTTGATGCAAAGCCATTGGTGACAGTGATTGGCACGGCCGAAAAATGGCGCCTCATTTACGGTCATTTTTGCATTTATGGAGGTTGCTGTTCGGGTGGGGCTGGGGAACAGCAAGGTGAGCGCGGTAGGGGGTAGGAAGTTTTGTGTTTTCATGATGGAGTGAAGCTATCATGACGCGGAGGGGCTTGCCTATTCCCCCACGACCCCTTGCAGACCCTTGCAGACCCATAAACCGCACCTGTTCATACACCAGGGTATGATCCATGGACCCTTGGGCCCCCCCCCGGCACCCCGGTCATTCTTGACTTCAGGGGTAGCAGGGAAGTCTCCTTAGTCACAGGATAGGTTTGAGCTGAAATGGAGATGGGCAGATGTCTCGGAAGGCACCCTTGCTTGTGGTAATCCTGGTTGCAATGAGCTGTGAGATTTGCGCCGAAACCGCTTCAGATCGTGGTTTTAATCAGGAGAATGATTTTGCCAGGGTACTGCGGGCGAACCCGGCGACGGCCAGCGCCGCAGACAGGTCGGCGGACCAGATCACCACAATTCCACTTCAGCCGAGATCTTTTGAACTGACGAGGAATGCCGCGAAGGCCTTGGAGTTTGAACTCACCACCCAGCCACTTCTCGCCCGCCTCAGCGGTTCGATCTGGCATCTGGGGACCACAAAGAGTCCACCCGTGAAAGTCAATGGTATGCCGGCTGGCGGGCTCATGGTTTCCTGGCCCACTCTGGCGCAACGCAATTACATCACCTTCACCTTTGACGACCCAAAAACCTCCGGTGCCGCCGAGCACGCGGTGGATTACCAAGGGTGGCTCGCAACCAGCTGCATGATTGACGGTGCCCTCCTGCACCCCGGGAAAAACAAGATTGAGGTGTCAGTTGGCACCGATCAAGTCATGCTCAGGGATATGGATTTGGAGATCCTATCCGCCCCTGACAAACTGGATACCGTCCATGACTTTCGCACGGCGGTATGGCACCAGGATCACCCTTAGCTCTGTGGTTCGCGTTAGGTGTTCCCTTCGTCCGGAGAAGCTTGGATTAGTCGGGACTACTTGCCGACGCTAGTATGTGGCTTGTTGGGAATCGCGATTTTCTGTTCTTTTATGACAGCTTTGATTTCCATGATCACGTCATCAAGTCGAGTTTCCTTTAAGTCAGAAAGAGCCTTATCGTCTTTGAACCACTGCACTTTGCCGTCTTTAATTGCGCGAACGCCCAGATGCCAGTTGCAGCCAGCCCACAAAGGACCATCTTTTCGAAGGAAGAGAATGAAGCGTCCTTTTTCGTACCGACATCGTGCGCAAACGAAATCTTCCAACCCGTAGAGGGTAATGGTGCTCCCTGCATCACCCTTCAAACATACTTCAACGGCAGCGGTCACCTTCTGGTGGTAGGTCCATGCCTGACCTTTTCGGTTTGAGTCTTCGACCTCCGTGATGTTGACGACAACTATGGACTCAGCCTCATTGATCATGTCCGTCTTTCCAGCAAAGCGGGCCTTGGCATAGCACGGGCCAGATAAGGCAAGCAGCATGATCAACAGAAGGGTTCCTATCAGTTTCATCCGTTTTACGCGGCCCGACATTGGCGACCCCTCCCAGGAGGTCGTCTGATAACAATCAGAGCACAATACCTGATTCCGCTGTTGGACATGGTTGGGCAGTGCGGTTGGGTTCAAAAGAGACCTCTTTTATATTCTTTTCAAATTATGTATCCCTCAAGTCTATATTCGGCCATCAGGATGACTTTACGGGGTATGGCCAGCCATCCTATGAACGGCGCCATTTTCAATTGCCAGAATCTTTGCGACACGGAATGACCTCTAACCGTTGTCAACTGTGGAGAGTGCTCCGCACTCTTAAAGAACTCCTCCTGCTTCACTTCGAAGCCCGGTTGGCCTGTTGTCATTCCTCCACCCTGCAGGCGAAGGGCCCCAATGCCAGCGCAAAGGTGCGACTATTGCAACGTTTTGACACCATACCCTCCCGCAACACCCTCCACGTCCACCACGCGCCTACTACATCTTGTGTCTGAGCCCAAATTGCCATAATAATAATTGGATAGACGCGAGGCCTGTACAGGATATCGCCAACGTACACCAAAAGCGGGGACTCAGGAGACCATATATTGTCTCTCGACGCACTCACCCAGTCCCGGGCTCCCGTCCCCCCCATTCCAGAAAGCTTGACGCCACCGGCTTCTCGGATTCGGTTTGCCCCTTATGGTTCTTGTTTCCATTTTCGTCACACTGGTTTTCGGTTACAGCCTCGTATCCGGGGTGCTAAGCCGTACGGTTCTCACTCCGCCGATTCTTTTTGCGACGGCAGGTATCCTGCTTCCACTGATTCGACCGGAGATCAAGTCGGTGGCCAATTCCAACGGATCGCTGCTTTGGGTCGCGGAGATTGGGTTGGTTATGCTTCTCTTCACGGACGCGAGCCGCACAAACCTCCGGGTTCTCCGGCAGGTTCAGAACCTCCCGATCCGGTTGCTGACCACCGGAATCCTTCTTACCATCGTACTGGGCGGGCTAGCGGGAATGGCGATTTTCCCCAAGTTGGGACTATGGGAGGCCTTCATACTTTCTGCGATCCTGGCCCCCACCGACGCCGGGCTTGGTCAGGTCATTGTGAACAGCCCGAAGGTGCCCCTTCGCATACGTCAGGCACTGAATGTCGAGGCAGGCCTGAACGACGGCATGTCCGTCCCCTTCATGATGTTCTTCCTCGCCCTCGCACTTGCAAACGGCCAGGATCCCAATGCGAGCCTTGCCAGACTCATTTGGGAGCAGTTGGGCCTGGGTGTTATTGCCGGATTGGCCATTGGGTTCCTGGGAGGCCACCTGCTTGGTATTGCCAATCGCAGGAAATGGGTGGCGGAATCCATGGTCCAAATCGGTGTCGTTACGCTGCCGCTGCTTTGTGCGATCGTGTCCGAGGCGGTCGGGGCCAGCATGTTTATCGCCGCCTTTGTCGCGGGGCTGGCCGTCCAGGTCGGTTTCAAGGATGCCGGGCGCCACAGCGTGGAATTTGCCGACGAATGGGGGCAGTTCGTAAATCTGTTTGTCTTCTTCCTTTTCGGGATGGCAGTGGCCCGGTCGTGGCATGAATTCCATGTCCCGATGTTGATTTACGCGATCATCAGCCTGACCCTTGTCCGGATGGTGCCAGTTGCCATTTCTCTTATCGGAACGCGGATGAGTGGGGCGACCATGACGTTCATGGGATGGTTCGGCCCGCGTGGGCTTGCCTCCATCGTCCTGGGGATGGTGTTCCTCGAACAGGAAGCCCACCTGCCAGGGGAGGAGATCATCCGGTCGACAGTCATGGTTACAGTGGGCTTTAGCATCTTTGCCCATGGGTTCTCGGCGATCCCCGGCATCGGGATTTACGCGAAGCGACTGGCACGGCTGCCCGCAGACGCACCTGAGAATCAGGTGCCGGCAGCCGAGACCAACGCATAGCGAGCCCCACAGTTCCCGGCATGACGGCCAACTCGGCCCGGTCCTAAGGAATCAGCCCGAAGGTTATTCCGCGGCTGCAGGCTCCTTCGCTTCCGCCGCGGTCTCCGGCGCAACGCGTCCGCCGGACAGCCTCTCCACCACATAGAAACAGGCCGGAATCAGGAATACCGCGATGGCGGTGGAGGCCAACATGCCGCCAATGACCGTGAAGCCCATCACCTGGCGCGAGATGGCACCGGCGCCACTGGCGCGGGCCAGCGGAATACACCCGAGGATAAAAGCGAACGCCGTCATGAGGATGGGGCGGAGTCGCAACTGTGCCCCTTCCAGGGCAGCATCCATCAGCCCTTTCCCGGATTCGTAACCCGACTTCGCAAACTCCACGATGAGGATCGCGTTCTTGGCGGCCAAGCCAATCAGCATCACGAGACCAATCTGCGCGTAAACATTATTCTCGAAATGGCCGACGAACAACCCCGCAAAAGCTCCAAACACCGCGATCGGGGTGCAAAGCAGAACGCTGAAAGGCAGGGTCCAGCTTTCGTATTGCGCCGCAAGAATCAGGAACACGCACAAGAGCGAGAATCCGAAGATCGCCATGGGCGAAATTCCCTTCTGGGCCTGCTGTTCCTGATAGCTCATGCCCATGTAGTCGAAGCCCATCCCGTGCGGCATCGTCTTCTCAAAGACTTCCTCCAGGGCTTTCATGGCCTGTCCAGAGCTCACTCCGGGTCGGGCCATCGCATTGATCTGGGCGGCGCGGTAGAGGTTGTAGCGCATCGTGAATTCCGGCCCCGCGATGTTGCTCACGCGCGTAAGCGCCGAAAGCGGCACGGCCCCACCCGTTTTGTTGCGCACATAGAACTGGCCAAGGTGCTGCATGTCAGTGCGGTACTGTCCCTCTGCCTCCACGTAAACCTGCCATTGCCGGCCAAAGCTGTTGAAGAAGTTCACGAATGCACCACCCATGAACGCCTGCAGGGTCTGGTAGACCTCCTGGATCTGGACGCCCTGCTTGAGCACCTTGTCCCGGTCCACCTGCAGGTAAACCTGCGGAACGGCGGGAAGCGCCGTAGTGAAAACGCGCGCCAGTTCCGGACGCTTGTTTGCCTCTGCCACGAACTTTTTCAGGTTCTCCGTCAGGAAATTGACATCCTGACCGGACCGATCTTCCAGAATAAAGGTGACGCCGCCCGAAGTCCCGATGCCGGGAATGGCGGGCGGGGAGAAGGCGATGGCAACGGCGCCGGGAATTTTCTGGAACTCCTCGTTCAGGTGCGCCATGATCGCGGGGTATTGTTCCTCCGGGCTCTTGCGCCTGGCCCATTCCTCCAGGGAGATAAAGAAGAAGCCGCTGTAGGTGTTATAGACGCCGCTCAGCATGCTGAACCCGTCCACGGAGGTGTAATATTTAACGCCAGGCGTTTTCTTGAGAATCTCCTCGGCCTGCCGCATGACCTCAGTCGTTCGCTCCAGCGAAGCGGCATCGGGCAATTGCATCACGGCGTAGGTGTAGCCCTGATCCTCCTCGGGAAGGAAACTCGCCGGGATGCGCTTTCCCAGGAACCCGGAGAGGACGACTATTCCCACAAGGAAGAAGACAGCCACAAAACTCTTCCGGACCAGGAAACCGCAGGTCCCAACATAGCCATTTGTTCCCACGCCGAACACCTTGTTGAAGCCGCGGAAGAACATGCCGAGGGGGCCGCGGGCCTCCTTACGCGGGCGCAGCAACAGGGCGGCCAGGGCCGGGCTGAGAGTGAGGGCGTTGAACGCGGAGAAAATAACCGAGACGGCAATCGTCACCGCGAACTGCTGGTAAAGCCGCCCGGTGATTCCCGGAATAAAAGCCGTTGGCACAAAGACAGCGACGAGGATGACGGCGATGGCCACCACCGGCCCCGCCACCTCGGACATGGCCTTCAGGGCGGCCTCTTTTGGCGCCAATCCCTTCTCGATGTGATGCTCCACTGCCTCCACCACAACGATGGCGTCATCCACCACGAGGCCAATGGCGAGCACCAGGCCAAACATGGAAAGCGTGTTGATGGAGAAGCCAAGCAGCGGGAAGATCGCAAAGGTGCCCACCAGCGAAACAGGCACGGCGAGCAGGGGAATCAACGTGGCGCGCCAGCCCTGGAGGAATATGTAAACCACAATGATAACCAGCAGGAGCGCCTGCCACAGGGTATTGAGGATTTCCTTCATGCCCTCCGAAACGGCGAGCGTCGTGTCGAGGGCCAGCACGCAATCGAGGTCGGGAGGGAAATTTTTTTTCAAGTCCTCCATAAGGGCCTTCGCGCCATTGGCCGCATCCAGCGCGTTGGAGCCCGGCAACTGGTACAGCGCGATGATGGCCGCCGGTTTCCCATTGAGGCGCGCATTCATGCTGTAGCTTTGCGAACCGAGTTCGATCCGGGCCACATCCTTCAGGCGGACAATGCCGCCATTGTCCTCGGCGCGCAGCACGATGTTCCCGAATTCCTCGGGGGTTTCAAGCCGTCCCTGCGACCGCACGGCATAGGTGAACTTTTGCCCCGCGGGGATCGGGTTCGCGCCGATTTGGCCCGCCGGGTTCACCGTGTTTTGCTCCTGGATGGCATTGACGATTTCGGGAATTGTGATGTTCAGCTTCGCCAGCTTGTCGGGTTTCACCCAGAAGCGCATCGCGTACTCGCCCGCGCCGAAGATGCTGACGCTTGCGATACCCTTAATGCGGGTCATGGCGTCGTTGATGTTGATGTAGCAGTAATTTGCCAGGAAAATACTGTCATAGGTGCCGTTGGGGGAGTAGAGGGCAAACAGCATCAAAGGCGCCGCGGTCGACTTCTGGACCGTCACTCCCTGGTTGATGACCGCAGCGGGCAACTGCGAATTGGCCTGCATCTCCCGCATCTGCGCCAGGATCTGGTCGGTGTTTGACTGGGTTTTGACGTCAAAGTTGACGTTGAGCTGCATGGACCCGTTGTTCGAGTTGAGCGAATACATGTAGGTCATGTTATCCACGCCCGACATCTGCTGCTCGATGGGTGTGGCCACGGATTTTTCGATCGTCAGCGCGTCCGCGCCGGGGTATGTGGCATTAACCTGGATTTGCGGGGGCACAATGTCTGGAAACTGCGCCACCGGCAGGCCGGCCATGGCCACAAGGCCCACCAGCACCATAAGGATGGCGATGACCATGGCCACAATGGGCCGGTTGATGAAGAACTTTGACATGGTGGGTCACCGCGCCCCGTTTTGGGTTTCAGACGTCGATCCCGCGTCAGTTTTGGGAGCGCCTGCCTTGTCCCCTTCGCCGGTTTGCTTTTCCACATAGGGCTTGGCATTGACCTTTTCGTCGTCGCGAACCTTTTGAATTCCCTCCGCGACGACCTGCTCACCGATTTTGAGTCCTTCCTTGATTTCCCATACTGTCCCAACCTTTTCCCCGACCTCGACGGGGCGAACCTTGGCCTTGCCGTCCTTGTCCACGACGGCCACGAGGTACTTGCCCTGCATGAAAAGGACGGAGCTTTGGGGAACAACGAGGGATTTCGATTCGGTCACAAGTCTCACGAGCGCAAAAAGGCCCGGACGAAGGATGTTGTCGGGGTTGGGGAACAGTGCTTCCACCTCCACCGTGCCGGTGCGGCTATCCGCGTTCAGGTTTACCGTGCTCAGTTTGCCCTTCTCGGGGAACGCTGAGCCGTCGGAAAGAATGAGGGTCAGATTGACATCGTGGGACAGGGCCTTGCCTGTCAGCACATCGTTGATCTTCTTCGCCGCCTTCAAGTACTCCTGCTCGCTGATATAGAATTTCGCCTTGATGGGATTGACGGTTGAGACCTCCGTCAACTCGCCCGTGGAGGGGCCGACCAGGTCGCCAACGTTTACCTGGGAGATGCTTGCAATTCCGTCGATGGGCGAGACGACCTTGGTGTACCCAAGGTTCAATTCGGCCTCCACCACGGCCGCCTTTGCCGCCTGGACCGAGGCAATATTCGCCGCTTCGGCCTGCACGGCCTGGTCGCGTTCCTCCGCGCTGATTGTGGCCTGCTGGAACAGCTCAACCTTGCGCTTGGCGGTTACGCTTGTCTCAAGCTCCTGGGCCTGCGCATTCAGCATGGCGGCCTTGGCTTTTTCCAGGGCGGCAACGTAGGGGGCCGGGTCGATTTCGAACAGGAGATCCCCCTTCTTAACGATGGTACCTTCGTCAAAGGCCTGACGGACGATGTAACCCTGGACGCGGGCCCGAACCTTTGAGTTCACGGAGCCATCGAGTGTCCCCACCCACTCTCTCTGGTAGGGGATGTTATCCACCTGTCGAACATCCGTCACCAGTACGTCCGGAGGGCCGGCCGGGGCCGCGGCCTCCTTCTTCTTCTCGCAGCCGGCAAACCACAGGCAGCTTGCCATGCATAGAAGCTGGATGGCATGACTGGATAAACGTCCGATGGGCCGACCTGGGCCTACTGATTCTGATCCATTCCGAATTGCTGGCACCTGCATGAGTCCCTCTCCAGATGAGTTAATAAACTAATTAATATATAAACTTGTTAACGGCGACACCGCGGGTACCCGGCCGGATGTGTTCCGGTGGGCCCTAATCACCACCGTTGCCTTCCCTTGGGTTTGTCATGGTGTAAATGGCCACGATTCGTGCAACCACCATGGCCACATAGAAAACGCCGGATGTTGCCTCCAGCATTGCCAGCAGGCGGGCCCCGTTGGAAACCGGCACAATGTCCCCGTAACCGACGGTGGACAGGGTGATGAAGCTGAAATAGAGCCCGCGAAATCCCTGCATGGAATGTGTCGTTTCAGGTCCCACCGTATAGGCAAAGGCATCCGGCACAGCACCCGCCAGAAGTTCATAGGCCAGGGCCCAGCAAAACCCAAGGATCAAATAGGTGGCAACCGATGCGTAAAGGATCCGCGCGTCGATGTGCGGGGCCAGAAGGATGTAACGCAGGAAACTCCAGGCCAGTATTCCCATGAACAGAACCCCGGCAACCAGCGCAAGCTCATTGGCCATGATGCCTGGAAACCATTTCCCCACCCACTTGGCCCCGATGGCGAGCACCACGAGGGCAATTCCACGTGCCCTGAGCTTTCGATTCTCCAGAACGATGGCGGCCCCGAAAACAAAAAGCAGGCTGAACAGGGCGGCGTCAACAATCCAGAAATAGGATTTCTTTTCCAGGAAGGCCATCGTGACAAACTGGAGGAGGAGGACAAAAAGAAAACGCAGGACCGGTGGGGAGGTGATGCGGATGTAATTGCGTGTCGTTAACCCTGCTGGGTGTGAGTCTTGCGGCATTTCGTATTTCCAATGAAACCAAGGCGGCCATTGGCGGGAAGGTGTCAATTTCTAAGTAAGTTGGGAGGCGCAATTCCTTTTGCCAAGGTCACCGGCCATGGCGTAGCTGATGATTATGCCTGCAGGAACATTGCGACGCGGCAGCACCGTCCCTTTGACCGGTTGGATCATCGTGGCCGTGACGCTGATCACCGTATTTGCCATTTGGGGACACGATGCCGCGACCCGAGCGCTCTGGACGGACGACGTTCATTCACTGCGTATTGCCGAGTTGCCGCCCGGGGAGATGTTTGCCGACCTCAAGACAGGCGCGGCGTTCTTCTTCGAGTACCCGCCCTTCTATTTTGTTTTCCTTCACCAGGTATTGCGATTGGGCGACTCGCCCCTGATCCTCAGGGTTCCCTCGATGCTCTTTTCCGTCGCCGCCATCTCGCTCTGGGCGATTTTTGCGCGGCGGCGGGGCGTGTCGATGCTGCTGTGCATTGGCGCAATCCTGCTCGCCTCCACGCATCCCATGCTCGCGTTCCAGTCCATTGGCGTGCGTATGTATTCATTGCTACTCCTGCTGGGGTCGGTTCCCATGATATACCTTGGCGGTGGGCTGTGGAGAGAAGCGACTCATCCGGCGAAGCCCATAATATTGCTTGGTTTAGTACTTGCGCTGGCCTGCTACACGGCCTACTTCGGGCTCGTGTTTTGCGCCGCCCTGGCCCTGGTCGCGGTTTCATGGTGCGTGATTCCCCATGCAACATGGCGGTCCATCCCGCGCCGGGCACGGGCAACGGGGCTCGTTGTTTTGGGAGCGGGGATGGTGGCCGCGCTGCTATACCTTCCCTGGATGGGAATTGCCATCGAGACGTTGCGTGGGTCCAGTTCCCTGAACCTTCCCCCTACAAGTCGGGAGGCACGCTATCTCGCGCTGCTGCGAGAGTTGCCGGGTACTTACTGGGGCGCGGGACTGCTCGTGGTTGGCTGGGTCGCGCTAATCGCATGGGCTGCGCCCACCTGGCGGCGTGCCCTTTTCTGGAGCCTGGCCCCCGGTGCGTTAACGGTGATTCTTCTGCTGGTCTTTTCTCCCTCATACCGCGCGATTTTTACACGGTACGTTCTCTTTATCATCCCGCCCCTTTACCTTGGTGCGGTATCGGGATGGTACGCTCTTGGGCGTCGGCTTAAACTCAAACCGAACGTTGCCGGAATCCTGACCCTTGCCGTGGCGGGGATGCTTTCCGCGTGGCAGGTTCATGCCGCGCGCCAGACACTCCTGGCATCGGTGCCCGACTGGTGGGCCGCGGCGAAAGTTCTGGAAAGGGAAGCCAAACCCGATGAGGTGATCCTGACCGGCGGCTATATGTCGGGCGAGGCCATCCTTTATCATCTCAGGGACCCGGAGCGTTTCCAGTTCCGCCACTACGCGTCCACGTACGAGGAGTTCTCCGCGGCGTGCAACGATCCAAAGGTTACCTGGTCCGTAAATGCCCAGGTTTATCCCCCTCGTTTTGCGGCGGTGCACGACCAGGTGTTTCCCCATCGAATTGCGTTTCGCGGGAATGCCGGCCTTGGCATGATCCAGATTTCCTGCAAACACCCATTCGCTGTGCCGGAGGAGTTGAAAGCGGAGCTTGTGCCCCGGGGTCCCGGAAATTCGGATGTTCAGCTGGGCGGAGGGCCATAGGGGTGAACGGCCCGGACCGGAGTGTCCGTGCCACGGGGCGTGAAATCTTAGCCCGCTAAAGCCCACCAAACTGGGTCAATTTGTCGCACCCCGTTTGGCCAACCTCGCGCCAAACCCCCTTGCGAACCTGAATTGAGGGTGCTGGCGTCTGGTACGTTTCGTGCTCCCAATGAACGCTGGTTTTGCCATTCTGCGCGGCCGGCACAGGGGAAGTGCGGCTTGCGGGAGAACACTGAGAGACATATGATTACGGTAGACAGCATTACGAAAAGCTATGGCCCGACACGGGCTCTGAAGGGCGTCTCCTTTAGTATCAACAAGGGCGAGATTGTGGGTTTCCTTGGCCCCAACGGGGCAGGTAAGTCCACTACCATGAAGATTCTAACCTGCTATATGCCTGCGGATTCGGGCACGGCCACCGTGGCGGGTTACGATGTTTTCGACAACTCCCTCGAGGTGCGTCGCGCCATCGGCTATCTGCCTGAAAGCGCCCCCCTTTACTATGATATGTCCGTGGTGGATTTCCTCAAGTTTGTGGGCGGCATTAGGGGCATCCGCGGCGAGAAGCTGCGCAAGCGGACTCGGGAAGTGGTGCTCCAGACCGGTCTTCAGGGCGCTGTGGGCAAGAATATCGGCGAGCTTTCCAAGGGCTACCGCCAGCGCGTGGGCCTGGCCCAGGCGCTCATTCACGAGCCAGACATTCTCGTGCTGGACGAGCCGACCAGTGGTCTTGACCCCAACCAGATCAAGGAAATCCGCGACCTGATCCGCGATATCGGGAAGGAAAAGACGGTCATTCTCTCGACGCACATTTTGCCCGAGGTTACGGCCACCTGCGACCGAGCCATCATCATCAGTGATGGTCGGGTGGTGGCCTCTGGTACGCCCCAGGAGCTAATGGCGCGGAGCAAGGGCGCAAACAATGTAGTGGCAAGGGTGCGCGGCCCGCAGGCCGAGGTGGAAAAGACGCTTACTTCCATCACGGGCGTCCACCATGTGGATGTTTCTGATGCAGCGGACGGCACTGCGCGTTACAAGATCTTTGCGGAGAACGCCCGGGAGCTGCCCGAGCTGGTTTTCCAGAAGGTCGTCGAGAAGAAGTGGTCCCTGTCCGAGCTGCACGCCGACACGGCGTCGATGGAAGACGTTTTTGCCGAGTTGACCAAGTAGCATTGGCCCCCAGGGGGGGCAAAGTTTTATAATGACACGGCCCCTTTCCCGTGTCCGCCAATACAGGGGTTTATTGCGGTACGATTACAAAAAACGGAGGAAACGGTGCCATGAAGAAGGCGCTGATGGCCATGATTGCCCTGGCGGTAGTCCTGGCGGGGTGTGAGAAGATTGAGAGTTCGGACGTCGAGGGGCGTAAGGCGAAGGTGAAGCCGGCCGCTGAAGCCGCCAAGGATGCGCCAAAGGCCGCCGCCGAGCCAGCCAAGGATGCACCGAAGGCTGCCGAACCGGCGAAGGAGGCCGCCAAACCAGCCGAGGCCGCCAAGCCCGCTGAGGCTGCGAAGCCTGCCGAGGCCCCAAAGGCTGACGCGGCACCTGCAGCACCGGCTGCTGCTGACGCTGCAACCACCAAGTAAACCGGGCACGGGCTTTGCATAAAGCCCCCGCGTGGCGAGGTTGCTGGTTTTTGAGCCCGCCGCCAGTTTAGTCCGGCTTGGTGCCATACCTGAAGTTTTTCATGCGGCGGGGTGCGCATCCAAGGGGTGCGCACCCCGTTTCCGCGGAAAGATGATTTTGTCTTCTTCCCGCAGGAAAAGCACCCCACGGGCACAACTGATTTTCGATCAACGGTAGGATTTGAGGCACGGAGAAACGATGAGCAATATTTACAGACTGCTGAAGAAGGAAGTCGCGGGCTACATCAATTCGCCCTCCACGTACATCTTCCTGATAATCTTTTTAATTACCGGGTCCTGCCTGTTCTTTTATGTAAACTCATTCTTTAAGGCGGGCCAGGCGACCCTTGTCGGGTTCTTCATCTATATCCCCTGGCTCTTCCTCTTTTTTGTGCCGGCAATCGCCATGCGGATATGGGCCGAGGAAAAGAAGGCCGGCACCCAGGAACTGCTGATGACCATGCCGGTGCGGGATTTTGAAGTGGTTCTCGGAAAGTATCTTGGCGCCTTTGTGCTGCTGCTGGCGGCTCTGGTTTGCACGTTCCCGCTGCCGATTCTCATCCACCATTTTGCCGACAAGAACACGCCCATTGATTGGGGCCCCATCTGGTGTGCCTATCTGGGTGCGCTGCTCTTTGGCAGCACCATTCTCGCCATCGGGACCTGGACATCGAGTCTCACGGAGAACCAGATCATTGCGTTTATCCTCGGCTGTTCCATTTCCTTTGCGTTGATCCTCGTGGGCTACCCCTTTGTGGCGGGATTGCTGCCGTACGGAGAGGTGATTTCAGGAATCAGCCCCTACACGCACTTCGTGAGCATGTATCGGGGTGTCATCGATTCGAGCGACATTGTTTATTACCTTTCGGCCATCGCGTTCTTTCTTTTCCTGAACACGCGCAGCGTCGAAAGCAGAAAGTGGAAGTAGGACCATGGCCGCAGCAACAGACCGCACCGCACGCACCCTGAAATATGGCGCAAATGCCATCATCGGCACCCTGTTGTTCCTCGTGGTGTTGGGCGCCATCAACTTTTTCGCCGGCAAGGCCCTGTGGCGCGCCGACCTGACCCGCAGCAAGCAATATACGCTGAGCGAGGCGACACGCAAATTGCTCGGAAACCTGAACGACCTCGTGAATGTGACGGTCTTTGCCACTGAAAACGACACGCCGGCCGACTGGAACGAACAGCGCAAGCAGCTTCGCGACCTGCTGTACGAGTATCGGCTGGTATCGAAGAACAAGGTGAACTACAGGTTCGTCGACCCGTCCGTTGACCCCAAGGCCAAGAGCGAGGCCGAGAGCCTCGGCATTCGCGAGCAGGCCATGCAGCAGGCCTCCTCCACCGAGTATAGCGTCAAGGCCGGTTACCTTGGTTTTGTCGTCCAGTACAAGGGCAAGAGCGAGAAGGTTCCGACCATTGTTCCCGAGTCATCGCTGGAATATCAATTGACCCGCGCCATCAACAAGGCGGCCCAGCTCAATATCCCGACCCTCGGTCTTGTCGCCCCCGGTGGCAATCCGTTCATGGGCGACGGCGGCAACTACACGCTTCTGCCACGCTTTTTTGAGCAGGAAGGTTACACCATTAAAAACCTTGAGCCTGCCAAGCTCGGCGATCTCAAGGATGTGAACGCTCTCTTCATCATGGACACCGATGAACTGTCGGAGGAAGCCCTCTATCGCATTGACCAGTTTGTCATGAACGGCGGCAAGCTGTTCGTGGCCGCATCGGGCGTGAAGATTGATCCACAGACCGGAAACGCGCGGGCGAAATCCCCCAACATCAATTCGCTGCTGGAAAACTACGGTGTTCGCATCAATCAGGACATCGTCGAGGACTGGGCCCGCGCCGAGGTGCAGCCTATCCGCACCGCACGGGGTGTTGTGGGCATCAAGAACCCGCTGCTCATGTCTGTGACGGATTTGGATAAGAAGTCGCCCATCACCGACAAGATCCGACAGATGTTCTTTGCCTACACTTCCAGTGTATCGCCCAGCGAGCACGGAACCAGCGCCACAGTCACGGCGTTAGCGCAGACCTCCAACAGGTCCCAGAAGCAGGAGCAGATGTATACCCTTCAGCCGGATAAGTTGAAGGCCCCCTCCAAGGAGGACAAGCTGGAGCAGTTTAACCTGGTGATGTCCGTCAAAGGCACCGTGGACAGTCGCTATGGCAAGGTGGACCCGCCGACGCTGTCTGACGACAAGGGTGCCACGCGCACTGTGGCGGCCAGTGAGGTCATTCGCACCAGTAAACCCGAGGCGCAGGTCGTGGTCGCGGGGTCGGCCCTCTCGTTCTACGATCAGGCCCTTTCCCAGGGCAGCGGGGTTCTCAACGCCATATTTTTGCTGAACGTGGCCGACGTAATGACGCGCGGCGGCGACATGATCTCGCTGCGCTCCAAGCAGGTCGAGATACCCGCCCTGAAGGCGGAAATCACCGAAACCGAAACCCGCGTGGCCCAGTTGCTGGTCATTGGCGGTGTGCCGGTGCTGCTGATCGCGCTGGGCCTGATCAAGTATTACCTGAACAAGCTCAAGCGCATCCGCTACCGTGAAACTTACGGCGCTGGATCCTGAGCGCCTGAATCCAGAGGGAACTGACTTAAGACCATGAAATCAAAACAGACTTTGATCCTCCTTGTGCTCGCTGTGGGGCTTGTCGCGGCGGCCATCTACTACAAGGGCCGCGAGGAGCAGGCCATCCAGACCGCTGCCTCGCCAACGCGGACCATCACGGAAGGCTTGACCTCCGCCACGGTGGATCGCATCGAGATCAAGGCCCCCGAAACGACCGGGGTGACCCTGACGAAGCTCGACGGCGTCTGGTACATGGATGCGGCCAACAAGTTCCGCGCAGACAGGAATCACATCGCCGGGATCTTCAACTCCATCGAGAAGGAAATCAGCGGCGAAGTCGTGTCCACGAACCCGAAGA
>JAIBAT010000128.1 GCA_019695055.1 Candidatus Sumerlaeaceae bacterium | reverse complement strand
CGGTCATTCCTGATTTTGCCCGTCGGCGCGCAGAAGTTCTCATCCACGTTCACGTCAAAATCCGGCGCCGCCAGGATCGGCCCCACCCATTTCACCGTCCCCCGGATGACCGCGCCGCTCGTCACCTCCACCTGCGTGTAGGCGTGCCCCTTCGCGCCGCCCAGCAAAACTCCCGCGGCGAAAAGAATCGCCCCCGCTTTCCGCATAAGCCGGCGCGGTCGAATGTTGACAAGCTTCAGCAGCGCAAACCACCCTTGGAACAGTATGAACAACGTCATATCAGCGTACCGCGAAGAAGGCGAAGAGCCAGAGGAAAAATCACTCCGGCCCCAGCGCACGTCCGATTTTGTCGGCCAAACCCGCGTCATTGAGAATCTCTCCCTCTTCGTCGAGGCCGCCCGCAAGCGTGGCGAACCCCTCGACCACGTCCTCCTTTTCGGCCCTCCCGGCCTCGGCAAGACTACCCTTGCCCACATCATTGCCAACGAGATGGGCTCCGACATCAAATGCACCAGCGGCCCCGTCATTGAGCGCAAGGACGACCTCGCCGCCATCCTCACCGACCTCAAGCAGGGCGACGTCCTCTTCATTGACGAAATCCACCGCCTCAATCGCATCGTCGAGGAATGCCTCTATCCCGCCATGGAGGATTTCAAGATCGACATCCTCATCGGCGAGGGCCCCCACGCCAAATCCATCAAGCTCGACCTGCCCCCCTTCACCCTTGTCGGCGCCACCACCCGCGCCGGCATGATCACGTCGCCGCTGCGCACCCGTTTCGGCATCACCGAGCGACTCCAATTTTACACCCAGGACGAGATGGAGCACATCGTCCGCCGCGCCGCCGGCATCCTGAATGTTCAGACCGACACCGAGGGCGGCAGCGAAATCGCCCGCCGAGCCCGCGGCACGCCCCGCATCAGCAACCGCATCCTCCGCCGCGTCCGCGACTACGCCGAAGTCCGCGGCGCCGGCCACATCGACCGGAAAACCGCCGACGAAGCCCTCCGCCTCCTCGACGTCGACAAGATCGGCCTCGACGTCATGGACCGCGTCTACCTTAAGACGATTATCGAGAAATTCGGCGGCGGCCCCGTTGGCCTCAACAACGTCGCCGTCGGCATCGGCGAGGACGAGGAAACCATCGAGGACATGATCGAGCCCTACCTCATCCAGATAGGCTTCCTCCAGCGCACCCCAAGGGGCCGCCAGGCCACCAGCGCCGCCTACACCCATCTCGGCATTCCTGAGCCACCCAACCGCAACCCCCTCGCGTGACCCCTTAAAAAGGAGCGCGGGCATTCCTGCCCGTGTTGCTGTAGCGGATGGCGGAATACGAAATCGCACCGGAGTCCTTTGCCCTTCCGCGGTGCTTGTCAAACGTTTTAGGCCGGGGAACTTTTTTTTGGGCGATTTTTTAAGTGGGCTGTTTTGAAGCATCGGCACGGAATAAATCCTTTTTATTTCTTTTGGAGCGGTTGCGAATTTGGGTGGCAGGCTGGGGGGCGAGGTTGTCGCCGAAGGGGTCGGGAACGGGGGCATTTTGGTGCATGATAAGCGCTTCCTTTCGATGGAATGGAAAGGAGCATGGCACGGGGAAAACGGTTTGCCTATTCCCTTATGACCCCTTCCAGCCCCTTGCAGACCCATAAAATGCAATTTTGAATTTGGAATTCTGAAACGGGCGCCGCGCGGGGGAGGCCCTCAGTCCGGAATCAGGTTGTAGCTTCGCACCTCGATGCCATCCACCGTAAACAGTCCCGCTTCCAGGTTCGCGTTGGCGCCCCGGCTCCAGGTGTCGATCAGGTCCGCCCCGACTAAAATAGCTCGCCGCAGATCGCTTGTGGCGTTGCCTGTGGGTCCGTCCCCCGGTCCGGGCCTCGACGAAAGGTACGGCATCTTCGCCGAGATGTCTCCCGCCACATCGGGCCGGATGTCCGAGCTCAAAGGGGAGTGGAAGATCAGGGTGTACCAGCCGCCGCCCGTGCCCGGAGGCAGCGTCCCGGGGTTGGGGTTCTGACACCCGATACCCGGCAGCAACTGCCCCGCGATTGCGATGTTCACGGCGTTGTTGGTCGGGAACGCCCCGCCGATTTCCTGCTTCATGGCCCACAGGAACCTGTTCGAACGGGCCCGTACCTGCACCAAGGACTGCACGTTCGACGCCCTCGACGACACGATATGGAAGCGAATCTTGTACTGTTTGCCATTCTCCACCCTGACGAGCGATTGGTAGTCGGAATCTGCCCAGTTCGCTGCGGCTTTGGATACAGGGCTGAAGTTCAGGGAACATACAGCCAGATCTGCGGACGCCGGATATCCCGTGGAATCCATGGTGACGCCCGTGCTGGCATCGTAGGTAATAACGGGCACTGGGGGAGAGAACGTTTTACTGCCGAGTTGCCCGGCGGGGGCGCTGGTCAACCGGTAGGCCTCGTATTCCGTTCCGTTGAAGTTCTGAAGATCAGCGACGCCATAGATTTTTGTTCGGAAGACGGCATTATTGAGCGCAGCACTATCGGCCAAAGCCAGGGCTGGGTAGACGCCGATGTTGCTTTCCGCCAGACTGATGTTTCCGTTACTTTGGGGCAGCCCAAGAGTGTAGGCCTCAATGGTTCGCTGGATACCGCCAAAGCCCTGCGGTCCAGCATTGGAGGCAAGATAGGGGATGTCCACGGGGTTGTAGTCCACGCGATAGAGCGACGGCTTGGCCGGATCCCGCGACGGTTGGATTTCCGCCCCCCTCTGATCCTCAATGTCGTTGGCGGCGCTGTTGACAGCCAGCACCTCCAGCACTGCCGCCGCAGCGGAGGCATTCTGGAGCTTCAAACGGAAATTGGGAATCACATTGGGCAGATCCGGTGACTGGCCCGAAGCAAAGATATAGTTCTTGGCGCGTACGACGTTTTCGGTTCCGACAAACCCGTAGGGCAGCCAGTCGGAAAGGTTCGTTGTCCATCCAGACACATTAAACGTTGATGTGTTGCTGAGGGCTGTCTGGTTGATTTGCAGCGCGGTGTGCGTGCTGTCGTAGCTGCCGGCGTTGGTTCCGGCGCTGTCGTAATACGACCAGCCGGGACTGGTGGGGTTGCTGGTTGTGACGTCCGTCGTAAAGCCATCATTCTGGGCCGGGAGAACGGCGGCAGGGGTGCGGACAAAACGGAAGCCAGCTCTCGAATCGGGGAGCAGATACTTTCTATTGGCAGACCGGCATAATCTAGGATGACTCGTCAAGCTACCTCCACGGACCACCTTGTAACTTCCAGGGCTTAACCATGCCTTGCCGTTCGTTGGCGCGCCATTGTAGGACAACTGATACCAGTCTTCACACCACTCCGCGTTATTCCCATGCATGTCATAAAGCCCAAAGGCATTCGGGAGTTTGAGCCCGCCTGGCCTTGCGCAAGGATCACCGGGGGCGTTGGCACAATACCAGGCATAATCGGTCAACTCACAGGAACTGCACCGGATTGTTACGTTTCCAGAACAACTGGAGTTCCCAAAGCAAAAGCGCATTTGCGAACCGGCGCGGCAGGCATACTCCCATTCGGCCTCGCTCGGCAGTCGGAAGTTGGCGGAACCCTGTCCGGAGGAAGTGATATAATCATTGAGCTTGTCAATGACTCCATTGGGTTCTCGGAGGGCGTTCCAGGATTGGCCAACGGGCTGCTCGCCGGCTAAACGGCAGGGCGGGTCAAAGGTTCCCCCAATCGCCAGCAACTGGGCTTGCGTTACCTCAAACTTACACATTTGGAACGAATAGCCGATATCCACGTTGTGTGGAGGCAACTCATCGCTGTCGTAATCCCACAAACCGTCATTTTCATTCGCACCCATCTGATAGCTGCCCGGTGGCAGCGTCACCATGACAAGTGGCACCCCGCCCGGCAGCGTGATTGTGGTGGTTTCCAGGCTGGCAAATGCTGTTGTACTCAACAGCAGAAACAGGGCCGTAATTGAAGAGGTCCAGTTCAGTCGCTTCGCGTGGTTCATACTCATTGGCTGTTCGACACCATGGCGACCAAAGTGTCTTAACCCAGACTGAGTTTGTCCACCAGTTTTTTAAGCATGCCTACCTAAAGTTCACGGTCTCCAGCGGCCTCCTGTGACTTGTCCTTCCGCTCCAGACCGGCTTTCGATTCCTCAGCGACTGCATCTTGTGGATCCTCCCGAAAAGCCCGCCACGGGAAGAAATAGACGAAGTACACAACCGCATAAACGAAGAACGACTCGACCTTCAGCATCTGGCAAAACGCGAAAAAGAAGATCAGCAGGTGCATCCGAATCACGTTCACATAGGGGCGGCTAAACGCATCCTTAGTGGTTTTGGCGCGACCGATGCGGTCTTGGGCCAATTGGTCCACTTTGGCGTTTTCGGGAAACTGTTTCATGGCCCGTCTTGCTTCCAAGATGGAATCGAACACGTTTCGCCGCTCTGCGATCACGACGGGAATCAGAAACAGGCCATAAAGGGGCACGACATACTGGATGGCCGCTTTCCACAGAACGAATGGATTCATGAAGCCTTCAAAGAAGGCCGTCGGAGGCACTCCGTCCAGGGGAAAGAAGTGCGACAGGAATCCGGCATGGCCGGCATGAAATCCGCAAAAGTGCAAGGAGAAGAACCCAAGAAAGAACAGTGCGACAGTCGCACCTAAAGCGCCAAGTCCCAGCCGCGCCCGCGCCGACATCTCCCCGCGCAGCAGCACGGTGATCCCGATGTACACGCCGCCGGCAATGGTGGAGAGGATCGTGAGGTATCCCAAAACCAGGCTGCCCAGCCACAGGCTCCACACCAGGTCCGTGGTTTTCCAATGGAAGAACCACGCCATGCCCAGCCCGATGCCGAAGGCCACCAGGTCAGGGGCAATGGTCCGGAACGCCGGCCACTGAAACCTTCGATTCAATTCTTCATCCCAGAGGAAAACTCAACAACCGGCCATCGCCGTTGTTCGGGAGCCATTTGGGGTGGGGCAAAATTCGCCCCACCAGCCCCTCGATCTGCTCCAAGCCCCCCCCGTCCCGTAGGTTTCCCCGACGCGTCATATGGTGCGGACACCCCGGCACAACAACTCTTGCCATCCGCGCCATGGTTGGTTATGTGACATGGATTATGATGGAAAAGCAATCCACAAAATTGGGGAAAACGTCAACTGTTGTTCCGCACCTCGTCTTGGTTCTCGTGCTCATCGCCAGTGCCTGTTTGGGGAAGGAAACGCTTCCGGCCGTGAAGGACGGGGACATAATCTTTCACACGTCGCGGTCGGCCCAGTCGGTGGCCGTCCAGCGGGCAACGGGATCGCCTTACAGTCATATGGGGCTCATCGTCCACCGCGACGGGGTGCCCTTCGTGTTCGAGGCAATCGCCACGGTCCGCCCGACGCCCTTGGAGCAGTGGATCGCCCGCGGCACGGATGGCCACTTTGTGGTAAAGCGCCTTAGGGACGCCGATTCCGTCCTTACGTCGTCGGCCCTCGTGAGGCTCCGCGAGGAAGCACAGAAGTTCGCGGGTCGTCCCTACGACCTGACTTTCGAGTGGGCAGATGACCGGATCTACTGCTCGGAACTCGTGTGGAAGGCTTACGACCGTGCCCTGGGGATCCAGATCGGCGCCCTTCAGAAAATCCGCGAATTCAACCTGACGGATCCGGCTGTTCGTGCCAAGATGCAGGAGCGTTACGGCAACAACATCCCCCTCGACGAGCCGGTTATCTCCCCGGCGGCGATGTTCCAGTCTCCGCTGCTCGTCACTGTGGCTGAGGAGTAACGGTTTCCAACCAGCTCATCACTCCAGGCACCCATTGGGTCACTCCGCGTCAATCTGGGCCTGCCAAAACCTCGCCGAATCAGCGGGCGGGCGGGCCGCACTCGAGGTCACAGCATCAGGCTCGCCCCAAGGGAATTTCAATCAGGGAAACCCGTGAACTTCCTTTTTTTGTTCGGTCGGGGAGGGCTTAAGGGTCCACAAGGGTCTACAAGGGGTCGTGGGGGAATAGGCAAACCCGCTTTACCGCGTTATGGTGCTCCCATAATGAAACTTCGCTACATGGAAACCCGCACGTCCGGCCCATCTTGTTCCTGCCATATTGGCCTGGTTCACACGTCCCGGCCCAAACAACCTCATCTCACCCCCACGGTCGTCTTGTGCGCAAAAATCGCCCGATTTTCAACCGGTTTAAATCACGATTTATCCGCATTGAAATCATTGGGGTTAACCCCGAAATTCGTGGTAAACGAAAATTACCCCCCCCCCCCTCCCCCTCCCCCCCTTCAGGGGCCCTTTTTACGGCACGGTCAGGTCGCTATGAGGAGTCGGCAAGGGTTTGGCCCACCAGGTCGGAAACAACCTCGCAGCGCAGGGTGGCGCACCCTTACAAAATCCTCTTGCCACTGGGTTTACGGACGGCGATAAAGAAAGATTACACAATCAAGGTACTAGGAAAGGACATCCCCAAAAGCGGGGGATGGGTAAGGATACCACAATGTCTCAACAAGCGGCCTCCCACGAGGCCCCCCGGACCAATCCGGAAATCACCGAGGAGTTTCTACAGAAGCTCCCAAAGACGGAACTGCACTGCCACCTCGATGGCTCGCTCCGTGTCGAAACAATTCTGTCCATGGCCGAGGAGCGCAAGGTCAAGCTGCCCGCCGAGGACGCCGACAAACTGCGCAAACTCGTTGTGCTCGGCGAGGACTGCCGAAACCTGGTGGACTACCTCAAGGCTTTCGACATCACCCTCTCCGTCATGCAGGATGAGGAATCCCTCTTCCGCACGGCGTATGAGCTCGTCGAGGATAACGCCGCCGAAAACGTGCGCTACCTCGAGGTTCGCTATTCGCCGATTCTCCACACTCGCAACGGGCTGCGGCTCACGCAGATCGTGGACGCCGTCATCGATGGGCTGGCCCTGGGAGAGAAGAAGTTCAACGTAAAGACGGGCATCATCATCTGCGGCATGAGAAACATTAACCCGGAGACCTCGTACACCCTCGCCGAGCTGGCCGTTGCCTACAAGAACCGCGGCGTCGTGGCCTTTGACCTCGCGGGCGCCGAGGAGGACTATCCCGCCAAGAAGCACAAGGAGGCCTTCTTCCTCACGCGCAATAACAACATTAACACCACCCTCCACGCCGGCGAAAGCTACGGCCCCGAGAGCATCCACCAAGCTGTGCACTATTGCGGCGCCAACCGCATCGGCCATGGCACGCGCCTGAAGGAGGACGGCGACCTGATGAACTTCATCAACGACCACCGTATTCCGCTGGAGATTTGTTTGACTTCCAATATCCAGACCCGCGCGGCGAACGAGTTCTCCGAGCACCCACTGCGCTTCTACTACGACTACGGCCTGCGCACCACCATCAACACCGACAATCGCCTCATGAGCGACACCACGGTTTCCCGCGAGCTGTACCGGGCCCACAAGCACCTCGGGTTCTCCCTCGACGAGATTCTCGATCTCATCGTCTTCGGCTTCAAGAGCGCGTTCCTGCCGTACCGCCAGAAGGTGAAGCTGCTGAAGACCGTGCTGAACGAACTGAACGAGTTGACCACCCAGCCCAAGACGCAGAAGCTCTACACCACGGCAAACGCCGAGGCGCTGTAACCCCAAAGCCGGCCTCCGGCCGGCCGAAATTGCGTTGCAAGCCTCGACGGCGCGGCCCGAGGATTTGCGGGCGTGCCGACCTTGCCCCCAGACTGGATAGCAAACTGCGCCACCTCCGCAGGCGGCGTAATGCTGGCGTTGGGGCTCCTTGGCGCGCTTTGCTGGACGGGCTATTGCTTCGCGGCGGCGGTCTTTCCCAACGCACGGGTTTCCCAGCGCTGGGCCGCCGCGGCAGTTGTCGCGTTCTGGATCTCGTCGGCTTTGCCGCTGGCCCTGTCGCCGTTCCGGCTCTTTGTGCTGCCGGTCGTGGCGCCAACCTGTTGCGTGCTGGCGCTCGTATCGTGGTGGATCGCCGCGCGGCGATTGACGGTGGGGGAGCGCCTTTGGCGGGACTTTTCATCGCTCGCGGAGGCCACTAAACCGTTTGGTTGCGGTCCGACGCTGTTACTCGTCGTACCGCTTGTTTTCGTAGTACTGGTTCGGTTTGTCCGCGCGCTCATCATTCCGCCGATGGCCGTGGATGCGCTGACCTATCATCTCGTCAAGGCCGCCGACTGGCTTCAGTCGGGCGGTTGGGTGGCGCGCCTGGCGCCCGATTCGTGGACGGCGTACGAATACTACCCGCCGCTCGGTGATCTGCCATGGGCGTGGGCCATGCTGCCGCTCCACGGCGACGCGCTGGTGGGACCCGCGGGATTTATAGTATGGGCAGCACTGGCACTGGCTGTGTACGGTGCACTACGGCAGTTGGATTGCTCCAGTCACCTGTGCCTGTGTGGCGCAGCGCTGGCCGCAAGCTGTCCCGCTATCTTGAATTTCGCAGGCAGCGCCTACGTCGACAACACCGCGGCGGCGCTTTATGCCTGTGCATTGCTGTTCCTGCTGGCGAACGCCCGCGAAAGGTCCTTCGCCAGCGCCCTGATGTTCATCGCGTCACTTGCCCTCGCGGCAGGCGTCAAGCACAGTATGTTCCCGGTGCTTGCACTGGGTTGCATCTGGGCGGCCTTTGGGGCACTTCGCGCGAAGCCTCGCGCGGAGGAATTTGCAGGGATGTGCGTGCTCGCCGTGGTTGTGATGCTTCCGGGATTGGTGGGTTACATCCGGGCCTGGTCGGAAACAGGGTCCTTCATGTACCCGATGCCGCTCGGTTTTGGACCCTTCAAGGTCCATCCCGGGGATCTGCAGAACCATTTGATGATGTCCGGCCAGATGGGCAATCCGCCTCTTGCAGGATATGCAGTGGACAAGTTATTGATGTTCTTCTCACTGACGTTGTTTCCCGCTGTCGATACGCTGCTAAGGGGCAATGAGTTCTTGAACGTTGGCCCTGCTTTTCTGGCCCTTCTTCCGTTCGCAGCGATTGGCCTCAGGACCATCGTGCGCCGAAAAGGGTACTGCTCAGTTGGGTGGTTCATCCTGCTGTCTGGACTTGTTCCGGTGCTGGGAATCCTGTCGCCCGACATGACGAGCCAGCGCACCCTGTGGGCACAATTGTCCGGCCGGTTTCTCACGCCGACACTTGTGGCCATGCTGGTGCTGGCCGCCGCGTCGGGGCACCCGGTATTGAAGAAGGTGTTTGGAGTTCTTGTGGCAGTAGGGACACTTTTCTGCATTCCACGCGGCGTATCTGCGGCCGAGTTGGACGGCTTCCTCATGCTGATGCCGCTACTGTTGGCTGTAGTCGTAATGGTAGACTGTCTCATCCGATTGCCTGGAACCCCGGCGAGAGTTGCCCTCGCGTCCGGGGCTCTGTTTTTCCTGGTTGTGGGTCTCATTCTGTCGATCGGTGTTGTGAAACCCGCCGCACGCTACTCGTGCTACGAATTGGCCGCCCGGAAGAAATCACCGGCGTTTGACGTGCATCCCATGGATCGTGAAGCTGCACAGTCCTGGCCGCTATGGAAGTTCATGGATGAGAAGCGCGGCACCAGAATCGCCGTTGCCAGTGGCTACGAGAGCTACGGTCACTATTGGTATTGGTATCCGCTGTTTGGCTCGAAGCTCCAAAACGTTGTATACTACGTTTCGCCCACGTTCGACGGCACGGTGCCCGAGTACTGGCGAAAAGAGACCTCGCAGGAGAAGGCCAGCCCGGTGTCATGGATTCGTCGCCTGGCCGAGCAGGGGACTGACTATGTAGTAGCTTTGGAACCCTTCAGCTACGAGCGCGGCTGGATGGAGCGGGACAAGACACACTTTGAACTCGTCGCCGGCGGAAAACCAGCCTCCGGCGAGATCTATCGTTTCAAATCCGGCGTGGGAGAGTGAACGCCGGTTTCGATCACCATGTAGTCGCCGAAATCAGTAATCCTGACTTTATCGGAAGCTGCGATCTTGAGAGGATCGATCGTTGGGAACTTCTTGTTCCTGCGATCAATAAGAATGGCGCTTATCTGATTAGTCCTGAGGAAATCCGTGGGATCATACTTGATCAAATCCCACGAAGCCAAGTCGGACAAATATCGGGTCTGCTGGTTTACCCGCTCCAGGTTTGCGCGTTCCGGCAGGCTGCCGTGACCCCAGTAGTTTTCCTTCTCATTCGCAAAGCGGGCACGACCCGTAAGCGCTGGGACAGCGTTGTTCTCCGCGTTGGTCACGATACGGCTGGTCGGAGCGGTCTGCTGGCGAACGTATTCGCACGCCGACAAGAATTGTGGTCCCAGCACCAGCGGCTTTTCGCTTATAAGGTTTAGGCATCCAAGGGTTGTATTGCTCGGCACGGCCACGAAACCAAGCAGTGCCACGCCCATACAGGCCATGGCCTTCCGAGGCTCAATCGCGCAAAGGCCGGGGAGAATGATCACCAGCCCAAGGAAAAACAGTCGCTGCGCATTGAACGTATCGAACCACGCGTCAAAGTGATCGACGAGAAGACATCCTCGGGCAAAATACGCAACGCCAACAGCTGTCGTCAGAGCCGCAGCACCAGCAAAGGCAGGATATCGCCGCCAACAGAAACACACCATGGCCACAAACGTGGCCAAAGGCAGCACCCACGGCATTAGTACCAAGGAGACTTCCGAAAGGGAAATCCCTGAGAATGGCGAACCCCAGTCAGGTTTGACCGGCATTGCATTCTTGCTGAGGAACAGTAACGCCAGCAGAAACCCTGCCAACGCTGGTCCAAAGCGCCGAAGGGCGTTACGGTCCCTGGCGGGAATGACCAGAACCGCACTCACGATGAGAACTACTAACACAACAAGCGCCGTCACCGTATGCGCGAACACAATGAACACACCAAGCCCCGAGAGGAGGCAGAACGGACCGCAGGCCTTGTTTCCCGCTATCAGCGTTAGCACCAGAAACAGGACTGGCAGTGCGAAGCACTGTGTTTGCGGAAACAGAAAGAAGTCAGGCCGAGCGACCAGTACAAGCAATGTCCCCAATGCAGGAATCCACGATTTTTCTCGCGCGGCCATCCGATCGCAAGAATGGTAATAGAGTGCGACTCCCGAAATAACGATCGGCCCAAACATCGAAGGGACTGCTGCCGCGGCGATAGCCCCTGACTGCAGCGTGAGGCCCGCAAGCCCCACATGGATCAGCGATGGATAGTAGTTTGCGATTGCTGAAAGCATCGGGTTTTCTGCAGGCCAGCCTCGACGCTCCACAGCCATCTGGACCAGCGAGAACAGGTAGCAGGAATCCGCCTTGTACCAGCCACGCGCGATGAAACTTGTTGTGCCGCCCACAGATTGAAAGCCGTTGCAGCTCGCCACTAATCCTATGGCCACTGCAACAAGCGCCACCAGCCCCACGCACCAATAGTCTGAAGCACCATGGGAGATGCTGATACGTTTGCCTCGAAGTGCAAAGATTGTGGCAAGTATTGCCGATGCGACCACCGGCAATCCCGCCACCAGTCCATGGACTCCGAAACGCCAGCCAATGAAGGAGGAAAGAGAAAACAGAATCAGGGAAAATACAGGCAGGCAGAAGACCAGTTCTGAAAACCGCCAATCCCGGCGTACAAAAAGTGCCGGCCCGACACCGCAGAGCCACAAGAGTAACTGGAGTCGCGCCGTGCCAGGCGAAAGCAGGCAGGCCACAACAAGTAGCGCCGTACAAGGAATCGCGAGCAGTACCGCTGGAAACTCACTCGATCGTCGAGAGTTTGGCCCGCTGTCGACCATATCAGTTGGCCGGTCCATCAGGCATTACGACAATCCTGAAGTGCCCAGCCATGATATGGCCCAACGGCCGAATCTCGTCGTCGAATATCCGTATCCGGCAGGAATCCCCAACCCAAGGAGTTAGATTCTCGGCAACATGCGTGACACGACCAAAGTGAAATGGTCTCCAGACCTTTACTTCCTTGCCGTCCACGTCCAGCGCCACTCCCAGGCGGTTAGCGATCGTGCCCGTCAGGTAGAAGTCGAGCATTTCTCCAGCCTTGGGCGCAAACGCTGACGAGGTGGCGGTTCCCGTGGTCGAGTCGCCGAGTGTGGCGTGGTAGGAACTCAGGATCATCGTTCCCGGATACCCGCGAACTGCGCGAGTTCCGGTTGTCTCAATAGTCGACGGTTGCCCTTCAAATGATTCTCCAATCACCTGCCAGCCACCCAATTCAGCTGTCACAGAAGTGTGATAAACACTGGATTTGGGAAAGGCCTTTGCGGGCCAGCCTGCGTCGAGTGCCTCAAATGGCATGAACATCTCAGTCCCGTCTGACTGAAACCTGGCCGCAAAGGGTGCATGCGCCAGCGCTTCTCGGATGTTTCGTGCCACCGGCCACGGATAGAAGTTCACTTTGCGACTTTCGAGATACTCAACCGATGCCCATTTGTCGTGAGCCATTTGTCGCTTGTCGTCGGGTAATACGGCCTCCTGCCGCGCTGTAGCACGGTCCGTCAAGCCGTGCCGGTCAATGACCTTCAGGTCGGCAAGGTAGAACGGCATGATACCGACCGACGTATCGGCAGTCACTGCATCCGTCGGGATCATCTTTTGTCCGACCATTGCCTCATAGGGTCCGTAATCCGCCATCTCAATTTCGGCAAAGGTTTTGTGCTCGATCCATGGGCAGGCATTGAGCCGCGCTACCAACGTAGTGAGCGCACTATTGTAGCTCGTCGCGATTCGATTCATGCCTGGCAGATAGAATGCGGCCGCAAAATTATCCGGTGTGATCGGCACATGCAGCTTTAGCGTTTGCTCGCGTGTCTTGAGATGCTGAACGGTGTAGTATTTTCCCAGTTGCAGGGCGCAGCCGTAGGCTAGGCACAGAATGACGAGGAAGCCTCCAACGACTGTGGCCATGACATTGCCCGCTCTTCCGGCAATAGCGGTCGCAATGGTCAAAATGCCTTCGGCAGCCATAACAGCGAGCAGCGGCCAGTAGAAGTCCAGCGGCCGAAATTCGAAATGATCACCGCCAACCCGAGCGAGGTAAGCCGCATGGGCTGTAATCAGGATGCCGAATAGAATAAAGGTGGAATCCCGTTTCGTCCAAAGCTGCCAGATGGCTCCGATAAGCGCCAAAGGTGCTGTGAGATAAATCGCGTTCTCAAGCACGGCGGTCTTATAGTACAGTAAGCCTGCCGAGTACCAGGGCCGTGCCACCTTTGCGTAGAATGTATTTGGCAACCAATCATCATAGTAGGCATGCCGAAACAGGAAATGGCTTCCGACTATAGCAGCGTAAGGTAGCGCCAGCGCCGCAAGCCTGCCAACCTTCAACTGTTGCCGTGCACCGCAATCGACAAAATACCAAAGGCCTGCCAGTGCGAAAAACATCAGCCCCTCGGGGCGCGTCAGCGTTGCGCTTGCAAATGCAAGAGATGCACCGACCAACGCACCCCACCCGGCCGCACGCTGGGAAACCAGCAGGACGCCGAGTAACAGTAGCATGGTGAACTGCCGCGTTTCCAATCCACTTGTCGTCCAAACGGCAAAGTTGCGATTTGTAGCCAGAAGCAACAATGCGATCCAGGCCGCACCCCATCGCCAATCGTCCGTGCGTGTACGCAGACTCAGCAGCAATGTGATCCAAATCGTGCCGATGGTTGCCAGCCAGGAAAGAATGAGCGATCCGACCTCCGGGCGAATTCCCAGGAACTTCCAGACCGCGGCAATCTCCAGCAGCCAGAGGAAATTTGTGTATCCTTCCACACGCTCGCCGGGATTAAAGACCAACCCATCTCCGCGAATCAGGTTCCGCGCATAGCGAAACGTGATGAACGCGTCGTCGCATAAAAACGAGTAGCGCAGCCCATGGCTCACGAACAGAACCAGCAGTACGGCAAATGCCACCGATCCCAGCACGATCCACCGCAATCGCTCACACGGCGTGCATGGTTCGGCTTTCCCGCCTTCGTTTCCCTCGTTTACCGGCTCTGACAAATTGTTTCCCGATTCCCAGATTCAGATGAGTATTGGGGCAGCGTCCGGTCCCTCATTTGAAATATCAAGTTCTCCCGCACATTCCGTGGAATGCCCGGCGCTTTCACAGGTAGGCGGCTCTCAAACCCATGACCATGGTTTTCTACATAAATGGGAAGTTTGTTTTGGACTCCGAGGCGCGCCTGTCACCGTTGGACCGTGGTTTCCTTTTTGGGGACGGCTTATACGACACCCTTCGGGCGCACGAGGGGCGGCTCTTCGCCATCGAGGAGCACCTGGCGCGCCTGAGGTCCAGTTGCGAGTCTCTCAACATCACGCTTCCGCATGACGATTCACGCTGGCGCGGGATTCTTAACGAACTGCTTGAGCGCAACCAGCTGTCGCGTGCTGACGCGCGCCTACGTATCACGGTCTCCCGGGGTACCGGCAGCGACATTCGCGGCCTTGATGCCGGCGAGCCTACGATTTTTGTCCATGCCCACCCTGTGAGTCAGGCGACCTTTGAGGAAGCGCGGCAGACTGGCAAGACGGCCATTTTTGCCGGCGCGCGTCGCGGTGTCGGCGATCCTGTGTATAATATCAAGATCACGAGCCTCGCGCACACCGTCGCCGCCCTTCGGGAGGCTGCTGCGGCCTGCGCGGACGAGGCCATTTTCCTCAATGCGAACAATGACGTCTGCGAGTTTACCACCAGCAACTTCTTCATGATTAGGGAGGGAGTCCTGCTGACCCCGCCGACCGATGCTCCCTGCCTCCCCGGCGTAAGCCGAGCCCACGTGCTGCAGGTTGCCCAAGCCATCGATGTTCCAACAAATATTGTCCCCATCACTGCGGACGATGTTCTATGTGCCGATGAAGTTTTTTCCTGCTCATCTGTGGCGGAAATCGTACCCATCGTATCCGTAACCTGCCGTCCCGTCGGCACCGGCAAACCGGGCCCTTTGGCCTCCCGGCTCCAGGTAGCCTACCGGCAGCTTGTGGCAGATTACGCCGGTAAATAGTCTTTGCAAACCGCCTTCGCCGGTTGTGTCTCGGTGGGCGAATTGATCAAATAGAGTCAGGAGCATTTGCCGTGGCAAAATTCAGTGTGTTGTTCCCCGCTTCCGAAGTCACCGAATCCGTTAAGGACGGCTTGGAGAGCCTCCGCCGCCAATCCACGGATGATTGGGCCTGTTACATCGTCCCCACCGGCTCGCCGGATGCGGTCGCGTCGCTTGCCGATGCCGGTGCCTCCGGCCAGATCCGCATTGCCCCGACGGGCCTCGATACCCTTGCGAAAATGCTGAATTGGGCCGCCAATGAAACCGGCGCGGAGTACGTCTTCGCTTTACCGGACCGAATCGAGCTTGCGCCCAAGGCGCTTGAAACCATCGCCAAGGTCTTCTCCAGCAAGGCCAAGGCAGCCTGCGTTTACGCCTCGTTTGCTGAGGAGGACACCTCCGGCAATCGCAAGGAAGTGCATCTGCATCCCCATGAGGGCGCCTTTCACGAGCGCTTCGATTTTGGCTACATCAAGGTTTACCGCGCCGACCGCCTGAAGGAAATCGGCGGTTTCCGTGAGGACCTGAAGCACGCCGCCGAGTACGACGCGGACCTGAAACTAACGGATAATTACACCATCGAGCTTGCGAAACAGATCCTTTACACCGTTTCGCTGGCCCCGCCAGATCCGAATGAGAAGGCGGCCCCTGCAGGTCTTTACTCGCCGGGGAAGGGGAAGCTTGGCGGTTTCAGCTACGTCTTCTATCCAGCGGACCTCGAAGCCGAGGTCACAGGGGTGTTTGAGCAGATGCTAAAACGCCGTGGCGCGTGGATTGACCACGACACGGTTCCCGTTAAGTACCCGAAGAAGGACTATCCTGTCCTCGGCAGCGTGATTATACCGGTGCTCAACCGCGTCAAGTTCATCGGTAACGCCATTGAGCGCGTCCTCGAAGGGACTTTCACCAACTTCGAGGTTATTGTCATCGACAACGGTTCAACCGATGGCACCCAGGATCTTGTTCGCACCTACATCGAGAAGGACCCTCGCGTTAAGCTCATCGTACAAAAGGGACCCTCTATCGCCTATGCCCTCAATACCGGTATTCGCATGGCCTGCGGCAAGTACATCTGCCAGCTCGACTCCGACGACGAGTACAAGCCGGACACCCTCGAAAAGATGATCGGCCACTTTGAATCCCATCCCAAGTGCGGTCTCGCCATTTCTTACTATGAGCTCATGGAGGAAAATCGTGACCCCGTTGTGGGTGTCGACCCTGTTACCCACAGCGGCTATACCCGAAACCAGATCCTCCGCCGCGATGGCGCCGGTGCACTCCGCGTATTCCCGAAGGCTGTCCTTGAAGAAATGGGTTACTATGACGAAGAGAACTTCGGCAACTTCGGCGAGGACTACGACATGGTCCTCAAGACCGGTGAGAAATACGACGTGGACCGCGTCCATGCCGTGCTTTATCGCTATCGCCGCCACCCGGATAATACGGACGTGACAAGGGATCCCATCATGAAGGTGCGCAACAAGAATAATGCGCGCCTGAATGCCCTCAAGCGCCGCCAGAAGATCAACAAGAAGCTCAAGAAGGCGTAAGCATGCCTGCCCGTTTTCGGTATCCGTTGCTGCTGGCGGTGATCGCCGTCCTGATCGCCGCCTGCAGCATGGACGAGGCACCCTCAGATTGGAACGTGAAGGTCGGCGATGCCCTGCCCGCGTTCAGTCTGACCGATATCACCGGCAAACCTGTCACCAGTCAGTCCTTTGAGAAGAAGGTTCTCGTCATTTCCCGCTTTGCAACCTGGTGTCCGCCTTGTGTCCAGGAACTGCCGCGCCTCGAAGAGGACATCTGGAAGAAGATGCAGGACAGGGGAGTGGCCGTGGTGGCAATCTCCAGCGGCGAGAACAAGGAGGACGTTGAGAAACTTGTGAAAAAGCTTAACCTCAGTTTTCCGGTGCTACTGGACCCTGAAAGCAAATATGCTGAAATCCTTGGAGGAGATACAATTCCCCGCACCCTGGTCGTGGACGGCAATCAGAAGATCAGCAAATTGGTGAACGGCTACACTCCCGAGGAATTTGAAAAGCTCCTCAAAGCCGTGTCCAACCTGACTGTTAAGAATTAGTCAGGTCCTCCCCGGGGATGCCAATCTTCTAATTGGCGAGTCCCTTAGCCTTTCTTCCCGCCAGCCTTTTTAACATCCTTTTGCTTTGTCGTGCGCTTTGCAGCCTGCTGCGCTGGCCCCGTAAAGACATAGGCCACGCCGCCTTTGTCGAACCAAGCCTTTGCCAGATCTTCCTGCGTCCAGAGGTTATCGCGGCCGTAGTCTTTTGACGCAGAGTCGTTTACCACTACCAATCCACCCGGGGCGAAGCCCTTGATCACGAAGATGTGCCCCAGCGTGCCTCGCTTGCGGTATATCCTCGGTGGATTCTTAACCTCTCCGAGTGCGAACCGCACCGAGGCGCAAATGATGTGTCCCTGTGCCAGTTCCGCACGGACATCGTCAAACGACCGAAACCGCCTAATATACCCGCGTACCCCCATCTGGGCGGCACCGCTGATAGACCTGTGCCAGATGCCAAACAGATCGCTGGCGGGATCGTAGAGCATCGCCGCAAGGGTTTGCGTGGGCGTTGCTCCGCCAAAGGCGTCGATGGCCATACCCACCGAAGCAGGTGAGCAGATTCTCCCGATCCAGGCCTTCTTGTCCACAACTTGCGAGCGGAACCCCGGGTTCAGTGTCTCGGTTGTCCGTAGACTTCGCACGCTGGTGGACAGCGGTGAACTCTTGGCGCCAAACTGACGGCCCAGCTTTCGATCACCAAGGCTGTTGGTGATTGCCAGTGCGAGCATCTGGAACCGGGGTGAGGGCCCTGTGGGTTTGCCCCGAACCATGTCGATGCGCACCTCGATCTGCGATGCCGGACGCTGGAGCTGAAGATGGTCAATGTCGTACTGTCCGCCCGGAAACGTTGCGATGCGCGAAGTCACTGCGTCGCCAACCTGGCCCCAGGTTCCTGCCTCGAACCATGGTGTGAACTGTTTGCCATCGCCTGTCCGCATCCAAACGCGAAACCCTGCGCCCTCGGGCGCGGTGCCGTTCCAAGATGGTATCATCTCGTTGAAAGGAAAGGGGGAGGCGATAGGGGCCAGAGTAACGGTCCCAGTGGCGGCCCCCTGTGCCAGTTCAATGCTGGATTTGTCAGCGCTTGCAATGATTCCTTCAGCCTGCGCTGTGGAGAGAAGGGCGGTGGCTCCTTCGACGAACAGAACCTCATCCACCACATTTGGCGGGTTTCCGAAGGGATTTGCCTGCGCGTGGGCATTGGATTCCGAGAATCCGAGCAATGCTACGGCGGCAAGAATCGTGAGGGTCCGCACAAGACATCTTGCGCCCGTCCCGTATTGGAAAAAGCGCATTATGTATGGCCTCGGTAGCATCAACGTGTCTCCAGCATTATCAGCAATCATGTTAGCTCGTATATCTCTGTGAGAATTCCGCCCGGACTCAATCTTATTCCCCTTCAGCTTGTGATGCCGGGGAAGGATGGTCATCTTACATCACCTTTCAGGTATCACGGGCGAAGTCTGGACTGGAGCGCCGCACTTTAAAGCCGGGTGGCTAAGAAAAGACCACGGTGCGGGCATCGAAGACTGGGCCTTGTTTGCAGGTTGTGGCATAACCGTCCACGGTCTTGACGACGCAGCCCTGGCAGGCACCGAAGCCGCAGCCCATTTGGTTTTCCATGCTGAGCCAGCAAGGTGTGCCGGGCTCGGCGACCTCGGCGACGAGTTGTTTGACTGCGGCGAGCATGGGGGTGGGGCCGCAGGCGTAGATGGCGAGATTGCCGCGGGACATCAGTAGGTCGCGCAAGGGATCGGTCACCAGTCCTCGGCGGCCAACGCTGCCGTCCTGGGTGGCGTAGTTCACTTCGTCGAAGGCGGCCTTCAGGTCATTGCGAAGGTAAAGTTGGCTGGCGTCCCGGGCGCCGTAGATGAGGACGCGCTTGTTATTATTGCTGGGGTTCAGGCGGGACAAATAATAAACGGGAGCAATGCCATAACCGCCGGCGACCATGATGGAATCGCGGTTGAAGTCATAGGGGAAGGGGGTGCCCAATGGCCCGAGGAGGTCCACCAGTTCACCCTCGCGCTTCTCGGCCAGCAGGGCGGTGCCGGTGCGCACAACCTTGAACAGCACCTTCACGAGGGAGTGGGAATCGCTCCACAGGATGCTGATGGGACGCCGAAGCAGGGGAGTGGAAAGATGGGTGACGCGGATATGGAGGAACTGACCGGGCAGGGCGTCCTGTGCGATCTGCGGTGCTTCGTAGGTGTGGACATAGGTCTCATGGTCCACGGGCTCAACTTTTACAAGCTTCGCGAAAACGCGATACTTCATGCTTCGAGGGCTTTTTTGATCTTCGCCTTGAGGTCGTCGAGGTCCACGGGCTTGGTGGTGTAATCGCTGACGTGGCTGTCCCAGATGGTGAAGTCGTCCTTCAGGCCCCGGACGGCGGTTACCATGATGACCGGGAGCTTATCGTGGGTCTTGCGGAGTTCCTGGAGGACCTCGATGCCGGTCATGTCGCCCATGCGGATGTCGAGGACGATGAGGTCGGGCACGTCAGCCTCAATCTGGTCCAGGGCCTCGCGCCCGCTGCCGGCCGTGGCCACTTCGTAGCCCTCTTCCTCGAGCTCATCGCGGAAAAGGGTTCGGATGTTCTTCTCGTCATCCACAACGAGGATCTTCTTCATGATTCAGCCTTTGGTTGAATTGTCGACACGCTCATCATTTCTGTCCCCGAAAGGTAGTGGGTCCGAAATGGGTCCGGCAAGGAAAAGTCACAGGCACACCCCGTGGGTTGTTGCCTATCAGACCGTCTGACAGGTCTCCACTGCAAAGCCTTCGCGGGTGGCTATGGCCATCTCCCGGAGGGGAACGCCGAGGATTCGTTCCACGGCCAGAGCCGGGTTGACGTACTCGTTATCGCGCAGGGAAACGGTGGCCCGGAAAGTATGGCTACCATCGGGTTCCGCGGAGTAGGCAAGGGCTTTCAACGCGGTCTTCAAGTCCTTGTTCGCGGTTCCGCGCTTGCTCTCGATGACGATGGGGAAAGTGGCCGTTGCATTGAACCGGTCGATGGCTTCCGAGATAGCAAGTGCTGCGACCGGCACGTCTTCGGAAGCGATCCAGACGCGGTAATCGGCGCTTTCAAGCTGGGTCGCGAGAGCTGGCGCTCGCAGCGGAACTTCCTCGGCCGACAACCATTGCATGCCTGGAAGCTCAATGGCCCGCAGGCGCGACAGCACATCGTCCGGGGTACAATACTCGGTGAAAATGACGTCCAGCAGTTCGCCCTCGCCGGCAAATCCCATGGGCAGTGGCGGTGTAAACTGCATCTTGGGCTGGGGATTGAATCCCTGGCTGTAAGCAACGCGCAGCCCGGTGCGCTTGAAAATAATTTGCACAACCTTGGCCATGTCGAGGTGCGAGATGAAACGCAGGTTATCAAGCTTGCTGAAAGCAAGGCGTAGCCGACAGACAGGCTCCGTCGGTGCAGCAGCCACCTCCGGCGCCGGGGGCGCGAAAAACTCGCCGTCCTCGCGCACGCTGAGGAGGTTCTTTACGTCGGCGAAGTCGCAGACGTTGCAACCCGCGCAGTGGGTGGTGGAGCAATCGCCCGTGGTCTTGACCTGTTCGCTGCGAACTTTTTCCTTCCAAAGGAAGCGGCGGCCAAGGGAGGCGTCCACGTGATCCCAGGCAAAGGGCTCGTCGGGTTTGCGCTCGCGCGAGGCGTAGAAATCCGGGTCGATATTGGTCTCAACAAAGGCCTGTTGCCAAAGTTCGAAGCGCAGATGCTCGTGCCAGTTGTCGAATTTGCAGCCAAGCTGCCACGCACGGTGAATGGCGCGACCAACTCTGCGGTCACCGCGACCCAGCACTCCTTCGAGGATGCTCTCGCGGACGCTGTGCTTCTTCAGGCTCACAAAGCGGCGGTTGATTCGCGATTCCACATATTTGTACTTGCGGTCGAATTCCTCCAGCGTCGGCTGGGCGTGCCACTGGAACGGCGTCTGCGGTTTGGGCACAAAGGGGGACAGCGAGATGTTGAGCTGGAAGTTATTTCCGCAGTGCTTCTTGCCGAGCTTGATGGCTTCTTCGGTCAGGTCCACAATGCCCTGCAGGTCCTCGTCGGTCTCGGTCGGGAGACCGCACATGAAGTAGAATTTCAATGTGCGCCAGCCGCGCTTTAGCACGGACTCAATGGTTTCGAGGAAGCGCTCCTGGTCCACGGCCTTGTTGATGACCTCGCGCAGGCGCGCTGTGCCGGCCTCTGGGGCAAACGTGAAACCGGATTTGCGGACACTGCCGATCTCGTCGGCGAGATCGACGTCGAAGGCGTTGATGCGCAGTGACGGCAGCGAAATGGAAACGTGCTCACCGGCAAAGGCATTCTTAAGCGCGCGGGTCAGCGCCAGGATGCCCGTGTAATCCGCGCTGGACAGGCTTAGGAGAGAGATTTCCTCGTAGCCGGTGTTACGGATTCCTTCCTTGGCAATCTCCACAATCTGGCGCGGATCGCGTTCGCGCAGGGGGCGGGTAATCATGCCGGCCTGGCAGAACCGGCAGCCCACCATGCAGCCGCGCTTGATCTCGATGGCGAAACGGTCGTGGACGACGCGCATGAGAGGTACCACGGGTTTTGTGGCGCCGAAGTCGTCGCGAAGGTCAAAATTCGCCTTCGTCACGATTTCCGGTACGCCCTCACGGTTGGGTTTGATGGCCGTGATGGTGCCGTCATCGTTGTAGGTGCAGTCGTAGAATCCTGGGACGTAAACGCCGGGAATCTGGGCGAGCTGCATGAGGATTTCCTCGCGCGTGCGGCCAAATCGTTTTGCGGTGTCGTTTGCGTTGCCTTCAAATCGGCGCCAGGGTCCGGGGAGGTTCAGGTCGGCATTGCCAAATGTTGGGACAGCCCGTCGCTTAGCACGGGTGCCATCGCCGCGGTACGTGAAGTTGGTATCGGAAACGAATGCAGTGGACCTGGCCCGACGTGCCTCTCTGACCAGCTCGATAATCTGCACGAGGGCCCACTCGCCGTCGCCGATGACAAAGGCATCGATAAACTCGGCGAGCACCTCGGGGTTAAAGGCCCCGTGACCACCCGCAATGACGATGGGGTCATTGTCGGTGCGGGCTGCGGAAAGGATGGGCACGCGGCCAAGGTCCAGCATGTTGAGGATGTTCGTGTAGTTCATCTCATGCTGGAGTGTAAAACCGACAATGTCCGCATCGCAAATCGGGCGCTTGGATTCTAGGAGGTAGAGGGGGGCGCCCTCCTCGCGAAGGACTTTTTCAAAATCGTCCCAGGGTGCAAATACGCGTTCGCATTGCACGCCGTCCATGGCGTTCAGGCGCTCGTAAAAGATTTTGAACCCGTGGTAGCTCATGCCGATGTCGTACACATCCGGAAAGGCCAGGGCCACACGGATGTCCACGTCGCTGTCGGGCTTAAGGGTTGTGTTGAATTCACCGCCCGTATAACGTGCGGGTTTGTCCACCTTCAGCAGCTTTTGCTGAAGGCGACGGTCCAAGGCGGCGCCACTGCCAATTGGGGGGGAGAAACTCAGTTTCCAGACTCCGTGGTGCGTCGTTTTCGCGAATCGGCCAAGGGTATCTCCCCGTCGAGCTGGTTGAGCAGGGATTTGACCGTGGCCGCAAAAGCATCTGCATCGTTGGCGGCGATTTCTTCGGCGGAATAGCGGGCACGCATAAAACCGCCGGTCACTTCGCGGATTTCGCGTCCGTCGATGACGGGCTGTTTCATGAGCTCGGTTTGGTACTCCAGCGGGGTCTCGGAAGCCAGGCGAGGCAGGCCAAGCGCACCGAGGCGGATGGAAAGGCGGCGGTACCACTCGATGACGGTGGCGCGAGGATCGGTGGCGGATAGGTGGGTCGGCTTTTTCGTTTGTCGTAGGACGGTTTCGGGCGAGCCCATGGGAACTCCAATGGATTCGGGCATCAGTTCCTGCGACTTGGGCCGGCGAAGCTTCTGGACGAGTTTGATGAGGAGGATGGTTAGGGCCAGGACTACAATCATGGAGAAGAACGTATAAAACAGTTCCACGGATGACATGGAGGCTGCGTCGAGGTTCCGAGCCACCGGGACGCGGTCGCGAAACCCCGCGATCCCGCGAGGAATCCCGACAGGGCGAAGTGTTGGGATAACAGCAACCCAAGGTGCAGTGACCAGCACAGTGAGGCCGAAACGCTTGAAAGCCACTGCGAGGGGTGTCCACGGGTCGGGTGGGTGCAGTACAGGGACGGCCTCTGTGGTGAAGAAGTAAAACTCGTAGGCAAGGCAGACGCAAACGAGGAGCATGAAGATGGCGAGAAAAACAAAGGCTTGCTGCTCCGTAAACCGAACTGAAATCAGGGCAAAAGTGATCCCGCATAGCACTACGAATTGCGCGAAGGCGCCGGGAGATGCGAGGGTGGCTGCAAATGGGATTAGCACGACCATTAATCCGGCGTGGGGCATCCATTGGCGGGCGAAAAGACTTGGGGAGAGAAAGATCCCGATGCAGAGGGCAACGTATGCCGCCTTCTCATTGGGGGAAAATGTGCGCACGAAATCCGCGATGTAGTGGCGGCCTGGCGCGACCACGGTCAGAAGCAAACCCAGAACAATGGCTGGCGCGGCGAAACAAATGGTTAAGGGAATGTCCCAGCCGAGGGCCAACATTGTCATGGCGGCCGTATAGGTGCCAAGTGCCCATGCACCGGCGTAGGCGCCGAACTGGAACTGGGTTTCCGGGGAAATTGAGAGGGGCTTTCCATCCATCATGCGGGAATCCCCAGTTTTTGCCCAATATTTTCAGAGATGCCGAGGGTGAAGACATCGCAACCAGAGTTTCTGAGGAATGCGATCAGGTGATCAAGTGGTGGGGCCTTCGCGTAAAATTGCTCCTGCTCCGAGCGAAGTTTTACGAAAGTCCGGTCGTCGACGACGACGGCGATGGCGCGAACCTGGCGGGTCTTCAGCAGCCGGAGGGCCTGTTCAAGTTGGGCTGGGTCAAAGTGAATGGAACTCATGACCAGGACTACGGTGGCGCCAGGCTTGAGGCGGCGGGAATCACCGATGAGTTCGGTTTCGAGGGAAGCTTCGCCCTCGGGTTTGATGAGGGCGAGCCAGTCGAGCATGGTGATCAGGTGACGCTGGCCCCCGCCGAGGCTGGTTTCCTTTCTGGGTGATCTTGCCGCGACGAGCTTGCAGAGGTGGTGTTTTCGGATGGTTTCGGTGGCGATGGCCGCTGCGGCCTTGATGCGGTACTCGGCGGAGGATAACCCTCCCAGGCCGGAGACGGAGGTAATGGCAAGGTCAATATATATGGTGACTTCTGTGACCACGTTTCGGGCGAATTCCTTGACCAGGAGGGTTTGGTGGCGGGCGGAGGAGGGCCAGTGGATGAGGCGTGGCGGATCGCCGGGGCGATAACCGCGGAGTGAGGCGAATTCCTCGCTACGACCGATGCGTTGGACCACCTGTTCGCCGATGTTGAAATGGGTGCCGTTTCCGAGAACCGCAAAATGGGGAATGCTGGCAGCCTGTGGATAGACCGTAATCGTGCTTACATCGTCGCGTGTGTCGCGAAAGACAAACAGACCAAGGGGACTGCCAAGGCGAAGGCGCATGGGCCCGACGAGGTGAAGGCCACGACCTCGGGAGCAGCGCTCTTCGTAACGGAACGGCATCCGGGAATGAGGGGGCAACTCGAGGGCCATGCTGCGAATGAGGTAATTGTTTCCCGGCGCGAAGGAATCGGTTACTTCGAGGAGATTGGCGGGGCCGTTGCCACTGTTGAGAACTTCAATGTCGACTGCGACGGAATCATTCTCGAACGCGCGGGGGAAGTGGCGGCGCTTGACGGAGATGGCGCGAAGTGCGCGAGAACCGGCAAACCAGTCCAGCAGGACGAGGGTCAGGAGGAACAGTCCCGCCACGGTGACTGCACGGGACCCCATGCCGATCCCGGAGAAGATGAGGAAAGTTGTCAGGAAGAGGATTGCATTCTGCCGCGTCGAGAGACGGATGGTCATTTCCTCGCGCGGGTAGGGAGACACGGCTAAAATCCGAGCGGTAGTTCGGCGCGGTCCAAGACGTCGTGAATGACCTGATCTGGCGTGCGACCAGCGAGCACCGAAGTTGGCTTGAGCATTAGCCGATGGCGAAGGACTGGTGCGGCCAGTTTTTTGACGGTGTCTGGTGAAACATAATCCGCACCCGAAAGAAAGGTCATGGCCTGTGCGGCGACGAGAAGGCCGAGGGATCCGCGGGGGCTGGCACCGAGGATAACGTCGGGATGGGTACGTGAGGCCTCGGCGATGCGGACTACATAGTCGGCAATGGTTTCGTCGGCGTGGACCTGGCGGACCTGCTTCTGGGCCGCGACCACATCTTCAATTTTGGCGACTGGCTGAAGGGAGTCGAGCGGTGTTGTTTCAATCTGCCCCTGGATGATGGCAATTTCGTCCGCACGGGCGGGGTAGCCGACGGAAATCTGCATAAGGAAGCGATCGAGTTGGGCTTCCGGGAGCGTGTAGACGCCCTGTTGCTCGACGGGATTCTGCGTGGCGGCCACAAAGAAGAGGGGCGGCAGGGGATGGGTCTGGCCGTCCACGGTGACCTGATGTTCCTCCATGGCCTCAAGCAGGGCAGACTGTGTGCGCGGAGTTGCGCGGTTGAGTTCATCGCCGAGCAGTATGTTGGCAAAAACCGGTCCGCGGCGAAACTCGAAAGCGTGTTCTCGATCGTTGTAAAAAGAGTTTCCCGTCACATCAGAGGGGAGGAGGTCCGGTGTAAACTGAATGCGCTGGAACGAGGAATCGATGGATCGGGCGAGCGCCTTTGCAAGAAGGGTTTTTCCGAGGCCGGGAACATCCTCAATGAGAATGTGACCACGGGCCAAAAGTGCCGTGAGGACTAGGTCAATGACGTCATCCTTGCCGATGATAACTTTCTGGATGTTTCGGCGCAGTGCCGTGGCTATGTTTTCGGTTCGGGCTGGCTTCATGTTAAAGTTAGACTATTCCCGGGCACTTGGGGAATTCCAATTCCGAAGGAGATTGCATCCCGGTACAGAGACGCGTCCGTCAATGGATCAAAATACAATCAGGCTGCGAAAGGGAAGGCCGACAATTTTATCCCGTCCGGGAAGAAAGGATAATTCAATCACGGTGGAAACCTCGACAATATCTGCTCCGAGGGATTGGACCAGTTTGCAGCAAGCGGCGAGGGTGCCACCGGTTGCGATCACGTCGTCCACAACAACCACACGGTCGCCTTTGGCCACAGCGTCCTCGTGGATCTCGACGCTGTCGGTGCCGTATTCCAGATCGTAGGTTTCCCGAGCGGTCTTGTAGGGGAGTTTTCCAACTTTGCGGACTGGAACCATGCCTGCGCCAATTTCCAACGCCAGGGCGGAGGCAAAGATGAATCCGCGGGATTCGATTCCGACCACAGCGGTGATTCCCTTGTCCCGGAGGCCTTCGGCGAGAAGCTTTATTGTCTCGCGAAATGCGATTGGGTCCTTGAGCAGGGGAGTGATGTCCTTAAACAAGATTCCCGGTTTCGGGAAGTCGGGCACATCGCGTATGATTTGCTTCAGGTCCATGAAAAGGCTCCTTTCAGGGCTATGCGTGGATGTGTTGAAGTGGGTGCTATTTTTTCAGGCTGTCGAAGTTTTCTTTGGCAGACGGTGGTTCTGCGCGGCCGCCGAGAACCTTGGCGAGGAACTCCTCCGCGGCGGCGTAGAATTTCAGACGGTTCTCCGGGCGCGCGAAGCCGTGCCCTTCGTCAGGAAACAGCAGGTAGGTTACGGGAATGTTCTTCTTGCGCATTGCGTCAACAATCTGGTCGGCCTCGGCCTGCTTCACCCGCGGGTCATTGGCGCCCTGGGCGATCAGCAGGGGTACCTTGATCTGATCCACCTTGGTGATGGGAGACCGGGATTTCAGGAATTCCTCTTCAGTCTCCACCTTGCCCACACGCTTGTCAAACATGGCCCGCATTGGCGCCCAATAGGGCGGAATGGATTTGATGAGGGTGACAAGGTTTGATGGTCCCACAACGGCAATGCCGCCGGCAAATTCATCGGGGGTAAAGGTGACGCCGACCAAGGCTGCATATCCGCCGTAGCTGCCACCATAGACCACAACCTTCCTGGGGTCGGCGTAGCCTTCCTTGACGGCCCAGTTCTTGGCGTCGATGAGGTCGTCGTGCATTTTGGCGCCCCATTCGCGGTCTCCTGCGTTAAGGTGGGCCTTGCCGTAACCGGTGGAACCACGGAAGTTAACCTGAAGAACGGCGTAACCTCGATTGGCCAGCCATTGGGTTTCATTGTCGAGACCCCAGCTATCCCGTCCCCAGGGGCCACCGTGGACATTCAGCACCATCGGAAGGTTCTTGGGATCCTTGTCTGGAGGAAGCGTCAGGTAGCCGTGGATTTCCAAGCCGTCGCGTGACTTGAAGGAAATGGGCTGCACCTTGGCGAGGGTATACTTCTCAAGTTCGGGTCGGTTTGAGAACAGGTACACGGCGCTTTTGGCGGCGCGTCCGAAAAGGTAGTAACTGACAGGGGCATTGTCCACAACATAGCTTACTACCCACATGGTGTCATCCAGGCAGCGATTGAAGCCTATGTCGCCGTCGCGTACCGTCTTGAGATACTCGAAGTCGGGTTGGATTTTCTTGTCGAGAATTGTCCATTCCCGGCGCGCGCGAAGGAAGTTGTACCCCTCCAGGGCGTTGGTTTTGGGGTTGGTGAGCAGGCCGCCAATATCGTATTGCGGGTCTTCGGCGATGACCTTCGTCTTGCTGGTGGCGAGATCAACTTCAAGGAGGCGGGAGGCGTTTGCACCGACGCTTGACGAAAGCCAAATGGAACGGTTGTTTGGGGTAAAGCCTGCAACGCCGCCAAAAGTTTCGTCGGGCCCCCATGAAGTAAACACTTTCCAAGGCGATTTGGCGTTACTGCGGGCTCGAATTTCCGTACTGCCGTCCGGCAGCAGGACCTCGGCGGTGCGCACCACCATTTTGTTGTCGGTGCCCCAAGAGGACACATCACCGGGGTTCTCAGTGTCGAGGTCCACAGCGCCGTTCTTCAAATTGACACGGTAGACGTCATGCAAACGGCGGTCCTTCAGGTTGAGGCCGACAAGCATGGTATCCGGCATATTCCAATTCACGTCCACTATCTCGGCTTTGGCGCCCTGGAATGGCGTCATGTCGCGGGTCTGCGTGGTTTCAAGGTCGGTCATGTAAACATGGTTGTTCTCATCCCCGTCCTGGTCTTGCAGATACAGAATGTGCTTGCTGTTGCCGCGCCAAAAGTAGGTGCGAATTCCGCGTTTTTTGTCGGTTGTGATGACCCGGTCGTCTTCCTTGCCCAGGGTGCGGACCCAGACGTTGAGGACTCCATTGGAGGGGGCCAGGTACGCCAGCATTGTGCCGTCCGGTGAGATTTGTGGTGCGGCCTTTACGGGGTTTCCAAACAAAACCTCGCGAGGGATGAGTGCCACTGGGTCAGTTGTGGCCAAGGTGTTGCCTGCAGCAAGAATGGTGGCGGCTGCGATTGCAACGCAGCCCAGACGCGTCAAAACGGCGTTCAACATAAAGCGTTCTCATTAGCTCCGGTTAGATTCACTGTTGTGTCGGTCTGCGCCCAGTGTGTGTGTCACCCTGAAAGGCAGCAGACCCACTATTGTCGCCACCGTGTGCGTGGCGTTGGCAAATGGAAATTTCAGGCGTGCTTCAATTGGGAAAAGCGATGTTGCTCCTACTTGTTCGGTGGAGGCATCCGTTGGAGAGACCCCTTGAGGAACGCATCGAAGGTGAATCCCAGATAGTCCTTCTTCTCGTCACCCGGGCGTAACCGATAGGTCAGTCGTGCCTCCGCGCTGGATTGGGGCGGGACTTCGTCCAAAATCACCTCTCCAACGGCCTGGGCCGCTTCGCCGTGGTGCCCGACTGGATAGAAAACTACTTTCACAAGTCGTGCGGGGCTTTCCCCATCATTTCGGACCCTGGCTACCACAGTCACCTCGCGGGCACGGAGTTGTTCCGGCGTGGGCTGGAGGACAGTGAGGCCGTCCCGTCGGAGACTGTACTTGCGGGAAACATGGAGGGGAATTATCACCGAATTGTTTGCGAGGCTGGTCTCCGGCGTGGAATTGCCGGCCACGGCCGTCAGGACAATCTGGTGGTCCCCTGCATTTCGAAATGGATCCCAGCGAACACGGATCGTGCGTGTCATTCCCGGCTCAAGTTTTACAACGGTTGTAGGTCTTGTGACCCGCGAATCCAATCGCCGGGAGTCGGTCGAAGTCCCGTCAAAGGCATCCACGCGGACATTGTCGACCATCGATTTCCCTCGGTTTGTGACGGGTACGTCGAGGAATACGGTTTCGCCATCAACCGGTTTCGCAGGCGTGACTATGACAGACTCCGTGGTGATTTCGATGTCGGGTAGAAGTTTCCGCCCCAATTCGACAGGCCACTTGGGCCATGAATTGCTGTCCGGAATCCTGTCGAGCGGGTCGAAGCGGACAAAGAGGTTCTCCAACGAAATGTCCGGCGGAAAATCGCGGCGAATCTGAACCGTCGCTTTTCCGCCGGGAGGCACAGTTGGAATCGTAGTCAGCGTTCCGGAGGCAACGGTCCCATCGGCGGTGGTCAGAGCGGCCTCCATCGCCGCTACGGGCTCTGTTGTCATGTTGCACGCATCGAAGGAAACCCACCCGGAATCGTTGCCTTCCGAAGCTGAATAGCGGATTTTGATTTCATTCGGTATCAGCGCCACGGGAGGGGCTTGGGACGAGGTTCTTCTTGCACCTGCCAAAATGATGGGCTCAGGCAGGAGAATCCGGTTTGGAGGCCCTTTCCCAATTTGCTCTGAGACCAGAATCTTCTGTGGTTTCGCCTGAGCCGTAATTTCCAAGCTGAGGGTGACTGTTTCCCCTGGAACCAGTGAAACCGGTGGGGATTTGGCCAGAACAGCACCGTTGTCCTCGCTGATCTGCAGGGTGCCGGCTTTAATCGGGTGACGACTCTGGTTCTCGACGGTAAAGACATAATTCACAGGGTCGCCCTGAAAGACTGCGCCTTCAGGTTTTCGGTGCCATGATCTGACTGCAAGCTGTGGGGCCGGCTCCAGTGGTGCCCCGGCGGAAGCAAATTCTCCTGTTGTTCCGAGCAAACCCGTGCGTCCCCGGGGAGCGTCCGTCTTGCTATTTCCAATCTGCACGGTAATGCTTCCCGTCCCCGCGGATATTGGCGTTATCGCGCCGGGAAGGAACGGGTCACCCTCGGTTGTTGTTTGAGAGTACCCCCCGGACTTTATGGGCTCGGGAACAGGCACCCCAAATTTCCCGCTTCCCTGATCCTCCACACGAACATCTGGCAGAGGTGCGGGGAGATGGAGTTCCAAGGCGGGGTCCCCCAGCAAGATAAACATCTGGACGAGGTCGGTGGGATTCTGTCCGGCAAGGTATCGCCATCCACCAAGGAGGAGAGGGGCCGCGAGGAAAGTTCCCGGCTGGTTGTTCAGGAGCGGAGGGAAAATCTCAGCCACGAATCTTTTATGCTGATCCGTGACACCCGGCCCGCTGGGAACGTAGCAGGCAATAGCCCCACCATTGGGCACGCGCAGCATATCCTCGCTGATGTTTACGTTCCATCGCGGCATGGGATAGTCGATGGCCCCGCTATTGCAGGTCATGGTGAAAACAATGGGAAGCTTATCGCGGTTGGTCAGGACCAGGTTGTCGGAATTTTCGCTGTCGCCCCCAAACCAGACGCGTTCGTTGGACCAGATATTCGGTGAGCCATGGCCGAAGTAGGAAATGATGGCGGCTCCATTGTTGAAGAGGTCGCGAATCTTCCCAGTGGCAGCGGCGCTGACCTTTGCCCTCTTCCCCTCGGCTACATCAAGGGGGATATAGTAATTGTCAATCCAAGGTTCTTCGCCCACGAAAACAGTTTTCAGGAAGAACCGTGGCGGAACAGCGTGCCGCATGGTGTCCAGCACGGCCTCTTCGAACTCAGTGTGATCAGCCACGAAACCGAGAGTGTTTTGCCAGACCCCGTGGGTGGTTTCGGAGGCATAGGCCATGCTTTTGGAAATGATTGTGTCGAGATCCCGCACATTGTTTACGGAGAGCCGTCCCACCAGGGCATCTCCGTACAGGTCGTCGCCAAAGAGTTCAGTGTACCAATGGTCCGAGGCGAACCTGTCGCCGGAGCCAGGATTTGCCTGGCGTGTGTAACTGGGTAACCAGTTTGTGATACTATTGTGGAAGTCATTCTTGTAGGCGCTGGTGCAATCGCCGACAAGGAGGACGAATGTGCCGGCCGGATTCGCAGCAGAACCCTGCCAGTTTGCTGCCGCATACTGAAGAAACTGGCGAATCGCAACGGGAGTAAATTGCCCTGCGGAGAACTGCTCGTAAATGTCAGTGGTGGTGACCACTTTGACTTTGTAACCCTGCCCCTGCTTCCAAGTTGCGAACTTCTGAATGGCTGGTTCAAAGGCGGGGTGGGTGATAATGATGTAGTCGGCAGCCGTTCCAGGTGCAGTCAAGTTTTCCCGGCCACCTTGTGGTTGGAATGTGGCCCTGGGCAATTGGTCAATCGACGCTAATTCATAGTGGTGCAGGGAATCCTCCCTGACCCGGAATGATGCTGTGCGCATTCCCGGGGCAGCAGAGTCGGGTGACCATGTTGGGGACAGGAGAAGCGGTGTCGTGCCGGTGACGTCATAGACAAAAGTTGTATCGGTCGCGGGCGCGTTGGAGATTCGATAGTCCAGCAGACGGGATTCGGTGGTTGGGTCGTTCAGGTTCGACAAGCCGACAATTGGCGAGTGAAACGGGGCTTTTCCATTGTTTGCTCGAAACTGGCGCGGATATCGAACTTCAAGTTTGTCAAAAAATAACTCGGTCTTCCGTGGTTGATTTGGTCCGTATCCGGCCCTGACGGCCGTGGACGATTCGTCCCTCAATTGAAGTTGGAGGGTGTTGGCAGCGGTTTGCAGGCCGGAGGTCGGCACCCGAAAGACAAGCGTGTCGTTGCTCTCGGAGGTCATGGAGAGCTCTGATGGTTTTCCGCCGTTGATACTCGCACCGACCTTTAGTTGGGTTCCCGGGGCCCACGTATGGGCGTAAACGAATAGCGTGCAGACTGCGTCGCCGTTCCACCGCGCCAGGTCCGGGGCGTCGAATCTCATCGTGAAGGGTTCGCTGGTGGTCAGTTCCTTCCCAACCCACCTGTAACTGAGAATGGAAAGAAACTGGTCGTTCTTGGTCAATACTGGTGGGATGTCTTCCTCCACCCTAATGGTCTCGGCAAAGATCAGGGCGTTGTCGGCGGGTGTATTGGTCTCCATTGGCGTAGTTGGGGAAAGGCGCAAACCGGGCTTGGAGGGGTCACTGAAAAGCCAGTAGATGTTGGTATCCGAGTAGGGCGATTCCGGCTCATTCCCGAGAAACACGAAGCTGTCTGATGGTGCCAGATTGTCTCTGTTTCCAGACTTGGAAACGAAGTGCATGGGAACCTCGGTGCCATTCAGGTAAAGGTGAAGGCTGTCGGGCGTAACATCAGATAACGCAACACCTGACGACTGCAAATCCGAGGCGCCAATGCGGTAAAGGCCCTTCTCCCGGATGGGGATCTTGAACCAAAAGGGAGAGCGTGCGGATATGCCAGGTTGCCAATCTGGCGGCTGCAGCATTCCGGGAATTTGGGAGGGGGAATGGACGGCAAATTTGCCGACGGAGTCGGGGTTTGCCACAAACTCACGAAGCTGCTTTCCAATAACACCGGAATGTTGCTGTGCCGTCCATCCGGGGAATGGTTCCGTCCCTTG
>JAIBAT010000115.1 GCA_019695055.1 Candidatus Sumerlaeaceae bacterium | reverse complement strand
TCAGTTCATTCTCTGCGCCGGGAATTTCAAAGCGCTTGGTGAGAAGCTTGACCTGACGTATCCAACGCTAAGGTCGCGCCTGGATCGAATCATCGCCCGGTTGGAGGAAATTGAAGCCGAGCACGCCCCCGATGAAATACTCGACCAGGTGTCCCGCAAAACCATGACCCCCGAAGAGGCCATCAAGCGTCTGAAGGGAATGTCTGACCGTAAGAGGGAATCAGCATGAACGGCCGCGACGAGAAACTCAAGGCGCTCCTGGCAGCCGGCAAGATATCCCAAGGTCAGTATGATGAAATGCGATCTGTCCTTTGCCCGGAAGACTATCCCGGCCCAGCTTCTCACTTGTCACAAGTCCCGACCGTGATTCCCATGGAAGCCGGAGCCTCGCCGGACTTAGTCGCGTCCAACCGAGAGGAATGGCCCATTCTGTTTTGGACTTACCTCGTAATCGCCACAATTTTCTTTGTTTTCTCCCCCTACACCCATCAATTGGACGAGATTAAGACCGCCATCCTGTTCACCGTGCCGCCAATACTTCTCTTGTTTGCCCTGCGCGACCTGAGCTTTGCGGATGTGGGATTGCGCCGGAAACATGGGATATTGCTGCTTGGCCTGTTCACGGTTTCACAGGTCGTGTCGCTATTGGTTAACCCGGATATCTGGCTTGCCGGTGAACGGGAACTCTGGTTTCAGGTCGGGTGTCTGACTTTCACATTCGTTTTATCGTGTTATCTTCGGGGTGAGAATCGCATCCTGGGCGCCATAAGGTTTTTGGTTTGGCTGGGACTTGGCAGCGTACTGGCAGCGTTCATTCTTCATTTTCCGTTTTGGGAAACGATATTCGGGGGAAAGCATTCATCCACACCACGAACTGGACAGATCGCCCAATGGGAAACCTTGGCGTACACCCTGAGTGCTGCCAAGGAAACCTACTCAACAGTACTCAATTCCGAATTTTATGCCGTCTTTCTGGCCATGGCAATCCCGTTCTCATTATCACTGCTTTTCCTGGAAACGCAGCATTCCCGCAGGACTCACGCGGCCACGGCATTCATCCTAATGTCCATTTGTATGGGGCTTACGATGCAGCCAATACCCATGGTGATCGTTGGGGCGATCGAACTCCCATTGTTTCTCTTTCTGGGATTCCGCACCTCACTCGGGAGTTCCTTCCGTTCACGTTTCAGTAAAATCGCGTGGTTGGCACTACCCGTGAGTGGACTTCTTCTTATCCAAGCCTTTCGACTGGCAACGTCCCTGATCAAATTCGTCGATACGCGTTGGGTTATATGGCGCGGTGGCCTTATGGTTTGGATGTTCGGAACCGACGCCTCGCAATCGAACCTTAACTGGCTTTCGCTCCTGCTCGGAACGGGCCCCTACGGATTTCGCGCATACTTCCCACTGTTCCGCCAGCCGGACTATTTCGACCACCAGATTAATAATGTAACCTCCTCCGCGCACAATTTCTACATCGACATGCTTTGTGAAAACGGGATTATTGGGTTCACCTGTTTTTCGGCGCTCCTGATTTGGGTAATGCGGCGCGCATGGATGCAGATTCGCAGCAACACCGCCCCTGTAATTGCCGGCGCTCAGCTGGCCGCCTTCTCGGGACTTGCTGCAATGCTGTTCCTAAATTTCGTCTCACCGGCGACACGGTGGTCTGTGGATGCGGTCATTTTCTGGTCCCTGATTGGTATCAGCATTGCGACCAACGTCTCAGGAAATGCTGCCGAAAACACCAAATCGGATTCTGTTGGTCACTCAGGTTTTCCGTTTTCTCGATGGGTAAAACCTGCGCTGTTCGCCTTTGGGTTCTTCTTTTTGTTCCGCAGCTTTCCCCAGGGTATTTATTACTTCCGTGCCTCAGTGGAGAATGCAAAAGGTCTGAACGACATGGATAGCGCCGAATTGGAGAAGGGCAGCCAGAAGATGGCGCTTCTGGAAACCGCCACTAGGAGATTTGAGAAGGCGATTACCTTGAACCCCACATTTGCAACCTCCTACTACAAAGCAGCCCACGCATACAACCAATTGGGACAGCCCGAGAAATGCATCGAGACATATGAGGCCCTGTCTAAACTCGAACCTAATTATTCCGAAATCCACCTCAACCTCGGGATTGTTTACTCTGCAAAGGCAATGACGATGGAAGGTGAGGCCGCAACCCAACTACTCGAAAAGGCGGTCGGCGAAATCCGGGAAGCCGCTCGGCAATCCCTAAAGCCAACGCATCAAAGAATTGCGGGTCACATCCTTGAACAACTTGCGGAGCGGCGACAGAAAGAGGGAAATACGGATCAAGCCAAAGCATTGTATAGGGAAGCGAGGACACACTATCAATTGATCCTCGACTACACTCCAAAGCTTGCCGAGTTTGTGGCCGATAAGAAGGAATGGGAACAGGTTGCCCATGCCAGGATTGCCGCTATAAATGCCATTGTTGAGGGTTCCGCAAACGATACCCCGACAGAAAAGCTAAGCGAACGTGCGCAATAGTGCACCGCTAGCGCGGCTCATAATGCCAGCTCACATACCGCTTCAACTGATTCTCTCCCACCAGCACCGGGCGAATAATCCGTCCGGTCTTTTCCTGGAGCCGTGCAATTAAACCTTTGTCCTGAGGATCCGCCATGGCCACCCACAATTCACTTTCAGTGACCCGCACGGGGAATAGGCACTCCTTCACGGCATCCTCCGGATCAATCAGCGCCAGCAGGTCCTCCGTCACCTCGACGGTAGCAAGGTCCCCCACTTGAAAGCGAAGCCCCTGGGTCATCTCCTTCAGAGACCTTAACTCCTCCGGACTCCGCCTTAATGTCTCATCATCAAATTCGCCCATGCGTCTCTCATCCTCCTCCCATATAGCATTATCCCAAACTACCAGACTCCCAGAAAGTGTGAAGCCACCCCCCTGTTCGCAACCCAAATCCACAATTGCGCGCGCATGTCATAAACCTGCCGCCATCCAAACCTTCAACCGCCCGATTTGCCATAATACCAGCTAATGAAACGCCGAAGCTCCCCGTCGCGAACAAGGACAGGGCGGATCGCCTTGCCAGCCTTTTCACTCAAATTCCGAAGCAATTGTTTGTTCAGGGGATCATTCATGGCCACCCAAAGCTCATCATCACTTGCTCTAACAGGGAACACCTGATGCTGCAGGGCATCCTCTGCGCTGATAAAGGCAAGCAAATCACTGGTCACTTGCACCGTCGCCAGATTCCAGATTTCCAGGTTCAGCTCCAGAGACATTTCTTTGAGAAAGGTATCCTCATCAATGCTGCCCTGAATTCGGATGATATGAAAGTCGTCCATGGATTCCTATACGTCGCCAGTCATCCCTGACATTCTCATCAATCCTGGTCCCTTCGCAATCCAATTCCTCCATTGCACCCGGCGATTACGAATGATGCGCTAAAGCCATCATGAACCCGGCCACCATCATCGGCATGATCTCCGGCACCAGCGTCGACTCCATCGACGCGGCGCTCTGCGAAATCTCCGCCACCGAAGGCGGGCGCTTGTCCGCGCGCCTTCTCGCCTTCCATGAGCAGCCCATTTCCCCCGATCTCCGCGGACGAATCTTCCGCGTTTTCGAGAACGGCCCCGCCAGCCTTGCCCTCGCCTGTTCCCTGAATGTCGAAATCGGCGAAGCCTTCGCCGACGCCGCCCTCGCCCTCATTGAGAAGGCCGGCGGCCCCGACAAGGCCAACGTTTCCGCCATCGCATCTCACGGCCAGACCGTATACCACATCGCCCCCCACATGGCGGGCGGCCCCGACAGTTTGCGCGCCTCAACCCTGCAAATCGGCGAAGGGGCCGTCATCGCCGAGCGCACCGATCTCCCGGTCGTCTGCGACTTCCGCGTCGCCGACATGGCCGCCGGTGGCAATGGTGCCCCGCTGGTGCCCTTCGCGGACTTCCACCTGTTTTCCGAACCCGGCAAAACCGTCATCGTCCAGAATATCGGTGGCATCGCCAACGGCACCGTCCTCCCCGCTTCCGGGCGCATGGAGGACGTGATCGCCTTCGACACCGGTCCCGGCAACATGATCATCGACGCCTTCACCAGCCATTTCTATCCCGGTGAAAGCTTTGACCGCGACGGTCGCCACGCGGCAAATGGAAATAGTATCCCGGACTTGCTCGACCCGTGGATGGCCATCCCCTATATCACCGCGCCGCCCCCCAAAAGCACCGGCCGCGAGCTCTTTGGCCTCCACCTCGCCCGCCAAGCCCTCGCATCTTTTCCCGGCACCCGCGCCGACGACCTCATCGCCACCGCCACGCTCTTCACGGCGCGCTCCATCGCCCGAAACTACGCCGATCACGTTCTGCCAAAAGGGCCCATCGCAAAGATTCTGCTCGGCGGCGGCGGCGCCCACAACTCCACACTCGTCGAAATGCTCCGCACTGAAATGGCGACCGTGGCAAATCCCACGCCACAACTCATCAGCCTCGACGAAGCCGGCTTCCCCGCCAAAGCCCGGGAATGCATTGCCTTTGCCATGCTCGGCTACGCCCGCTTGAACAGCATCCCTGCCAACGTCCCCTCAGCCACCGGCGCACGCCACCCCGCCATTCTCGGCAAGCTCGTCTCGCCACCGCCCTCCTGAATTTCAGCCGCCCCCCGCGGCATTAATAGTTGCCAAGCCAGCCGGCGGGGGCAATCCTGCTGGCCAAATTCACCGATAGGACGGACGCAAAGCAGCAAACCCATGGCCAAGATACTCGTCATGAACGGACCCAACCTCAACCTCCTCGGCAAGCGCGAGACCGACATCTACGGCATGGCCAGCCTCGCCGAGATCGAGAAGAGCGTTTCCGCCCGGGCGAAGGCGCTCAAATGCAAGGTCGAGTTCTTCCAGAGCAACTCCGAGGGCGCCCTCATTGACCGCCTCCACGCCGCCATGGGCAAGGTGGATGGCGTCGTCATCAACGCCGCCGGCCTTACCCACACCAGCGTTTCCCTGCGCGATGCCATCGCCGCTGTCGCCCCGCTCCCGGTCATCGAGGTCCACCTGTCCAATGTTTACGCGCGCACCGAGCGCTTCCGCCACAAGAGCCTTCTCGCTCCCGTGTGCCGTGGGGTCATCGCCGGTTTCGGCCCCCTCGGCTACCTTCTCGGGCTCGAGGCCGCCGTCGAAGCCGCAAAGAAAACCAAACAGGGGTAACACATGGCCGATTTTCAGGCAATCGCCGAAGCACTCATTCGCGGAGACCATGAAACCGTTTCCACGCTGACCAAGGCCGCCCTCGACGAGGGCGAACGCGCCGAGGTCATCCTGGAGGACGGCCTCATCGCCGGCATGAAAGTCATTGGCGTGCGTTTCAAGAACAACGAAATCTTTGTCCCCGAGGTCCTCGTCGCCGCCCGCGCCATGAAGGCCGGCCTCGCCCACCTCGAACCCATCTTCGCGGCCTGCGGCATCGAGCCCTGCGGCCGTTTCCTCATCGGCACCGTCAAGGGCGACATCCACGACATCGGCAAAAACCTTGTCGGCATGATGCTCAAGGGCGCCGGATTCGAGGTCATTGATCTCGGCGTCAACACCTCCCTCCAGAAATTCGTCGACGCCATCGAGCAGTACAAACCCCACCTCGTCGGCATGAGCGCCCTCCTCACCACCACCATGGGCCAGATGAAGGTCAACATCGACGCCTTCCGCGAAAAGGGCTACCTCGACCGGATGAAGGTCATGGTAGGCGGCGCCCCCGTCAGCCGCGAATACGCCGGCAAAGTCGGCGCCGACGGCTACGGAAAGGACGCCTCGGAAGCCGTCACCGTCGCCCTCCAGTTGCTCGACCAGGTCAAAGCCGCCGCACAGTAACCAGGATCTCGCGACACCCGAATTTCCCTGTCACTTAGAGCGGTTTTGGTTCAAACATTTACATCCATTTCTCCTCCTACTGTTCAGCAGGTCCAACCGAATTTGCAGGAGGACAACCTTTGGAGCGCGGCGGCCATGCCGCCGCTTTGACCGTGCGCGGAGCGCACCCACCGGGAGAAAGCCGTTTCAGGAAAAGAGAAAGTCTCCAGCCCGCGCGACACGCCAATGGGAACCTCCACCAGAAGCCCCCTAAGGCCCAACCCGGCAAGAAGCCCTGAAAGGGCACCCTACCAAAGCCCAGGGCGTAAGCCGTCGGGTGCGACTCGCACATCCGCAACTCACCATCGCACCCCTCGCCAAAAAGCCCTGAAAGGGCGCACTATCAAAGCCCAGGGCGTAAGCCCTGGGTATCGAACCAGCAATTCCCCCGAGCCCTGAAAGGGCGTTCGCCCACACCACAACCACCCCAAACGTAACAGTTGACCCGCCGCCCCGCCACCATCCAGATGAACTTGTTTTCGGATGACCGGAAACGAAAAATCGCCCGGGCGATCCCCTCCGCCAAACGGGCGCTTTGGAAACGGGGAAAGAGAAGGTAAAGATGGCCAGAATCCTCGGCGTGTGCGCCAGCACCCGCCACAGCTCCCACACCAGCATACTCGTGAACACCGCCCTCGAAGCGGCCAAAAACTGCGGCGCCGAGGTCAAACTCCTCGACCTGCGCGCCACCCCCCTGCCCATCTACGACGCCGACCGCGAATACGAAGACGAGAAGAACGTCCGCGCCGTCCTCGAACTCGTCGAGTGGGCCGACGGCTTCATCGTCGGCAGCCCCGAGTACCACGGCTGCATGAGCGGCGCCGCCAAAAATTTCTTTGATTTCCATTACCGCGAATTCGGCGGCAAGCTGTTCGGCCTCGTCTGCGCCACCGGCGGCTCCCAGGGCGT
>JAIBAT010000034.1 GCA_019695055.1 Candidatus Sumerlaeaceae bacterium | reverse complement strand
ACCATGCGCATCGCCGAGGCATTTCTGGCAGTTGCCATTGCCAGCTTGGTCGTCAGGAAGGGAAATGCTGCACACTGGGTCATCCTTGGACTCGCTTCAGCCGTGGTCGGCCTCTTCGTTTGCCTGAAGTTCGAACCGGAATTCCTCTATGCGGGCACGGAATCGTATCTGCTTTCCTCGCACCTTGTCGGTCTGTTGTATTGCGGCCTCCTGTTGGCATGGCTGCTGCCGCCGGCCAACTCGCCCGCATACAATTACCTGGTGGTGGCTGCCGCAGTTGTTCTCGTGGTCACGCCTGTCGGATCCAATAACGGCTTATTCAATTCGGTCTACGGATATTGGCTGGCGCTTCCCCTCTGTCTTGCAAGGCTGTTTGAAATTGGTGCGGTCACTCTCGCCGGCCGTGATTTTGGGTCACGCCAGATTCTCTCCCTCGTCAAGGGTTTGGCCTTTGGTGCTTTGGTTTCGGTCAGCCTGTGGCACTCCTCTCAATTCAGCTACCGAGACGACAACCGCTCCTCGGCATGGGGAACTGTAGATTCGCCGAAACTTCGTGGAATCTTCATGGGACGGGAACTCGCCCGCGACCTCTCAGCTTTGCTGAAGGAATCCCCCAAATACGTGAAACAGGGAGATTTTGTGCTCGCCTACAATGAAATTCCTGGTTACCATTACCTGACGGATACCATCCCTTACATGTATTCCTCCTGGCCTCGTGGCCTTGCGGACCCGGATAAGCGTCGTCTCCTGGAAAAGGCCCAAAGTCAGCGCCAGGGAGGTCTGCCAGTCGCCGTAAGGCGGGTAATGGACGACAAGGCTCGCAAGCGTCATATCCCAATCGAGGAGTTCATCGTCGCCAAGGGCTACAAGGTGGCCTGGAAGAACGAGGCATTTGAAATTCTCCTTCCTCCCCAGATCGCCCAGCCTTCCACCAATTAAAGCCGTATCCCAAAGAGCCGCCGGGCCAGAATGATAATCCCCACTGCTTCCCCGCAAAAAACAACGGCCGTCGCCAGCGCGGAACCGTTTATTCCAAGCACGGGGATTAGCGCAAAATTCAGGGCCACATTGAGCGTTGCAGACGTCGCAATCAAGGCCGAGAACGCTCCGGGCCTGCCACCCTGAAGCAACAGGGAAATCAGGGGCCGGTAACCACTGGATAGGGCCACCCCGGTTACAAGGATCGCAAAGACCATCCAACTGCCCCACACTTCATCTTTCTTCGCGAGGACATAAATCACAATGGGGAATGTCGCAATTAGCAGTGCGCCAAGCCCCATCATGATTGGGAAAAAGGTCCGGCGGATCTTCCGCGACACTTCTTGAATCTCACTTTGTCGCCCCTCGCTGAACAGTCGCCCCACCACCGGGTCCGCATTCTGGCGAATCACGTTGTTGAGCTGCGCAAAACCCTCCGCGAACGTGGACGCGAAACTATAGACACCCACCTGCTTGTCCGACATCAACAGGCCAATCATCAACACATCCACCCTGGTATTCAGTTCTGTCAGCACCCCGCTCAGCACACCACGCAGCCCAAACGATATGTGCCGTGGCATCCATGCCTTGAATTCCGGCGTCAGAATCCACGAGAGTTTCAGAACTTGGACTTGGAGGTAAACCAGCACCACCACAAAGAGGATAACTTCGGCAAACGTCAGGGACAGGGCAAGCCGCGGCGCCGGCCATCCAAGCCCTATCACCCCGACTATTCCTGCCACCAGCAAAATGTACCGAAGAGCTTGGAACACGGCGAAGGCCCTCATGTGTCGCAACCCGTTCAGGACCATAAGCAGGACTTTGTTCAGCGAGAAGAAAAGCAGCCCGGGAGCCATATAGGCAATCCCCTCCCCCACACCCGGACTGTCCAGCACGCGGCCAATCCAATGGCGTGCCGCGAACAGACCCGCGCAAACCACAACGCCGGCCATTGCAACCAATGCCAGAGCCGATGACGCTATGCGCGCGCATTCCTCGCGATCATCCTGCACATAGGAACAGTGTCGTAAAGCTGAGAACTGGAGCCCACCCACGGCTATCTGCGAAAGCACAATGTAAAACGCAAAGACTTGGTTAAACACTCCCAGGGCATCCGGACCGCGGGCCGCAAGAATGACCGCATTGACAATCAACCCGCTCGCCCCCAGAATCGCCAGGCTGCCAACGTTCCATAATACGTCCCGTGTAAACCGCCCCTTAAGCGGCAGCTTGCTCAGCACCCTGCCCCCCGCCCTCGGTCAAACCGGATCTGGGCACGTAATCGCAAATCACGCGGATAGCGCCCTTGGGTTTGCCTCATTCTTGCGCAGGCGCTTGGGAATCCGGTGAATGATGTCGGCAACCTGTTCGACGTCCAAACCAAGGTTGATAACCTTGAAGTACCAGTCCATTGCCTCAAAGCGTGGCTCGTTCTCCAACCGCACCAACCGGAGCGCCTCATCCCGGGTCATTTGCCCTTCCCGAATCTGGTTGCTGCGGAAGGTGTCATGCTCGGTGAATCCCGTAACAGTGTGGTAGATGTAATTGTAGAAAGCGGCCGTGCCATCGCCGATCCTCCAGGTCGAAGGGCAGTCCGGGGCAAGCTCAAAGCCATAATCTCGAATGATGGTTCCCACAACTTCTTCCTCGGTCCACGGGAAGTAATTGTACACGTTCACGTAACTCCGGTCAATAATGTAGAAACAGCTGTATGCAAAAAGGCTGTCCAGCAGCGAGTCATTGAGGTAGGCGGGATTCAGCATCGCTTCCCGGGCATAATACCAACCCAGCTTTACTTTCCGCATGAACGTGAGCTTGTTGAAATAGTGCCGGTTCTTGTTGAAAGGCGTCACGTTGGCGTAACCCGTCTTGAAATCCGTGCGCTCCAGCATGTTCTCGCATAAGAAGGTTAAATCCACCCCGAGTTGCTTTTTAACCTGGAGTAGATAGTAGAAATACTGTTTGTCGCCGGCCATAAAAAGCGGAATGGTGCCGAGGACGGGGCGCTTGAGCCAGGCCTGCACATTCTTGCGGATGAAACTCCGCTTCTTGGATATGTCGGCCGAAACCAATATGTGCTCAATCCCCAGTTTCCCGCAAATTCTCGAGGAGTTCCGCCGCGCAAGGTCAGTTACCATTCCCCAGTCGTATGTGTAGGCAACCGGGTTCAGCCCCAGCACCTGTTTCACATAATGCAGGCCATACAGGCTGTCGCGCCCCCCACTGATACCCACGACACAATCAGGCCTGCCATCCGTGCGGCGGTATTGCCCCGCCAGTTCCAAAAGAGCATCGCGCCCGAGGTCGATGATGGGTATGTAATTTTGGCAGTAGTTGCAGACCCCTTCGGTATCAAACTCTATGAACGGCATCGTTTCGGGGAGAATGCACTTAGTGCAACGGCGCAGGGAATCGGCGAAACTGGTATCGTACGGATACTTGTCCGCCACACGCCGCAGGTGGTCCTGAGTTTGCTGGTCTGGCCTCGTGGAAAGCCCCACACCGGCCAGGTGTTTCTGAGCTGAACCGCGTACTTCAGGTTCTGGTAGATCTACAATGTCCCGACGCTTGGTGAATCCCTTAAGCAATGGTTCCCCCGAACCCTTGCCGTCGAGTTGGAAATATGTCGGGGACATTTCCGCGAGGTTCAGAATGCATGCCATCCTCGGCTTCAGGTGGGAGATTCTGATGGCACCCATCGCAGCAGACACATCCGGTTTCCCGGCCAGCGTCTCGAGAATGTACCGCTCTGACGCAAAAACCATGGATGATCCGGACTCGTCGAAACCCTGGTAAAGCGAACCGTTGTTTGTGGCAAGGAGCAGCACGTCGAGGTCCGCAAACAGCACGGCAACCGTCGTTGCCCCCTCAATGACTTCGAACGTCTTCCTCGTGGCTTCAATCAGTGATCCTGATTGATCACGGAACAGTGCCAGGAGTCGAAGGATGACTTCGGTGTCCACCTCGAACTCTCGCTTAATGGCTGGGAAACGGGGCCAGATCTGCTCGTGATTGACTACAATTCCATTGTGCACCCCGACCAACCCCGAGGCGATAACGGGCTGGTTATTGCAGTGAAGATCCTGGGAGCCCGTGGTCACAAGCCGGGAATGTCCGACTACAGTCAGCGGGTTGATTGGTGTTGCCGTCATCGCAGTGCCAAATGCGCCGGAGGTGGCTCGATTGAGAAGCCCCTGATACTCGGCTGTCTTCAAAAAATCCGTGGCCGAAAGCGCACTCTTAAGCACCTCAATCTTGTCGCCTTCGATTGCCGAAACACCGGCGGCCTCCTTGCCACGCGATTCCGACAAATGGAACAACTCAGAAATTGTCTTGCGGGCACCGTCCGCCGTAAATTGGGACCGTTTGTTGATGGCAAAACCAAAAATTCCGCACATGGGCGCTAATACAACTCCCGCCAGCGTTGAATTGGAAACTCCGGCGCCATTGACGCCCATGTCCAGGAAATGCACATATCCACGCTCATTTCTTCGTGGATCGGCTCATGAAGAGTTGGGTAACCTGCTCAGAGATCAACCCCAACACAAAAAGCTGGACGGCAAACATGAAGAGCGCCGTGGAAGTGTTCGTGACCCGGCCATTCATTGTAATCATGGTGTATGAGAGGTTGCTCACACCAAGTACAATAGACACCAGGGCCAGCGGGATGAAGACGCGCATGGGCGCCACAAGCGTGCAAATTCTCAGGATGATCAGCAAGAACCGCATCCCGTCACTGAATAGCCGGATCTTGCTCTTGCCGGTGCGCACCTTTGCCTCGATTGGGACGTACCCAACACTGTAACCCGAGCGAAAGACTACCAAGGTTATCGTGCTTGGATAGGAGAACGTGTTGGGAAGCAAATTAACAAACTCCTCCGCAATGTGGCGTTTCATTACCCTCAATCCTGACGTCAAATCGGGAATCTTTCGCCCCACAACATACGACGCCAGACGGTTGTAAACGGTGTTGGCCAGTGCCCGGTGTTGACCCGCGTGGGAGGCGTAGGTTCTTGCCCCAACTACCATTTCAAATTTCTTCTCACGCAGACATTCGAAAATACGCCACGCATCCTCGGGTGTATGCTGACCATCACCATCCATCAGGAGTATGAATTCTCCCCTTGCACTGCGCAAGCCGGTCTTGACTGCAGCACCATTTCCGATATTGTAGGCATGGCTTACGACTTCTGCCCCGGCGCGGGCAGCCACCTCCGCCGTCCCGTCCGTTGAACCATCATTCACCACCAGGATTTCGTGGGAACACGCCTTCCCGGCAAGCAGTTCCTTAAGTTGGGAAATGACAGGGCCGATTCCCCCCTCTTCGTTAAAAGCGGGAATAACAATGCTGAGGGTCGGTTGGGATTCGACCGCTACAGTCTCTGTGCTTGGTGATTCCTGACCCATCTGATTGAGAAACTCCTCCAACTGGTAATCCGGTCATCCAATCTCTTCAATTCGTCTGACGCAGAAAGCCATGATGCCAGCGGGGTCTTCCGTATCAAGCGGATAGTTTGCCTTTTACGTCTACTGGTTCAGCCAAATCGGGCCACGGGCCTTGAGGTTTGATAATTTCACGCCGCCCGGTCCATCCACACTCAGGATTAGTCCCATCATCTTTGCCGGCCCGTACGGCGTAACCACGCGCCAATGGCGACCGCTAATATGTGGTATCTTACCAATGTCCCCGTAATTAAAATTGCCGGTTGCACTCTCGTGCCACGGAAGTGGCTTGGTGGTCTCACCGTCAAAGTACTTTACAACCGTCTGAACCTTCACCCGGCCCGTTGTTTCCACGTCATATGTAAAGGCCAGCTTGGTGGCCAGCCCTGGATTGATGGGCACCATTCCAAGTATCAGATCTGTGCCACCCGGAACCTTGTTCTTTTCCTGGGAATAAACCAGTTCGGACTTGACCGCTTGTTGAAGAGTCGGGTTCAGCTCCAATGTTTTTGCAGAATCCAGAATGTTCGGGCCGGAAAACAGCGCCCAGCAAATGGCGGTACCGACCAGGCTGTAGATCGCCACTCCTGCCGTGGCACCCCTGAATCGCTTTTCGAAATTGTGATTAAACAAGGCCCGCTGCAAAATGGCCGCAGCTGCCAGTATCACCGCAAAATCCGCCGGGTACCGATAGCGCCCGCCGACTCCAGCAAGTAACAACAGGGGCATGATAATCGCCAGCCAGCACATCACCAACAACCAGGGGCAACGCCGCCCCCGAATAAAGAATCCGGCAAATGCCAGCATGGTAAGCGGCAGGTAATCAAATAGCGGGAAATGGAAAACGAAGCCAAACGGGCTGTCGTAAGGGGTCCCGTCAGACCCATATACATACCATGGCACAAAAAGGTGTTCCCGGAACAGCAGATAACGTGCCTTCGAAGGCAACAATGTAAACAGGTAAAATGGCGGATGCGTCTTTAATATGAAATCCCACGCCATTCGGCTCTGCTCCGGTGACGTCTTATAGATGTCCTTGCCGCCATAGCTCTGCTGCACCTTCTCAGGAAGTGTCTCAAAGACACCAATCCTACCATAGGTGTACGGGTTGTTCCCCCGGATCATCAGTGCCGAGGGAGATCTCACAAACTTCACGGGTTCCCCCATGACCTTGGAATTGCGTATGGACCAGGGCACCAGCAGTAACACGCAAGTTGCTCCCATTGTGGCTGGGTGAGCAATCAGCCGCAGCCACAACTCCCTCCCCCGGAGGTTGGAACACCGCCATGCTTCAATAGCCGCGTACAGTCCAAACACGCCAACCAGAAGTGCCATGTTGACCCGGACGTGAGTAATAAGCGCAACCGCCGCCCCTACCGCAATGGCGCGCCTCCACGAGGGCCGTCTCGCATACCACAGGAAAACGCAAAGCCCCACCA
>JAIBAT010000012.1 GCA_019695055.1 Candidatus Sumerlaeaceae bacterium | reverse complement strand
AAGCAGGGCACACATCGCCAGCAGACCCACAAGCCCATACTCGCACAGGGTATCCAGAATGATATTAAACGAGGTTGGAGTAACACTGTTAATGCCGTGGTCAAAGAAATCCGGGGCGCGGTAGAGGGGGTAGGCAATCCGGAACCCACCGGGACCAACGCCAAACAGTAAGCTGACCCAATTGATGCTCTCCGAATTCGGCGACCAGCCATGGAGCCAGACAGGGACGACAACTTTCCAGATTCCAAACAGCCATGGGGGCGAAAAGCCGTGGCTCCAGGACCTTGCCCAATTCAGCACGGCAAAGTAAGCTACAGCACAGACGCATAGAACCAAAGCCCCAACAAGGCCGGCGCGTGGCAGCATTTCGTCGAATCTGCCCCGGCCTCCCCGGAACAACAACAGAGCAAGGGCAATAACCGCCAGGCAGAGGCCAAGGACACAAATCCAGATGTAGCTGGTCATGAGGAGGCAATGCGTCATGGCAAGGAATGCGGATCCCCCAAGAAGGCGAATGCCCAACCCGCCCGGCCACGCCATCAGGACCAGAGCGAGAGGAATCAGCCCGACCAAGAATTGGGCGTAGAAGTCTGCGCCAAGGATTGTGGAGTACATCACCCTGGTTTCGGACAGGGTATAAGCCAGCAAAGCCCACGGACGCCAGGATGCTGAGGGAGTGCCCGACTTGATGGCGTCGTACACCAGGCTCAACCCGCCATGATAAAACAGCATACCCAGGATGGCCGTCCCGAGCCCGATGGCCACAAGTGCGACAGCGATCCCTGCCGATCGCCGTGGAGCCGCCCCGTGGCACGCAATGATCCACGTAAAGGCGAGTCCACCAAACTGGAAGAGGAGAGCCGGGGTTTCCGTTAATCTGTACCGGCTGTTGATTAGAAGCGACAGGCCCATGACAAATGCCGCCAACATCAGCAGGCGCAAAGGCAACGCTCCCGGTTTGCGCAGGAGCAGCGGATCCACCACAAAAACCCCCGCGGCCAGCAAAAGCGATGGAACCGTCAGGAAGAGGGACCACTTAATCTCGTCGAGTTGATGGGTGTACGGGGTGAAACTGAAAACGATAAGACCGTAAAGCGTGAGGGCTGCGGTCAGGATGAAGTTGTGGGCGCGGTCGCTGGCGGCAGCGGGTGCCGCAGCATGGGCGGCAGGAGCAAATTCCCGGGAAGGCGTTACAACCCCCTCGGCAATCCTACCGGGCATCAAGGTGCGGTTCCAACGTGATCGATTCTCATGATTGAGATCCGGAGAATTCCAATCTTTGTACGCTTTCTCAATGAGTTTTGTTAGGGTTAACCTCATGAGCCCGGATGTAATCCCGGAATCGATTGAGACTGTTCTCAGTTCGCACTATATGATCAAACGACTCTTTTTCCCAAACACTCAAAGCCCCTAAGGTGGCAGAGCCGTCCCGGCTCTGATTTCGCACGCGTTCCGCCATGCTTCCTCTTAGTCGGGAAACGGCGACCGGCAGTTTCAATATCTCATGGGATGTAAATGATTTCCATGAATGCAGGATATCGCTAAGCTTCCACCCCGGCTTTGGAGTGACAAGGGCATGGACATGGTTTGGGGCAACGACAAATGCGTCGAGATCGTAACGAACTTTGTCGAAATGCCTGAGTGCGTTGGTCACCAGGTCCTTTACTTCGGAAGATTGCAGGATACAGGAACCAGTACCGGCGTCCAGCCAGTCCTGAAGGCGTTGTGGAAACAGTCTATAATATTTGCGGCGCGTTTCAAGGGAGTGGGGTTCGGGGTGATCCTTTAGCCAGGCCCTCCGCTCCAATTCCCACTGCTGAAGTTTCTCCCGGGGCAATGAGTCGGCAAGACGGAAGGTGACAAAGTAGATGACGCCGCTCTGCCGCCAATGTGGCAGACTGCCCGAGAGAGTCTCTGTGTGAGCATCCGGGTCGAAATAGTGGTTTGGGTCAGACACAAGGTGCAAATTGCACAGGGTCCGAGCAAAGGGTTCAAGATTATGTTAAGGAGTGGAGTGAGCTTAACCGATCCTGTTTGTTCAGCGGCGAGACGCCGCTGCCACCCTAACAGGCCTTTTTCTCGGGCACAGTTCATGGGCCATAAGGGAAGACTTTATCGATTGCCTTCCCTACTCGTAATGCGACCACTCCTCCACCGCAGCGCCGGGAATTGTCGCTATCCAGATGGACTGGATGTCCGACGGAGAATTGGACAGGGTTGCCTTAAAGGCGATCTTGTTGCCGCTGATGGGCTGGGGGCCCATGTCCAGCGACGTCACGGTTTTGCCGCCGAGGGTGTCGCCCTTCTTGATCACGCGGGTGACGGTGCCGCTCTTCCAGTAGTAGATCGCCAGGTTGCTGCTCTCGGTATCGCCGGCGAGGAAGACCACCTGGCCCGCATCCATTCCCAACGGCGAGGTAATCCCGCCCGGGAGGGCCGTGTAAGTCGCCGTGGCGCTACCGGGGATGAGCGTGGAGGTATCCATGATCTTGGTGAGCGGGCCACCAACGTTTGTATAGAGCCCGGTAAAGGAACTGCTGGTTTGCGCGGTCGCATAGAAGGTCACCCCCGAATTGGAACTCCGCGCCAAAGGCAGCGTGCCAAGAGTAAAGGCACTGCCCGGCAGTGCATCGCCCGATTGCGCAACGGTGGTCAAGGAACCGCCCGTGGCTGGGGCGGTAAATACGCCGAAGAGCGTCGCCGACTGCGCACTGCCCAGGAACATGACTGTCCCGTTTGCTATGCCGGGCCTCGTATAGAAACTCTCAAAGAGGCTGCTTCCGGTACCGGGGAATGTCGTCGCCTTGTCCACGATGCGCGTCAAACCCAGCGACGAGCTTGTGTAGATACCTCCCTGGGAGGACGAGCCGTCTCCATAGAGCGCCAACACACCGTTGCTGATCCAGGGCATCCGCAGAGTATTGAAGTTCCCGGTGCCGTTTGGGATCGTCTGGCCCGGAAAGGTGGCCGGGCCGAGTTTCAGAACGCCGCTCTCCTGGTACAACTCGGCGTACCCATGGGCTCCGGTCAGCGCCACCATGGCAATGCGACCGGCCTCATCGATGATGGGCTGGGGATAAGTGGAGAAGGGGTTGTAGCTAGAAATGGTATCAGGGGAAGTCGTATTGAAATCCACGAAAACCGAATACGTCGGGGGCACCCCCGCAAACACAGCCGGGCCGAACCCGTAACCATAGAACGCAATCTTGCCCGCGCTGATGGAGGGCGTCTGGTAGTCGAACATCAACTGGCTGGGCACACGGGGATCCGAGGTCGTGTTGTCACCAGCCAGCGTAAAAGTGAATTGTGCGAATGCACCCGTGGCCTGGACTGCGAGAATGGCGGCCAGCGAGAAAGAGCGAAAAATGCCTGTGTTCATGGCGAGTAATCCCCCTGAAAAGTGATTGATTTTCCAACCGCAGCACACAAAAGCGCCGCGCTACAGGGGTCCAGTTTTCCTGAAGGCGGGTTTCAGTGAACGGTGGAGGTTGAAGGAAAGCGGGGCTCCCTATCAAAGGTCAACGCAAAATCGCCAACGATGGACGATTTCACATTAACGCCTTTTTGCATTGCACCGCCACGGACCGTTCTCTTCCCCGCTTCCCCATCATGCTCGTCGGGCTTCCTCCCGCAACCTCTTCTCCGCGTGGGCCAACTTCGCAGCCTCGGCGTGGTGCAGCCGGCCCTCCATGGGCCGCAGCAGCTCGGCGACCTGATGCCAGTCGTGGGCGTGAAACGCCGTATCGGCTGCGGCGAGCGCGCGCTGGTCCTGCTGCTCGTGAGCCAGGGCGACGCGCAGCGCGTGGAGGTCGGCCCAGAGGGTATGGTCGCCACCAAAGAACCGCGCACCGCATTGGCGCAGCACATCCGCCAGCCGCGTAAACTCCGCGGCCATCTGTGCGGGGTCGTGCATTTCGTCGGAGAGGTTATGCTCGAAGGGCACCATGGGAAGATCGCGAACCAGCCGGTACAGCTCCGCAACGGTGTAGGTATCGCCGGGTTCGTTGGCAATGCTCAGATCGAGGGCGGGACGTAACGGCTCCATGGTCAGGGTGACATACCTTGGGTAGGTATTCGCCGGCTCCGGGGGAAGGTTCTGCACGTAAGTCGTGTAGGCAAAGCCATCCTCCTCGCTGGCCATTCGTTCCAGGGCCCGAAACCCATGGTCTCGCACCAGAAACCCAAGGGCTTCCTCTTCGGCTGCGTAGAAGGCTTCCTCGAAATTCACGTGCCACCGTCCCCTTGGGTTACCGGATTTGTTGGGAGGATTGACCGGTTACAGCCCGGTATCAATCGCTAAAGTTACCGCCCGCAAGTTACGCGACGGGCGTGAAATCTGCGCTGCGCGGGGTACAGCGTTTTCCTCCAAAGCAGCGTCACTGTTGGAACAACTAATTTTTCCCCAAGACGGTAGATTCCCCTGTCATTACTCCGGCAGGCGTTTCTGGAATCTTTGGTGGATCGGCCGGTGGGTGGCAAATGGGGAGGAAGAAGATGTACCGTAAACTGGTCCGAGTCGCAACTGTGTTGGTTGTGGCAGTTTCGCTCTGCGCAACCCGCGGGGTCGCGTCCCCGACACATTTTCTGCCGGGAGATTCCGGAATTGGCCCTGCCGCCGGCGAACAGACCGCGCCCGCCATTGCCCAGGGAGGCAATCTTGCCCTGGTTGTGTGGTCCGATAACAGGGCCAACGTAACCGGGGGTTACGAAGGCGAAACCGCCCACGATATTTATGGCGTTCGCATGGATAGCGCCGGCCAGCCCCTCGAGTCCGTGCCGATTGCCGTCTTTGCCGGACCAGCATCCCAGGGCAATCCGAAGGTTTCGTGGAACGGCAGCAACTGGCTGGTCGTGTTTGAAACCTACCTGCTTAGCGGCACGGGCGGCTACTATGATAAGGGGCTGCAAGCAATACGGGTGGCCCCCAGCGGGCAGGTTCTCGACACAAAACCCATCAACCTGTTTGGACTTCGTCCGCCCGGGGGGCCGTATTGGACCGTGGCTTCGGATGGCAACAACTGGGTCGTGGTGAACGAGGGCAATGACACTGGAGGAGACTTTGTGGCCGTCCGCGTATCGCCCGCTGGGCTCGCCTTGGATCCGCCCACCAGGGTTCTCGTGAAGGAAACATACTACATGCGCTCCAACCTTAAGTTGGCCTTTGCGGGAGGAGTGTTTCTGCTTACCTTCAATGACGTTTACGACAACGGCGTGAACGACACCAAGGCGGTACGGTTTGACGCCAATCTCAATTTGCTGGATGCCACCCCGCTGGCGCTGATGCCGTCGCCACTCTCGGGACTCGCCAGCAATGGCAATGAATTTTACATCGTATGGACACGACAGAACCCCGACTTCAGCGTGAATGTCGCGGGAACACGGGTCTCGATCACCGGCCAGAAACTCGACGGCAACGGCGTCAATTTGTCCGGAACCAAAACTCCTTACACTGCGGGCACTGTCGTTTGGGACGGTACTTACTGGCGCGTAACCTGGGGCGAGTATGCCATGGGTTGGGTGGCCCGTGTGAACTCGGCGGGGACCCTGTTGGATCCGGGCAGTGTCGCAGTGCCCGGATTACAAATTGGCCCGACCGCCGCCGACAGCACGGGCGGGGCTCATGTGGTTTCCACAAGTTATATGAACTTCGACACTGATGTCATTGCCGCGCGCATTGCAGCCAACAACACTGGAACAGCGAGCAAGGTGCTTTCCACCGGCGCCCCAGCCCAACTGCGGCCCGACATTGCCACCAATGGCAGTGGCTACATGGCCGTTTACCGCAGTGCCGTTTCCGGCGGGGCCAGGGTGATGGCGCAGCCGCTGGACGCGGGCGGCAATCCGCTCACACCGGGGCCTGTGCAACTCGATTCCGGCGCCGGCAACGGTGCCCCCGGCTCACCCAATGTGGCGTGGAATGGCTCAGTTTACATGGCGACGTGGGGAAACGTCAGCGGGATCGTGGCCCAGCGCCTGATGGCGGATGGAACGAAAATTGATGCTGTGCCCTTCGTCGTGATGACGTCCGCCTTTGGCCCGGCAGACGTGGCCGCCCACGGCGACCAGTTCTTGGTAACAGCGCGCCGGTTTGGTTACACGCCGGAGATTATCTACTGCGTTGGTGCGCGAGTTCAGGGCGCCTCGGGTGCGGTGCTGGACGTTACCCCTGTCTTTGTCGGGGGTTATTACATCTCGCGAGCTCCGGCCGTGGTTTCGCTTGGCAGTGGCTATTTTGTGGCCATGCACAACAACTTCAGCCATGATGATTCAGGTGCCAACACGATTGGAGCCTTTGTCCCCGACGCAGGCACAACCATAACCTCCACCGGATTCGAGGTATTCTCGACGGCCGGCGGCAACGGGAGCTTTGAAATCGGGCTCGCCTCAAGCGGCAATACTGCCCTGCTCGTGCAATCTGCGGAGAGAACTTCCGGCGTGGAAACGGATCTTATCGCCTACACCGTTCAGGCAAACGGAACCGCATCCTCGTCCTTCAACCTGACCCCCTGGGTTGGCAACCAGTACAAACCGCGTGTCGCCTGGGACGGGCAATTCTTTGTTCTCATTTTTCAGGATCAGAAATTTCGCCCGGACGACTTGAACCTTGACCAGCTCGACGCTCGCGGCGACCTGATGGCCATGCGGGTGACACAGAGTGGTGGCGTGATTGATCCCCATGGATTCATATTCTCCGCCTCGCCAGCAAGTGAGACCGACCCGACCGTGGTGGCAGAAAATGGGAAGACCCTGCTGGCCGCTGCCTTCATGCTGAATGATGGGACCCACGCCAACTACCGGGTCGGGTACCAGATCCTTGATGCGATCTCCAACGAGTGGCCCATTGCCGTCGCGTCTGCAAGTCCGGAAGGTGGCGACGTGCCTGTTACCGTCAACCTGGACTCAGAAGGGTCCAACGACCCTGATGGGTTTGTCGCCGAGACTGTCTGGGATTTTGGCGACGGCGCGGGTTCATCACTCCCCAATCCGCCGCACACCTACACCGAGCCTGGACCATACCTCGCTAGGCTGACAGTTATGGATAATGGCGGCGCTTCCGCATCCCAAGGGGTGCTGGTGAAAGCAGTCGCACCCAACATACCCCCGGTCGCCGTGGCCAGCGCGTCCCCATCAAGCGGCCCTGCGCCGCTGGACGTGACGTTCCGCGCCGACGGGTCCCACGATCCCGATGGATTTCTGGGCAACTGCGAGTGGACCTATGGCGATGGCAACTATTCCTACGGTGCAACCTCCTACCATACGTATCAGGAACAGGGACATTATACAGCAACCCTGAAAGTTTTTGATAGCCGCGGGGAAACAACGACGGCAACCGTGGCTGTGAACGTTGGCCCGCCCAATGCCAAACCCATTGCTGTGGCCTCGGCAACGCCCGCCACGGGATCCGCACCCCTAAACGTGAACTTCAGTTCCGCGGGATCCACAGACCCGGATGGAACCATTGTGGCGCGCACATGGGACTTTGGCGATGGCACCGGCTCCAGCGCTGCCAACCCCAACCACACCTACAACACCCCGGGAACTTATACCGCCACACTTACTGTCCATGACAATTCTGGCAATACGGCCAGCGCCAACATGATGATTACGGTAAGCCCGGCCCCTGGCACTGTCCTGCGGAGCACTGTCGTCACGTTGTCGGCCAGTGGTCGCGGCAGCCGATTGCGGTTCACGGGCAGAGTCACAGTGCGCAACGGAGCCAACGTCGCCGTTTCTGGGGTAAATGTCACCGCCTTGTGGCAGAAGCCCGGCGGCGCCACAACTACCCAAACCGTTCGTACCGGCCGTACCGGCGTTGCGACCCTCAGCGCCTCCGGCGGCCCCGGAACCTACACGCTCTCGGTCAGCAATCTGAGCAAGAGCGGTTATTCGTTCGACAGCGCCAACAGCGTGCTAGATGCCACCATTACGAAGTAGCAGCGTGACTTACAATTCTCCGTTCGCCCACTAAACTCATGTACCTTTTGGGTTGATTTCGGCCATCGGTTCTGGGCTTCTGAGGGAACCCGCCGTAGGTGTCGATTCGTGTGCGATTCCGTTGAAGGAGAATCGAATCTCATGAAACGATCTGTGAATGCTTTCCTGACGGTCGCGCTCGTGGTGACGGCGCACCTTGCGCACGCGGATGTTCCCGCCCAACAGATTCTTATCGAGGCAAGAATCGTGGATGCACGGATAGCGGACCTATCAACCCTTGGGGTGAGCTATGATGTCAGCGGGAGTAACTTCCTCACGACCTTCTCCATGACCCAGGGGCCGGGTGGCTCGCTGTCTGGCGATGCCTTCGTGACGGATATGTACTCCTCGCAATCCTTTGTGGTGCCACTGGACGGCGCGATCAAGGCGCTGGCCAACAATCCCTTGCGGTTCAACCTCGACGGCCGGCTTGAAGCGCCCCGGATCAATGTCAACATTCGCGGCGAAGGGGACGCCAATCAGTTGCAATTGCGCTCTACGGTCTCGCGACCGGGAATGGCGGGGGATACTGTCCGGTTGGACGTCAAACCGGTCGTCTCGGACTTTGGGGTTACGATCCAGATCGACCCGAACTCCATCACTGTGGACGGCGACACGGCCAGCGGCAAGGGGACCGCCATCCTGCCGGGGACGTTGGGGGCAATCATGGTCTATACACGGCAGACCGTGAACCGGGATCGATTCAAGGTCTCCGTCGAAAGCGGGGACGGGGATTTCAAGGCTGGCTTCTCAGGGAGGGGGATACTGCCGGACGTTGACCGGCTGGGCAGGGGAACCGTCGACACAGGGACAGGACCCATCATCTTTATCAAGCCGAGCCTGCTGCTAACCACCGACTCGCCGTAACATAGCGAAGTCCTTCTCCCAAATATTGCGCGGGGACACGGTAGATGATCGTTGCCACTCAATTCAGCAATTTGGGGAGAGACAATGTCGCAGGAAACCCACAAAAGTTCCATCATTGACCAGTTTACGAGGCAGGCTGTGCCATTCTCTAAACTGCTGGGGCATGCCCACGCGCTGGCCATGATGGTGGAGATGGGTCAAGTGACACCGGATGACACCGTTCTCGATGTGGCCTGCGGCCCCGGTATGGTCGCTTGCGCCTTTGCGGAGAAAGCCGCACACGTAACCGGCATCGACATCACCCCCGCCATGATCGATCGCGCGCGGGAGGTCCAGAGCGAAAAGGGTGTGCAAAATGTTTCCTGGCATGTTGGCGATGTGAGCCCGGTCCCCTTTCCGGATGATTCATTCTCGGTGGTGCTGACACGCTATACGTTTCACCATTTTCTGGAACCGGACGCCGTGCTTCGCGAGATGGTCCGGGTTTGCAAACCCGGCGGACGCCTGCTCGTGGCCGATGCGGCCATTCCCGCGGAAAAGCGCAAGGCTTACGACCACGTGGAGAAGCTGAAGGACCCGTCCCACACCCGGGTCCTGACGCCCGACGAATTGATCGACATGGCGCGGGCTGCCGGGCTGCAAGACATTGAGACCCGCTGGTACAAGGTGGAAATGGAAGTGGAAGCGCAACTGCGGGCGAATTTCCCCAACCCCAGCGACGATGAGAAGATTCGCCGTATCTTCCGCGAAGACGTGGGGCGTGACACACTGGGGATGGGAGCCCACCTCGTAGGAGATGAGGTGCACTTTGCCTATCCGGTGATCATCGTGGCAGGACAGAAGCCGTGACCTTGAAAGGCTGGCGCCATTTAAATCGGGTTTTACTAGGTGCCAGATACCTACTCATGGACATACGCCCAATCTCCGACACGCTCCAATGAACCACCGAATCCATCCTTGGGATAGACCCCGCTTGGATGATAGCGGAATGTGTCAAAATTGACTCCACCACTGGTGCACGGAATCACTAGCGTCCAGGAGTTGCCGTAGTCGTCCTTGGCCCCGGTGGGCAGTCTTGAGTATTTGAACTCCGGGTAAAGCCCCAGGCCTGTGGCCGGAATCTCCGGGAGATAGCTGGGAACAAGCTGATTCAAATCCTCGGGCATCTTCTGGTGGTCCCCGTGGTAATGCCAAAGTGCCGCAATTAGGGGCTCCGCTCGTGAAGCGGCACTACGAAATCCATCCATCCGGATGAGATTACCCAGCCGAATCGTGGGGCGAAACGTTGGGATCGCCAGAAGCAGGTAAACGGCACCACCAAGCATCAAAATCAGGCAGTCCCGCCGCACCCGCCGGAAACACAAACCGACTAACCCCGCAGCTCCAAGAACCGCAGCGCCAAACGCCGCAAGGACCATTGGCAGGAACGCCCACCACAGCAACACCCACGAGCCGAATCGCGTGACATTATACCAGCACGAGAACAGGTAAAAGCCGTGAACAAAGAGGTAGAGGCCAATTGCGGAACCAATGGGGTGGCGTTTTGCGAATTGCTGAGTCTTTCCGTTGTGCGACGGGAGAGTTCCCTGGAGAGCCTTGGCGGGTGTATCTTGCATGATTACACGTCAATACTAACGATGATCTGCCACCAACAATCCAAACGGAGCAAACAAATCCCTGCCCTCAACCTGCACCTGTGCAAAGAGACGGTAGTACCCGGGATGGGAAAGTTTAAGATGCGCCTTCAATTCGGGGCCACCCCGCTCGATCGGGTCCTTGGGTTCGGCACCCATCGGGTGAAGGTGAACGACTTCCGCACGATCCTTGCTGAAAGCCACGAAATGCGCGAAAGCTCCCATGACGGGTTCAAGCTTGCCAAAGGGTTTGCCATCCGCACCAATCACCGTCATCGTAATCGAATTATCCTGACCGGCCTTGATGGGTGGACTGTCCACCTTGATGCGGAATGTCAATCCGCCCGCCCTGGTTTCCGTGTTAGTCGTCTCCGTCACCTTGCCAGCATCACCCTGAACATCAAACTCCGCAACGGAATACTCCTGCTGCGTGGTGGCTTTCGGTACGAGATCCGCAAACACCTTGTACTGGCCCGATCGGGAAGGGGTCAGGGCAAATTCATAGGTTCCCGGCATCGAAGTCGGGACCGGGTGAACATGGTGATAATCATCAAGGCTGGGGTCGAGAATCAGGAGGTGAATCTTTTGGGTGTGCATCTCCACCAGATCCGCGGGCGTCACGGCCTTTCCGTCCTGGGTTTTGAGGGAAACGGTAAAAGTAGTCGGCCGATTTCGGGAAATGCCTGATGAAGGCTCAATGGTGGTGCGAATGGTTGGTTCCGCGGGCTTTTCCATCGAGGCCATATCCATGTGCCCCGCGTGGCTGTTCTCATGATGCTGCCCGTGGGATGATTCGGCCGGTGCTGCAAATGCCTGCGAATGCCAGATGATCAGGACGATGATCCCGGGAATGAAGGGGAGAAAGCTTTTCATGGGACACTCCTTTAACTTTATGTGCATCCGGGCGGGATGAAACTCCCCACCTGAACCTTGCCATCAATTTATGGCCAAACCCCAGGGTTTAATCGGGCCCACCGGCGAGAGCAGTTCCACCCGGCGCGGCATAAGCGCACCCGAGTCCCCAGCCTGCACCGGGGCGGGCGACGCACTTGTGCGATTCCGGCCGATCATCTGCATCACTTCAAAGACCCCGACGGATCGTTCTGTTTCCACGTCGCGAACGATGAAGGTCCAGAAATCCATCATGCCCGTCCGGACTCGAAACATGTCCCCGGGCTCAATGCGATTCAGTGAACCAAGATTAATCATTCCCGTAGCCATTTTATCATCCACCGAGAGGACCCGCGCGATGGCGTCCTTCGGCATGGCGCGACTGCCACCAATGGAAACCAATTGTTCGTTACTGCGAAGCAGCAATAGCTCCCTGGCCTTTTGCAGCCGCAACTGGGCGTGGACGGAGTACAAGCCGGGTGATGGGAAATCTGGATTCTGGACGTAAAGTGGATTGCTGACCTTTCGCTTGAGACGGCCATCTTTCGTCTGCCATTTTGCGGAAACGGATTTGCCAGGCTCCAAAGTCTGTGTGGGCTGGGGTAGTGTGCGATGAGGTGCCATCGTTTGCCCCGACCAAGCCTCAATGGCTGGCCAAGTTTCCACGCTGGTGGCCGATTCCAGATAATCCGCGAAACCTCCAGTGTCCCGGTCGTCCTCCCAATTGGCGCTGACTGTCACGGGCTGCGTCGTGGCGTTTATCAAATCCACCTGCACGTCAAAATGGTTTCTCCCGGGTTCAGCGATAGGGGCGATCATGAGCCGCAGCTGCACCCCTCCGTTTTCGGGGCCTGCCGAGGAGGCAACTTCGGCGAATGTGCCAAATGGCAGGGAGCCAATCACAACTGCGAGGATAAGTGCCGCAGTACGCAAATTTCTGTCCATGCTTCCAGCCTCTCCTGGCGATTCTGTGGCAAAGCCATCGCGCCAATGCTCACCGGGTTCAAGTGGTAGCTTGTAAATAAATTGTCAGGTTCCGCCCTGGCGGTGCAAAGGCTTGACTTTCCCAGTGGGCGTGGCCATCTTGCGCGACATTATGCTCAAATCGCACCCCATCGTGGCGTTTGTGGCGACGGCGAGCCCCGCTCGCGCCAAAGAGTTCTACACTGAGATTCTTGGACTTAAGCTGGTCAGCGAAGACCCCCACGCCCTGGTGTTTGACGCTGCGGGCACTACGTTGCGTGTGGCCGTGGTGGAGCGAGTCAACCCGGCGGGCTACACGGTGCTGGGGTGGATTGTGCCGGACATTCTGGACGCCGTGACCAACTTGCTGCGGCGGGGTGTGGCTTTTCGGCATTACGAGGGGTTAGGGCAGGATGAGCTTGGCATTTGGATCGCACCGAGCCGCGCGCGGATTGCCTGGTTCCATGACCCGGATGGGAACACGTTGTCCCTGACCGAGCATGCGAAAAAGGAAAAAGCGGCAAAACCCGCGAAGGCGGCCCCAGCGAAGAAGCCGACCACGAAGGCCCCGGCAAAGAAGTCGGCACCCAAAAAGCCCGCGAAGAAGCCCGCCAAGTCCAAACGGTAGTTTTGCGGGAGGGAATTTTCCCGAACGTTGCTTTTTTGCGCACCGCTTGGAAACCTCACGGCGTCTTGGTAACATGAAAGCAGGAATCCTGCTTCAAGGAGACAAGACAGGACCATGAATAGCACGGCTACGGCGATTGCGGACGAAGGGCTAGTTCGCGCGGCCCAGCGGGGACAACGGGAGGCGTTTGACACACTCGTCCAGCGGTATTTCGTCAGCGTCCACGCCATTGCCTGCGCAAGGCTCTCGGACCGCGATGCGGCGGAGGATCTGGCGCAGGAGGTGTTTCTGCGGGCTTACCTGAACCTTGGCCAGCTGCGTAGTGGCGCCACGTTTGCCGCGTGGGTGCACCAGATGTCGCGCAACCTGGCCATCGACTGGATTCGTCGGGGGCAGCGCAGCGGCAAGCTGGCCACCATGGTTCCGATGGAGGACATCGTGGAGGGATTGCCAGACCACTCGCAACCGGACGCACGCTCGGAAGCGGAGCGCAACGAGGAGGCGGGAGCGGTGCGCAACGCGCTCGCCGCCATGCCACCGGAGGATCGCGAACTCATCCTGCTGCATTTTGCAGAGGAAATGAGCCAGCGGGAGATCGCGCGTCGGCTTGGGGTGAACCACACCACCATCGGACGACGGCTGGAGAAGGTGACGGAGACGTTCCGAACGCGGCTGGCGTCGGCGCTGTCGCGGTCGCTGGCCCCCATGCGCCCTCGGCGCACCGCCACGGTGCGGGCGCTGGCGCTGGTGGCAGCGGCAGCAACCATGCCGGAGGCGGCACGGGCAGCCCTTGCCGCCGAGGCCGCGAGGACCGCCGTCGTCAATTCCGCTGTGGCCGCAGCCCCAGACCCAACGGCCCTGTCGGGTCTCCTGAAAACCACAACCGCCATCGTGGCGACAGGAGCCAAAATCATGAGCATCGGAAAGACCATTACCGCCGGGGTGGCCATCGTGGCCATTGCCGGGGGCCTTTACTATTACCGCGAAAACCATACGGGGAATGGAGGAGCGTCGCCCGCCGCGAACTTTGTCGACACCCCCCTATCTGCCTCCGGACGGATCAGTACCGAGCTGGACCAGCAGTATGAGTTCGGAAAAACCATTGCCGTAGAAATCCCTTACGGTAAGACCCTTCAATTACACTACCCGGAGAACCCTTTCGGGCGGGAAACAGGACGCTTTACCGCCAACGCCGATGGGACCATCAGCGTGGAGTTAACTATGAAGGGCGGTAAGAGCATTCGCACGTCCCTGGGCAAGCCCAATCCGGGCAACCCCAAGGCGCCCGCAGACTTTCACGTTTCGTATGACGCCTCGCAAGGGCGGTTCGCCGACCCAAACGCAAAAGGTTACATGGAAGTTGCCATGATGAGGAAAGGGTCCAGCGGTATCACGCTGATCATGGAGACAGGTACCAGCCGCGACTATGCTGTGCGGATGTTTGAGACGGAAAAGGCCCTGCGGACCGGGCAGATTCGCCAAGCGCAGTACGCGGTCGAGGAAGCCCGCGTGGCAAAGGAGCTGGATTTCCTGCCGAAGGATCCGGACCTGCGCAAGCGTGTATTGGAGCTTGCGGACAACGCGGGAAAATAGTTTGGAACCAACAGGACCACGGTGACCAATTCGCCAAAGTGGCGAATTGGTTGCCTTGGTGGGATCCTTCAAATGCTATGAATCAGTTAGTTGCTGTTGTTGGGGGCTCGGACTGCTTAGTCGCCGAGAGGGTGGTTTCGAACGAATCAGTTGCAGCCGGGGCAGATGTTGCCTTATCGGCCGCCAATGCGTTGGCCGTGCTGGTTGTCACGGTGGTCGCGGCTTTGGGCTTGCTCCCCTTCAGATCCGACATATTCCGAACTACTGAAGTGCTAAACACCTCGAACTCGGCGGAAGCGAAGAAGAGATCGGCGACCTCGGCGAAACCGACGCGGAAGCGGACCTTGGGGGGCATGTCTTCCTTTATCTTGCCGTCGGCGAGGGCCTTCCTGATTTCCTCGCGCACAAAGTCGGCGATAGTGTCGGGCATCCTCATGATTTCGGGATTTGCACGGAGATCGGCGGGATTGATCGGCCCGCGGCGCACAAATCGATAGGCCGCCGGGGAGGTCTGGGCGTCACCCTGGGATGTGCTGGTAACCTCGTCGGCGGCGGAACCGGGCGAGAATGTGAAGCGAAATCCCGGCACGTGGAGGACCGTCTGCATGCGTTCGCGTTCGGCGCGCTTTTCGGGCGGTTCGTTATTGTAATCCCGCGTCTGAACGTAAAGCATGTAAAACACCAGCCCGGTCAGACCCAAGGTGCAGGCCGAAAGGACCACGAGGGCGCGATTGCGACGGGGCAGATCGTCCGTGGTACGAAGAGCGACAAAAAAATCCTGGGTCGCCGCGGGCTGTGCATCAGTGGCGGTCACAACACTTCCAGCGAGACGGTCATAAAGCGTGCGACCATGCAACTCTATCATGGAGAAGAAGAGATTACCGGCAAACCACCCCGCGCAAAGTGCAATCCCCAAAACGTAACGATAGGCATCCGGTCCAAAATGTTCCTGGCTCATGGCCTCCTCGGACATTTGGTTCAGCGCAATGTAGACCGCCAGCGGCCACATGAGTAAAAGCGTACGAAGTGCGGCGCGATGGAGCGGTAGATCGGGACCTGCCGCGTCGGACACGCGCGTCCTGATCAGGATCCGTCCGAGTGTGCGCCCGCGGGTTATGGAGCTGGACCCAATGGTGAAATACAGAAACCCCACGGCCAACCCAACCCAGGGGCCGCCCTCGCCGAGGGATACGACGTGCGCTGGCTGGAGCTTTATGATGAGCAGGAGTATGGCATGGAGCGCAAGGATATCCACGAGGATGGCACCGGCACGGGACATGACGCCCGGTTTCGGGCCACGGGGTGGCAGAGGCTGTCGCTGGGCAGGGGTGCCGCCAGATGGTGGAGCGCCACCAGTGCCAGACGACGGGCGTGAGTCTGACTTGTACAAGGGTTTGTTGAGCTGAACTTCAGCCATTAACGGGCGGACCTCATGTTTTCGTGTTGCCGGCGGGCCGGGATCTGACTCGCCGGAGTGCAATGCGTAATCATCGGGATGTCTGCAACGGCCGCGACCGCTTATTTTCCTGAACCATGCGGTCAAATTCCTCGGGAAGGGGCTGGCCGGGGCTCTCGGCGCGGAAATTGTCGAGGGCGCGCCGGGCCACATCGGCGAATCGCGGGTCATTTCTCAGCCAGATGTTGAAGCCGCTTTCCTCCGTGGCGCCGGGGGCGTAATAATAGTAAACCAATTTCCAGGCGCTGCCCTGGCGCAGTTTGTCGTTTAGCGGCGCGCCACGGGAAATGACGATGAAGTTCACACCGTTCTTGTCGAGGATCTCGTCCCACCCCTCGTTGAAGCGCGATTCCTCCTTTGTAATTCCGGCCACAACGGTGGCCTCCGGCACCTGGAATTGGCTGCCAAAAATGTCGAAACGGTTGTCGGTGAACAGCTTGTGGTGTTCCGGGCTGAGCCACCACATCATGTAGCCGCAGTAGTTGATCTGGCTGAACATGCGGTCAGGAAAGCGCGTGCGGATGATGAACTTCATAAGGGGCTCGGGATAGCTGACCGGGTCGCGGTCCTCGCCGCGCCAAAGCTGCATGTTGCGACGGAAAAATGTCTGTGGTGGTGGTTCGCCGACGGCAAACACGAACGTAGCGGCGAGTATAAGCGTCGCGGCCGTGGAAGCCACTGCCAGCCTACGCATGGCCTGCGGCTTGAAGCGGCGTGCGAACTCCACTGCCTGCCAGGCGAGTGGTCCGGCGCAAACGACTGCAAACAGCGGCAGCAGGCGAACGTGCATGACGGCCTGGTAAAGAAAGAATGCGGACAGGACATAGTCGGCCCCGAAAGGGAATCGGAAACGGTTGGCTGCAAAAAGAAATACGAAACCTGCCGCCACGACCCAGAAGGTCGTGTGGAGCGGATTCCAATACCAGGTCGTGGCACCGCCGGGAAGTTCGGCCCGTCCGATTAGAAATGGCGGCGGCAGCATTTCGGCAATGACCCGCTTCAGGATTGGGTCGTCCTTGAATTTTCCACCCAGGAAAAAGATTTCATACCCCGACGGATTGGCCATCGTGCACAACAGCACAGCCACCGTCAATCCCGCGAGGAGCAGGAACGCGGGTGAGAACAGTGTTCTCATGCTGCGATTTTCCGGCTGGCGCCACGGGCGCAGATTCTCCAGAAATTCGCCCGCGGCAAAACCGCCGCAGACCACTGTGGCCAGCAGCACCATGCCGTGAAGATTTGCCCACAGGATGGTCGCGGGAACAAACACCCAGAGCCATCGCCCGCGCAGGCGGCCCATTTTCCACAGGTAGAGCAGAATCAAGAATGCCGCGAGAAGGAGATAGGACAGGATCGGGGGGCGCGGGTAGATCGTGCGTCGCGATATGTCGGTCGCCAGCAAGCCCACCAGCAACGCGGCGACCCAAGCACCGGACCGCAATCGTGCAAGCAGGATTGTGAGGGCAATGGTAGCCGCAAAGATGAGGGACTTAAACAGGATCAGCGCACGGACACCACCGATGACGCGCTCCTCGCCCCAGGCGAAGAGCTTGTAGAACAGAATCTCGGAAAGCCACTCATGGTTGTGCCACGGGATATTCTCACCCGTGTAGGTGAAGATGTCGTACTTCGGCAGGCGCCCGTTTTCGAGGATCCACTTGCCAGTTTTCAGGTGCCACCATTCGTCCTGCGATGTGCGCAGGGGGGTGAATGCGAAGCTGAAGGCTGTGCCCAGCACGACAAGGAAAAGCACTGCCACCAGCCAACGGGGCAGGGACGAGGTCGGCGAATCGGGGGCAGCTTCGGCGGCCACTATGGAAGCACTTTCCATGGCGCCAGATTCCGCGGCGCCAACGACGCGCGCGCAAGGGAATCTTGGCGCGATCTTCGCAGAGGGTTCACTTATAATTGGGAAAACGTGGAACTGTGCCCTCCGTTAAAGTGCCTTCCAACTCTCTCCGTTATCCATGGAGCGCAGGAGCCGTAGCGATCGGCGGTAACGATTTTCCATCCGACTCCATTCCGAATGACCATAGATTAACAACCATGTGCCATTTCGATCCGTCGAAAGCGCCGCCACACCGTCCGCGCACACCCCATAAGGTGGGTTTCTGGGCAAGACGGAGGAGGCAAATTGCATCGCGGTTATCTCCAGGGTAGATGCAAAAGAGAAATTAACCAATTCTCGAGGATTGGACCATTTCAGTCCATTGTCGTTGGACGTTACATAGTAACTCTGGCCTGCCATTTCCCCCTGAACCCTATTAGTCCAAACCAACACCCAATTCCCATTGGAGTCTGTTTCAAGAATTACAGGAAAAAACCCATGAAAGAGCTCTTCTTTGTTGTTGGCTTGGATCCAAACTGTCTCCGGCCAAGAATTGGCATCATCGCGGGAAATGCGAATACAGATGTCAGAAACGGTGCCATTCGGCACTCGGGTTCGATAAAAAGCCACAGCCCAAGTTCCCTTTTGATCCGTTTTAACCGCAGGAAATGCTGAAAACAATGCCGGGTTTGGACGGTGACCAAATGGCTGCCCCGTGGTCCAAGTTGTGCCTGCGTCGCGGCTTAAAGACATCCATACATTGTAGTTGCTGCCGGTGCTGCCAGTGGACTGGCTGTCATGTCCGGTCCACATTGCAACGACAACCCCCGACTCTGACGCATCGGCGTTAATGTCACCGTCAAGATCATTCCCTGGGGGAGATTCAATTCGAAACGGTTGCGTCCAGATTCGATCACTATTGTTCCATTGCGCACCCAAGACATAATGACAATCACCGAACTCTTGCTTTTGGGACCACAGCGCAATGGCACCACCATGCTGATTCGGTATAACACGGCTTCGGACTTCGCCTGTGTTGGTGGGCATCAAACCAAGCGGTAGCCATCCGAACCCCGTCCAAGATTGTCCATTGTCAGTGGAAGTCGCGGATTTGATTCGAGAGGGCCTAAGGCCTGATGTTGTTTGTTCAGATTCCGGCCAAACCATCAACAATTCGGACTTGCCGATTCGTGTCAAATCCGCAACTGGATCGATTCCGGCATTCCAGAATGGAATAGAACAAACCACGTTTGGATTCGTCCACGAGGCCCCATTGTCTCCACTACTCACTATCATTTGGTGATTTGGGCTCACCCCTTTAGTTGGCGAGGTGTCGTAGGATTGCCATGATGCAATCCAATGGTTATGACCATTGTTTACCAACACTGGGGATGTGTGCCCCTTCATGCTCTTTGGCAACAGAGCATCCAACTCCACCACAGGCTTGTGTTGGAAGTAGTAAAAAAGAAGAACGATGAGGACACACAGGCCCAATGCAACAAGAAGTGTCCACACTAACTTTGAATTGTTTCGGAACCTTAGCATATGAGCCGATAGTTGAATCTTGAGTTTTTCAATGTCTTGGCAAAACCATCGGTTAGAGCAAGAAAATCTTGGCACTGACGTCTAGGCAGAGACCCTATCGGGAAGATTGATTGCCTCTGCAATTCCCCTGATCGCTGACTCGCGGTCAGCAGCGGAAAGGTTTTCGAGAAACTCCCGGAAGGGTTCGATGCGGTGGATGATCGGCAGCATGTAGTCAGCCGGGGAGATATCATCCAACGCGCGATTGAACCGCGCCACCTCGGTGAGGAACTCGACTTCTGTATGGGGTCCCGCCGGATCGACCGATTTCCAGAGTTCAAAGGCCCGCTGATAGTACCGACCGGACAAGAGGGCGCGGCGACGTCGGAAATAGAAAAGGACACGGAGCAGGAGCCATCCAGCGAGAAATGCACCAAGGCCCCTAACAACACCGGCAAATACACCTGGGGTGCCGCGGAGGCCACCGGAGAAAAAGAAGAAGAACACAAGGAACGTAGTCACCCACACAATCCATTTGGGTCCAAGCCTCACGTTTAGGATCAGATTACCGAACCCAGCCAGTAGCCCTTTCCGTCGACGCAGGCACTCCCAACGGGCGGCCTGGATTGCGTACACCGCAGTCATGGTTGAGGGAGAAACCTTGTTCACGAAAGAGAGAGGAAATACCGGAGTAGCAGGGTTGAATCGCTGCCACCAAGCCCCAAAGCATTCACCCGGGCAACTGGTGTCGGGGGAATTGCCGGGTCCTTCAAGACCGATGGCACAATCGTGACCTTTTGAATTCGAAAACCAGCCCCGAGGGCAATGGCGGCCAGTTCGCTTTTCAGGGGAGAATCCTCCAACTCAAAAGCTTTCCCGGGCTTGGTCGCTGTAACCCTGGCGTTCCATGTAATGATCGCGCCAAGTCCCACCACCATCACGAGCAATACCGGCAAAATCGCAGCGGAATGGAATTCGGAGGCAAGAATCATCGCGGCACAACCGTCAAAGAGAATTACAAGAAAGCCCACAAGAAAGACAATGGATTTGCCACCAACCGGTGCCCGTAACCGACGATATATCCGGAGTAGTAACCACCAATGCAGGGCAATGCAGAAGACGTTGGGAACAACCACGAGGCCCAGCAGTTCGTAGAATAGGTCCGCCCTCGCATATCGGCCGCCTCCGAAGTGAAGCTGTGACGGTACCTGCCATTCCAGGGAAAGGGCAAAGAGCGGAATCGTAAACATATGCAGCCACAGGGACCACTGCAGGCGCCATTGGGTTTCCACAAAGCCAGCGGTGGAGGTCGGGGCCACCTGCGAGAAGGCAATCCTGCGGTGGAGCCAGGACCATAGCCACCAGACAGCATGGAAGCCAAGAACTGCCAGCCATAGTTGATTCGAATTTGGAACCACCATGGGAACCCATCTGACGAGCCTATTCCCAAGTCAGTCAACGCCTTGATTTGCATGCCTTCAAGTAGATGAGCTTTTTCATTGCCCGGGGACCGTCGGGTCCCGCAAACCTTCGGAAATGATTCTCCAAAGGGTTGCCAACCAATTGCGTTTGCGAATTGCCTCCTGTGCATTGGCGCTGGTTGCTGCCCTCTGCTGTGAAATGGCGCAGGCCGCCTACTTCCCAACCATTGTTTATGACTCATCGACGACCATTGGGCCAGGAACGATTTATCGCACTGCCTCCAATGCCAGCCCGAAGTGGCAGATCCGCATTCTCGAAGTGGATCTGACCGATAAGAACATCGAACTGACACCTGTGAAGTCACAAAATTATCCAGCTTTGGAAACGGTCAGTTCCATGGCGAACCGGGTGCATGCCATTGCCGCGGTCAACGCTGGCTATTTTGACACGGGCGGCACGGGGGGATCCTACAGTGTGTTGAAGATTGACGGCGTAACAGTGACAAACAATGTGGCTTCGCGGCCTCCGCGAAGCACGTTTGGCATTTGGGACAACCACAACTCCAAGGTGGTGGGGGCACGCATCAATTCCTCGGGTGTTCCCAGCCCACTGGCAGAGCCCGATTGGTCGGGTGTCGTGGACGCCATCGGCGGCGGGCCAAACCTCGTGACTACGGGAACCGTGGACGTGAACGAGAACGATGAGCAAACCACCTCCGGGAGCGGGAGCGGGATCAACAGCGACACGGCGCAGCCGCGCACTGCCGTTGGGTGGATTTCGGCCACCCGGCGCGTGTTTTTCGTCACGGTGGATGGGCGCCAACCAGCCTGGAGCACAGGTATGACATGCGTTGACCTTGCCAAGCTGATGATTGATCTCGGGTGTGACCGGGCGATCAACTATGATGGTGGTGGCTCAACGGAGATGTGGGTCAATGGCGCCGTGGTCAATCAGCCGTCGGACGGCAGCGAACGACCGAACGCCATGTGTTGGGCCGTGATTCCCTCCAATTATGTGGATAACACGAATGCCGAGTTTTCCGTAACTGGCACATGGAGCGCCTCTGCAAATGCGGGTTATTACAACACCAATTCCCTTATCCATCTGGGTGGTGGGGGCGGCAGCGCCGCCACCTGGCGCCCGGATCTGCTGGCGGCGAAGTACGAGGTTTACGCGTGGTGGGTGGCTGCGGGAAACCGAAGCACAGTTGCGCCGTACACGGTTCATCACATCACGGGGGACACTCTCATTACCATGAACCAGCAGCTGAACGGCAGTCAATGGAACCTGCTTGGCACATTTGATTTCAACACCGGTACGAGCGGGTATGTCCGCCTGACGGACAGTGTCAGCGGAACTGAGTACGTTTCCGCTGACGCCGTGAAATTCGTGAAAGTGGGCGGCTTTGGCACACCTGCGAGAGTTGCCACTTGGGTGGATTACCAGTAAACATCCAGGCAAAAGGGGAATGAAAACCTATGATCACCCGGCTTCTGTTCATCCTCACTGTTATGATTCTGTCTTTCCGGAGCACGCCGGTGCTTTCAGCCGAATCCTCCTTTCAAGACTTTGCCCTGCGCGATGGCGACACGGTCATGTTTCTGGGCGACAGCATTACCGCCGCCGGGATTTACGGCAAGGTCATCGAGAACTATACGCTGCTGCGCTACCCTCATCGAAAGGTCCGGTTTCTCAATGCCGGTTGGGGTGGGGATACGGCCGCAGGCGGTTTGAAGCGACTAACGCGCGACGTCCTCAACCGCGGAGCGACGGTCGTTACGGTAGCGTACGGCGTCAACGATATCGGCTGGGGAACCAAAGCGGATGCAGAACACAGGCAGATCTATCTGGATGGGATTCGCGGTATTGTGGAGGAATGCCGGAAGCGTGGGGTGCGGGTTTACATCTGCTCGGCGGCAATTACCGGTGCCGACCCCGCCAGAAGCGAGAACGACTTTCTTCAAAGGATGTGCGACGACGGAATGGCGCTGTCGAAATCGCTCGGAGGCAATGCCATAGACGTTCAGCGGTACATGAGGGGAATCCAGCGAAAGGTCTGGCAGGCAAACGAAGGAACGACCGACGCGAAAGCCAAGGCAACTCTCCACACAGAGGATGGTATCCACCTGAATGAGATGGGGCAGTATGCCATGGCGCTGGCCATCCTGAAGGGACTTGGGGCACCTTCAGACGTCTCATCGGCAACCTTGGATTTCACCAATTCCGAGAAACCCAACTCGCAGGGTTGTAGGGTTTCCAGTGTACGCGCGACCACTGATTCCCTGGAATTTGACCGCCTTGACGATGGATTACCGCTAAATCTGGGGCTTGGCTGGCTGATTTCGTATAGATTTCTTCCTGTCGCCGACGAGCTGAACCGCTACATGCTCACAATACGGAACCTGCCCTCAGGGCGATACGACGTAATAGCGGACGGACGGTTGGTGGGTACATATGGCCATGAGGCACTTGGCGCGGGCCAAAACCTCGGTTCCGCGACACCGGATCCGTGGATCCCCGGGGGGCCTTGGGATTCGCAGGCTTCCGTAGTCCGCGCACTTACAGATTCGCGATTCGAGCTGGCCTCGGCCCTGAGAAACGGCAATACGTACCTGGGAAATGAGAAGTCTCGCAAACAACTGGCGTTGGATTGGGAGCGACTGAACACTGAAATGGAGTCGGCACAGCGCCGGGCAGCGCGTCCCACTTCTTATCATTTCGTGATTCGCCCCGCTGCAAAATAGTCTGGGAGGGAAGGGAAGCGCTTTCTGAAAATTACGGATTACTGTCGACGCGGGTTTTCACGTATTTACGGGCTGACTAAATCCGCGCCCCGCCACTCTCCGCCTGAGCTTTCCGTCCAGCCTGAAAACAAAGTTCTTGTTTTCCGAAAGCCTTTTCGGCCATTCCCACTGTAAATTTGCAAAAAGACACAGGGGGAGACCACCTTGGCCATCACCATCAATGACCTCGCCCGCATGGCGAATACGTCCATCGCGACCGTTTCGCGTGTGCTCAACAACAAGCCCGGTGTGACCGATTCCACACGACAGCGGGTTTCAGCTCTGGCTGAGCAATTAGGGTACCGCCCAAATCGTATCGCGCAGAATCTCGCTCTTCAAAAGAGCCATGTCCTGGGGTTTATCGCCGCCGATCTTCAAAACCCCTTCTACATATTGTTTTTTCGGCGCGTCCAGCACCAGGTCGCCAAGCTTGGCTATCAGGTGCTTATTGCTGACAGCGAGCAGGATGTCGAATTTGAGAAGCGTAACATCGAAATCATGCTTCAGCATCGCGCTGAAGGACTCATGATTTTTCCGGTCCACGACTGGAAGGTGCAGACCGGAGCGGACCACTTGCTCGAGCTGCGTCTTCGGAAATTCCCTTTTGTCGTGGTGGGGAGGGTCGAGGGGCTGATGGCCGACTCGGTGACGAGCAATGAAACCGACACGGCCTACCAGGAGACAAAGCACCTGCTCGATTTGGGGCACCGGCGCATCGGTTTCATCGGTGCCGACAATGAGAACCGCTGCGCGCGGGAACGACTTGAGGGGGTGCAGCGAGCGCTGGAGGCAAACGGCTGCCAGTTGGATCCGGCTCACGTGATTCCATTACAGCAGGGCTGGGAGGGTCAGATGATCGCCATGTTGAGCCGCCCGAGCCGCCCGACGGCCCTAGTGATAGTCAACGACGTGTGCGCCATGATCGCCTATAGGCCGCTGCTCCAGGCGGGCCTGCGCATTCCGCAGGATATTTCCATCGCAACATTTGACAACAGCCTGTGGACATCCCACCTGCTGCCCACGCTGACGACCACGGAGGAGAACCTTGAGGAGATCGCCCGAGTGTCCGTTGAGCTGCTGCTCAAGCGCATAGACAACAACGACCGCCCCGCTGAGGAGCACCTCGTCCCCCAGGCATTCATTCCCAGGGAGTCAACCGCAGCACCAGTATTGGTTTAGAAGCGGGGCATTACCTGCGCGTCTTGGGGTCCAGTGCGTCGCGGAGACCATCGCCGAGGAGATTGAATCCGGCCACCGTCAGCAGGATGGCGAGACCCGGAAACAACGGGAGCCATTCAAAGAAGATAATAAAATCGCGACCGTCACTGAGCATGTTGCCCCAGGTGGGTGTCGGAAGTTGGGCACCCAGACCCAAGTAGCTTAGTCCCGCCTCAGCAAGAATTGCGGTCGAAATGCGGAGCGTTCCGTAGACGATAAGTGTACCCATCAGGTTGGGCATCAGGTGGCGCCACATGATGCGGTTGTGACTTGCGCCGCAGACCCGTGCGGCATCGACGTAGCTTTCCTCGCGCAAAGACAATACGTTACCGCGCACGAGACGGGTATAGGACGGAAAGGACGCAACTCCGAGCGCGAGAATCGTATTGGTGAGCGACGGCTTGCCCAGCACGGCCGTCAGCGCGATGGCAAGCAACAAAAACGGGAACGCCAGCATGATGTCTGTAAGGCGCATAACCACGGCATCCCACCATCCGCCAAAATATCCGGCCGAGGTGCCCAGCAGGAGCCCGATGGACATGCCGATTCCCACCACCACGATTCCGACAACCAGCGAAATCCTGGACCCGTACAGGATACGGAGGAACACATCCCGGCCGAGGTAGTCGGTACCGAACCAATGCTCGGCGCTTGGAGGCTGCAGGGCCTTTGGCAGGTCCTGCTGGATGACCCGATCAAACGGGGCGACATAAACTGATATGAGGGCCGTGCAAACCAACCCGATGGCGACGCACAGCCCCACCATGGCGCTGCGGTCTCGCTTGAGCTTGCGCCACACCACTTTCAGACTTAGAAAGAACTCCTTCATTTTGCGGCACCCCCGTCGAGGCGCACACGCGGGTCAATCACGACATACAGGACATCAACAATCAGGTTGATCGTCACGTACAGCATGGCCGCCAGCAGCACGCCCGCCATGGCTATGGGGGCGTCGCGCCCCTTGATGGCCTCCACCATCTGGCGACCCATTCCCGGCCAGGCAAACACGGTCTCCACGATGATGCTTCCCTCAAGCAGCCCTGCAAAAGTCAGGGCCGAAAGCGTCACAAAGGGGATGAGCGCATTACGGAAGGCGTGCTTGATCAGGACCGTCCGGCCCGAAAGGCCCTTTGCCTTGGCCGTGCGCACGAAATCCGCATGAAGCACCTCAAGCATCGAAGCGCGCAGGACGCGGCAAAGCGCGGCCCCGGTACCGATTCCCAGCGTCATCACTGGCAATGCCAAATGGGAGAAATGGGATTTGAGTCCTTCCAGGGTGAAGAAGGGCAAATCCGACTTTCCTGCAGGTGGAAAGAGCGGAACTTTGCGCGAAAACAAGATAATTAACTCTATTCCCAGCCAAAAGCTTGGCATTGCAAGAAAGACAAAAATCATGGTGCGGGACAAGCCATCAAATAGCCCCCCAGGCTTCGCCGCAGAAAACACCCCCACAAAAAGGGCGACAACCGTCGCTACGAACATGGTTACCGTGGCCAGTTCCAGTGTCGCCAATACCTTGGGAGGAATGAGTGGACCAACATCCTGTTTGGGGTCCGAGTAACTCTTTCCAAAGTCGAACCGCACTGCGCCGGACACCCACCCCAGATACCGCTCATAGAGCGGGCGGTCCAACTTCAGCTCGCGGCGCAGTTGCTGAATCTCCTCCGGGGACGCCTCGGGGCCAAGCAGGTTCTTCACAGGATCGCCAGTCTTTGACATAAGGAGAAAGACGAGGATCGTCACCCCAATGATGGTCGGAACGGCCTGAACCAGGCGCTTAAGGATCGTCAGCCACATGCTGCTAAACCTTTCCCTGCGCCGAGATTGTCACGCCATCGTATTCGAATTCATCAGCAGGATGCGCCTGATAATTTGCGACCCGCTTATTGATTCCCTTGATGACCTTGTTTGAGTAGGTAAAAATCCACGGCGCATCGGAAACGATGACTTCCTGCAGCTTGTCATAGATTTTTTGCTGCTCCGCCTCGTCGCTAATGGCCTGGTACGCCTCCACCAACCGATCCACCTCGGGATTCTTGTAAAAGGCGCTGTTGCTACTGCTAGAGGAACGGAACAGCGGGTCGAGGAATCCGTGCGCGCTTTCGCCACCCACCCAGCCGCCGATGAACATATCGAAGCATCCCTCGCGGGTCGGGAACCATTGCCCATCATTCGTCTGGTATGGGTCAAACTTGGACCAGTATACTGTTCGATCGAACTGCAATACCTCCAAGTCGAAACCCGCCGCCCTTAGATCCTCACGAACCACCTCGGCAAGGGTCTTGTCGTCCGAGCTGTCAGTCGCCCACAGAACAACCTTAACCGGTTTCGTGTGCCCTGCTTCGCGGAGCAAAGCTTTCGCCTTGTCGGGATTGTAGACGTATTTCTCGATGTTTTTATTGTACATCGGCAACGCCGCCGGCAAGGGGCCATACGCTGGCATGATGTTGTCGCGGAAGGCATACTTGCAGATCGCCTCGCGGTTTATGGCGTAGTTGGCGGCCCGCCGCACTCGCACGTCGTCAAACGGTGGCTTCATGTTGTTCAGCCCGACATATCGGATGGCCAGCAGTGGCACCGTGTCCACTATGATTCCCTTGCCCTGCTTAGCCGCGTCCACATGGGCCCAAGAGATGTCTGTAATGTCTATCAACCCCTGCTCAAGCAGGAACAGACGCGTGGTCGGCTCGGGCACAACCTTGAAGACCAACTCCTCAAACTTGATCCAGTCGGGGCGCCAATAGTTGGGGTTCCGCTCGAGAATGATATATTGGTCACGCTCTCGCTTCACAAATTTGAACGCCCCTGTCCCAACAGGGTGGCTCTTGTAATCATCGGAACCCATCTTCTGAACCTGCGCTGGCGACACAAATCCCGTCCAGGCGTCCGCCATCATCTCCGGCCACACGGAAAATGGCCGTTTCATGTGGAAGCGAAACGTTTGCTCATCCACCACCTCCAGATAGTCGATGAACTTCGTCCGTGTGACGCGATTGCTCTTCGTTTTCGGATCCATGATGCGGTCAAAGTGAAACTTGCAGGCCGAGGCGTTGAAGTCCGTTCCATCCTGAAACTTCACCCCTTTGCGCAGGTGGAAGGTCCATGTCTTGCCATTGTCCGGGGTATCCCAGGATGTCGCCAGCTTTGGCACCAGTTTCAACGTTTTGCGGTCCCAGGTGGCCAGAGTGTCGTGGATGTTGGCGTTGATGGCGCCATCGAGAGCCATAACGGCCAACGCTGGATCAAAAGTCCGAATGTCGCGCGGAATCCCCACCACAAGCTGGCGGGCCATTTCCTCGATGGAGCGCCCCCGGGAACACCCCGCAAGCATGCCAAGGCCGCCACCGACCAATGGCAGACCGGCCAGCCCCGCGGCGGCACGCAGGAATCTGCGGCGGGACAGCTTGTCGTCGCGTTCACAACCCATGGCGGCAAATCCGGTATCAGAACACCGGGCGTTGTGAAGTGAAATGTGGCAGCGATTTCACAATGGAGCCATCCCGACGTTGACAATGCCACGCGCCACAACCGAAACGTGTTCGCGACTATGGCAGACCTCAGTACCATTGACCAGATCAAGACAGCCGAAGCCGCGGCCGACGACGGATCGCAGGCTTCCCGTGGGCCTTTGCACCCGCTGGCGGTTTGGAAGCGGCTGCGGCGCGACAAAGTCGCCGTTTTCGGCGGGTTTCTGGTCATCTTCTTCGTCCTGATGGCGGCTCTGGCGCCCGTACTGGCCCCCTATCCGCCAAAGGATCGCGATGCCAGCCGCCGCGTCGAGCCGCCCTACTGGCTGGATGCGCCGCGCTACGGCAAAACGGTCGCCGCAGATGCGCCGCGCCATGTGCTGGGTCTCGACACCTCCGGCAGCGATATTCTGAGCCGCGTTATTTTCGGTGCCCGGACCTCCCTCATGGTCGGGGTGGCTGTAGTAACGCTTGCCTCTCTCATTGGCATCACTCTCGGAGCGCTGGCTGGCTACATTGGCGGTGGCGTGGACGCTACCATCATGCGGTTCGTGGATATGCTTCTGGCGTTCCCGTTTCTCATACTCGCCATCGCTGTTATCTCCATTTTCCCGCAAACCACGGTTTTTCACATTGCGCTGGTGCTGGGCCTGACCAGCTGGCCGGGAATTTGCCGCCTGATGCGCGCTCAGGTCATGGCTACACGGGAGTTGGACTTTGTGAATGCCGCCCGCGCCCTCGGCGCCGGCCATGGGGCCATCGTGATACGCCACGTGCTGCCAAATTGCATCGCCCCGGTCATCATCTGGTACACAGCCGGCATCGCCGGGGCCATCATGAGCGAGGCATCGCTCAGCTTCCTGGGTTTTGGCGATCCCGAGTCCCTGAGCTGGGGTTCCATGATCGACAACGGCCTGCGCAAGGCGAACTTCCCCACCGAGTGGTGGCCCGTGGCTTTCCCCGCAGCCGCGCTCGCCATGCTGGTGTTGGCGTTTAACCTCCTCGGCGACGGCCTGCAGGATGCGATTAATCCGAAGCTGAAGAAGTAGCCACCCTTCGCGACGCCTGATTTGCGATCTGTATAGAGCATGCTCCCGAGACACTAAACCGATGCCCAAAATCTCCCTCGACGAAAGCACACTTCCCAGCTTTGAACAGCGGCTTCAGGGCATCACCGGTGACTCCCAGCGCAAATGGGGCACCATGAGCGCCTCCCAGGTGCTGGCCCATTTGGCGCAGTCTCTAAAGATGTCGCTTGGCGAGCTGGAGGGGGTAGAGGACCGCAGCAATTTCCTAATTCGCCCAATTTTCAAGTTCATCGTGCGGAACTTTCATTTCGCTCGCAACGTGAAGGCCCCAAGGATCTTCTTCCCTGAATCTTCAGGAACCCTCGAGACCGAGCGCGCCGAGGTGCTCGTCTTGATGCGGCGGTTTGTTGAGGAGTCGGGCCGGGAACCCAACCGCAGAGCTGTGAGCCCGATCATGGGCCCAACGGAACTGTCTTTTTGGCGCCTCGTTAACGGCAAGCATCTGGATCACCATCTGCGGCAGTTTGGTGTGTGAGACTTCATGCGCAGTGCAGCAAGCGGAAGACAATTATCCCATTGAGTTTCCTTCACCGCACCACCCAGAGTTAGCCTTGTTATGGACCCACTGCACGACCCACTGCATTCCCGTAGAATCGAGGCGCTACGCGCCATGACGGGTGCACAACGCATGGCCGAAGCATTCGCCCTTACCGAAATGGTTCGGAAGCTGTTCGTGGCTGGCCTGCGAAAGCAGTTCCCCGACATGCCGGAACCTGAGTTCAATGAACTGATGCTCAAGCGTCTTGAAAAATGTCGCAACAGGAACTACTAAGTCGAACCATCGAGGTATTGGAGAGTTCCCAGATTCCATATATGATTACAGGATCGGTTGCATCCAGTTACCACGGGGTGCCAAGATCGACCCACGATACCGATATTGTGGTGGATATCACCACGGCGGGAATTGCCCGATTGGGAATCGCTTTCCAACCACCCCGCTATTACTTCGATGCGAATTCCGCCACTACAGCGCTCCAACAGGACCGCCCCTTTGGCCTAATCGAAGTGGAATCCGGGGCCAAAATAGACTTCTGGCCACTTAAAAATCAGCCTTTTGATCAATCCTGCTTCGGGCGAAGGATCCGTGTGGAGGCACCAGATTTTAGCGCCTGCTTACCCTCCGCGGAGGATTCCATCCTCTCCAAGCTGCTTTGGGCCAGACAATCAGGTTCAAGTGAGAAGCAATTGCAGGACATAACAGGCATATGTGAGATCAAGGCGGGGTATCTCGACCAAGCCTACCTCGATTCATGGATCAAGAAGCTGGATTTATTAGACTTATGGGCCAAAGTTGTGGCTCGGCTTGGTGCCCCGTAATACCTCAAATCCGGGTCCGGTTGCCCCCTCTGTTTGTGAAATCCGGCACAATCTCCGTATCCTTCAGCAATTGAAATTCCTTGACATGCCTCAATTGGCGCGGCTTAACCAACCGCGTCTGGTTCAAGAAAGACCAGAAACGATCCCGTTTAGAATTGAGATTACGGCGCTTAATGCCCACGAACCAGCTTCACCCTCTTTATCACTGTCACTCATTCCATGTCGGTTCCCGCGTTGATCTTGAAACATTGCTACCCGCAGATTTGGACGACGCCGACCTCGACGAATTCATAGACGAAATCTCCGAACCTCCCAAGTTTGTGGAGCGCATTTCCCCGGTTTCCACGGTCATCGGCACGGAAATCGTTCGCGGCAAGAACTGGACGGAAATGATGCAGAAGAGCTACCGTGTCTTTCTGCGCCTTTACTCGTCGGTCTCCTACTATATACGCCAGGCCCTGGCGGAGAAGTTCGACGAGCGTGCCATGATACCCTTCACGACCATGGACGTGGACCCTGACACCCTGCACCGCATGGTGGAGTTGGATTATGAGCAGGGGGAAAACACCTACGGCACGTTCATGGAAATGTTCCGCACTGGCGTGATGTCGCCCTGTGCTACAGTGCCTTTCCATGTCATTCTTCCGCTCCTGGACAACGACTTTGATCGCCGCCTATGTATCCGCATGGGACTCCTGTTTCATTGGAAACTCGTGGAAACTTATCATGAGTTTCTCGAATCAGCCCACGGCGAGGAGCAGTTCATACTCCCCTTCTGGTTCCCAGAGGGCGGAATTTCCGACGGCGTGATCAAGATTCTCCATGAGGAGTTCCTCGCCTTTACCAAAGCCGCGAAAATCAAGAAGCCGCATCTCTTGCTGCTGCTCGACAACGTGCAGGCCATCGATCAGGACAACGACATCCTCATGAAGTCGTGGAACCAACTCGAAATGCCCAACGGCGACCTCGTGTCGTTGGTATTCCGCGACCGCGGGTTCAGCGAGTGGGTCACCTACAGCAATCCCTCCGTGAAGAAGCTCATCGACCGTACCATCGCCAAGGTGGACAGCGAGCTGAACAGCGAGGGCGTGGATTACTGCTGGAGTCACTTCGAGGATCTCGAAGCGCTGACCTTCACCTCGAAGTCCGGCATGAACTTTGAGCAGAAGGTCGTGAAGCTGACGCAGCTTTCCTATCTTTCCGCCTCGCCAGACTTTTTCATCCGGCGCAAGATGACAGGCAAGTTCCACAAGGCCAAGCACGAGCCGCAAACGGTGAAGCTTCGCGGCAACACCTCCCTGAGCGACTGGCACAACAACAACTCCTTTGGTCGCTGGGTCGGATTCCTCGATTCCAACGCCATGTTCAAGCTGGTGGACGAAAGCCGCCCGTACCTGCGCCGCACGAAGTTGGGCAAGGCCCAGGAAGTTGGCCCCCAGTGCTGGAAGATCGCGCTGGTTCAGGCGCGAGAGACCTGCACCAAGGTGCTGAAGGGTAACCCCGACACCATGACCGACGGATTCCTTGGCGTCCTGGCGGGCCTTTGTGGCTCCAAGGATGCCAAGATTACGGCCCGCAACGTCGCCGCATTCCTCACCCACTACACCTACATCCACTGGCGCGAGCACTTTATCCAGCACGACATGAGCGAGGCCGACACGCACCTGGCAGAACTCGTCAATGAGTACCTGCTCAAGGACGTGAAGAAGCGCCTCAAGAACGAGGATTATGTCATCGCGGGCGTTGCCGCCCAAGGCTACTACCTCGCCCTCGACTCCCACCGCAGCCACGCCACCTACTGGGAAAACATGGACCAGCGCGCCGTTTACCAAAACGTCGCCATGCTGACTCTCGCGTTCCGCAACCTGATTTACATCCACCATTGGCAGGGCAAGGCCGCCGAGGCGAAGAAGCTCATCGAACTGTTCCGCACGGAACTGCTGGAATTTCACAAGGGCTTCGACCGTTACAAGCTGGCCGATTACGGCGTCACGCGCCAGGAATGGGACGACGCGCTGAAAAGCCAGGTGGAGGAATCGCCCCTGAACGTGGTGGAGCGCGCCGCCCGCCGCACCGCCGCGCGCCACCTGCGCCCCTTGGGCTACCGCAAGGACTTCACCACCGAGGACCAGAACCTGACCAGCAACACCGGCCACATCTGGAGCGCCGAGGTCGAGAACTCCAACTATAAGTGGGAAAACAAGCTCTTCTGCGGTATCCGCGAGGAATAACCACGTAGTGACAGCTACGTTGTAGCAGCCTCGGACTCAGATTTGGCATTACAACATCTTGTGCCACCTCTCAAATTTGGCCATGATATTGTTATGCCATCCACATGATAGCCCGGAGATAGTCCATAAGGCGCCGCAAATCGCGCCCGGACGCTCCACACATCTTGCCCCCCCACCCAAAGGCTTGCAATTGCCCTGTGGCGGGGCCTTTTTCTTTGGTCATACGACTTTCAACAGGAGCTTTTGACTCATGCCTCTTGACCAGCGCCTTGCTGGCCTGCTGCTTCACCCGACATCGCTACCCGGCCCCTACGGCATCGGGGACCTGGGCCCCGCGGCCTACCGATTCCTGGACTGGCTGCAGGCGGCGGACATGGCCTATTGGCAGGTACTGCCCCTCGGGCCGACCAGCTACGGGGATTCCCCCTACCAGTGCTTCTCGGCCTTCGCAGGCAACCCCATGCTGGTGAGCCCGGAACTATTGGTGAACGATGGAATCCTGACGGCTCACGAGATTGTGCCGCCGGCGTTCCCAGAGACTGCGGTGGATTATGGCTGGGTCATTTTCTGGAAGACGGACCTCTTCAAGCGCGCGCAAGGGGACATTTCTGCGATGGTTCGGAGCATCGTCGAGTTGAGGAATCTCTGGTGCGTTGCTCGCAGGCGTCCACTCGACCTAGGTCAGCCGGAATTCCAATGCGATCTTGAGACGCAGGTCACCGTACTGGATGCCGCCAAAGACATCTCTCAACTTGCTCTATCTCCAATGACAATGGGGGAACTTGCGGGCCTTTCTGCGTTACCCGACGATTGGCAGACGGTGCCAGAATACTCCGGCGACACAGTAAGCTATCTTGCTGACACCCGCCGAACACTGGCGATCACATGAAGGACAGAACGTTTCCGAAGCTCGAGCCGATGCTGCTATCGAGACAGCCGCCGAACCCACGAATGAAGCTGACAATCGGCTCCGTGGCGCCTAACGGCGCCCCTCCGCCGCTTGCTGCTTATTCGAGCGTTCGGTGGGCCGGACGGTCACGTCACGCCGCCGATGACGACCACTCTTCGCTTGTCATGTTCGCCCGAAGTT
>JAIBAT010000065.1 GCA_019695055.1 Candidatus Sumerlaeaceae bacterium | reverse complement strand
CGACGAACACGAGCGCGACGACGCGACCATGCGCCTCATCGACAGTCTCGAACCGACCCGGGCGATGATCTTCTGCCGCACGAAGAGCGAGGTGGACCGGCTGGCCGGCACGCTCGCGGCGCGCGGCGTGCCAACGCAATCCTTTCACGGCGACATGGAACAGCCCATGCGCGAGCGGGTGCTGAACGGTTTCCGTAAGGGTGAGTTCCAGGTGCTTGTCGCCACGGACGTTGCCGCGCGGGGCATTGACGTGGCTGACGTTTCCCACGTTTTCAATTACCACATCCCCTACGACACGGACAGCTACGTACACCGCGTGGGGCGCACCGGCCGCGCCGGGCGCAAGGGAGTCGCCGTAACGCTCGTAACACCGCAGGAGTACCACGGGCTGCGCCGCATCCAGTCCAAAGTCGGCTCCATGCAATACAGCCTGATCCCGACCCACAAGGAACTGAAGCGCGCCAATCAGAACAAGCTGCTGGAAACCCTGCGCATGCAGCCCGTGGATTCCGAAGCAGAGAAGTTTGTCACCACCATCGAAGAGGAGCTTGGCCTGGCCCAGGCCGCCAACAAGATGGCCGCACTCCTGATGGCCAAGGACAGCATCACCGGCCCGGACCGCATCGGCGTGCAGGGTCAGAGGCTGGAAAGGCTGCAGTCGCCCCCCAAACGTCGCGATGATAAGTATAAGCCCCGGCCATTTTCACCCGGCGGTGGCAAGTTTAGGAAATTCGCGCCCAAGGACAGTTCGGATAAGAAACCTTTTCACAAGGGCGCGCGAAAGCCGTTCAGGAAATTTGATTCGGATGGCACCAAGCCTGCCGGCGTGAAGTTCAGGAAATTCGACGCTGCCAGCACAATCCCGGCAGACGTCAAATTTGGAAAACCCAAGAAGAAGAAATTCGGAAAAGCCTGACTACACTCAGGCTTCCGGGTTGTCCAGAATGCGCTTAAGTCGTTCCTCCAAAACCGGAGGATAACGCCCATCAAGCCACGCCGAGGTAACCAATCCGACGCTGACCAAATCCTGCAGATGGACCTGATCCTTAAGGCGATAGCTGGTGAGCTTCATGCGAACGAGAGCCTGTAATGACAGAATGCTGAAATTCTCAGGTGATCTTGTCGTCTCAGCAAGTTGTGGTGCCGGAAGGAGATAATCTGGACGCACCAATTCCCCGGCAAAGATCACATGAATCGCTTCGCGAGCTTTGCCCTCTGGTCCGTCAAGAAACATGTCAATTGAAGCAACATGGCGATAATGAAACCCTACTGTTTCCAGTGCCTTCTTGGCCTGGTCGAGCCTCGATCGCTCGAGCAGAATGTCCACGTCCTGCGTCGGACGAATTGCTGTCTCGTCTGCCCTGGCCACCCAGGACATGACCGCATTTCCGCCTATTACGGCATAGGGAATGTGGGCATCCTCCAAGCTGGCTGCCGCTCGTTGTAGTCGGGCGGCAACCTTGGTCATGTAGCGCCCGGCCTTCTCAAACACGGCGTAACTCATGCGTTCCGTCTCGTTGGGTTGAGGTACGCCTTCTGTCATTTGAATAAGCTGCTCCCTAAATCTCAATCTGCTTCCAACAAGGTCTGAACCTGCATAAATCAAAATTAAAGCTGGTGAGACTTAGTAATCACGCCAATCGCCAACACTGGCGGTGATGCTGGTCGGGCTGGCGGAGGTATTTCCTGTTCCCAGGGCCCAATCGTAGTCCGCCTGGTCGCGCGGCTTTCGCGGGCGGCCAAGGTAGAAACGTGCGGGATCAATTCCGCTGGAAACTCCGAAGGATTCGGAATTGTAGCCAATGCCGTTGGTGGAGCCCTGACTGCCCCAATAGTTGACGCCGGTGATTGTTCCAGAACCATTTCGGATCCAGCTTACAAAGAGCGGATTGTGGCCGCTACCGCTGTGGCGCCAAAGCTGGACGAAATCGCCTTCCTGGGCTTCCTCCCAGTCGGTGATTTCCACGCCGACGCTATAGTCGGGAATGGCGCGCGCGGCGAGCTTTTCTGCATCGGTTACGCCGTACCAGATCTTGCGAAACGCCTCCATCTGGGTCGCCGTGGAAATGGGACCGATCAGTGTGTGGCTGTAGGAAGTGTTGTAGTCCTTCCATGCCGTGATGAACGCATCAAAGGCGAGGCCGCTGCAGTAGGTGGTGTTTCCCGAGGGCTTCGGGGCAACCAATGTGCTTAAGTAATAGAGGTTCTGTGTAACGCCATACCCTCCACCAGACCAGAGGTAGGTGAAGGTCCCGTTGGTAGGGTAAGCCTTGTAGCGAGCAACTGTGGCCCGGTTTACACTCCACGGTGAGGCCCAGGCTGCAAAATACACCTGGCCCGTGGTATTGGACGGAATGGTCACGGAGAATGGAATGGTGCCAGAGGCGCCCTTGTACCCGGCGTTGCTGTTGTCCAAGGTCCACTTTGCCAGTGTGGCGTTGCTGCCAACCTGGCGGAGTTCGAGGATAAAAACCAGCCGTTGCTCCTTATCGGATCCGGTTTTCGTAAAATTGACGTTCACGGACAGCGACTGACTCGGCGCAGCAGACCCGGGAACCCCGGTTATGGTAACTGTGGCTGCGGTGGAAACTCCGGCCAACGCCAATGCGAGCAAAAAGCCCCACAGGGCCCGAATTGGTTTCTTGATTCCCCCAGTCATGAATAAAGCCCTACCCAAACCGCGGGCTCGATTTCCAGAGTTTTCGACTGGCCTAATACGAAATGACATCAGCCTATTTGCGCTTTTGGCGCGCCCGTTTCATTTGTTTCTGCTTCATCTTCTTCTCGAAAGCTTTTCGCTGGAGGCGCTTGACGCGATCCCGTGCCGACAGGTTCCCGCCGGTGATGCTGCCAGGCCCGTCTTCACCCGCTGCCCCGGCCGTTTTCATGCGATCGGTCATTTGCATCATGCCCTTCATCATCTTTCGGGCGTTTTCGAACTGCGAAATGAGAGCGTTGACGTCCTGTTGCGTGGTGCCACTGCCGCGGGCCACACGGGCACGGCGCGAACCGGTGAAAAGGTCCGGATTATCGCGCTCCTCTTGCGTCATGCTTTGGATGATGGCCTCGGTGCGCTTCATATCTTTCTCGGGAAGGTCGATATCCTTCAGCGCGGAGCCAATGCCGGGCAGCATGCCGAGCAGGTTCTTCAGTGGTCCCATCTTCCGGACGCGCTGCATTTGATCCAGGAAGTCCTGCAGCGTGAAACTCGCCGTCCGCATCTTCTTTTGGAGGTTCTTTGCTTCCTTCTCGTCGAAGTGCTCCTGCGCGGTTTCGACAAGCGAGACGATGTCGCCCATGCCCAGGATGCGCCCGGCCATACGCTCGGGGAAGAATTCCTGAAGATCGTCGAGCTTCTCGCCGCTTCCGATAAACTTTACCGGTTTGCCTGTGATGCTTCGGATCGAAAGCGCCGCGCCGCCGCGGGCATCGCCATCCATTTTGGTCAGGCAGACGCCGTCTATTCCCACTTTCTCATTGAAGGTGGATGCGCTGGTAACCGCATCCTGACCAGTCATGGCATCTGCCACAAGGAATGTGTAGGTGGGCTTGGTGCCCTGCTTGATGGACAGCAATTCATCCATCTTCACTTCGTCGATGTGGAGGCGTCCGGCCGTGTCAATGATGACCAAGTTCCGTCCCTCGGCACGCGCCTTCTCAAGACCGCGGCGCGCAATGTCTTCCGCCGGCTTGTCGGTTCCCTCGCTGTAAACCGGGACGCCTGCAGTTTCGCCGACGACGTGAAGCTGAGTCACGGCCGCAGGGCGATAAATATCGCAGGCCACGAGGAGCGGGTTCCAGCCCTCTTTCTTAAAGCGCTTGGCGAGTTTGCCGCAAAATGTGGTTTTGCCGCTTCCCTGCAATCCGAGCATCAGGATGACATTCGTCATTCCCTTACGCAGCGCGAAGGGTTCGCTTTCACCCCCGAGGATCTCAACCAACTCGTCGTGGACAACCTTGACCATCTGCTGCCCGGGGGTGACACTCGTCAGGACGGCTTCCCCAAGGGCCTTTTCCTGGACGTGGGATACGAAATCCTTCACGACCTTATAGTTCACATCCGCCTCAAGGAGCGCCATTTTGACATCGCGCATGGCGTCCTTGATATTGGATTCCGTGATCTGGCCCTGCCCGCGGAGGTTCTTGAATACCCCCTCGAGCCGCTCGCTTAAACTCTCAAACATGCCTGTCCGCTTCTCATAATCGCTTTACACCGCCCCCTATCTACAACTGCGCCCCCGGAGATTCACATAAATGGAGGCCCCCAAGAGTACGCGGGTCCGATTTGCGTTGAACCCCTGTTTCGGGCACGGGATACAGCCCACATGCAAACTCAACTCGGTGGCATCGCCTGTCGGCGTCTCTATACGCCCGGCATGATTCTCGACAATGTACTCGTCCTTTTCGAGGACGGACGCATCTCCATGATGGGGGATTTTAACTCCGCCTGGATCGAGCCGAATATCTTTAATGCGCGCGGCGAGGGACTGGTTGTCGTTCCGGGCCTTATTGATACCCACATGCACGGCTGCTCAGGCTGTGACTTCCTTGACCGGACGGCGGAAAGCATCGCTACCATCAGCGCCACCGCCGCCCGGGGCGGTGCGACCACCATTGTGGCCACAACCACCGTTCCGAAGAGGGACGCCGACCTTTCGGGCCTCCAGAAGTTTGCGGATTTACTTCGAGGCGCCCAGTTCCCCGGCGCGCGTGTTGCTGGCATTCACCTTGAGGGTCCGTTCCTTAATCCCGAGCGGCGGGGCGGGTTTGGGTTGGATTATGTCCAGCCCATCAACCTGAAGTTCGCGGAAAAGATGCTGGAGATATGCGGTGACCTCCTCCTGAAAGTCACGGTGGCTCCGGAACTGGAAAATGCAGCGGATTTCATTGCGCTGATTGCCGAGAAATGTCCCGGGCGAGTGGAAGTCTCGCTCGGACATACTGCAGCGGGTTTTGAATTGGCTCAGGAATTCTTCCAACTGCCAAATGTGAACCAGGCCACCCACGCCTTTAATGCCATGAACCCCTTTCATCATCGCGATCCGAACCTGATTGGGGCGGCACTCCTTAACGACGATGTCATGGTGGAACTGATTCCCGACGGGCATCACCTTTCAGGACCCGCCATCGAACTGCTTTATAGAATCAAAGGCACGGGGCGTCTCATCGCCGTAACGGATTCCACGGGTGCCACAGCCACGGAGCCCGGCACGTTGGTTCCGTGCGTGGGCGGCATGACGATGGTCAAGGATGGCGCCGTGCGCCTGGTGGAAACCGGCGCCCTCGCAGGAAGCAATCTCCTGATGGGCGACGCGTTGGCATGCCTGCAGAAGTTGGGGAGTATTCCCTTCGATCACGCGCTTCAGATGTGCACAAAAGTGCCGGCAAAATCCATCAATCGCGAAAGTGAGTTTGGATCCATCGATCCCCAGAAGTGTGCGGATTTCTGTGTGCTTCGCCGAAATGGAAGTGTGCTGGCCACTATCCGGGATGGCCTGCTGGTTTACGCTGCCACCTGAGCTATTTGGGGTAGGCGTTTTCCCGGCGCTTCCTCTCAATTCGGGCCAGACTTTCGACGGCAACGGGAAACCCGGGCTGCAACTGCAAGACCAATTTATAGATTGACTCCGCTTCCGCAATTCGCCCGCACATCTCCATGCCGGTGGCAAAACTGCACTGCACCACGGGGTCATGGGGGCGTGCCCTGGCAGCTTCACGAAAGTGTTTCTCCGCTTCATCGCATTTCCCAAGATTCGCCAGGGCCCAGCCAAGACTGTAATTGGCCTCGCAATAGTCTGGTCGAATCTTCAGGGCGGTGCGAAATTCCTTCTCTGCGTCTTCAAACCGCCGATCCACGTTGTAAACCCGCCCTAGATTGCTGTGCGCCTCTGCATTTGCAGGGTAAAGTCTCAGGGCCTCCCGGTAGTGTTCCCCAGCCTTCTTTTCGTTTCGTGCATCGAAGTACAGGTTACCAATATTGTTGTGCGCCGCCCATGCGGTCGGGTTTTTCTCCAGAATATCGCCATAAAGTGTCCACAGGTTTTCATAAACGTGACATTGGCGCCATGTTAGCGTGCCGACGAGCAGCAAAAGGCCACCGGCAATGATTGCCGGGCCGGGCCGGGGCAACGTACTCCGGGTGGCGAGTTGCACACATCCGGCTGCAAGAACGGCAAAAACAGGGAGGAGGGCATGGTACGAAAAGTGATCCGCCACATAGGAATACAGCATGGGATAGACATCGAAGAAACCAAGAGCTGGAAAAAGTGTGACCGCATATATGGCCGCCGCGGCAAACGGGGCCCGGCCCAACCGAGATCGCATTATCCAAAGGACGACGAGGGCTCCCAGAGCCAACGCAGGATAGAGGTACTGCCACCAAACCGACGGATCGATCTTCCACCTTTCGTAGAAGAATATCAGATTCTCCGGCCAGACAAACTTCCACAGGTAAAACCACAGGATGCGCCCGGCGAGAAGACATTTTCCGAGGAATGGAAGCGACCAATCCACGCCTGAAGCTCCGACGTGGTGCTTTTCGATCCAGACCGTTACGAATCCGAACACCGCTCCCAAACTCAGGAATGGAACCAGCGGCAGAAGGTCTGCCTTACGTAGTTTGTCCTTTTTCCACCACAGGAGAATAAGCAGTGCCGCCGGGAGCGTCGCGACGACGGTTTTGCATAGCAGCGCACAAATATAGAACAGCATGGCGACAGCATAGGGACGCCAACGCCAAACTTCGTCCTCCCTTAATAAGGACGACGGTTTTTCAGAAAAAGCAAAGCGAAGGTACGACAATACACACAGCAGGTAAAATAAGAGGGACAGCACGTTTTTGCGCTCGGTGACCCACGCCACCGACTCCACATTCAGCGGATGCAAACAGAACAATGCTGCTGCAAACCATGCACCGGGAATCCCCAGCCGCTGCAGTAAAACCATAAACACTATGCCGTTTGCACAATGGAGCAGCAAGTTCGTGAGG
>JAIBAT010000005.1 GCA_019695055.1 Candidatus Sumerlaeaceae bacterium | reverse complement strand
GGAACTGGGTGTAGAGTTACACGTGCCTCCCCCCTACCATTTGGAACTTCCAGCTCCTCCCGCAGCAACAATGTGGGATAAGATTGGCAGAATTACCCGTTTAATCTCAATACCCGACCGGTTTCCACAGAAGTGTTCCAGCCCATGGAAGGAGCCCTACGTCCACACGAACGGACAGATTACTCCGTGCTGCTCGAGTAACCAGTATCTTGGGGATCTGAAAAAGGATAGTTTTGCTGCGATTTGGAATGGCTGGCGATACAAGTTGCTGAGGTTGCGAATCCACAGCCCCATTCCTCCTCCTGCATGCCGAAAATGCTTTGTTTGCTGGGGTATCAATGCGGGAAATGCCGGAAATGTCATGGCCAGAGAAGGCCTATTGGTCAAACTTTGGTATTTCTTTGAATATCGGTTCGAGAGTCTGATTTTGACGCTTCAAAGGCGATTGGGTAAGATCCCAAGCTCCCCTGCCGGCGAACCCAACTTCTATCGTGGACGCCCCATGACGGAATCCAACAAACCCGCGTCTACTTAAAGGGCGGTTTCCCTACTTCACATCCTCCCAGAATCCCCGCTTTGCCTCTTTCGCTTCCATCTGTGCTTTTCGCATCATTTGGAGACCAGCTTCGCTTTGGAATTGCTCGGGTACAATCACCGCGTAACCAGAATTGATGAGCAGGCTGTTGATGTTGGTTCCGTCGCGCCAATGGGCCACAGCGAGCAGGGTTCCCTTGTCGTCCTTCTCGGGTTTGCCGGTTGTGTAATAGATCCGGTGGCCGTTGAGAACGCGGCGCATTCCTGCGAGGACCTTTTCGCCCCAGGCGCGCTCATTGGGATTATCGCTATCGGGGTTGGGCAGGCGGACCGCGCGCAGACGCAGATCCGTGACGTTCGTCTTGATGATCCCGTCAGATGTAATCGTGTCCACCCACGCCGTATAGAGTTCCTGCGGTCGGTCGGCCGTGGGTGTGGCCATCACTGTGGCCGTCACCACAGGCGTGGGAGCGGGAGTGGCCGCAACCGTAACAGATTTTGCCCCCATGCCAATCAGGCCGGCGGTGCGTTCGCTCTCGGTCGGTGTGGGCGTCGGGGCGGCAGGTACCGGGGTGGCGGGTGCCTCCTCCGTCAGGCTGCCGGATTTTGTCATCGCATCGATGACAAGCTGGCTGTATTGCTCATCGGTGTAGGGCTTCACATAACCGATGACGCGGGGTTTCTCCGGAGTGGGAACCGGGGTAACGACTATGACCGGGGGCAGCTGGAAGTTGTAGGAACTGTTGTTATAGTAGTAATCGTAGTTTGAGGGATACTTGGGGCGCGACCCGTAGCTGACTGAGTAATCGCTGCGGCTCGCCGTGTTTGAGCCGCGGGGGCTGTACTCCACCTTTTGCGCAACGGTGGCAGTGGCGAGAGTTACCAGGATCATTCCGAGACTCAGGGTTGTTTGGCGGTGGTGCCTCATGATGGCGTGGCTCCCCTAATTGGTTTTGGTTTCAGAATATGTGTGTCACTACCATGAACCCGCTTCGAGTCAAACCATTCGGGCGGATTGGCTGTCGCAGTCGAGTGTCCGTCAGCGGATTGCAGCGATTGCCAGACGGCGGCAGCAGATTCATGAACGAATCAACCAGCCCGCTAACTCGCGCGCTGGCTATTGCTCCCAGATTCCCCGGCGCGCCGCGCGAGCCATGTCCTGCGCATCGTAGAGGGGGCGATAGGCTGACACGTCTGCGAACTGCCCGGACTGAACGCTGGCGAAGCCGCTTTCGATGAGCATACGATTGAGCTCGGTGCCATCCGCGAAATGGGCAATGATCAGGGCGCGTTTGTTCTCATCCTGTGCGGGCGCATCCACGGTATAGAAAATCTTGCGACCTGCGAGCAGGGCCCGCAACTGGCCCACGATCTTCTCCCCCCAGGCCTTTTCCATTTCGTTGGCAGCGCCTGCGGAGGGGAAACTCAGCCCGCGCAGACGCAGGTCACCCGCCTTTGTGACCAGCAAACCCTCGGGGGTAACCTCCTCCACGACCGCCTCAAAGACGCCATCAATGGTGGTCGTGGTCGGTTTCGCGATGGCGCGAGTCAGGACGGTCTCGGCTGACGCAGTGGTTCCCGCAGATTGTGCTTCCTGCGACTCCTCAACCTCCCCGCTGGTTTCCCGCGCGTTTTTCATGACCAGATTCGCATATTCCGACTCCGAATAGGGCTTAACGGCCCCTATGACGCGGCGCACCGGCTGGGGGACGGGAGTGACGCGGGCCGCTACGCGCTGGGTCTGGCCTGCGTACTCGCGATTGTTGTAATAGTAGTCATAGGACCGAGGGCGCCGGGGGATGGTTGAGTAACTGACGCTGTAATCCGACCTGTTTGCGGTGGTCTCGCCACGAGGGCTGTAGGCTACCTTCTGGCCCTGGGCTGAGGTGTCTATGCTAACAGTAACGGCTACGACGGCGGCAAAAAAGTAGTGCATTGGGGGTGATCCTCCTTCATCGGCTCAAATGTTCCGGTGAATCAGGGTGCCATGTAATCTCAAACAGCCGGGGCTGGAAACCATTCTGGGCTGGCCTGTACCCTGCGGATTTCGCCCCCCGGCCCTAAATATCTCGCGCTCTTTGGTATAGTGTATGCCTGCGCTCCCAACGTGTCCCAAGGCGTTGGTATGCCGGAGCAGTTTCGGGGCGCAAAATATTGAGGTAACTTGTTTTAGGCCAGTAGCTCAAGTGGCTAGAGCATCGGTCTCCAAAACCGAGGGTTGGGGGTTCGAGTCCCTCCTGGCCTGCCACTTTCATTTGCGAAATGCGCAAATGGGGTGGGAGTTTTATTGCCTGCGGGAAAAGCCACGGGCGGTGAAATAAAGTCGGTGGTTCAAGGTTTTCACAGTTTTGGCCCGGTGCGGACAGCCCAGCAATGGCGCGCCGGGAAACGATTTAAGGCGGAGACCCGATGGAAGAGAGTTTGGAAAAGAAACACGGCTTCTTCAAGCGCATCGCCATTTTTTATGGTGAAGTGAAAGCCGAGATGAAGAAGGTGACGTGGCCCACGCGTAATGAGCTTTATGGCGCCACTGTGGTCGTCATCATCGTGACCCTCGCCATTACCGCCGTGCTGGGCGGGTTTGACTGGATTCTGGGCCAGATCCTTAACATCGTGATGGGCCTCTAAGTGACCACCGAAAAAGATTCGAGACTGGACGTCATGGACAAGAAGTGGTTCGCCATCCACACCTACTCAGGTTACGAAAACAAGATTAAGACGACCATCGAGCACATGGTGCAGGTTGAGCACCTGCGCGAAAAGGTGGCCCAGGTGGTCATCCCGTCGCGCAAGTTCGTGGAAATCAAGAATGGCAAGAAGCACGAGGTCATGAAGAACATCATGCCCGGATACGTGCTCATCGAGATGGAAGAGGACGCGGAAATTTTCGCGCTCGTGCAGAAGATCCCCGGGGTTTCGGCCTTCCTTGGCGAAGGCGACCACCCCACTCCCCTGCCCACAAGCGAGGTCGCCAACGTGCTCGACACGATGGAAGAGAAGAGCGACCGCAAGCTGGCGACGATCAACTACCGCGTCGGCGACCAGGTAAAGGTGATCGAGGGACCGTTTGCGAACTTCCTCGGCACGGTGGAACAGGTTGAGCAGGACAAGGGCAAACTGAAGGTGATGGTCTCGATCTTCGGGCGCCCCACGTCGGTGGAACTCGACGTGCTGCAGGTGGAAAACGTTTAAAACACAAATCAGGAAGAACTAGAGAAGAAACATGGCAAAGAAACTTGTTGCACAGGTAAAACTCCAGGTGCCCGGCGCCCAGGCAAACCCCGCCCCTCCGGTGGGCCCCGCCCTCGGCCAGCATGGCGTGAACATCATGGACTTCTGCAAGCAGTTCAACGCAAAGACCAAGGACACGCCCGGCCTGATCATCCCGGTCATCATCTCCGTCTATGCGGACCGTTCCTTCACGTTCATCACGAAGACGCCACCGGCGGCCGTGCTGCTAACAAAGGCCGCGGGCATCCCCAAGGGCAGCGGAACCCCCAACAAGACCAAGGTGGGCAAGGTCACGCTCAAGCAGGTGGAGGAAATCGCCAAGACCAAGATGCCCGACCTGAACGCCGCGAACCTCGAGAGCGCTGTGAGCATGGTCAAGGGCACCGCGCGCAGCATGGGCCTCGAAGTCATCGACTAAAGGAAACTTCCTCACCGCAGGGTTTGCGGAGAGCGCAGAGGAAAAGCAGGAGAGAATTTTCCCCCTGGCCGGATTGCTCCGGTCAGGGGATTATTTTTTTGTGGGTAGGATTGCCGAAATTTCGGGGGTTGGGACAAAAAAAGAAAGGCGGGTCTGGAGACCCGCCCTCCTTTGGGGACTTTCTTTGAGGTTGGTTACTCGGCAGCGGCTTCGGCGGTCTCGCCAAGGCGGTAGCGCACGAAGCGGGTCACTGACACGTCGCCAAACTTCCCAGCGTTCTGCTTCATGTATTCCTCAACCTTGAGGTCGGGGTTCTTCGCGAACGGTTGCTCGAGCAGGCAGACCTCCGCATAATACTTCTGGAGGCGTCCCTCGATGATCTTTTCAACGATCTTCTCGGGCTTGCCCTCGTTCAGGGCCTGCTTGCGGAAGATTTCCTTTTCGTTGTCCAGCGCACCTGACGGCACCTCGGCACGGCGCACGCAGATGGGGGACGACGCGGCGATGTGCATGGCAATGTCACGGGCGAATTCCTCAAAGGCAGGATCCTTGGCCAGTGAATCATTGCTCGTGGCCACATCCACCAGCACGCCGATCTTGCCCGGCGGGTGAATGTAGTGGTAAATCAGGCCCGCGGGCTTGCCTTCTTCGCCAGCCTTGAGGCGGGCCCAACGTGAAAAGACGATGTTCTCGCCAATCTTGCCAATGGCGGTCTTGATGGTCTCTTCGAGGCTTTCCGCTGCACCTTCCAACTTGGAAGCCATCATCTCGGCCAGATTGGCCACGCCGGCGGTGTGCTTCGCGAGGGTGGCAACCATGGCCTGGAAATCGTCATTGCGGGCCACGAAGTCGCTCTCGCAATTGAGTTCGGCCAGGGCGCCGGTCTTGCGATCAGGGGTAATGTAGGCGGCAATCATACCTTCCTTGGCTGCGCGCGAGGAGCGCTTGCTCGCGATGGCCGCACCGCGCTCACGCAGCAGGTTCATGGCCTTGGCCATATCGCCCTCGGCCTCGCCAAGGGCCTTCTTGCAGTCCATCATTCCCGCGCCGCTTTTCTCGCGCAGTTCCTTCACCATCTGACTCGTAATCTCAGCCATTCCAATGCCTTCCGTGTGGAAATTCCATGATCCTGACCAACAGGCTTGTTGGGGGTGCCTCGGGGCACACGCCAGCCGCTCGGATTTCTGGGTAGATTGCCGATTCGGCGCCGGAAACGGCGCGCAAATCGCCGAGAATCAGAACAACAAAACCCGCCGGGGATTCAAAATCGGGGGCAAATGGATGGTAATACGGGTGGCGGCAGGACTGGCGTAACCCCAAATGGCAGGCTGACAGCCCGCCCCACGGTTCGACTGCTTCGTGACCGGAGCGCCGGTTCCTATATTACTGATTTTGCGAGCTTTAGAGAAGCTACTTCATCGCCGCAAGGCTTCGTTTGAGGGCGAACATCAGGCCCACATGAATGCCGTCGTGCACAAGACTGAAATTGAGCGCCTCCGCAGGGCTGTGAAGCACCACGGTGGCCGAAGTCGTATAAGGTTTGGGAAACGGGGTCAGCAGGTCGGGTTTGATTTCTCCGATGAGCTTCTCCATTTCAGAGGTCAGTTCCCCCACAAGCTGCTTGTACGGCGGCACCGCCAAACCTGCCCAATTGGCCGGGGAGGTATCCTTCGCGAACAGTGTCTTGTAGGTGTCGGGGAGCCCTATGGGTTTGCCCTGCAGCGCCAGCATCAGCATGCGGGGCACCACAACGAGGTGGCCGGCGTGCCAGCGGGCATTGTTACTCCAACCCGGAGGAATCACGTCCGCGTCGGCCTCGGAAACCGAGGAAAAGATGTCCGCGATCCGTTTGCGGAAAATGAGGGTCTGGTCTATGACTGTTTCGATAGGGTTCATAATTTCAAAATGGCCCGCATGGGCAGACGGTGCAACCATAAAGTTCTGGGTTCTGAGTTCTGAGTTACAAAGAATCACTCCGGTTGCACCACTGCCTGAAAGTCTAACCGCTTTTCCGGCGCGATCCGGAACGCGGAACATTAGCGGCCTCTATCTTCTGGTTGGTAGTTAGTACAATACTTTTCAGCATCCGGAGAATCTCGATGCACTCGCGCCTCAGACCTTCTATCTTCTCCGACTTTACGACTCCAGCCTCGTCCAGCAATTCTAGCCAGTAGAGGGTTTCGCGAGCCTCCTTGGCCGCAATGCTCATTTTCGAGGCAAAGTCTTTGTCACTCTGCCCTCCCAGTGCCTCATTGATGTTAGCCCCAATGGAGGTCCCAGCTCGCAGAATCTGGCTCGCAAGATCATACTCACGTTTGTCATCCCGAAGGTGGCGGGCCAGTTTCACTATCCGAACCGCAAACTTGAAACTTCGGTCCTTGACCAAACTATCAGGCATTCAGCTCTCCCCTCCTCGTTACCAGAGGTTGTCGTAATTCCAGCAACTCAGAACCCAGAACTCAGAACTCAGAACTCATTTTAGGCCTGGTCTTCCAGCGGCGATGGTGCCAGAAATAATTGTCGGGGTATTTCCTGACCATCTCCTCAAGGATTCGCACATGGTACTCCGTCAGGCGCTCGATTTCCTGCTCCTCGGGAGCGGAAGGATCCGCCATGATATGGGGGAAGAGGACCAGTTTGAGCCGGCGGTCCGGCGAGCGGTCTCGCGCGTAGAAGGCGGGCATGAGGGGAATGTTCAGGCGCCGGGCGAAGAACGCCGGGCCGGTGAAGGTCGACGCCGGCTTGCCAAAGAAATCGATGAAGATGCCCTGTCGGCGGGCGTCCTGGTCCGCAAGCATCGCCAGGTAGTATCCCTTCCGCAACGCGCGGATGGCCCCCGACGGGTTCTTCGCGGCCATGATGACATCCAGCCCCCTTTCCTGCCGCTTGCGCGTTATGGCTGCATCAATGAGCGGATTGTGAAGAGGCTTCGCGAATACGGCCATTTTAATGCCACGATCGTGCGTGAAGTGGCGCGGGCATTCCCAGTTGCCAAAGTGCCCGGTCACAAAAATGAGAGCCCCCGGAGGAAGGGCCGCATGGTTCTCCATCCCCTCAGGGGAATCAAAGAATTCTCCGTTTTGCCCATTCAACATCGTGGGATGGGCGAGTTCCAGAAACGTCAGCGCGAAATTCCTGTAGGACCACTTCGCGATGTCCCGCAGCTCAGCCGTGGGCTTGGAATCGCCGAACGCCGTGTGGAGATTCTCAAAGACTTGCTTGCGACGGATTCGCAGGACGGAAAAAGCAACCCAGGCGATGGCATCGGAAAACCGAATGAGCGCCCGGCGGCCAAATCGTCCAAGAAGCCATGAAACCGCCAGGTAGGCCGTATACTGAAGCCGGTAGGCGAGCCGGACAGTGGGCTGCGAAGTTACGTCCGGCTTATTTTTGGCTTCCTGTGGCTCCTCTGGCACCCGGCCTACTCCCCTTCGAGAAAAGCGGGGTCGCTGATAAAGAGATCGCCAACCTTGACGAGGTTGCCATTGACCGCATCAGCACCGTCCATGGCCTTCTTGCCCGGCGCCTGGAACGAAGTAACAAGCAGGTGGCCGCTGCCGGTGCGTACTGTGAAGCCAAGACCCTTGATGAGCCCGGTCACGGCGCCGCGCTCCATTTTATCGGCGGTGCGGAAATTGAGCTTCGTGGAATCATCAAAGGGCTCAGCCTTGAGGAACTTCCACGGCTTGCCGCTGAGAAAGCTGAAGGCGCCCGGCCACGGATGCAGGCCATGGATGCGGCAGATCAGGCTCTCGGTGGATTCCGTCCAATCCAGCAATCCATCCTTTTTCTGTAGCAGTGGCGCCAGGGTGGAACGCGAATCATCCTGCGGCTCGGCGATGACCTCGCCCGTCGTCTCGATGGCGTCGAGAACCTTCATGAGCAGCTCCGCGCCGAGAACGCTCAGCATGTTCGACACGCTCAGGGTATCGTCGTCGGTAAGAATTTCGATTTCTTCGGTGGCTATGATCGGACCGGTATCGAGTCCCTCGTCCAGCTGCATGATGGTCACGCCAGTCTTTGTCTCGCCGCGGATGATGGCCCACTGTATGGGGGCGGCGCCGCGGTACTTCGGCAGCAGCGATGCGTGGATGTTCAGGCAGCCATACTTCGGAAGTTTCAGGATTTCCGGCGGGATGATCTTCCCGTAGGCCACCACCACGATGATGTCGGGGTTGTAAGTCTTGAGCACCTGGTCAAAGGCGCAATTCTTGATCTTCTCCGGCTGCAGGACGATCAAATTGTGGGCGAGCGCCTCCTCCTTGACGGCCGGCATGTGCATCTTCTGCCCGCGCCCCACCGGGCGGTCCGGCTGGCAGACCACCGCGGACACTTGATGGCGCGATCCCGCAAGACGCTTCAGCGCCGGCACGGCAAAGCCGGGAGTGCCCATGTAGATAATGTTCATGAGTTCTGAGTTCTGGGTTCTGAGTTCTGAGTCAAAGGCAAAAACGGTACTAAGGATTATCGGACACGGCAAACCACAAAAGCACAGAGAAGAAAAACTCGTGCGTGGTCAGGCGCTTTCTGCAAGAGCCTGTGCCTGAGATTCAACCGAACGAATCAATTCCTGCAATTTCGCCACTTCGGATTCCTCGAAATAGGGTTCACCACATTGTGAGCAGACCCACGCAGGAATCCCATCCAGTGTAATATGGCAACCGGCCCGATCCAAGTGGACCGGCGTAAGGCCTCGCTCCATCTCACCCTGGCAATGAATGCATTTCATTTCGGTTTTCTCACCGTAAAATTATCAGACCATTCGTCGGGATCAGGCAGATAAGCCGTAATTACGGCAAGATAGTCTTCTTTCGGGGCACATACAACGTGTATCGGGCGGCCATTCTCACCGCCTCCACACAGGAGACAACTGTGGCCGCGCGGGTCTTCCGGATAGTCTTCGATCAGGGTTCCCGATGTTACAACATTGGCAACCTCCGCTACGGCAATCATGCGGTCAGGACGGGCCATTTGGCGCAAAGCGTGCGGGAGGTACAGGCGCCGCTTTGACGAGGCCTCCCGCACCAGCTCCAATATGGGCTTTCCTGCAGTCAATGGACATAGGGAACTATCAGAATTCCCCGAGGACAATCAAACACTAATTGTCCCGTGGAACAGCAATCATCCGCTCCAAGGCACGACGGGCACCGGCGGCGACATCAGCATCCACCGTGACCTCAAAGACCTCCTCGCGCAAGGAGCGTTCCACTTCTTCGAGGCCAATACACTTCATATAGGGGCAGTTGAGCCGGCAGCCGATGCAGCCATCGGCCACCACGAATTCCTTGTCCGGGTAGCGCTTCTTGAGCTGGTGTATAATGCCATTTTCCGTGGCAATGATAAAGGTTTTTGCGTCGGGGAATTTGCCCACGGCGCTCATCATTCCCGTCGTGCTGGCAACCGCATCGGCCATCTCCACGATATCCTCGCGGCACTCGGGGTGGGCGATGAGCACCGCTCCGGGCAGCAAATCCCTCACCCGCGTCACGTTTGATCCGCGCAGCACGTCGTGAATCGGGCAGCAGCCGTCGTAAATCACCACGTCCTTTTCGGGAACCTGGCTCGCCACCCAGCGGCCAAGGTTGCGATCAGGGGTAAAAAGAATCTTGTCCGTCGACAGGCTGCGCACCACCGACGCCGCATTGGCCGACGTGCAACAGATGTCGCTCAGCGCCTTAACCTCCGCCGTGGAATTCACGTAGGTCACCACGGCGCGCCCCGGATACTTTTCCTTCCAATCCGAAAGGCTTTCCGCCGTGATGGAGTCTGCAAGCGAACAACCGGCAGCCAGATTTGGCAGCAGAACCTTCTTCTCAGGGTTCAGGATCTTGGCGGACTCCGCCATGAAGTGCACCCCACAAAACACAATCAGGTCTGCACTCGTCTTTTGCGCCTCAAGGGCCAACCCCAGGCTGTCGCCCACGTGATCCGAGATCTCCTGGACTTCGGGAACCTGGTAATTGTGCGCAAGGATAACCGCGTTCTTAGCCTTCGCGAGACGACGAATCTCCTGCGAAAGTGCTGCAACGTCAGGTGTGGCGGTGGCGCTCATATTACGCCTCTAAGTGAAGAGATGGCCGTTTATTCGGAAACGGCAAGTCTGGGGGGAAAGGGTCAAAAAATCTACCGCAGAGGCCGCTGAGAACGCAGAGAGAACAAGGAAATTGGCCCTTGGGAATTCTCTGCGTTCTCTGCGCCCTCTGCGGTAAGAAGTTATTTTTCTTCCTTGAACATCACATGCTTGCGCAGCACCGGGTCATACTTCTTGATCTCCATGCGCGCCGGCGTGTTCGCCTTGTTCTTGGTCGTGTGGTACACGTGCGGGCTTTCGCTGCTGCGAAGCTTCACGTGAATCCGGTTGCCCTTCTTGGCCATCGTGCTATCTCCAGTATTTTAGGTCCGGAAATGCTACTACCGGCGGCCCATTTCATTCCCTGCGGGGCAAATCAGCCTCTCGCCCCCCGGGAGGCCCAAATTCAGAATTGAGAATTCAGAATTCAGAATTGCTTCTATTCTCCCATGATCATCGGCCTCCTCCGCGTCCGGCTCCATATCCCCGACGCCAACTCCCTGAAGGACAAGCGCAGCGTGCTCAAACGCACCATTCATCGGCTGCGCACCAATTACAACTGCGCGGTGGCCGAGGTGGACGACCAGGACGTCTGGCGCAGCGCGGTGCTGGCCATTGTGACCGTGTATGCCCAGAAAGCCCAGGTGGAATCCCTTTTCGAGGCCATCGGCGGCGAATTGGCGTCGTCCATCGAGTTTGAGCTGGTGGAACAGCTTTCCGAGTACCTTTAGGCCGCTTTTATTGGCCGGCAAGGACGGTCCCCGCATAGTCCCAAAACGCCCATGCGGGCCGAATTTCGTGAAAAAAGCGCTTACATTGCTCGTCCGGTGAAAAATAAAAATACCCGTAAATCGCACTTGCCATCGCCTCTGCAATTTTGTGATAACGATGACCCGCGCAATTCATCTCTCATTATAAAGGAGCAGTATCATGCGTAAAGCATTTACGTTGATCGAACTGCTGATCGTGGTGGCCATCATCGCGATTCTCGCAGCGATCGCAGTACCAAACTTCCTGGAAGCGCAAATGCGCGCCAAGGTCAGCCGCGCCAAGGCCGATATGCGAAGCCTGACCACGGGAATAGAATCTTATTGTGTGGACAACAATTGCTATCCACCAATTATAGCCCCGAATTCGCCTTGGAGACTGACGGGTAGCGGTAACATCAATGGCAATAGCTGCTTCTACGCCGGAATTACGGGAATAAGTTCCCGGTTTGTTTGGATCACAACTCCAATCGCGTACATCACCTCCGTATTTCAAGATCCGTTCATCAACAGTACGGTAAAATATGCCCTCAGTGCCGACACGGGTTTGCCGATTACGGATTATGAATGCTACGACTATGTCGACGCAAGAACCCTCTCCCAGCAGAGCAGCTTTCTGGGTACCAGCCAAATGCGCGGCTACGCGGCATGTTCGGGCGCATCCTGGCATATTGTATGTGCTGGCCCTGACAGGGTTAATGCGTTTGGCGGCGGCCAGAGCAACTACACGGCTGCAGTCCGTGCGGCTGGTGTGGACTACGACCCAACAAACGGCACCGTTTCAGTTGGTGACATTGTGCGATTTGGTGGCCCTGCTGGCCCCAAGTACACATTGCTGCCTACTATTGACCGGTTGCAAAACATTTACAACGCGGTACCGTAGCAAGGGCAAGACCAAGATTCCGATGATTGGCCCGCAGGCGACACCGCCTGCGGGCTTTTTCTTTTGGTTCCTGCTGCACTCTCTGACCATAACATATTGGGCGATTGCACTTTATGGGTCTGTAAGTGGCTGCAAGGGGTCCTGTGGGAATAGGCAAACCGTTTCCGCCCGTGCTATATCCGTTCCCAGTTCAAGTCGGTCTCGATCTTCCAGATTGTCCCCCTTCGCCTGGAAGCCGGATGAAGGGGGAATCCCACCCTTCACAGCGCACTGTTCTTTGAAAGGACTGTAAGACTTATGGCCCATTGCCAAACCACTCCATTTGCCCAGCCAGGCCGCGCTTTACGGGCAAAGAAGGTGCACTTTCATGTGCATTTGGATCGGTTTTCGCAAACCTATTAGATCGGTTTAAACACCATCTTGAAACATAAGGATCGTTGGTACGAAAGGATTTGTGCACGGTCATGGTACCCCCCCCCTCCCCCTCCCCCCTCTACAAAAGGGAGGAACTGCTGAAACTCGATTTTCGGTGCGCCTGAGTTGGACGGTTGACGGCCCGTACCTGATCCCGGACCTCGATTAGCCAGGGCCTTCGTGGTGCGAAACCTGGCTGTCGAATACCAACACGGTTTCACGCTATATCCCACAACGCCGGCGCAATCCCGCCAGCTCGCTTGCACAATGACGGACAAACCCACATCCTCCCCCAACACTGTGGTCGGCAAACCCGATGCCACGGGCATCTATCGCCACGGGTTTGGTCTCAAGTCCGCCGTGCAGGATGAGATCGTCAGTGACTACCACGGGCCCATCGTGGAGCAGCTCCGGAACAACGATTACACGCTTCAGGTCGGCTCCCTGCGGCTCGTCCTGGCCCGCGAATTCGGTTTCTGCTACGGCGTCGACAAGGCCGTGGATTTCGCCTACCAGACGCGCCGCATGTTCCCCGAGCGACGGGTTTTTCTGACCACCGAGATCATCCACAACCCCGGTGTGAACCGCCGGATGCGGGAAATGGGGATTGAGTTTCTTCACGGCCAGTACGCCAACGGCACCACCCTCGATCAATTGCGGCCGGACGATGTGGTCATTCTCCCCGCTTTTGGCGCCAGCGTTGCCGAAGTGGAGCAACTGCGCCAGCTTGGAGTCACACTTGTCGACACAACCTGCGGCTCCGTCGTCCACGTTTGGAAGCGCGTCGAAAAGTATGCAAAGGACGGCTTCACGGCCATCATCCACGGCAAGTATAGCCACGAGGAGACCATCGGTACCAGTTCACGGGTGACGCAATACCCCGGTGGTCGCTATCTTGTGGTCCGCGACAAGGCCGAGGCGGATGTCGTCTGCAATTTCATCCGCGGCTCAGTTTCCGCAGCAACCATATCTGATAAATTCTCACGGGCCACGTCCGAGGGCTTTGAGCCTACCCGCGATTTGCAGCGTGTGGGCGTGGCCAACCAAACCACGATGCTAAGCAGCGAATCGCTGGAAATCGCCGATATGCTGCGCGAGGCCATGATCGACCGCTACGGCCTCGACACTGTGGATGATCACTTCCGCAATTTCGACACGATCTGCTCGGCCACTCAGGAGCGCCAGGACGCGGTCCACGCCATGGGATCGCAAAAGCCGGATTTGATACTCGTTGTCGGTGGCTTCAACAGTTCGAACACCACCCACCTCATCGAGATCGCGGGGCATTACGCCCCCGCCTACCACATCGAGGACGCCTCTTATCTGGTTTCCCCGACGCAGATTCGCCACAAGCGCTGGAACAGCGCCGAAACCGAGATTTCTGAAAACTGGTTGCCAACGCTGCCGGCAACCATTGGCTTTACGGCCGGTGCCTCCACCCCAAACAAGGCTGTGGGTGAGGTGATCGAGAAGGTGATGGAGTTCGCGGGAGTTCTTGGCCCGGAGTTCTGATTTCAGATTGTCCAAGCAATTATTTGGCGGGAAAGCCTGCCCCGATACGAGTAAGAGCGGCGAAAAAAGTTGCCGCATTGTTCGGGGAGAAAAATAATCTTGGGGGTTATGGGTAGGAATGCGGGGTGCGCGGTTTTCCAGCGCGCCGTCCCCCACTTTGTGGCCCGTTAGCTCAATTGGTAGAGCAGCAGACTCTTAATCTGTTGGTTCTAGGTTCGAGTCCTAGACGGGTCATTTTTCTTTTTCGGCCTTAAACCTGACAGCCGAAACACCTTAGTTGGCCAGGTTGGTGATTCCGCGGCCCGTCTTGGAAATCATGTTACCGGTGCCCGCAACGGCACCACCGATGGCCGAGCAGCCGGTAAGGCCCAACGCCACCAGCGCCAGAAGCACTGCATAGAGAATCTGTCTTTTCATGGGGGAATTCACTCTTTCAGCGGGGAACGCTTGCAACAAGAAAACAGGCGCCGGAACGGGAACGCTTTGTTATCGCGCTGCTGTTCCGGCGCCCCAAAAAGGGTCTGTAACGTAGTAATCCTTGCGGAGGATTAGGACTTCTTATCCGCCGGCTTGGTGGTTCCCTTGTCGCTCGACTTGGTATCGGCGCATTCCTTCTTGTCCTTCGACATGAGGCCGGCCTTGCTGCCTTCCGAGCAGCAGCTGCCGGCAAAGCTGGCCGAAGCGGCCACGGCGAGGGCCACAACCATCAGTGCAATCTTGCTAAACTTCATGTTGGTTCTCCTTGGCTTGGGGTATTACGCGAATGGACTACAAACCACGCTGGAATCCATGCAGGGCAAAATATGGCATGTCACTCCAAACCCAATGCCGATGCAGCCCGCGCCACCAGCGGTGTCACTGTGGCCTCGTCAAACGCAAAGCGAATTCCGGCCGCTGCAAACAACTCAGGCAGCGGCCTGGAGCCCCCAAGCGCCAATGCGGCCCGGTATCCTTCGACCGCTGCCTTCGGATCATCGAGGTAACGGCACCACAACTGCAACGCGCCGACCTGGGCGATGGCATATTCAATATAGTAAAGTGGACAGCAAAAGATGTGAAGCTTGGAATACCACGAGCACCGTTGCCACTCGGGAAGGGCGGACCAATCCAGCGCGTCGCCGAAGCGCGCGTCCAGGTCCAACCACTGCTGTTCCCTATCCAAACGGCTGTGGTCGGGGTTTGCATAGAGCCAATGCTGGAATGCATCAATGCGCATGACCCACGGCAGCAGCGTAACGACCGATTCAATGTGCATCTCCCGCGCTCGTTGGGCCGAGGGCGCGTCATACATGGAATCCAGTTTCTCGCAGGCCATCATCTCCATACCCATGCTCGCGACTTCGCAAAACTCGATGGGAGCGCTGCGATAGGAAACCAGCGGCTCCGTGCGCGCGGCCAACGCATGAAACGCGTGCCCGCCCTCATGAAGCAGGGTGAAAACATCATTGTTACGACCTGTGGCATTCATGAAAATGAACGGCAGGCGCGCCTCCTCGAGTGAGGACTGGTAACCGCCGGGGGCTTTCCCCTTGCGGCTGTCGAGATCGAGCAAGTTGCGCGAACGCAGGATCTCAAAATCAGCGCAAAGGCGCGGATCTACGGCGTCGAAGATTTTCGCCGTGCCCTCGCTGAGCTGCTCCGGCGTTTCAAACGGCCGCAGCGGAGGCCGGCCCTGGGGATCCACAGCCAAGTCCCAGGGAGCCAGGGTCTCAATGCCGAGCTGACGCCTGCGGCGCTCCAATAGCTTCAGGCGCAGGGGCACCACAATCTTCTCCACCGTTCGATGAAACTCATGGCAGTCCGCCGGGGTGTAATCAAAGCGATTGTAGCTTCGGAACTGGTAATCCACGAAGTTTCCAAACCCGGCATTGCCCGCGATACGGTGGCGCAGGACGAGCATCTTGTCGAGGATCTCCTCGATGCGCCCACGGTCGGCCAGCTGCCGGCGTGTGGCCGCCAGCCAGGCCCGCTCGCGCAGTCCGCGGTCGGTCTCCTCCTGATACCGCGCCATCTGGGGCATAGTCTGTTCCCGCCCATCGAACTCGACCATCATCTCCCCGTAAATCTTCTGGTAGGATTGTGCGAGAATATCATCCTCGGTTTTCAGGGCGACATTTTCTTCGCGAAATATGTCCACCTCGTTGCGGCAGGCCCGCTCGTAAACATGGTATCGGTCCTGCGGCAATTCGGCACAGGCAGGCGATGAAAGGAACTTGCGATTGATCTCGAACATCTCGACCTGGGTCTTCGGGAGGACGTTTTCGAGATAGTCCAGATAGGCCTTTTCCAACGCGGGATCATCCGTGTGGCAGGTCATCGCGATATAGCGCCGCGTGTACTCCTCGGAAATGGCGGCCTGCAGTTCGGAGAGGTCCAGTAGCCATTTCTCCAAATCGGCGCGGGTATCGATGGAGCGGCCACGCAATTCCTCATAATGCGGCTGGATCGCCTCCCAGGCCGTCAGGTTTGCGGTTTCCGGAAGAAACTGGCGGGGAAACTCGCGCGGGGTCGCAGCAGCAACGATTGTCATGGGATAATGCCTCGGTTTGGTTTGAGCTGTTGAGACGAAGTGCTTCGAGACTGGCGTATCAATTCACCGTCAGGACGGCGTTATTGAGGAACTTGCCGCGTTCGCCGGGAATGCCGATCAGGTTGAAACCAAGGAACGACATAGCCGTGGCCGTCTCCTTGCCGTTGTCGCCCAGGTTGAACGAAATCTCCGTCACCGGAGCGGCGTTTACGGCCTTGAACTTGACTGTGGCGAGCACCCCGCTTGTGGGAATGCGGACACGCTGCTTGAAACCCATCTCGTAGAGAATCTGGCCGCGATTATTATAAACATTATTGCGGATATGGAAGTCAAAGGGCAGGTCCTCGTGGTACTTCCCGTCGTAGACGTTAACCCCGTTGGTGATCCAGTTGTCCTCGTCGTAGTCCACCACCTGAAGCACCTTGGGATCAAACTGGACGTTCAGCTTTACGGAATCCACTTCAGCGCCCCGGGGATTGGAGTAGACGATATCCACGAGGAACTCCTGGCCTGTCTGCACGCGGTTTTCATTGGCCCGGAGTGACAGCTTGATTTCCCCTTCGGCCTTGCCCTGGCTGATACTGTTGGCCAGCAAGACGCCGGTCATGGTACGATCTTCATCGCGCTTGAGGGTCTCGGCAGTCGGCACCACTGTGATATCCGCACCCAGAAGCCCGGCATTGTCCGAAACTTCCACTTCCCCGGTCTCGCTTTTCTGGAGCAGCGCATTTACGTCGCCGTCCAAGATGCGGCTGGGGAAATCGGCGGTGTTCATGAAGGAGATGGCGGAACTCTCCGCCGGTTGCAGGGCCTTCCACTCGATCTTGAAGATGACCATGTTTTCACGAGTCATGGGCTCGGCGAACTCCGCGTGGTAGGCCACGATCCCTCGCCGGGAATCCACCTTCGCCAGCGAAGGCTTGCTGAAAAGCGGCGAGTTGTCGGTGTCGTCAATTCCCACGGGTTTCAGTACGTTGGGATCATATTTGAGCGACACATCCACTGTGTCGAAGTGCGAGTGGCGCGCATTGCGGAATGCCACCCGAGTGGGAACCTTCTCCCCCTCGATGGTGGTGAGGTTCATCGTGGGGACATCACTGATGGATTCAACAAAGAGCAGATTGCTGGCAGGATTGGCCTTCATCTTGAATTCGATGTTGGTGGCCCCGGCAGCTGTGCCGCCCTTGCTCGACCCTTTGCTTTGGGTCGATTTCTTGCCCTTCACAGTAGTTTGACCCTTGGCGTCGGGTGCGGGCTTTGAGCCTTTGGTACCCGGTTGATTGGAGTTTTTGTTTCGAGTATCCTGCGTGGCCTTTTGATTTTTCGCCTGGGTGGAATCCGTCTGGTTTACCCCGGTTTGCGAACCACGACGCGAGGAAATGCGCGAAGAAAAACCGGAATTGGAATCGAAGCTCGTATTGGCGTTGTTCCCGTATCCACCATTGTTGTTGTTTGAACCGTTATAGGAACTACCGCTATTGTAGCCGGTATTATTATTGTACTGTCCCCAACTTAGCCCGGAAAAGGAGATGGCCACCGCCACGGCGACCGCAACGCGGCTTTTCACCAGCCAGAGTTTCGCAATTGAACGGACCGGAAATTCCCGGCTTACCTTTGCGCCCTTCGATGTCATGGAAATGCCATCCTCAATAGTGTCAGTACGATTCAGCACCGATTTACCCCATAGGTGCAACAAAAGTCTTGCAGGAGAAGGTTCGTAACCCAACCTTGCGATGACACTTTTATGCCGCTGAACCATACTCTCCACCGAAAAGAGTTGTCCCATTAAGTGTGCCGTACCCAGTCGGGAAAGCTGATTTCAGCCATGCAGAGTCTCACTTACATACCAGATTTCCAGATTGTGCTAACGCGCAGGTGCGCGTTTGACTGCGGATATTGCAATTTCCGCCGTACGGCGACACCCGTGCTTCCCTCGAAGAAGCAAATCGTGCGCCTGATGCAGACGGCGCGCCGGCTGGGTGCGCGAGAAATCACGTTGGTCGGCGGCGAAGGTATTGCCCATCTGCAGGAGATCGTCAGCACGGCCCGCTACTATGGATTCGCATCGTGGTTTGATTATGTGAAGTTTGTCTGTGAAACCATTCTGGACGCAGGTGGCCCCCAGCAGGGACGCCGTCCGCTGTTGCCGCGATTGGAGATGGGACCTGTCAGCCTGACAGATCTTGTGAAACTGAAACCATTCCTGCCCGTAATGACCTTGCTTATCCATTCGGCGGACGACGGGCTCCAGAGCCGCCCAGCGCATGCCCATGCCCCTCAGAAAACCCTGTCGCAACGGCTGGCAGCGCTCGAATTGCCTGGGCAACTCGGTATTCCCACCATAACCGGCATCATGGTCGGCATTGGCGAGGAACGGGGAAGCTGGGAGCGCGCCGCCCAAGCGGTCACCAACCTGAACAAGCGCATGGGTCATATCCAAAATTTCGTCATACGCCCCTTTTACCCGCTTCCCTATTCTGCCATGGCCAAACAGGCGCCGGTGAGCGATGAGGTGCTAATTGACGCTGTCGGGGTCGTGCGGGGTGTCTTGGACAAGAAGATCATGCTTACAGTGGAGCTTCAGCACCGCCCACACCTCGCCGCCGCCGCCGCGAAGGCCGGCGCCGACGACCTCGGGCGCTTTTTCCTCGGGGATTCCGACCGCCTTCATTTTGAAATGCCGGAATCCATCGAGAAGATGATCGCTGACGCCCGCGCGGAGGGCATCGAAATCACCGAGCGCATGCCTTTGACTGACAACTTCATCCGCCGCCGCGAGCTTCCCCAAGCTGTCAGCATGGCACTGGCCCGCTGCCGCCAGGGCAATGACGGCAAAGATGGCAGCAGCGGGCATCTGGAAGCCATTGGCATGTAGTGACACTGTCAGGGTTTGGCTTCCGGCGCATCCTTAACGTCGATCACAATCTCCGAGGAATTGGCCCGAAGGATCGGGAAATACATTGCATATCCCTTCGTCGGCATCGTGTGGAATACTCCTGGAATCTCGGCCCGGCAATTATAGGTGACCGTGTGCTCACCCTGGGGCATGTGCGTGACAAAGAACGAGACAAACTGATCGCGCAGCTCCATGTTCGAGCAGAAACCCGCATACACCGATCCGCTCTGCAGGGCCACGGGCTCCATTCCTGCCGGTTTCGCGTCCTCAAAGACCAGGTACTCGTAGTCATTTAATGATTTGATCTTGAGGGTAACGCGCAATTCGTCACCGGACAGTACCGTTTCCCCGTCAGAAACAGGTACGTAGGTGTCCACGGCCACAACACCGGTGGTCGTTTCCACGCTCTTGCGCACCAGCTTCTCATACTTGCGCTCGACGAAGATTTCGTTTCCGGCGGACTTAATGCCTTCCTCCAGCGTAAAGTAGTCGGCAAACACGCTGTAGAATAGTGTCCCCTTCCCTGTGCGGGTGATCGTGACGGGGAACTTGCCGTCCGGTACGGCATCGCCTTCGAATTCCAGCTTTCCGTCGAATTTCCAGAAGTTATCCGCATTCAAATCATAGGTTTTCGTGGCCAGATCTCCGACCTTGACCTCGATTTTCATATCGCTGACACTTTCCTTGCGATCCTTGATGTACGCAGCGAGGGCCATCACGGCGAGGCCAGTGTCCTTGGTGGATTTCCACTGGGCACCGCGGCGGTTAAGCACCAGCCACTTCATGGCGCGCTGGGCCATCGGGTTTGCCGGCTCAATTTCCAGGCACGCCATGAGGCCCTGGGCTGTCGCCTCAACGGCGTCGTCCCACCAGTACCACGCGCGATCCACCCGACCCCATCGGGCGGTCTGGTTCTCCTCGTTAATCACCGCGAAGTTGTAAAGGTTACGCAGGCAGACCCGTGAATCCTCCTGACGGTTCACCCGCCACATTGCACGCGCCAGCATTGCCAAAGCCTGCGGTGTGAGTTTCTCGCGATTGTCCCAGACATAATCGAGCGCTTTGGGCTCCTGCTGGTTGTTTAATGCCAGAACAAAAACCTCGAAGGCCAGGGTGTGGAGGGAATTATTGTACCAGTAATATCCGGCGCTGTCTGATTTATAATCGAAGTCCTTCACATTCTTCTGGAGAGCGCCAAGTCCGCGATTGAACATATCCCCATTGATGCTGACTCCTGCCTCCCGGGCGATGGTCAGACCGTGCATGACAAGAGCGGTAATGTAGGGATTCGGCGAATCGTCGCGCCACCATCCCCAGCCGCCGTCCGACCTTTGGAAATCGCGCAGGCGCTCCTCACCGGCCTGCATGACGACCTTAAGCTTCGCCTCAAGGAGCATGTCGCGCGGGATGTTCAGCTTGCGGAAGGTTTCCGCCACCACCGCCGCCGGCAGGAACCGGCTCATCGTCTGTTCAACGCACCCGTAGGGATAATCTACGAGGTACGGAATTGCGTCGCGAATCGCGGATGCGAGCGACGGCTGGACAAGCACCGTCAGCTTGGTCGAACCATGGATCCTTTCCGCCGGGACTTCTACATCCTGCACGATCGTCGTCCGATCCGTAGTCGTGGTTACCTTTTGCCCATGGGTACTGGCATCATCCGAGCTGCCGTTCCACGCGACCATCTTGTCGATGCCGTGAGGCAGCACGGGCAGGTTTAGTTCCATCGCGTCGCTTTCCTCGTTTGTCAGCGCCTCGATCTTCAGTTTTGCATTTCCCCACTGCCTGGCCAGCATCGGGAAATCGACTCGCGTTTCCTTGTTCGCAGCGACGTTAATTGTTTGCTCAAGTTTGGCACCGTCAGAGTCGATCCCTTCCGCCGTCAAACGAACCCTTACGCTCTTCTCACTGCTGAGATAATTGTGAACAATGCCGGACAACGTCACCTTGTCCCGTTCACGCAGGAAACGTGGAGACTCGAGGCGAACCAGCAGGTTTTTGCGCACCACAGTATCCATACTCGCGTTGCCAACCCGTGTGTCGGCAGTGGTTCCCACAGCCACAGCCTTCCACGTGGTCAGGGAATCTGGAAACTTCACCTTCGCAGTTGCCTTACCATCGGCGTCGGTTGCAATCGTCGGTGACCAGAACATGCTGTCCCGGAAATCGGTGCGCGTGGTGGCCTCTACCATTGGTTGTTCCGCAAGTTGGTCTTTGTCGTCCAACTCCCCGACCTTCATCTTTGCCTTCGCCTCGAGCTTTGCAACTCCGGCAAATCTGCCTTCCATCTCCATGGCCGCAGATGCCGGTGCAGCGGCGGCAATCGGGAAACCAAGGCTGCGAGACATTGACAGCTCCGTTCGTCCCGCGGCGACACCGCCTTTGTCGTAGGCCACCATATCACCGAAAAAGTAGTCGCCACGCCCCCCGCGCCCCGCATACTGGAACAGGTTTACGTCCCTGCTTTGCAGAAACCAATCTCCACCCTGCGGCAGCCGATCATTGTACCCCGATGGAGCCGCGACGGAGTTTACAATGTTGGAACTGATCGGCCGCCGGCTGCCGTAGAACGCCCGGCGAATATCCACACGGTCGTCACCCGCTATGTAGAGTATGGAGCTGTCAAACATCGCCAGCGAGAATTCAGCTTTAGCTGGTTTGCCCTCATAATCCGTAGCCGTGATGCGTACCGTCCCCTCGGCCCCAGGTTTGTAGGTTTCGGCATCTGCAGCCACAGTCACGCTCAAGACCTTCTTCCGCGGTGGTACAATGATCTCCTTCTGGTCCGAAATAACCTGCTTGTTCCGCACCGCCACGATGTGTAGAATGGTATTGGGAACGAACGCGTCCGTAATGGGAATCTGAATGAAATTGGTGCGATCCTTTAACGGAATGACCTTCTTCTCCAGGTTGCCACTCCCACTGTCGATCCAGTACCATGCCTGCGTGTCGCGGTATTCGCAATTGACCATGACGCGAGCGGTATCACCAACGGCATAAATATCCTTGCCTGTGATCAGCTCGACACCCTGGTATTTGTAAAGAATGTCACGGCTGTCGTTCGACGCGACCCAAAAATCACCGTACGCCGAGGCTTTGCCGCCAAATGGGTCGTCCGCCGTGAACAGAAACCGCAGGCGTCCGGCCTCCTCCTTCGGGATACGGTAATTCGTGATCAACGATCCGCTCGCGTCCACATCCACGCGCTGTGTGCTGATCGTCGTGACTTTCTCCTTCTTCGCTTCTTCCAGCCATTCGACGCGCTCGACGTAGAGCGTGCCTTTCGTCGCCACGGGGTCATCGTTGAAATTTCGCGAGCGCAGCTCTGCCTTCACAAGGTCTCCCGGCGTGTAAAGGTGCTGCTGGGCACCCACGCTAAGCTGCAGTGCCTTGTCGCTGACAATGACGGTTTTGCTTCCGTCAATGTTGCGCCGGCTTTTGTCCGTCACCGTGAACTCAATCTGGAAATCGAAGGCCCTCGCCTCAGGGCGCCACCAGTAGCGGCGATAATAGGGCTGTTTGTCCTGCTCGGTCTCTGGAGGTACAACGGCCGTAAATTCGAGCTGATACTTGCCGTCGTCGGTCGTACGGCCAGAACCCGTTGCCACAATGTCCCCAGCGCTTCCATGCCGCGGTCCCTGATCGGGGGGATCCTGATTGAACCATCCCAGATCGTCATCACGCCCAAAGCTGGGACGCCACCACGGGAACCAGTGCTGTCGGCGACGAACCGTGTATTTGATTTCCGCATCGGCCACCGGTGAACCAAAGTAATAGACGGCATTCACTTCAGCCTTTACCTTGCTGCCCGTGCGGAATAGCTTGTCGGAGACGGTCACCTTCACGTCGAACTCTGGCTTCTTGTATTCCTCGACGCGGAAGCTCTCGCTGCCCATGTGGGTTTTGCGGTCCGAGGTCGAGATGTTGATTCGGTAGGCCCCAAGAGGTGGTTGTTCGCCAAGGGTCAGCTCCCCGGATATCGCTCCGAACTCATTGGCCTCCACGTCCTCGTATCGCTGTACCACGTTATTGCGGGCATCGTAGATCTCGGCGTAGTATTTCCGGCCAGCCACGTTCTGGAACTCGCCGCCGGATCGCGTGCGCAGGATCGCCCGCCAGTTGACCTTCTGCTTGGGGCGGTAAACCGGACGGTCGGTGTAAATGTAAGTCTGCGGCTGCTCATCACGGTGGTAGTAGTTCATGTAAAGGTTATCGAAGAACGCGTAGTGTTCTCCATCAGTTCCAACCGCAAATAGTTGGCTCCACCGACGCTCTTCGTTCTTGTAGTCCGCAAAGCCCGATTCGTCTGACCGCAGGTCAGTGAATTTAGTGAACTCCGTCTTCTCTTTCTTCGAGAACAGAATCTTCCGCGATTCGGCATTGGTCGCCACGACCATCCGGACGCCAGGCCGCGGCTTCCCGGTTTTGGCCTCCACAGCCCAGAACTCAATCCCCTGGTTTCCCGTGTTGGCGACGAGCATCAGGTCGCTGATCAGGAGCAGGCACCTCTGGACACCTTTGCCCGCCTGCGCCTGGAGCACGTAACAACCCGGTTTGTGGAAGTTCAACTCCACGGATGCCGTGGTGGCCTTGTAATCATCCCGGCGTGTCACGGCGACGGTCTGGGAATGAACCGGAGAACTGCCCTCCACAATGGCTGCCAGATCGAATCGCACGTCCCGTTTGTCACGCAGCACCCGCGAAGGATCGAAAGGATAGGCCTTGATGACCACTTCCCCAACGTTGCGCGCCGTTAGCAGAAACTTGATGTCCTCATCCGGCAGGTAGGTGGGCCCGAGGTAGAATTGGACCTGCTCCTGGCGAATTTGGATCACATATTCGCGGGCCGGCTTGGCCTCGTCCGATTGCGGCCAGCGCTCCTTGAGTTCCTCGAATTGCCTAAGGGCAGCCACGAAATCTCCTCGACGATTCATCGAGTCCGTACCGATGTTAAGTTGCGCCTTCGGAGCCGACTTCGTATTTGGGAACTCCCGTACAACAAGTTCCAGCGCCTTCACTCGCTCGTCGGGTTCATAGGCACCGCGGACATAGGCCACATTGTCAGCCTTGCGCAGTAGGATGTCCGCACGTACCTCGTCTGTCTTTAACTCCGGGGCAATCTTATCAAAGTAGGAAAAGACATAGGCGCGATCCTTTTCATCCGGGACGTGGTACCGGCCCATTACATTGACCAGGACGTCCTTGTAATAGTCGGCGATGTCTGCCGCCTTGTTCATTGTCAGAACTTCGTCCGCCTGCCTCAGTGCCTTGATAAGGTCCGTGGTGTTCCGATCATCACGCATGTAATAACCATAATTGCCCGGGTCTGCCGCAAGGCGCCACATGGCCCGGCCCGCCCAAACGTCATCTGCGTTGTCCTTGAGCAGGGCTTCAAAGGTCTGCTGGTTCGCGGGGCCGTTCCCGAGCTTCATCTGCGCCATACCCAGCATATAGCGCGCCTCGCGCAGTTCATCCCCCTTCAATTCCCCCGAATTGATGGCATTGAAGTACCTGTCGTTTGCCAATTGGTACGACTTTTCATCGTACCGTTTTTTCGCTTCGTCCAGCGGCCCGGCGTAGAGGGTGGTGAGGGAGAAAGTGACTAAGGTAAGGAAGAAAAGACTGGCGTTGCGGAACATGCCTGTTTCTCCAGAAGGAATTTGATAACTTTCCAGACCCATGGTGCTGGCGAAAGGTTTGGTCCGTATTCTTCCCAACCGCAAGTGCGGTTTTAGTGGCCCAATCTGGCCGGGCCTACGTTACCAGTTGCCGACGACGACCAGGTCTATCCAGCCGCCCTTCTGGAACTGGTAGTAGCGTCCGCCATGGCGCACCCTGATATTTGGGGTCAGAGCAATTCCGAAATCCTGCGCAATACCCGTCGATTTCTCCCAGCGGTCCTTTTCCATGATGATTGCTGTATTCGCGGGTGCCTTCAAAGCCTCGATCAGTTCCAAGCCCTTGCTCTTGCTGGCCATCTCAATCTGCCCGCGGTAATAATAAACAAGGCTGGGCTCCTGGTAACTGGTGGCAATCAATCGAGTTCCCTCTGGCGCGTTGCGATGTATCCAATCCGCCAGTAGACGCGAAGGGCGCAACGGTTCAATAGCCGGAAAAGCCAGTAATCCCACCACAGCCACCAGCACCACCATGGCGGCCCAACCGGGGAGCAATCCCAACAGGATCCGGCGCCGCCACCAGAAGTGGCCGGCAATAATCGCCAACGGGACCAGGCCGGCACACAGGAAATAGGACGGCAGGCGCAACTCCTGGATACCTGAGAAGCGCACCCCGAAGATTGCACCGGCACCCAAAGCTGTGCCGATAAGTAGCACAATCAGCGATCCGACTCTCCACCACCATATGGAGATGTCATTCCCTGCCCCGCTGCGCAATGCTTCCAGATAAACCGCTGCCAGCAAGGCGAGAGGGATGAAACCTGGCGCGATATAATGCGGCAGTTTCGTGCCCGCGGATCCGAAGATCAGGAGCGTCGGGAGAATCCAGCACAGCAGAAACCGGACTTCAGCCCGCCGCGTGGTTCCAAACGCCCACGCCAGCGCCGCTATTACCAACGGCAGCGCTGCGTAGCTGGCGATCATGAGAACCGGAATGTAGTAGAAGATCCACGGACCTCTGTGGCCCTCCATGGGCCTGGTCGCATGGGCCATGGCGTGATCACGGATTTGCGTGATAAAAAAGCTCGGGCCCTCGCGAATTAACACCAGAATGACCCAAGGTGCCACCACTGCGAGGAAGACGGCCAACCCGAAACCTGTTCGGATAATCGCAGCCACCCACGTGGGTGCCCGATTCGCCTCGCACTCACCACCTGACAACGGAAACCATCGGTAGCGATGGCCCAGCGTGGACCAAACCCGCTCGGCAACAATAGTCGACAGAATGACCGCAATTCCGGGCGGGCCCTTTGTAAGGGCCGACAGGCCCACAACTACCCAGAACAGCCCGTGTCGAACCCAGGAGAATCCAGCCTGCTTCTGTCGCCAATGGATTGAAAGTGCCGCGACCGTCCAAAGGAGCAATACCCCATCTGTCGTTGAGGCCGTGGAGACCACAATAAGCATGGGACTGAGCCCAATAGTGACGGCCCCGGCTGTAGCCACCCAAAAGGAAGCACCAAGCCGAATTGCCAGTAAAAAGCATAGCACAATGGTGAAGGCACCCGCCACTGAAGCGATGCATCTGGCACCAATTTCGGTGGGTCCCAGAAAACGCATGGGCACGCTCATCAGCCAATAAATCAAGACCGGTTTGTTTGGGCGGATGTCGCCGTTAAAATAGGGAATGACCCAGTTTCCCGATTCCAGCATGGAGCGCGTGGCCTCGGCATAGCGTGGTTCGTCGCGGTCCCAGAGGCTGTGCTGCATGTCCAGCCAGAGGTAAAGACACTTGAATACCGCGAATAAAATGATTGCGGCAAGCACGACCCTGGTCCTGGCCTGGGAGGAAGCCGAACCCGCAACCTGCGGTGGAATTGGTGAGTCCAAAATAATCCTTTCCCGACTTTTCAGGCTTCCCCGGCCAGTTTTCGTCGGATGCCTTCCTTGAAACTGACCGGATCAAAGCCCAGTTCCCGGCGCGCCGGGGAGATATCAAAAACCTTGTCCTCTTCGAGACGCCTTATCTGGTCAAGCGTGATACGGGGTCGCGTACTGACCATGCCAAGCATCCGGGCCGCCAGTCGCGCCGCGGCCATGGGAATGGGTAGCAGGAGCACCCTGCGATTCGTCCCATCAAGGATGGTCTTCACCATTTCCCGATAGCTGATGGCCTCAGGCCCGGCGACAGTATAGTCGTGGCCTATGGTTTCAGGGCGATCCAACGCAGCCACCAGCGCCTGAACCACGTCCCAGGTAAAGACCGGCTGCCAACGCATCCGTCCACCACCAACCATCGGATGCACAGGCCAGCGGCGCAGTGCCCGCACCAAATGCTCGATGTTGTTATCTTCTGGGCCGCCGTATATCATTGATGGGCGAATGATGGTCCAATCCAGGCCCGATTGACGCACCTGGTCTTCCCCCAAAATCACGGCGCGGGCCGTTTCCTCGGGAAACTGGGTAAATCGGCGCGTCGAGGACATGAAGATCACACGCCGCGCCTCCCCTGCCTTTGCCGCGGCAATCACCTGCGGTGCAAAACGGATGTGCGTCATGGCAATAACGACCGAACAGCCCGTGGTTGCCGCCCCGGATGCAGCGGGATCATCCAGGCTGGCCTGCGCCAATTCCACACGCCCTCCAATCCCCTCCGGAAGCTTCGCGGGATTGCGCGTAAGAACCCTTACAGCATCTCCGCGTTCCAGCAGACGGCGCACTAATCTCTGGCCTGTATGACCGGTCGCCCCGGTGACAAGTATCATCGGGACCCAACGTCACAGTTTGTATTTCTCACGCTCATTGCAGGGTGCCATGCTCCAGCGCCGACACCGCCCGTCAACACCAACCGCCACGCCGATTTAAACGGCACGGTGAATGCCCACAGGCTCGACGGCATACCCCTCTTCATACTCATGGCCACCCAACCCGCAAAACGCATCATCATGGGAGTATCCGGCGCCAGCGGTGCCATCTACGGACGCATGCTGCTGGATGAATTGGAAAAGCTCGGCACGGAGATCCACCTCATCGTTAGCCCGACCTCCCACATCGTGATGCGCGAAGAATTGGGCATCACCTTCCCCGCAGATAGATTTGATCCCTCAAAATTCCTGGGTCGCAAGGTGAAGCCAGGTCAAATTGTGCTACATAACGATGCCGACCTTGCAGCGGGTCCTGCCAGCGGCAGTTTCCGTTCCGCCGGAATGGTGGTTTGCCCCTGCTCCATGAAAACACTGGGCTCTCTGGCCTCTGGCACAGGCTCGTCCCTGGTGACCCGCGCCGCCGACGCCTGCCTGAAAGAGCGCAGGCGCCTTGTACTCGTACCGCGAGAAACACCGCTGAATCTGATTCACCTGCGAAACATGACCACCCTCACGGAAGCTGGCGCCGTCATCTTGCCGGCCATGCCTGGATTTTACCATCGCCCAACCACCATTGAGGAGTTGGCACGTCACCTGGTCCTCAAGATTCTTGATTCCCTTGGGGTCGAACACCACATCGGATACCGCTGGAAGGACGAAGGCTAGCTCGCAACCGGAGTCTGTTCGAGAGTGACCTCCGCCGGCATATCCAGAAACCTTTTCGAGTACCCCAGCGCAGAACTTTCTGTGACGGTAAACGTGTAAAGCTGGAGATGATTGTCCATCCAGGTTTTCAGATTATCACACTGATAAAGCCCGATGGACAGATAGTAATGCCCCGCGTGAAGATGTAACTGCGGGAACACGACCCGCAACACAGACTCCCCTTCCGGTAAGTCAAAAATACCACCCCGCTCACCAGAGCGCACCGTCGTCACATTCTGGCGCTCCAGTTCGATGCTGTAGCTTACCGCCGCGCGTTGAATTGCCTGTTTGGCCCGAATCTTGATCTCGATAACCATCCGGTCCCGCGGAACGAACGAATGACAGACGTTTCCGTGAGAATCCAGGAGGCTCACCTTTTCCATTACAGCCTCTCCCGTTCCCATCCGGGACTTCGTCAGGAAGGCGGTCAACTCTGAGCGCCACGGATCGGGCCCATCCTTGAACAAATGCTCGTGAATTGCCCGATTGTACGCCCCCACCACCTCGTTTGCCGGTCCGAGGGCCTTTAACTCCCCCTGTTCCAGCCAGGCCGCATGAGTGCAGAGCGATTCGGCCGCATTGGGAAGATGTGACACAAAGACAATGGCCGTCCCTTTGTCTCGAAGTTCCCGGATCTTCTGGATACACTTCCATTGGAAGTATCCGTCGCCCACGGCAAGTGCCTCATCCACCAGCAGAATCTCCGGGTCCACCATAGCCGCCACGGCAAACCCCAGTCGCAGCAGCATGCCCATGGAGTAGGTGCGCACCGGTGCATTCACAAAGCGGCCCAGTTCTGCGAAATCAAGGATGGCATCCAGCTTCTTCCGAATCTCCGCCCGTGGAAGCCCGAGCAGCGTGGCATTGAGAAAGACATTCTCGACGCCGGTAAGGTCATGATGAAAACCGGTCCCGAGTTCAATCAGTCCGCTTACCCGACCCTTGACATCCACTCTACCCGATGAGGGTGCGGTTACTCCAGAAATAATTTTTAGGAGAGTGCTCTTGCCGGAACCGTTTGCGCCTATGAGTGCAAGGGAACCACCATCCGGGACTTCCAGAGAAATATCCTTCAGCGCCCAATGGTGCCCCCGGTGGCGGCGATTCATCAGCACGCTGTAAAGTTTGCGCTTCAACGTCGTGCGCTTGTCCTGGTGGAGAGTGTAAAGCTTGGAAACTCCTTCGAGCCTGATCATGGTTTGGAAACAGCCGTTTCTGTCGTCTGGGTCGCGGCCTTGGCGCGCTGTGTTTCCGGCCTGTCCGCGGTGACCGGCTTCTCCCATTCCGTTACACGTGGGTGCTTCAGTATCCAGTAGTCCGGATCCAGTGTGACTTTGACTGGCTCGGCCACAGACTGAATTGTTGCCGTGGTAAATGACTCGCTAATGTTCAGAGTTTTCCTTTCCACGCCCGCCTTTGTTTCCAACGCCACCTGGACTGGCATGCGAAAAGGCGCCCCAACCTGCTCGATTTCAATCTGGGTTGCATAGCGGCCTGGCTTTGATTCCGGCAGCTGGTAAGCCACATTCACTCGGTAGCGCGGAATGCCTGCCCGGTCCAACCACTCCTCGAAGAACCAACCCAGGGGCTCCCCGTAGGCGTTCTCCGCGGCCTTCCGGAACTCCTCCACAGTCACAATGCTCATCTTATGCTCGTTTACGTAACTGCGCATCATAGCAAAGAACTTCTCATCCCCGAGCAATCCGCGCAAGGCGTGGAGTACGAACGCCCCCTTTTCGTAGGCCAGGAACTTGTACATCGGATCGTCGCCGAGTGTCGTCCGGATGGGCTTGTCGCTGATCTGAACCACAGCCGCATAATAATTGGTCGCCAGGGTGCGCATGTGGCGGACAAATTCATTGTGTCCCTTCTTGTGCTCCAGGTACAGCGCGTCCCAATACTGCGCAAATCCCTCGCTCAGCCAGGGGATGGAATCCTCCGTCAGGTCCAGCCCCAGTTCGTTGCCAAACCAGGCGTGGGCGACCTCGTGGGCAAAGAAAGCTGCTGGGACGGCTTTCTTTCCGAAAACAATCTCCCCAATATAGATCAAACCCGGGGTTCCGAGTCCCCCGGGGAAGTACTTTACTTGGGCCACGGCAAGTTTCGGATATGGGAAGCGGCCAAGTTTTGATTCAAAGAAATCCAGAACCGGCGGAATCTCAGCAATGTAGGCTTCGAAGAACTCGTCCGCAGTGTCCTTGAACAGGAACACCTTCAAATCAGTTTCCGCGGGCTGCGCATCCGGCAGCTTGCTCTTGTATTCGCTCCCGCGTACCTTGTACGGCGCGGTCACCACGGAATAGAAAAAGACCGGCCGGTCCTGCTTGAACCGAAACGTAGTGCGGCTGCTCGCGGTGTCCTCCCCCTGTGGTACGCCTTGTGAAATGGCAGTATAACCCTCCGGAACCGTGACAGCAATATCCGCCGAAAAACTGTCGCCGATATCGAGGATGGGTACCCAGTTCTTTTGCAACAGATAGGTGGAAGGCGTGGAGATCATGTCGCCGCTCCAGGTATCGCGGTTCTTTCCAGCGTAGGTCAGTTCAAGCGTCTCCGTCGAACCAGCCGACATGGGCTGTCCCGCCAAGTCCACAAGCACAAAGCCCTGCTGGCGACTGAATTTCGCAGGCCGCCCACCGCGGGTCACCGTCGCCACGTCAAGAGGCGCATTCAATTGGAGGATTAGTGCGTCAGTAGTTTCACCGGTCACCGCGAGCGTCATGGCGACCGTTGCTGACAGCAGTTTCTCCTCTGGAGTAATGGCGGCGTTTATCCATTCGTGAACCAAATTCACCGGCTGAAGTCGCAGCCGCTTCATTAGCGGGGAATTCAACTCGGCGGCGAGCCGGTCGTAAACCTGTACCTCCCGTACGCCGCCGTAATAGTCGTCCTTGTACTTCTCCCCCTCGCTCTTCGCCGCTTCCTTCGAAAGTTTGCGCCGTTCACTTCCCGCGGCAGCAGAAAGGCGGCTGGTGGGATAATCCTTCTCCAATTTTTCATAGGCCTTCTCGGCCTCCTGTTTCTTTTCCAACTTCTCGGCGAGAAGGTTGGCGACCTTGAACTGCGCCTCGTCCGCAAATTTGCTCTTTGGGTAGTCCTGCACCACCTTTTCGTAAGCTTTTCGGGCTTCGGCGAATTCCTTGATCTCCTCGTAAATCTGCGCCACGCGGAAAAGCGCCTCCGGCGCGCGTTCATCCTTGGGGAACTCCTCTGCAAACGCACGGTAGAGCTTGATTGCGTCCAGGGGTTTGCGAAGGTCGCGCTGAGTGATCGTCGCGATACGCCACTTCAAATCTGCCGCCCGCGCAGACTTGGGGTACTTCTTCAGGAATTCCTCGAGGAGCGTGATTTTCTGCGCGGTGTCGGAAGTGGCCTCATCGCGCAATTCAAGTGTGCGATGGTCGGCATCCTCCACCTGTGGTGTACCAGGAAACTTCTTCTCCACCATTCCATAGCGGGATATCATCTCAGCAAGAAGTTGGTCCGCCCTGTGTGCATCTTCGATCTTTGACGTCCCCCGCAACGTTCCCAGCAGTGCCGCATTTCGCGAATCAAAGTTTCGGGCCGCTTCCAGTTGCTGCTCCGCAGTATGCGGAACAAGTTGGTACCAGACCACGGATGCAATGATTGCCACAAGTACCAGTGCCCCGCAGAGCATCAGCGCCTTCTTGCTTCCCGTAGTCATCGCGTTGTGCCCGCCAAGTTACGCTCATTCATAATGCAATAATGCCTCCCGTGCCACGCGCGTCAATTCTTCAATTTCCCGCCTCGGGAGAAAGCCCGTTGCTTCACGCGCAAGGCGGATTCCCTCTCGAATCTCCGCCTCGCCTGTCGCGCGTCGAAGTGCCTCGTGGATTGACAGGAAGCTTACGGAAAAGACTTTCGTGTCCTGCAGGAATCCCGGATCAAAGAAACTGCGACGGTGGATGGTGCTCAATCCGTGCTCCTCGATGCGGGCGTAGTGGAATTCGGTAGGGTAACCCTTGTGTCGCCCGAATTCGTATTGGGGGAACTCCTCAGCATACCTTGTCATAAGGCGGTCCCGCGTCACCTTCGCCACGATTGAAGCCGCGGCGATGGAGAAGCAGCGGGCATCTCCCTTGACCAAGCCTTCCTGCGGAATGGTACAGTTCCCCAGTGTGAGTGCGTCCAACAAAAGGTAATCTGGCAGAATCGGCAGCGACTGCAGCGCTCGGTGGCAGGCCAGCTTGGTCGCATTAAGGATATTGACGGCGTCAATCTCTTCCGGGAACGCCAGCCCAACTCCCACCTTGCCTGCCTCCTGGATTTGAACAAAGAGTTCCTCGCGCTGCTCATGGGTCAACTGTTTCGAGTCATTAACGCCGTCAATGCGCGTGCCTTGTGGGAAAATCACCGCAGCGGCGCAAACCGGGCCTGCCAGAGGTCCACGGCCCGCCTCGTCCAGACCTGCCACGCGCGCATAGCCATTCGCTCGCAGCCCCTCCTCAATATCGTACAGGTCAATTGATTCCTTTCGGTGGGTCTCCCGCCGCTTCCTTACCTGTTGCGTCACGCGCCGCTACTCCCGCACCCGCGGGTCCACCGCGAGGTAGAGCAAGTCCACCGCAAGATTCACGAGCACAAAGATCAGCACCAGCACCATGACTGTGCCCTGTACTGCCACGATGTCGCGATATCGGATGGCTTGGATCAAATACGTGCCAACGCCGGGCCAGGCAAACACCTCCTCCGTAATGATTGCCCCTCCCATGAGCGCCCCAAATTGCAGACCGATGACCGTAATTACCGGCAACATGGCATTGCGCATGGTGTGCCATAGAACTTGGTGCCGCTTCAGCCCCTTGGCCCGCGCTGTCCGGACAAAATCCTGACTCTTCGCCTCCAGCACCGAAGAGCGCGTCATTCGCGCCACCAGCGCCGACCCAATCAGCCCGAGCGTCAGCGCAGGTAACGCCAGGTGACGCAACGCATCACCCAGCATGTCCCAATTTCGATACCACAGCGCCTCCGCGATAAAGAAGCCCGTGGGCGACTGATAACTCAGGAAGTCCCCGCCCACGCGCCCTGCCATTTCCAAGATGTTATAACGGAACGCCAACAAGTAGCTGAGTATGAGCGCAAGCCAGAACACAGGAATGGAAACCCCGATCATTGCCACTATCATCAAGGCGAAATCGGCGTATGAGTATTGACGCAAGGCCGAAACGGTACCGGAAATCACACCAATGAGCATCGCCAACAGCACCCCAGCGCACGCCAGCTCCATTGTGGCCGGCAATGCCTCGCGCAGGTCCGCGGCGATGGAGTGATTCGTCCGATAGCTGCGTCCAAGGTCACCTTTCGCCAGATCTCCCACGAACCGCCCGTAGCGAACAAAGAATGGATCGTTGAGGCGCAGCTCGTTGCGCAGCTTCTCGACCAGCTGTCGGTCATTCGCGCGGTCCCCCAGCATCATGACAACCGGGTCACCGGGCACAAAATACAGGATCGAGAACGTGATAAACGACGCGCCGATGACCAACGGTACCGCCAGCCCGAGACGCTGAAGTATGTGTCGAACCATGAAGGCCAGAATTCCCCAACCAACGGGCCGAATGCAATTGTAAGATGGAGGTCCTGACGGGAATCTTCCACAGGCTGGCTTTACTGCCAACAGTCTGTTTGAACTGCTGAATTACGTGGAAAATCCGCTGCAAATAGGAATGAATAGCACCATGAAAATCCAAGGTAGCCCGCCCATGAACCGTTTGCAAAGCGCCGTCGTTGCTGCCGCCGTACTATTATGCGCCCTGATTCCTGGCACCGGGCGGGCGGCGGGCGAAACGACTGCCACAGTCGCAGCTGACTCTACCGCCACCGAACCGAGGAGGATTCTCCTCGTGAAAATGAACGACGAGATCATCAACCCTGTCACCTCAAAGTTCATGGTGGACGCCATTGAGCGCGGGAGCAAGGAGGGCATACCGGTTGTCATTGAACTCGACACCCCTGGCGGCCTGCTCCAGTCCACTCGTGAACTCGTCAAAGCCATCTTCGCCAGCCGCGTACCGGTCATCACCTATATTTATCCCGCTGGGTCCCGCGCCGCCAGCGCAGGCACTTTCATTACCATGGCAAGCCACGTAGCTGCCATGTCTCCAACCTCCAACATTGGCGCCGCCCATCCTGTCAGCATTGGAGGAACATGGAAGAGCCCGAAGCGTCCGGCTGACTCCATAACGTCGCCTTCCACAACACCACCAAGTGTCCTGCCGACTCTCCCCTCCCCCTTTGGCAGCCCCGGTGAAAGTCAGTCAGAAGGCAAGGAGGTCATGGAGGACAAAGTTGTGAACGACACCCTCGCCTGGATCCAATCCATCTCCGAAAAGCGGGGCCGCAATGCTCAATGGGGCCGCGACGCCGTCGAGAAGAGCGTGAGCATTGTCGCCAGCGAGGCCCTGAAGCTCAATGTGATCGACGTTGTCGCCGAGGACTTAAACGATCTACTCAAGCAAATCGATTCACGAAAGGTGAAAGTTGAAGGTGGCGAGTATACACTTCGCACTGCAAACGCACAAATCGAAACCCTCGAACTAAGTGAGCGCCAGAAAATCCTTAATGCCCTTGCCAATCCCAATGTCGCTTATTTCCTGCTGCTTGTAGGATTTGCAGGACTAGTATATGAAATTACCCATCCGGGCATCCTGATCCCGGGCATTGTCGGCCTGATCAGCCTTCTTCTGGCGGCTCTATCGCTACAAATGCTTCCCACTAATTATGCCGCTCTCCTGCTAATCATGGCTGGCATAGGACTCATTATCGCAGAAATCAAATTCACCAGCTACGGCCTGCTTACGGTCGCTGGTGTAACATGTCTTTTCTTTGGATCCCTATCTCTCATTGAGCAACAGAAGCCTTTTATTGGAGTATCATTAAGTGTCATTATCCCGACAATAACCACCATAACGGGTCTGCTTCTTGTTCTGGTTTTCCTCGTAATCCGCGCCCAGCGCCACAAACCCTTCCTGGGTGACAAATCCTTCATAGGCGAAATCGCCGAGGTTGCCCGCGATCTTTCACCCACCGGCAAAGTCTTCTATAATGGCACCTACTGGGATGCAGAATCGAAGATTCCCGTGACAGCCGGCAGCAAGGTTCGTATCGTTTCGGTTGATCGTATGCGATTTATAGTTGAACCCGCCGGCCAATGACAAAAACAATCCTCGTCCTTGTTGTTGCAGCCGGTGGAATTCCCATCGCAATTCTTGCTTGGACCATGATCATTGCCTTCTTAGCGGCAGGCTCCGCTGCTTTGCCTGCGGCCAATGGCTCAGAATCCTTCCTTGGTCAGACCGCGGAAGCCCTTACTCCACTTAATCCAGCCGGGAAGGTCCGGTTCAATGGATCGGTGTGGAATGCTGAGTCCAAAGTCGCAATCCCTCAGGGTGCCACGGTAACGATTATCGCCGTAAAAAGCCTGCTGCTGCATGTGGAACCAGCCTTGGTATTATCCCCCAGTCTCAACCCATCGATTCCGAGAACAGAAACCTGTTTTCCGTCTTGAAGTCACCCCCGCCCCCCTTGTAGGGCTTAAAAAGGGCTCCGTGACCACACTGACAGCCGATACAATAGAGGCCGAGCCGGTCCTCCGCTATATTCTCGGAGATTCGCGCGACAAGTACGCCGAATCCGACAAGGCGCTCATGCGCCACGCCTACGAATTCGCTCGCGAGGCTCACAAGAACCAAAAGCGCGCATCCGGCGATCCATACATCAGCCATTGCGTCGAGGTCGCCCGGATTCTTGCCGAGCGAATCATCGACGCCAACAGTGTCGCCGCCGCCCTGCTCCACGATGTCATCGAGGATTGCCACGTGGACCACGAAACCCTTGCGGAGGAATTCAACCCCACGGTCGCGGACCTTGTCGAGGGAGTCACCAAGATATCTTCCCTCCACTTCGGCTCGCAGAAAGAGCAGCAGGCCGAAAACCTCCGCAAGATGATCCTCGCAATGACCAAGGACATCCGTGTCATCATCATCAAGCTCGCCGACCGCCTACACAACATGCGCACCCTCCAGCACCTCGCCACGGAAAAGCAGGTCAAGATTGCCCGCGACACCATGATGGTCTATGCACCCCTCGCCAACCGCCTCGGGATGACCCGCGTTAAGAGCGAACTCGAGGACGCCTCCATGTCTTACCTTCATCCCGAGGAATACCGAGACATAGCCCAGCGCATCGCCATGAAGAAGGCTGAGCGCGACACAATCGTCCAGAAGTCCATAGAGCGCCTGGGCCGCGAGCTTCAGCAACAGGGCATCAAAGCCGAGATTACCGGGCGCAGCAAGCACCTCTATTCCGTCTACATGAAGATGACACGGCAGGACATTCCCTTCCAGGAAATCCATGACCTCATCGGCCTGCGTGTCCTTTGCGACACCGTACCTGCCTGCTACGAGATCCTTGGCACCGTCCATAAGATCTGGCGCCCCATCCACGGGCGATTCAAGGATTACATCGCCCTGCCTAAAGAAAACATGTATCAGTCCCTTCACACAACCGTGGTCGGCCCCCGCGGCGAGCGCATCGAGATTCAGGTGCGCACCTACGAGATGCACAAATTTGCCGAGGAGGGCATCGCGGCCCACTGGAAATACAAGGAGGGCATCCGCGGCAAGGACAACCTCGAGGAAAAACTTGTCTGGCTGCGTCGCCTCACCGAGTGGCTTAACGACGTCCGCGACCCCGGCGAATTCATGGACGCACTGCAAAAGGATGTTTTTTCAGATACCGTCTTCTGTTTCACTCCCGCTGGCGACGTCATTGAACTCCCGGCTGGTTCCACACCGCTCGATTTCGCTTACACCATTCACTCGAAACTGGGCGAGACCTGCACTGGCGCAAAAGTTAACCATCGCATGATTCCGCTGCGCACCACGCTCCACAACGGCGACTTCGTAGAGATTATCACCAGCAAAAGCGGACACCCTTCCGCTGACTGGCTGGACATCGTCAAGACCTCCCGGGCCCGCACCAAGATCAAGCACTGGCTCAAGACCAAAAACTTCCAGGAGAACGTCGAGCGCGGTCGCGAACTCCTCGCCAAGGGTCTCCGTGCCAGGGGATTGCAACTGGACTGGGCCGTCGCAGAAGCAACCATCACCCCCCACCTTAAGGCGTTCAAACTCACTACGTTTGACGAGTTACTTGGCGAGGTCGGCTTTGGCGGACTTCTTGCCCAGCAGGTGCTTCAGCGCGCTTATCCCGAGGCACCGCCTGCCGACAAGCCCCAGCCCAAGAAGGGCGCGCGGGTCATCCGCAAGCAGCGCAAGTCCCAAGGCGTCATCGTCGAGGGACTGCCAAACACTGTGCTACGTTATGCCGGCTGCTGCGCCCCGGTTCCCGGCGACAAGATTGTCGGGTTCGTGACCGTCGGTCGCGGGGTTGCCATCCATCAGCAGGATTGCCCCAGCCTGAATAATATTATCCAGGAGATCGACGCAGCTGCCCGACTGGTCAAGGCCGAGTGGGACGTCCAGCATTCCCCGATGCGCCGGGTTACCATACGTGTTGAGTGCCAGGATCGGCAGGGCCTGCTCGCCGACATCACTGGCGCCATCAACTCCATGAACGTCTTCATCGTGGAAAGCAGCACGAAGAGCAAAGCGGACACGGCGACACTGAAGTTCATCGTGGAAATCAAGAGCATCGAGCAGCTCAACAACCTGTTCAACAACCTGCGGAAAATCAAAGGTGTCGTGAATCTCAGCCGCATTTCGCGGGCCGAGATCGCTTAAGTCTTAGATCGTCTCGACAACCGCGAGCTGCGGGCGAATGGATGCCAACCGCTGGCGCAGCACGGTGCGCCAATCCTCGATGGAGCGCTTCTCCGCGGCGGTGCGCGAGGCGTACTCGCTCCACAGCACGAGCAGTATGCCCAGGTTCATGACCAGCATCAGCATCGTGTGCTGAAAATCCCAGAAATACATGAGACCAAGGGATGCCGTGCACATCAAGGTGCCCGTTGGCGCCACCCAACCCCCCTCGCGCATGTAACCCTGCGCTGAGAGAAGTTGCTGCTCGAGGTCAAGGAGGCGAATCTTGTGGTAGGCGCCCTTGTGCGTGCGCCAAAGAATGGTCACGGCCATGAATCCGAGGAAAATGCCCACCACGACACCGTAGCGATCAAACAGTGTCATCGCGGCCCCGATGGTGAACATCAGCACAACCAGCCAGATGCGAAAGCGCTTGATCGGGAGCAGGATTCCCGCCGCAACCGGCAGCGGATCGGCGCCATGCTCGATGACGTCGTCGAAGAATCCCTTCCGCTGCATGCGTGCAATCTTGATTCGCTCAAACAGGAAAGAACCAAGCCACGCAACCAGGACAAAACAGAGCCACACGTAAACCCACAACACACAGTTCGCCGGGTCGGGCTTGGCGAAGACATACTTGGCAATGGTGAGACAGATGCCGAAACCACTGAGAAGGCCGAGAAGGAACATGTGGACCCACTCAATGCCGAGGCGTGTGCGTTCGTAGGTACGGGCCTCGCCATGGGATTTCGTAAACTCAATAGCCTCAGGATTACCTTCAATATCGAGGAAAAGGCGATAGTCCTCAAATTCCGCCACAGAGGCGTGCTTTGAATCCTGACGATAAAAGTAGAAGCTAATGATCAGGAAAGTGACGACAAAAACCAGGAAGAAAACGATCACAAACCCCGTCATTTCATACCCCTCAGATGGTTGATTTTCATAATGTTAAGCGCAGTTAAAGGGCGCGGTTTCGTGCCGGGCTTGTGTGAGCCCTAATCGGGGATAGACACCCAAACTGGGGCTCGGTTCCCGATGGAGGCAAGTTTCAGTGATTTTCAGTTAGGGTCCGGGCTGAAACCAGATGTACCCAACTGATATTATTAAACTTAATGGCTCCTAGAACACCTGGAGGATGTTGTAAACCGTGTCGCGCTCGACCGGGGTGCGTCCTGCCTCGCGGATTGTGCGGAGCAGGGTCTCGACGGTAAGGCCGGTCGGGGTCGTGGCGCCGGCCTCGTGGACAATGGTCTCCTCGAGAACCGTGCCGTCGATATCGTCCGCGCCGAACCAGAGGCTCATCTGGCTTAGCGCGGGACTCATCATGATCCAGTATGCCTTGATGTGGTCGAAGTTGTCGAGCATGAGGCGCGCGACGGCTATGTTCTTGATGTCGTCCATGCCGGTCGGACCAGCGAGGTGACTGAGTTCGGTGTTTCTGGGATGAAACGCGAGCGGGATGAAGGTTTGGAAACCGCCGGTTTCGTCCTGGAGTTCGCGGAGTCTCACGAGGTGCTCGATGCGCTCGGGAAGCGTCTCGATGTGACCGTAAAGCATGGTTGCGGTGGTCTTAAGGCCGCACTGATGAACGATTTTCTGGAGGTCAATCCACTGCTTTGGCCCGATCTTGAGGCGGAAGAGTTCCTTGTGAACCCTGTCCACCAGGACCTCGGCGCCGCCGCCGGGGCAGGATCCGAGGCCGGCTTCCTTGAGCGCAGCAATGGTGTCCTCGGCGCTCATCTTCGAGATGCGGATCATCTGTGCAATCTCGACCATGGTGAAGGCCTTGATGTGAATGTCGGGACGAAGGCGCTTCACCGATCTGAGCAAATCCGTGTAGTAACTGAATGGCAGCTTCGGGTTGATGCCGCCCACCATGTGAACTTCGGTGATCTTGTAGGCGTCGTAGCGGGCGAAGCGCTCCGCGATTTCCTTCTCGCCAAGCACGTAGCCGCCGATTTCGCCGGGCAGGCGATCGAACGCACAAAACAGGCACTGCTTGTTGCAGATATTCGTGTAATCAATCCGCAAGTTGCGGTTGAAATACGTGTAGTCGCCGTTCTTGCGCTCACGCACGATGTTGGCGAGAGCGCCGAGGGAGAGGATGTCACTCGCCTCAAACAGCCGTATGCCGTCCTCGGCACTGAGGCGGACGCCTTCGGCTACCTTGGCATAGATGTCTCCAAGGCCACTGCGCTCAACCTGCGATTCGATGTGGCGCGGCAGTTTAACGGGGGCGGCTGTTGTGGTCAACAAACTCTCCTGCAATCGTAGTGCTCTCCCCCGCGTGAGTTACGGCGGGGCGTGTGCGCCTATTCGCCGACGGTGCGGGGCTCACTTGATACCAGGGTCGCGCGGCGCGAGTTCCACGGCGGCGTTGGTGAATCCGGCCTGGCCGCAGGCCCGCAGCACCCGGGCGAGGGTTTGCGCGTCCACGGCGGGCGCGGTGGCCACGCGAATGGTCGGGCCGCTGCTGGCACGGCCACCGAGGCGGAATTCCAAGTCCTCCGTGGAGCGAATGGGTTCGCCCTCCAACCGAAACTCTTCGGCGGAAAACACCTCGAGCAGGGGTGTCTTTGAATCGCCCGCGACGACGGCACCGACCGGCGCAAAAGCCGCGCGGACGCGGCTGCGGGAGGCGCGCATTTCCTGCAGCATGAACATGATCACCGCCAGGTTTACGACGAGGGCCACCAGCGGCAGCGCGAGGCCGGGGTTTCGGTACAGATAGTGGGTGGATGCGCTGCTCACGGCGACACTTCCCTTTCCGCGGATGAATCGTCATCCGGTGAACGCGATTCCAGCGGCACATCACGGCCAGACTTCCGCACCCCGAACTTCTTTGGTGCCGCGAGGCTGGCGACGCCCTCCTCGACGGCCGGAGCGAGGAGATTCCTCTCACAATGATACAGGCGCGCTTTCAGCACCGCATAGCCGAGATAGGAAAGGGCCGAGATGGCCGTTCCCCAGAGCAGTGGCACGAGGGCGCGTTCATAGTTCGCAGCGAGGCGATCCACGCCACCGCCGGAAGCCACGTCCAAGTTAGCGGCCATCAGGAGTGTGATGCTTCCGGCAATCCCGACCAGAGGGGCTGCCACAAAAACCGCGACGAGCGGTTGGAGGAGCGCGTAAAGGTCGTTCACGCCAGCCCGGATTTCCGCCCGAATATCCTCGGCGGAAAGAGTTCCATGCCGCGATCGCAGGTCGGAGAGACGGGCCACTACCTCGGCGGCCTTTGAGTGTTGGTCTCCGGCTACAGCCCGCCCACGATAGGCAAGCAGGGCACGAAAGAACGAGGCCAACGCCACCATGGAGGCCGGCACCAGCAGCAGCATGGCCCAGCCACCAGCAACGACGAAATGTTCAAAGTAGGACTGCATGGTGGGAGAGCCTGTCAGTGGGTTGATTGCGAATGCAAGAGTGGGTTGGGGCGAGCTTGGGAGCGGTGTGTATCGGTCGGTGCTCCCATGCCAACGGAAAGATCCACGCGTTTTCCTCCGCATTTGGTGGGGGGAGGGGGGGGGAGGGGGGGGTATATTTTTTGTTTACCACGAATTTCGGGGTTAAACCCAATGATTTCAATGCGGATAAATCGAGATTTAAACCGGTTGAAAATCGGGTTAATTTTGCGGATTTACCGACGGTGGGGAGTAAGGTGTGGTTTTGGGGCCGGGAGGACTGAATCCGGTGAATGTGCCGGGTCCACAATGGACCGAACGTGCGGATTTCCGTATGGCGAAGTTTCATCATGGGGAGCACCATAACGCGGTCCAACGGGTTTGCCTATTCCCCCACGACCCCTTGTAGCCTCTTGTGGACCCTTAAGCCTTCCCCGACCGAACAAAAGGCTCAGTAAAGACTCCAGTGATCCACGGTTGCCCCGGGCGCGGTGCTGACACTAATCAACGAGTCCGAATAGGTGGGATTCACGGTATCGGGTGAAGTATCATATATCAGGATCGAGCGCCCGGCAGAATCCATGGCGACTGACGGAAATTGCCCGGCATTGTTCCCGTGGTCAACGCTGGGTGCCCCGCTCCAAGCACCGGGAAGGGTGAGATCCGAACAGGAAAGCACTCCCCTTGTCGCGAGGTCAGCCACGGGTATACCCGAAGATCCGGAGATGAATCCAGGCCCGCGTGACCATGCAAGCGTCCACTTTCCATTCTCGTCTGACGCCACGAAAGGGTCGCCCTCCCAGTCGCTGCTGACGGCACCGAACAGGACTTGTTCACCTGCCCCGAAGGTTGCACCGTTATCGGCCGAAACATACTTCCAAAGCCTTTGATCGCTCAGGGTGATGACCCAATTGCCGGCCCAGTCCGTGGCAACGGATGGACGGCCAACCCGCAAGGATTTCAGTGAGAACGTTGCCAAAGATTGGGTTGTCCATGATACGCCTCCGTTGGTACTTCGTGCAACCATGGCGGTTGCAACCGTCCCAGGCCAGTCCCTCTTTCGCCAGGATACCATCCAGACGCTGTTGGTTGTTGCCGCGATATCCGGATGTTGGTCATTGAAACTGGCGAGATCACCGCCAAGCACAACTGCGGGGGCGTTCCATGTCGAGCCGTTGTTATTCGATGTGGCCGTATAGATATCGTACTCGGTTTTTGAGCCGGTGGTTCCTTCATTAGAGGCCCAGGTGACAATCCAGCGCCCTGCACGATCCGTGGCAATTCGGGGATTCACGTCATTTCCAAAGTCTGTGGCGGCATTTGAATTCACAAGGACGGGTGGACTCCAGGTCTGGCCAAGGCCGGTGGAGCGGGAGGCAAACAAGTCATAATCAGTGGATGGGTCACCACTTCCCTTTTGGTTTGAGCTCCACACCACCAGCCAGTTGCCGGCGCGGTCCGTGGCAATGGCAGGATTACTGTCGTCGCCTGTGTCCAAGTTTGCCGAAGGATTCACGGCAATAGGGGCGGACCAGTTGACTCCTGCACGGTGCGAAACGAAGATGTCCGTGTCGCCCATGGCGGTCAAACCGTCCGCCTGCCAAACGGTAACCCAATTATTTGCTCCGTCAGTGGCGCTACCCGCGTTTGAACCGCTATCGCCCTGATCTGCAAAGGCAGTGGGGTCTATAACGGCTGGCGCATTCCAAGTGGTTCCCAAGTCGTTCGACTTAACCACCATGATATCGGAATCGAATCCGGTTGCGCCGCCAGGCGCGGCTTGGGTGCTCCAGGCAGCGACGGCCCGCCCCGTCAAATCCCCGGCAAATGACACTCCCGGGAATCTGCCAGGTACCGAAGCAGCTGAGACGTTCAAACTGGTCGGCGCGGACCAGGATACTCCGGAATCGGTAGAACGAGAGTAAACGAATTCGCGGGAATCCCGGATCGATTTGGTTGAGCGCTTCCAAGCCGCAACAAGAGTACCGGGACCAACACGCTGGACCGTCACCTCCGTTTCCTCGAGAGAATCGGACGTTGCATCGGAATTGACGGCGAGCGGCAGAGTCCATGTGGCGCCCGAATCAGTGGAAACAGCCGACATCAAGTCAGAGTCCGTAAGGTAAAACCGGCGTTCCCACAATGCAGCCCACTTGGTGGGTCCATCGGGCACCAAGGTAACATGATAATCATACTGGTTTAAGGATGCGGGCGTCAGCCGGGCAGGTACAGACCAAGTGCCTGCGTTGTCGGTGGAATTTGAAAAGAAGATATCCTGAGAAATAGGCTGCGGTGTAGGGAACACCGTGTGGCGGCTCCGCCACCAGGTGGCCACCCACCCACCGGCGCCATTTGACCACACGTTGGGACTCTTGTCATCCGTGTCGTCCCCCGAGGTAAAAGTGGAAACGGCGCTCCATGTGGAACCGCCGTCGCTGGAAGTGGCATACAGCACATCTCCCTCTTCAAATCCTGTGGCGGGCGTACTAAGCCAAATGGCCGTCCAACGGCCGGAAGGCCCAACTCCCAGCTTGACGCCCTGGTCGTCCCGTGAATCTGCCGACGCATTGCTGTTAAGGGTCGCTCCGTTTGTCCACGTGAAGCCGTCATCCGTTGACCTTGAATAGGCAATTTCCCAGTCCGCCGGGGGGCCACCAGTGCCGGAATCGTAAGGCCATGCCACCACCCAATTCCCGGCGCCATCCACATCGACAACCGGGGTTCCCACGTTGGTGGAAGTGGTCATCGTGGAACTAAGGGAGGTGGGATAAGACCAGTTAACACCGTCGTCCGTTGATCTGGTGTAATATACGGACGTCTGTTGCCGCCAGACACCAATCCATACGCCGGTTCCATCAGTCTTGAACGACGGAGTGACTGCAGGTCGCCAAGTGTAGATCTGAGCGGGAGCCCAGTTGGCCCCACCGTCGGTGGAGCGGGCGATTCTAACGTACTCGCCGTTTACATACTGGGCCAACCACACAACAAGCCAGGTACCGTTGCCACTGGTGTAAACCTGCGGTGAGAAATCATCCTCCATGGTGTTCGTTGCCGCGGAGAGGTTTATTGGGACGGGGGGGCCAAAGGCCGGAAATGCTTCGACTGGAAACGCACACAATACCGCAATAGCAGTGAATCGCAAGAAATGCGAAAATACTCTTCTAAAAAACATGGCACACCCCCTGTGCAATTGAACCCTGTTTGTTAGTATGGACAATCTAACAGCTGAATTAGTCCATAATATTTTTTCTAACAAAAGTCATCTGATTCCAGAGTTTCATACAGTTGGCCGAAGTACCCGATAAAAAGCCTTAGTCCAAAACAAGCGGGTACGTCTTTACCTCGATGGCATCGAGGGTAAAGCTGCCCTCTTCGAGGACGCTGTTTGTGCCCTGGCTGAGGGTGTCGATCAGGTCGAACCCGACGAGGATCATGCGGCGGGTGTTGCCGATCATGGTGTCGCCGGGGCCGGGTTCGGCGGACAGGATCGGCATCCGGGCCGATATGGTTCCGGCGGTGTCAGCCCTGATGGCCTTGCTTAGCGGGGAGTGGAGAATGAGCGTGTACCAGCCGCCAGCCGTGCCCATTGGCAGGGTGCCGGTGTCGGGGTTCAAGCATCCGATACCGGGCAGAGTTTGCTGGGCGATGGCGAGGTTCACGGGGTTGTTCGTGGGATAAGCTCCGCCAACCTCCAGTTTCTGGCCCCAGAGGAAGCGGTTGGTGCGCGCACGCAGACGCATCTGGGATTGCAGGTTGGACTGCTGGCTGGAGACGACGTGGAAGCGTATCTTGTACTGGTAGTTCTCCTCCACACGCGGGACGCTGGCGTAGTCGCTGCCGGTCCAATCCACGGAAGGCTTGGAGACGGGCAGGAAGTTGAGTTCGCAGACCGCGAGGGAATCGGACGGGAACCCAATGGAGGATGCGGTGACGCCGAGGGTATCGGTGGTGATGGAGGGCAGGGGTGGGGTGGTGAACGTGGTGCCGATGATGCCGGGTGCGAGGCCGGTGATGCGCAGTGTTTTGAAGTCGGTGTCGGATTCGTTGAAATTCTGTAGATCCGTCGGCCCGTAGTTCTTTGACCTGAAGGGCTCGCTGGTGAGGGCGTTGGCATCCGACAACCAGATGGCCGGATAGGTGAGGATGGTGCTCTCGGCGAGGAAGATGTTGCCGTTCATCTGAGGATAGAACGAGTAGTTCTCGAAGGCCCGCATGACACCGCCAAAGCCGCCGGGGGCTGCATTGGAAGCCAGATAGGGGACGTCAACGGGATCGTAGTCCACACGATAAAGGGACGGGCTCGTAGCTTCGCGCGATGGGGCCAGTTCTGCCCCGCGTGTGTCTTCGCCGCCGTCGTTGCTGGTGGCCAGAACCTCCAGGGTGCTGGCCACGGCGGAGCCATTCTGCAATTTCAGGCGGATGTTGGGGATGCAGTTGATGGTGCTGGGCGATTGATCAGCGGCGTAGACATAGTTTTTCGAGCGAACGATGTTGTTCGGCCCGATCATGGCGTAGGGAAGCCACTCCGACAGGGTGCTCAGCCATGCGGTGGCATGGTAGGTTGAGGTGTCGGGCCGGGTCGGGACGCCGATGCGCAGGGATTCGCTTGTGATGTCGGCGGTGGTCCCGACGGTGAAGTTCTCGGAGTAGTACCAGCCGGGGCCGGCGGCTGTTCCGGCCTGGATGTTGGTGGTGAAGTTGTCGTCCTGGGCGATGGCGGCCTTGTAGGCAATGGTGGTTGTGGTGTAGACGATGTCGTTGTCGGTGCCTTTTGTGCCACCGAGCGAATCGTTGGTGTCGTAGGAAGCCAACCACAACCCTTTTCCATCCGTTTGGGTCCATATCCGCACGCTGGACCCAGTTCTTGACGCCACATTTGGGTCGATGGGCAAGGGAGCAGTCCAAGTTGTGCCAAAGTCCGAGCTGTAGGCACCAATAATATCGAGTCGGTTGGGATTGCCCCCTGGAGCCACTTCGTTTGAGTACCACATCGCCACCCAATTGTTATGGTTGTCCGTTTGAAGTTTGGATATTCCTCTTTGCTTCGTAAAAAGATTGGGATTGGCAGATAACGGTGCAGGGGACGACCATGAAATTCCACCGTCGGGTGATGTGGCGAACAGGATATCATCACCCCCACTTACGGAAATGGAGTGGGTCCAGGTTATCATGAATCGACCGTTGGGGTCAGCAGCGACCGAGGGGTATTGATGGTAGGGCGCGGCCTGCAATGCGTCGGGTGATATGTTTACAGGATCAGCCCAAGTCGCGCCATTGTCTATCGAATGCCATGCCAGTAAGCGCTGATAGTGACCAATCGGCACATTTCCTTCGGGATTAAGCTGACCAGAGATGACCCAATTCCCATTCCGGTCAGTTGCCACGTCGGGGTTGGTTCCAACAAGGCTATAAATCCCGAGCCTGTAATTGCTGAGCAAGATTGGGGAGGTCCAAGTATCTCCATTGTTCGTCGAGCGAAAGACGGCTATATATTCTGGGCTGGTAAGCAGGTTGCCGGAATTGATGTCTCCCCATTGGGATGCCACTACCCAATTGCCCTTTCCGTCAGTTGCCACGGATGGACCGTCCTCCATTGTATAGAGAGTTGTTCCATTTGGATTAAGAATCTGCGGCGCCGTCCAGCCAACACCGTTCAAGTCCATTTTGGCAATCATCAGATCCCACTGGTAACCGATAGGTGAAGGGCTTGCCGACCCACGGGCCCAAACAACAATCCACTTGCCCACTCCGTCCCAAGTAGCAACAGGCGAGACATCCACTCCAAGTGTTACAGCCGCATCTGTGTTGAGAGCACCGGCGGTCGACCAAGTCTTGCCGTTGTCTGACGATTTGGCATACCATAAGTTTGCCAAGCTTACGACGCCCGGTTCCTTCGACCAAACAGCAAGCCAATTGCCATTGCCATCGGTTGCAAGCGAGGGTGCCGAATCCGACCCCGAGTCGGATGTTGCGTTGGAGTTAAGCGGTTTCGGGGGAGCCCAAGTGATTGCAGAAAAGGTGACTGAGTTCAGAGCGACTAATATTGTGATTATTCCCGATACATACTTGATCATATTGCAGGGATTACGGAACATTGACGGGCCCCCTAATTTTATGTAGAATAATTTAATTCGTTACTAATCAACAAGACTGCTCACGGTTTGACACAGGTGAGTCAACACATTTATGACATTCCAGCCACTGGTTGTGCGTCCCCCAGCCAAGGCGGTGTCGTACGGCAAATCAATTGCTGGAGAGTAGCAGAAAGTGGGCAGGACACGCTTATATTAAACGGTGGATTCCCGGCCTGTAATCTTACAAACAAGGCGACCCAAGAAGCCCAGTAGAAGCTCGCCTTCATTGATTCGGAGGAACTTTAGTAAAAGTATGTAGGTCCCAACTGACAAGCCACCTCCAAGTGCAATAATGGGAATCAGCGCCAATTGGGAACCGCTAGCCGATCCAACTGACAAACCCAACGTTAAACTGCAGACACTCCTAATGCCAACAGCAACTCCAGCCATGGCCAGAATCGCGATCACAGACTTCCATAACGGCGACAGAAGGGGTTTTGTTGCATTGGTATGAATGAATACCTGCCGAAGCCTCCAGTCGTAAAACACCATGTAAAAGGCATAGACGATGCCGCTTCCCAAGGCGATCCCGGCGACTCCGAAGTAACGCGAGAGGGCAATATCCAGAGCAACATTTATCGGCAGACCAATAGCCACAGCTACCCACAAGGGATGCATGTCCCGCCGGGCCATCAAGCCTCGTTGCGCAAAGATCGCTCGTGCCGTGAAGTAGAGTCCCAGTGAATAGGCGGCCCAGGTGATTCCGACCTGTTGGGAGTCATAGGCTGTAAACTTCCCGCGCTGGAATAGGACCGCGATGGTTTCCTGGCCGAAGCAGGCGACGAGGATTGCGGCGGGTATGAGGCAGAGGAATGCGAGCCGGCCGCCGAGGGCGAGGGTGGAGCGGAGTTCGGTGAAGCGGCCCTGGGCGGCATACTGCGACAGGAACGGGAGGAGGGCGTTGCTGACGCTCATGACGAAGAGCTTGATGACCACGTCGTGCATGCGGGTGGCGTTGGTCAGGATGGTGACGCTGCCGGTGGGGAGACGGTTGGCGACGGCGACATCTATGAGAAGGTTGGCGTGGGCGAGGAGAAGGGCGGCGCCCATGGGGAGCATGGCGCGGTAGATGGGCCAGACCTCGCTGGTGAAGAAACGGGTGGTGGTCGCGATGTGGAAATTACCCCACCGGGCCGTTCCGGCGGCGAGGAGGGCGACCTGGAGGGCGGTGCCAAGGATGAGCCCATAAACGAGGGAATAGACGCCCTGGGTTTTGAAAAAGATTACCAGATAAATAATCGAAACGAGTATGGCAACAAGCGGCGCCATGGCAGGGACAAAATAGCGGTGGTTGCCGTTGTAAAACGCGGCCAGCAGCTCGGCGACACCATTGAGCATGAAAAGGAGCAGGAGTAGGCGAAACAGACGGATGGTGAGGTCGAAGGATTCGGGGTTAGTGGTGGAGGCGAATATCCTTACGACGGGCTCGGCAAACAGGGCGAGAAGCACAGCGAGCAGGGCGTAGAGGATCATGCCGAAGCTGAAGGTGCCGGCCAGCACGCGCTGGGCGCTGTCGCGCTCTCCCCTGGCGAGGTGGCCTGTGTAAACGGGTATGAAGCTGGACTGGATGGCCCCGAGGATGACGCCGTGGAATGCCAGGGGGATATTAAGGGCGACGTTGTACTGGTCCAGGGCGCCGGTGGACGCGCCAAACCATGCGGTGACGAGGACGAGCTTCCCGATCTGGAGCAGGTTGCCCGCGAGCGAGCCAAAGGCGAGAATCAGGCTCGCCTCTCCCAGTTTCTGCCTCGACACCCTTGGGGTTTCTCCTGTCCGCGGTCTCAAATTTTAAGGTCGCGGCGCAACATTGCCCGCGAATCCCAATGCCGCCGCATCACAGTTTCGCGGGGCGGCAATTGTCCAATCAAATCCATCGCGGGCGGCGCTCCGCCCCACTATTTCATTGAAGTCGCCCCGAGCGGGTCGCACGGGTAAAATCACTATGGCGAAAATTACAATAATCGGTGCGGGCAGCACGGTGTTTACGTGTCACCTGCTGAGCGACATTCTGTCTTTTCCGGAGCTGGCGGAGAGCGAGATCGCGCTGCTGGACATTGACCCGGAACGGCTGGCGGATGCGGAGGTGGTGGCGCAGAAGGTGGCGCGGGGGCAAGGGGCCAAGCCGAAAATCCTGGCGACGCTGGACAGCCGGCGGGCGCTGGAGGGGGCGGACTACATCATCAACAGCATCCAGGTGGGTGGTTACAAGCCGGGGACGGTGATCGATTTTGAGATCCCGAAGAAGTATGGGCTGCGCCAGACGATTGCGGATACGTTGGGGATCGGGGGGATCATGCGTGCGCTGCGCACGATTCCGGTGATCCTGGATTACTGCCGACAGATGGAGGAGCTTTGCCCGGGGGTGACGTTCCTGAATTATGTGAACCCGATGGCGATGAACATGATGGCGATCCTGCGGGCGACGAAGATTCGCAGCGTGGGGCTGTGCCACAGTGTGCAGGGGACGGCGAAGTGCCTGGCTCAGGACATCGGGGTGCCCTATGAGGAAATCAATTATCTGTGCGCTGGGATCAACCACATGGCGTTCTACCTGCGGTTCGAGCGGGACGGGGAGGACCTGTATCCGCGCATCCGGCAGGTGGTGGCGGAGGGACGCGTGCTGGACTGGAACCGGGTGCGGTACGAGATGCTGATGCGGCTGGGGTACTTCGTGACGGAGAGCAGCGAGCATTTCTCGGAGTATTGCCCGCACTTCATCCGGCGGGACCGGCCGGACCTGATCGAGAGGTTCAATGTGCCGCTGGACGAGTACATCCGGCGGTGTGAGGAGCAGATTGCGGGCTGGGAAAAGACGCGGCGGGAATTGTCGGCGCCGGATTCGGAACTCAAGCTGGCACGGAGCCATGAGTATGGGCCGCTGATCATCCACAGCATGGAGACGGGCGAGCCGCGGGTGTTTTACGGTAACGTGCTCAACCACGACCTTATCACAAACCTGCCCAATGGGTGCTGCGTGGAGGTGCCGTGCCTAGTGGACGGAAACGGCATCCAGCCGACGCGGATTGGCGAATTGCCGCCCCAACTGGCGGCGATCATGCGGACGAACATCAACCCGCAGGAACTGGCGGTGGCAGCGGTGCTGACGGGAAAGCGCGAGCACGTTTACCATGCGGCGATGCTGGACCCGCACACGGCGGCGGAACTGACACTGGACGAGATCTGGAGGCTGGTGGATGATTTGCTGGGGGCGCATGGGGATTGGATTCCAGCGCCGCTGCGGGCGAAGTAGGTTAGGGTTGCCAGAGTTCGGCGCTTGACATATTAGAACGGTCTAAATATGTGTGGTAGCTTGAGTTCGCCGTGGACCTGACTGGCGGCTTGGGCTTAGATCTCTGGTGTTGTCGCTGCTGGCAAAATTGGGCCGGGGCGGGAAGGTTGAACAGGAAAGTGCGACTCGCGAACAAGGCATTTACTCTCATCGAGCTGCTCATCGTGGTGGCGATCATTGCCATCCTGGCGGCGATTGCTGTGCCGAATTTTCTGGAAGCGCAGGTGCGCTCGAAAGTGAGCCGCTGCAAGGCGGATATTCGCACCATCGCGACGGCGGTGGAAGCCTACGCGGTGGATAACAACAAGTATCCGGACGCGTCCTTTGCGGCGATCACGAGCAGCTTTAACAACCGCCTGCTGAACGTGACGACGCCCATTGCGTATTTGTCGTCGCTGCCGATTGACTCATTCCGGGTGAAGCGGACCAAGTTCCCCGACAGCGGCGCGCCGGACACGTCGACGTTTGATTACACGGATCGCAAGACGGCCTACGAACCCACGGGGTCGCCCCTTTACGGTTTTCGAATCTGGCCGCAGGAATACACCTTTAACCTGTATTTTGAAAATGAGAACACGTCGTGGTACATCCTCTCCCCCGGCCCGGACTACAACAATTCGCCGATGGACACGCCGATTACGCTGCTTTTCACGACGCGGCGCCTGCCCCACGACACCTATGACCCGACCAATGGCACCGTGAGCTATGGCGCAATCTGGCGCACGGACCACGTTACTGGCAAATAGGCGTCACATTGCATGGTGAGACTAAAACGGGGTCTCATATGGCGCGCGTGGGCAGCGGGGATTTTTATCCTGGTGACGGGAGCCGCCATGGCGCAGCCAGCATCGGTGAATGCCGTGACATCTGACACGTTGGAAATCCAGTTCGTGCTGACGGTTCCCGAGGACACAACGCGGACTGTGTTCATCACGGGGAGTCACGCTGACTTCGGCCCCTGGAACCCCGCACGACAAGCCATGACAGGCAGCGGCGCGCAGCGGACCTACTCGCTGCGGGTGGCACCGGGGACAGCCGTTGAGTACAAATTTACGTTGGGTTCGTGGGACGAGGAATTGTTGGACGAGAACGGCAGGGTTCCCGGGAACTTCCGGTTGATGGCGGACAAACCCCAAAGGGTGGAACACAAGGCGACGCGCTTCGGATCGGGCCCGAAGTTGGAGGAGAAACTGTCGGCAACGGGGGCCATGAAGATTAGCGGGACGACGCGGATGCTTCGCGGTGTGGCTTCGAAGCACCTTTCGCTGCCGCGGGACGTGATTGTGCTGCTGCCGCCAGGTTACGCGAAGGACAGGAAACGGCGTTACAGCGTGCTCTACATGCACGACGGTCAGAACCTGTTTGATCCGAAGACGTCGTTTCTTGGGGTGGACTGGGGCGTGGATGAGGCGTTGGCCAGGCTGGTGCCTGCCGGGAAGGTGGAGCCACTCATCGTGGTGGGCATCTACAACACTGCCAAGCGACGCGAGGAACTGGACCCGGAGGTGGAGGGCGAGAAATATGCGAAGTTCATCATCGAGGAATTGAAGCCGCGCATCGACCGGGAGTTCCGAACGAAGGCCAACGCTGCGCACACTGGTACGGCGGGCAGCAGCATGGGCGGAATTATCTCCGTTTATCTGGGTTGGAAACACCCGGAGACGTTCAGCCGCATTGGCGCGCTGTCGGTGCACTTTCCGCTGCATGGGGGGAAACTCATCGAGCAGATCAAGCAGAGCGGAGCCTACCCGAAATCGGTGCGGGTTTACATGGATTACGGGACGACCGGCATTGACGCCAATTATGAGGGATACGTGCAGCTCATGGCGGACCAGTTGCGCAAATGGGGCTGGAAAGAGGGGCGCGATTTCCTGGTTCACAAGGCGGAAGGGGAAGGCCATAACGAGGCCGCATGGCGGAGGCGGATTGACCTGCCGCTGGAGTTTCTTTTCCCTGCCAGGGAGGCGGGAGCGGCTGCGCGGAGGAAATAGGGACTGTCGATTTCCGGTTGCGCTGGGGCGCGAGGGGGGCGCAAAGTGGCCTTATGAGTCGGGACAATTCGCCCCCCGAGGGTAAGCCTCATCACGGCTGTCGCTGGGGGCTGTATGTCATTCTGGACGCGGGCTTGGCCGGGCGCTCCCACACGGAGTTGGCGCAACAGGCCATCAAGGGCGGGGCGCGGGTCATCCAATTGCGAGACAAGCGGGCGACGTTCGAGGAATTGGTGGAGGTCGGGCACGAATTGCGCCGGATCACGCTCGAAGCAAATGTGACATTTATTATCAATGATAATCCTTACCTTGCGCATGAAGTGAAGGCGGACGGCGTGCATCTGGGCCAGATGGATTGCGCGGTGGACATCGCGCGGGAAGTCATGGGTCCCGGAAAGCTCGTGGGGCTGTCGACCCATACGAAGCAGCAGGCCATAGCGGCGCAGATGCTGGGTGTGGATTACATTGGACTTGGGCCCATTTATGATACGACCACAAAGAAATCCGAGTGGGCGACCCTGGGGTTGGGGCCATTGCGTTGGGTGCGCAACATCAGCCGGGTCCCCATTGTCGCGATTGGTGGAATTACGGAGGAGCGGCTGCCGGATGTGGCGGGGGCCGGGGCGGACAACGTGGCGATCATCGGCGACCTGATGCGGGCGCAGGATATTGCAAGCCGGGCGCGGCATCTCTCCGAGATCTTCCACAGGTCGCGCAAGAAGGGAACGGAGAGCTGACCATGGCGGACGATGCGCGGCGCGAAGGCGAGGATACGCGCGACTCGCGGGTCACAATGGCGGACGTTTCCGAGGAATTTCTGATCGCAACGATAGCGAAGATCGTGTCGAGCGAATCGCCGGGTGTGGTGACGGGTATCGGCGACGACTGCGCGGTGGTACGAACCGGCAACGGCGAGGCCGAGCACGAGATACTGACCACTGATATGCTGGTGGAAGGCACTCATTTCCTGGCAACAGAGCATACGGACTGGGAACAATTGGGGCGCAAGACGGTGGCCGTGAACGTGAGCGACGCCGCCTCCATGGGAGCGACGCCGAGGTATTTGCTGGTTTCCCTTGGGCTTCAGAGAACGCGAATGTTGGGGGACGTGGCGGCCCTGTACCGGGGCATGGCGGCGGAGGCGCACCGATGGGGCGCCCGGATTATCGGTGGGGACACAGTGCGCAGCCCGCAGACGATCATCAACGTTGCGCTGACGGCCGCGAAGCCGGCGGGCGAGCCGCTGCCGCTGAGGTCGCGGTGTGAGGCGGGGCAAAATGTTTATGTGAGCGGCAATCTTGGCGCGAGCATGGCGGGGTTGCGGCTTCTGACGGAACCGGGAATGGCGCGGCACATGGACCAGTCGTATGGCCACCTGCTGACCCAGAGACATTTGCGGCCCGAGCCGCGGGTGGCTCTGGGACGGGCAATGGCGACACTGGCGAACGATCTGGCCATGATAGATGTTAGTGATTCCCTTTACCATGAACTCAAATCGCTGGCCATGGCCAGCGGCGTGGGGTTTCGCGTGGATGCGCACCGTATCCCTGCGTCGGCGGCGCTGCTGGCATTTTGCCGGAGCTGCGGCGAACCTGTCTTGAATTATCTTTTGTTCAGCGGTGAGGAATACGAACTGCTTTTCACCACCGGGCTTGGGGAGGAGAAGATTCGTTCGGATTTGAAGGCAGCGGGGGTGGAAACGCCGGTCCATTGCATAGGGGTTGTCAGTAATTCCCCCGGGATAACGATACTGAATGAGGCTGGCGAGACGATTGACGTGGAAGATTGCACATTTCGGCATTTTTCGTGAATCAGGTTTGTTCTGTTATGGGAGAACCAATTCGTATGGAGGGATGTTGAGTCATCATGCATATTCCTGACGGTTATCTGGGGCCGAAGACGTGGGCGACCTGTTACGCACTGGTGGCGCCGTTCTGGTGGCATGCGTGGAGGTATATGCGCACAAGACTGGCGACCATGGAGATTCCCCATGTGGCGTTGGCATCCGCGTTTGTGTTTGTCGTGATGATGTTTAACGTACCCCTGCCGGGTGGGACGACTGGGCATGTGGTGGGGGCATCGCTGGTGGCCATTGCTTTGGGGGTCTGGCCGGCAGTGCTGGCGGTGTCGCTGGCGCTTGCGATCCAATGCTTTGTGTTTGGGGACGGTGGGATAACGGCCTTGGGCGCCAACTGCCTGAACATGGCCGTGATCCAGGTTTTTGTTACTGCCGGAGTTTGGAATTTCGGAAGGCCCAAAGACCTGCAGGCCAACCCCACGCAAACATTCGGGGCCGCGTTTGCGGCTGGCTACGTGGGGCTTGTCGCCGCTGCGTTTGCCACGTCGGTGCAGTTTGGACTGCAACCGGTGCTCGAGCGCACGGCCGATGGCACCCCACTTTATTGTCCGTTTCCATTGAGGATTGCCGTTCCCGTGATGGTCATCAGCCATCTGCTGGTTGGGATCATGGAGGGTGCCGTGACGGGATTTGCGATTCTTGCATTGGCACGGAATCGATCGGCCATATCCACGGATATGCAGCTTGCACCACGGCCGGGGCTTTACAAGAGCTGGCGCTTCTGGGTTTCAGCGGCGGTGGTTGTGTTGCTTGTGCCTGTGGGGATTTTTCTTCCCCATTATTTTGGGGCGGGAGATGCTTGGGGCGAATGGTCGCCGGAAGATCTGGCGAAGGAGGCGCGAATGGCGGAGCCGCCGGCGGGACTTGCAAAGAACGCCGACCTGTGGAATCCACCTGTACCGGATTACGCCTTTTCGCCCACAGAAAGCAAGGCCGTGGAAAGCGTCCAGTACATTGTAGCCGCAATTGCGGGTGTGATCCTGATTTCGCTGGTTTTTCTGCTGCTTGGGCGGCTGCAGAGGCGCCGGCTCGGCAATATCCCCCCGCCGGGGACTCATGCGGCCGGGTAAGTTTCGCTGCATAGTCTGGGTGCTGATTGCCATGGGACCCGGGCTTTGCGCGGCCCATGTATTGGAGAATTTTGGTTGGCTTGAAGTCAACCGGCACATCACCATAGACTTGGGGAAGGTTAGAGTCGGCTATAATTGCGTACTGACATCCACTGCGCTGGTCTCGCCTCCGCCCGCACTCGATACCAACGGCAATGGAAGCGTTGAGGACGCCGAGTGCGATGACTTCCTCAAGAAGTCCCAGGCTTATCTGGCATTGGACCTCCTTTGCGCGGTGAACGGGCAGCAGGTGCGCCTGGATCCGACGGATTTTGCGCTCTCCCCGGATCATAGGAGTTTCTCCGCTGACTTCTCCGCATCTGTCTCCGCCCCATCCACGACAGGTACGCCCGAGGTTTTCAACCTCGTGGACCCGGCCTACCTTGGGGCGGGGGTTCGAGGTGGCGCTACACCAGACACGCAAATAGACGCGGGCCGGGGTGTCCTGTTGTTTCCCAAGGATGGCAACCCCGTTCCCAAGGTTTCCATGCCATCCGGTGTGACTCTTTCCATTGGATACCGTCGTGAGGCACTGGCGGGCAATGGACCTGTCGTCACGCAGGGTACATCAGTGAGTGAAAGTTCCCCGGATGCCACTCCCCCGGCGTCGGGGGCTTCCCAGGAGCTTCTCGCGGCCGTAAACGACAGGAGCGCAGGAACGCTCAAGGTGCTACTTTACACGCTTATTGCGACAATGTTGGGAGCGGTGCATGCGCTGACACCGGGCCACGGCAAGACCATGGTGGCGGCGTATCTCGTTGGGAGTCGGGGACGCATTCGGGATGCGGTGATACTCGGCCTTGCGACAACCATTGCCCACACGGGGAGCGTGATTGTTCTGGGTCTCGGGGTGGTAATGCTGTCGCACTATATTGTGCCGAGCCAGTTGTACACGGTGCTTTCACTCGTTTCGGGGAGCCTTGTCTTTGGACTTGGGCTGTGGCTACTGGCCACCCGCCTGCGAGAGGATGGTCACCACGGGCACGGGCATGGAGGGCACGGGCATACCCATCATCATCACACGTCTGTGGGCGGTGAACCGCACATCCACCACGCCCATGAGCACGTCCATGAGGGTGTTGGAGGCGGGGACCTGGTGCATTCACATCCCCATGAACACATGGATGGGCACACTCACGATGAGATACACCACCACCTCCACGACGCGGGACACTCGCACGTTCACGGAGTCGGTGAAGCGGTCGTCCATCGGCACAGTGTCCCACCCGGGAGTGGCCAGGGAATTCATATCAAGGCACTGCATGCGCTCGGATTCAGCGGCGGCATGGTTCCCTGCGTCGATGCGCTGGTCGTATTGCTCGCAGCCATAGCCGTCAACAGGGTGTTGCTTGGGCTGCTGATGGTTGCCGCCTTCAGCCTGGGGTTGGCAGCTGTTTTGATTCTTGTGGGAATCCTCATGGTCTCGGCGCGGTCGCTGGTGAACAGGCTGACGGGCGGCGGGGAATCGAGGGTGACAAGTTTTTACCTTCCCGTAGCCAGCGCCGCCGTGGTGACTGTTCTGGGGTTTGGAATGGTAGTTGGTGTTTTGATGCAAATGGGAATCGTCAGGATTAATCTTTAGTGGGAACCCGACACCACAGGCCCGGGGAGTTTGACGGCATTTGGAAGGTGGAAGGGACAGTCGCATCCGCGGCATCACGCCCGGGTTACCTTCAGGAATCCGAAGACAGGACGCGCCTTCTTGCGTCGGGGCTTATCATTATCGGCGCAAGCCTTTCACACAGCCTCTATTTCCTGGTGGCCATGTATTTCCTGTGTGTCCTGGGCGCATTTGCATCGCAGATTCAGATCGATCGGTTTCTGGGAAGGGCGCTGATGCTGGTGTGCGTGTTCACGATTCCGGCGGGGATTCTTGGCTCACTACAATTTGTGACACCGGGACAGGCGCTTGTGGAGATTGGGCCGGTTCACTTTACGCGGCAGGGATTAGTGGCGTTTGCCTTTCTTTTCATGCGGGCCCTGGTGTGCGTTTGCGCCACGTCGCTGTTAGTCCAGACATCCGGGCTTGCAGGGATCATGCGAGGACTGCGCGGGTTACATGTTCCCGAGTCGCTGGTGGCCGCCGTGCAGCTGGCTTTCCACCATATTCATGTCCTGGGGAAAACGGCGCAGGATATGGTCATGGCATTCCGGGCCAGGGCACTTGGCCGCTTGACCCTGGGGAAGGCGTACTCGGCCATCGCTATTCAGTCGTCTGTGTTGCTGATGAAAAGTATGGGGCATTCGCGGCTTGTCCATCAGGCCATGCTGGCACGTGGCTTCGCGGGAACGATTCCGACGGTTGAGCAGCCTGCCGGCATGGGTCGCCAAGATTGGGTGTTGCTTATCATTGGCTGTGCAGCATTTGCAGGTGGACTGGCGTGGTAGCGCCTCTTTTCGATATTCGCGCGGCGACATTCTGCCACTCGGGAAGGCCCCCGTCCCTGGAAGGCGCCACGTTAAGGGTGCTGGGTGGTGAGCGGCTGCTGCTGCTGGGGGCCAACGGCGCGGGCAAGAGCACGCTTCTTAACCTGTTGGGAGGATTGCTGAACCCGACTTCGGGAGAGGTCCTCTTTGAGAATCGACCGCTCAGCCTGTCTGAGCTGGAACACAATTCCGAGTTCCGCCGCGAGTTTCGCTCGCGTGTGGGAATCCTGTTCCAGAATTCGGATACGCAACTGTTTTGCCCCACAGTGCGGGAGGAAATCGCGTTCGGCCCACTTCAGTTTCTGTCGCGCGACGAGGCACTGGCGCGAACTGAGAAGACGCTGGTGACTTTTGACCTGGAGGCACTGGCGAGCGAACCGCCCTATGCCCTCAGTGGTGGCGAGAAGAAGCGAGTGGCGCTGGCGGCGACACTTGTCATGGAACCGGAGATTCTGCTGCTGGATGAACCAACGGCGAACCTGGATCCCCGGACACGGGACTTTTTTCTGGATGCGCTGTCAGAATTCAACCGGACTCCGGGGCGGACTGTCATTACGGCAACTCACAACCTGCAGATTGCCCCTCTGCTGGGCTCGAACTGCGCGCTTCTCACGCCACAGCACGGCATTGCGTTGCACGCGCCATTGGAGAAGGTTCTCGAAAATGAAGATGTCCTGCTTCAGGTCAACCTTGTGGGCCGACGCATGAGGGAACAGGTCAGCGACCGTTCGCATTAGGTCAAACGCCTGGGCCCCATAACGCGGCTAAATCAAAAGGGCGCCTCGTTGTTCCTGAAATAAGCAGGCAAAAACATAAGAGGTAAACCGTGATCACACCCGAGATTGTTATCGAGAGTTTCAAGGCGGTACGCGCCAACACCATTGAGATTGCCCGCGACATCCCGGAGGATCAATTCACCTTCAGCCCCGTGGACCCAATGCCGACCGTTCTGGAGCAATTTCACTCCATTCTCCGCATCACGGAATTCATGGTAGGAATCGCCTTGCACGAGGGCGAGGTCAGCTTCGATGCGGCGCCGAGAGAGGAATGGTTTGCCAAGTTGACCACGACGAATCTTCATTACGTAAAGACACCTGCCGAGGTGGTGGGCGCCTTGCAGTTATCCATCCAAAACATAGAAAAGCGGGTACTGGCCGCCGGTGCGGATTTTCTCAATCAGGAGGTCAAAGCCCCTGACAACCGCACGAAACTGCGGCTCTGGATTGTGAACTGCGCCAAGGAGCAGGAGATGGTGCGCCGCGGGCAGTTGTTCCTGTACGAGCGCATGCTCGGTATTGTCCCCCATACCACCCGCCGCCAGCAGGAACGCGAAGCACAGAAGAGCAAGGGCTGATCGGAATCCGCTGCCTGCACGCATGGCCAAGACGCGCAAACAAAGAGTTTTTCAAAATGAGGATCGCCGAGTCGGGAAGCGGCCCGTTACTGCGGCCCTCCGATGGGCCATAACGCGCAGATACCCGCCCCGCCGCATGGCTGTGCCCGCAGTACCGCCTTCGGATTACCCGGCGATCTGCTGCCCCGAAGGGGCGGTCAGGGTCTTCTTCATTGGCCACAGCACTTTGCTCATAGAGTTCGGGAAGTTCCGAGTTTTAACGGATCCGGTGTTCAGCCAAACTGCATCACCCGTGAAGGGTGCCGGACCAAGGCGGTTCTCCCCTCCCGGGATTCCATTTTCCCAGCTGCCACCCATCGATGCCGTGCTGGTCAGCCACAACCACTACGACCATTTGGATCACGGGACCATTTTGAAACTGGGCCCCTCCCCCAACTACTTTGTTCCGCTGGGCCTGGGTCGATGGTTTAAACGACGCAAGTGCCATCAGGTCACAGAATTGGACTGGTGGCAAACTGGAACCCACGGCGATCTGAAGATTACGGCCACTCCGGCCCAACATTGGAGCAAGCGTGGCCCCACGGATACGAACAAGACCCTATGGTGCAGTTTCGTGCTGGAGTTCGGGCGACATCGGCTGTTCTTTGCCGGGGATTCGGGGTACTATGATGGGTTCAAACGGATTGGACGGCATTTTACGAATTTTACCGCTGCCGCCCTGCCCATAGGCGCGTATGAGCCCGAGTGGTTCATGAAGGACGTTCATATGAATCCGGAGGAAGCGGTGGCAGCGTACAAGGATCTGCATGCCAAGCACTTTCTCGCCATTCACCACAGCACCTTCCAACTGACCGACGAGCACCCTCTGGAACCGATTGACCGCCTGGCTGCCGAGTGGCGACGCCGGCACCACAGTCCGGAAAAGCTTTGGATTCCCAAACCCGGAGATCACCTGGTCTTGAAGTGAAATATGCACCCGGGTTACAATATGGGATCAAACAGCCGGGCCGTGCGAACCATCACGCGATACCAGAAGGACCTATCATCGTATTCCCCGGCCCCGGTCGCCCGGCAAAGTTCAAAGTCACGCTCCATCATGGCCGCCGCTTCCGCAGCAAATTCACGATCCACAACAAAGGCCGTCACCTCGAAGTTTAGCCGGAGAGACCGATTGTCGAGGTTTGCCGTGCCAATGGCCGCGGCATCGTCATCGATGACCATGACCTTCTGGTGCATGAAGCCTTTGCGGTATCGCAGAACCTTGATCCCGGCCCGGTCTGTATCCGGCAGATAGGATTTTGCCGCAAGGAAGGCGAGAATGTGATCCGGTTTGCTGGGCAGCATGATTCGCACATCCACCCCACGAAGCGCTGCGAGGCGAAGGGCTTCAAATACCGGTGAGTTGGGAACGAAGTAAGGGCTCGCGATCCAGATTCGGCGGCGAGCCGACTGGATGGCCTGAACGAACAGCAATGTGCATGTCTCGAAGGAATCTGCGGGGCCGGTGGGAAGAATCAGGATTCGCTTGTCCCCCGAGGATGCAGGCTCGGGCGTCCACTCCAGTGCCGGGGCATTGCGGTTGGCCCAATACCAGTCGGCCATGAACACGGCCTGAAGGGATTGGACAGCAGGTCCAATGATCTTAAGATGCGTGTCCCTCCAGTGCTTAAACTTGCGGGAATGCCCAAGGTACTCATCGCCCACATTGTGGCCGCCGATGAAGCCAACCCGGCCGTCCACAACGACAATCTTGCGATGATTCCGGAAATTCAGCTGGAAACGGTTGCTCTTTCCGCGGGTCGTCTGAAAGCTGCGTATTTCCGCCCCGGCGTTTGACAGATCCCGGACATATCGATTGGGCAGGTCGTGGCTGCCAATCTCGTCATAAAGGAAGTAAACTTTGATTCCGTCGAGGACCCTGCGCTTAATGAGTTCCTTCAGGGCCCGCCCGATATCATCGTCGTGGACTATAAAAAACTGGATGAGTACATAACGATGGGCCTGCTCCATGGCCTCAAAAATGCTGTCGAATGTCGCTTTTCCGTCGACCAGGATCTCCGTGCTATTTTTTCCCGAAAATGGAAACCACGCAAGGCGTTCGAGAACCTGAAACCGGTCCGACTCCGGCTGCGAGAATGCCGGCGCAAAACTCTGGAGATCAGCCCGAATGGCGGGGATATTCTCGCTTTCCTGGAAACGGTTCGAGCGGAGGGTCTCCAGGTACCCTTGGAATCGGTACCGGCCAAAGACCCAGAACAACGGTACTGCGAGGTATGGAAAGGTAATCAGCGACACGGCCCAGGCGATTGCCCCCTGAGCTGTCCGGCTTTCCATGATAGCCCGTATAGCCGAAAGAAGCCCCATAAGGTGGATCAGGGGCACCACAAGGGCAGCGATTTGCAGGACCTTCTGTGTAATCATGGAAGTGGGCTGCATGAAATCCGCCCCAAACGCCCATGGCAACCGTTATCCCTGGCCCTGACGGGAGGTGGTGAAGGGTACTCTTTTTCTTGCGTTCGAGATGCCCCAAATCGCCTATGGCCAAACCGTGGAAACCAAGACGCCACCGTTGGGAGTCTCCGGGATGGGGCAAATTGTTGCCGAAATACTCGCATTTTTCGGCCTGTTTGCGTCTGTCCTGATCCTTACCCTTCTGCCCAGCCTCCAATCGAATTGGGCGGTGATTACCTTTGCCCTGATGAATGGCGGCCTGATGGTCCTGGTGGCGCGATACTTCTTCGAGGGAAGGCAACCCCTCTTCTGGAGCAGTTTCGACTCCGCAGTCGTGTTCTTCTTCCTATTCCTCGTCGCCAACGTTTACTATAGTGAGATACCGGCCGCGTCGTGGCGAATGGCCGCGCTCTATCTGAACGGGTTTGCGGGTTACTTTTACGGGCGCCTGCTGTTGTTCCGACGGTTGCGTGCCTTCGCAGTCTGCATGGCCATTTCGATTGTCGTGGCAGGGATCATGGCCATGGTCTTTGAACAGAAGTGCCGGACGTCGGTGCCGCCCAACCTTGTGCAGGCGGAGAACCTGCGCGCCATTTTGTCGGCGATGCGCTTGTTGGGGTGTTTCTGGCTCGTGACCTTGCCCTTTCTGTTTATCCGGCGACCATCCAATGTGCTCTTTCTCTTCTATGTCGCACTGCTGGTGGGCCTTTACGCTGTGTTCCTGACCGGCCAGTTAGGCTGGCTGTTTCAGTCTGCCAATACCTCCGCGGTAATCGAGTCGCGCCACGAACGCATGCTGACCATCGAGGCCGTGGGACGTATCATCCGAAGTTATCCCATTGTGGGCAGCGGATTGGGGACCTTTCCCACGCTTTTCAATTGTTTCCGGGAAACACCGGCTTCCGGAATTCCCAACGCGTTCAACGTTTACCTCTACCTGCTGGTGGAAACCGGGTTCATCGGGCTGCTGTTCGTACTGTATCTGTTTGGCAGGTTCCTTCTTTATATCTTTCGCCGATGGGCGTTGTTTCCCAATCCGCGCCTACGGTTTGCGGTGGTGGTATTTGTGTGCCAGTTGCTTCTTATCTTTGTTGAGTGCTTTCGAACTCCGGCACTGCTGGCCCTTCCCATTTGGCTGCTCATCTGGACAGGCTATGGGATCCTGATGAGCCTGGTCATGGTCCGCGATACGATGCGGGTTTTTGAGGGCACGAACCCATCAGCGCAGGCCGCGCGGGAGCAGAATCTGGGAACGGGAAGCCTTCGTAGCGAGGGCAGGGTTTCCACGGCCCTGGCCGTCGTCAGCCCGAGAAATCTTGCGTCATTTGTCCCGGCAACGGTCCTGATTGTCGTACTTACGCTGGTCCAGTGCACCCCCTATTTGGTCAGCAGCTATGCGCGAAAACGCCCCAACGAGGGGTACGACTCCATCGCCTATGGGCAGCGCCTTGAGTTGGCGAACCGGATTTTTCCGTTTCTTCCCGAGTGTTGGGCAAGGCTGGCGGCTCATTACCAACAGCGCGTCACGGATCCGTTGAAGATCTACACTTATGCCAAGATCATCGAGAATGCCTATGTGCGTGCCGTGAAACTGAATCCCTACGAGCCCCGCTATTATGAGCAGCTCGCATTCCTTTACATCGACACCAACAACTCTCCCATGGCGCTGGACATATTGAGAACGGGCGTGCGCGCCAATCCCAATAATTTTGTACTTCGCCTGCTGCTGGTCAGGGAATTGGAGAGAGTGGGAAGCCTTGCGCTTGCGACGTTTCACGTGAAGCAGGCGCTGTTCCGGATCGCACCGGACCAGGTGGAGCTTTACCTGCGACTTGCGGAACTTTACGAGAAGCAGGGCATGGTGGACAAGGCCGCCCGCTATTGCCAATATGCGGCGCAAGCCGTTCAGGACAATGCGGACACCGCGGGACGCATCCGCAGGCTGCGCGAGCGCCTCAAGCCGCTTGGCGCTTCGCTTTAGCGCCCTATTCGCGGCCTGAATTCACCCAAAGGCATGCTGTAATAGCAACGCGCAGCGCCCCTGTGTGCTGGGGAGTCGCCAAGTGGTAAGGCATCGGCCTTTGGAGCCGACATTCGAAGGTTCGATCCCTTCCTCCCCAGCCAATTTCCTCCTACGAGAACTCTTTGCGAAAGACGAACTCGTTACAACCCTTGCCGCCGGCGCAGGTTTTTAATTGGACCAGGGAATAGTAACGCTTCTTGTAGAATTCGAAGATCTCCTCGGGCTTTGCCACCTCAAAGGGGTATCCGCCCACCCAATCCACCAGATCCCGCCAGGCTGACATTCCCCGGTTCTTCTTGTAGGCCCTCCACGAATGAAAGGGGCGAAAGTGCAGGAAATCGTTCAAGAAATCCTTCCACCAGGTCACAATGAGGCAAACCGCCAACAGGACTCCACGGATGATTGCGGGAGACTTCACGTAGAGTTTCTTCACTGCCGTCCAACGGCGGCTGTCCCCACCCTGATCGTTGTAAATGGCCACGACCAAGGTGCCGCCGGGTTTGACGCAATCGTCCACATTGGCCAATGCATTCCACATCTGCCCCGTGTGATGGAGAACGCCCCAGGAGTAAACGATGTCGAACTGGCCGAGTCCCTTAAGGTATGCCGGATCAAGGACAGACGCCTGATTTACAGTCCATTCCTCGTCGGAGGCTCCGTCCCGGCGCTTGAGTTCCTCGGTGCAAGCCACGGACTGGGGGTCAAAATCGAAGGAGGAGACGCGGGCCCCGAGTTTTCGAGCTGCGAGAGAAAACAGGCCACTTCCCGACCCGGCGTCCAGGAAGGTTTTTCCAGCAAGGGACTCGACTCCAAGGAGTTGCTTCATGGAATTCACGGCCTCGGCGATCCGCTCTTCATCCAGTACTTGAAGGAACCGACTCCAGTTCTCGCCGAACTTGAATCGCTCGCCGCGTGCCACTTCCAATGCGTGTTCGCCAGTCATGCCTTGCTCCCAGTGGATTTAGCCAACCTCGATGGCACGGGGACGGCCTACTGCCAATACCACCAAAGGTAGACTGGCTTGATATTCAGGGTCTAACTTCTATTCGCGTCTGCCAACGGCTTCAGCTGGTGGATCGGGTCAGGACAGTAGTCATGGCGCTGCCAGCCAGCCCGTGGGCCATGCCATTCACGACGAGACAATAGTCCTGGTTGTTAGTAATAGTCGTGGTCATTGGGGCTTTTCGTAAGAAATTACCCCTAAGTTGTTCCCGCTTTCCGTGCTTTATGGCGGCCAATGCGAAATACACTCGGCGAAACCGGACAACATTATAGGTCGCGAGACACGATAATGGCGCCAAAAGAGAGGCGAAGCAAGGCGGACAGGATTACAGGATCACCTGACTTGGGGGCGGGCGAACTGCCCGTGCCGCGATTGTCCTGGTTGTCAAAGGTTTTCGGCCACCGGGAATTTTTTTGGGCGATTTTTTAAGTTTAGTGATTTCAAAGAACGGTGCGGATTAAATGACTTTTATTTCTTCCATTAACCCGCGATAATGGCGGAAGCATCGCCCGACGAGGAGGCGCGCCAACCTGACTTATCTGAGAACTGGCATAGCACGGGAGAAATGGTTTGCCTATTCCCTTACGGACGCTTGCGACCCTCTGTAGACCCATAAAATGAGAGCGTCCTGACGCAAAGGTGAGGTGCTTCGGGCGGAGTGGAAGGAGAAGATCGCTGGCTGTAGGGTTCCGCTGGGTAGTATGCGTGGCTGTCCCGATTGTTGCGTTCTGAAGTTCCCTCGGTCGCCTGATTTACAGGGGGGGAGGGGGGGGTATGCACTCTTATACAAGTCCCATCATATCAGCGATCCTTGCGTTTTACAAGTCCACTTAAACCGGTCCAATTTGCAAATTGGTGTGCGCTGAAACCGATCCAAATGTGCGTGAAAGTGCGCTTTTTGTCCTGCGAAACACGCGAAAGGGACGAAAGAGAATCGGGTTTGCGTGGTGTTCGGGTTGGCCTTCTGGCCTGGTAGTCATGTCAAAGAACAATGGCCGGTCCGGGGGCTGCTACTCCCCTTCCGCTCGTGCTTAGTGTGGTGGTGACCGGAACGGTAAATCGGGCGATTTGACTGAGGATGGGTGTAGCACAGGGGAAAAGGGTTTGCCTATTCCCTTATGGACGCTTAGAACCTCTTACAGACCCATATAATGAAACGGCTAGAATCGGGGTGGGCATAATTGAGCGGTTGGAGAGCGATGGGGGGGCTTGAACGGGCGCGTTGATGCGTTGTCGAATTAATTGGGGAAAGGGTCAACCGTCCCCGTTTAGTCCGCGAAAGGAGCGAAAGTGAATCACGCGTGGGTGGTTCGGGTTGACCTTCTGGCCGGCTCGTCATGTCAAAGAACAATGCCCGGTGCGGGAGCTGCTACTCCCCCTCCATTTGGGTTCCATTGTGTGCTGACGGGAATGGGAGATCGGGCGATATAACTGTGGATGGGTGTAGCATGGGGAAAAGGGTTTGCCTATTCCCTTACAGCCTCTAAGAACCTATTATGGACCCATGAAATGATAGTGCCGGAATCGCAGTGGGCAAAATTGCACGGTTGGCGAGCGATGGGATTGGATGGGTGCTTGAAGGGGCGTGCTGGCGCGTTGTCAAATTAATTGGGGAAACCGTCAGCCGTCCCCGTTTTGGGCAATTTTACCCGTCCCCGTTTTTCTACTCGGGTTCACTTACGCCATCGCCTTCGCCCCCAGCCAATTTCGTGGCTACTTTTCTCGCCTCATCATAAAGTTCCGGCAAGGCAAGATACTCATTTGGACTATCCACCAATGAATTAACCAATACTACACTATTAATAGGACTAATCCATATCACAAATAGATCGTCAAAAGTCATGGGATTGCGCTGATTTGCGACAAACCGCCACTCGTTTGCAGTAATGCGTGAATGCGTCGTCCACTTGTCGGCGCCTTCCAAAAACATGAATAATGACTCGCTTGTCATTTCGGCCGGAATACTATAACTAAAGATTCCAGCCGGAATGTCACCGTCCACATAATAACCTGAAAACTTGCGTGAACCCGACGGTATGTACGGCTTAAGATTGGTCTTCCATGCCGCCACGGTACTCTCTGACGGCCTATTGCAACCCACGAATAGAACTTGCATGAGAATGATACAACAAACAGGATTCGCAAGTCGCAACGAGGCAATTATGTTACCATTTATAATATTAACAATGAAAGTCATCGCTTTTATAAGCATTTGAGGATCCTATCGTTTCTTCTCTGGGCGCGTAACGGAAAAGTGTTGCGAGCAGCAATCCATGCAGCTTTTTCCATCGCACTTTCCACATTCCTGGCCTTGATCGTTGGCGGCGATATCCAATGCATCCCAGCCCTCTCGGCCCCTTCCGAGGCCTAGAAGATATTTAATCTGATCGTAAAGCTCCTTACCGCCGCTAATTATCTCCGACGCCATCTGTCCGCATCCCTTAGTAATTTCACAGTGGGCAACGCAGTGACCCCATTTGTCGTGGATGCTTCCCTTATGCACCTCTTGGGCGAGCGCAGCGGCTTGGCCCATGGCATCAATGCATTCAGGATGTGTGAGTACCCACCGCAACAATTTCCATAATACGTAAGGGTTCTCTCCCATTGGGTCCACATAAGACATTGGATTGTCTTTGCCGAAGGCATAAGGGTGCTCTATATGTGGAGAATAGGGCGCGTGCTCCAAGAAACATCCCAAGTTGCTCTCGTAGTTCCGTGCCGGGAATATGTATAGGCCCATTGCAGCGTCGGACGACTTTGTTTCAAATCGAAACCCATTGCTACCGCCTGAATTAACACTACCAAACGCCTCCATATCCACAATAGCTACCGAATTCCCACCATCCGCGGTTTCGGCCGTAACATTCCCCAGCAGATCGTAGTGGAACCACTTATCACTCCACCCCGTAGGTAAGCCGGAACCGTTCCAGGACGTGTTGATGCGCTCGGAGATGATGTGACCAAGCGAGGCTTGCTTTAAGGCGTAAACGTTCTTGGTACGCCAAGCGGAGCCGCCATTGGGCTTCTCTTTGATCAGTACCCAGCCAAGGCCATCGTAATAGTAACGGGTCTTGTTTCCATCGGGGTCGGTCCGCATTAGCAGGCGGCCGGAGGCGTCGTAAACATAGCCGACGGCCCCAAAGGAATCACCGTGAACTTGATAAAGTCGGTTTTCGCGATTGTGGTAATAGTGGACATAGGTTTCCGGATTTTCATCCCACTCCAGATTGCCGTTGGAATCAAAGGTGAACCAACCCCAATCAACATCGTTTACGACCGTATCAGCTAACTGGTTTCCAGGGTTGTAGGCGTAGGCTGTGGTTTCTGTGCTGGATCCGTCATAATGCACCATTTGAGTCCGGTTCCCGGCCTCGTCATAAGTGTAAGCGTAACGGTACATAGAAGCGTTATTGTCGCTCCGCCGCTTGTGCTCCTCCGTCAAGCGCAGCACGGGGTCATACTTATACAGCTTATGATAAGGGTCAAAGCCCTCACGAGCAGGATTGAAATCTATCCGTGTCCGCATCGAGGCCGCGTTGTAAGTGTACTCCTCGCGAGTCAGGTCTTCATAGAGGATTGTATGCTGCCCCCCAAGAGCGGACACTCGTTTTGCGGCATCGTACTCATAGTAGTTCCGCATGTAATTCGGGTAGTCTTCAAAATCCAAAAGCCCATCCGAGTCACGGTAGGAGTAATAGGTTTCTCCCATCTGGGAATGCTGGATCGAGTAGAGCTTTCTATTGGTGCTCGTGTTGTAATAATAATATGCAGTGACGTTCCCGTCCGGATCGGTCATACTCGTTCGCCGTCCGAGTGAATTATAGGTCCAACCGACCGTGTTGGTCGTGGCGCCTCCTGGGTAGACCTCGCTCGCGACACGATCCATGATGTCGTAGGTCCAACTGAACGTCTGCCCGCCGAGATCGGATAACGGCAGGCGGTTGTCGGTCATGCTTGTGCGACGCCCGGCGGCGTCGAAGCCAAAGACCACCTGATCGGACACGCCGGAATAGGTCATGGTTGTGATGCGACCCATTATGTCATAGGTGTAGTAGGTTGTGCGACTGGCCGGATCGGTCTTGGATGCCAGCCGCCCACTGCCGCCGCTTCCACCGCATCCGCCGCAGCCGGAGCCGTTGTCGTAGGAGTAGCTAGTCACCTGGTTTAAAGGATTCTTCTCGCTCACCAAACGCCCCAACAGGTCATATGTGTACTCAGTGGAGTTTCCACGCTGGTCTGTCCATTTCAGGAGATGGCCCCATTTGTCAATGGTGCTTGTGGTCCATTTACCGTCGGCGTCGATGACGTTGCGGAGGTTCCAGTTCTCGTCGTAAACGTATTGGGTGCGGTTTCCGAGGGGATCGGTCTGGGCGATTTTGCGGCCCATGCCGTCATATTCGTAAACTGTCTTGCCGCCAGAGGTGTCGGTGACGGTGGTCAGGTAGTCCGCCGCGTTGTACTCGTTGGTGCTGGTGAGACCAAGGCGGGTGGTGGAGATGAGACGGCTGTAGGAATCATAGGCGTAAGTGGTTGCCCGGCCTTCGCTGTCGGTCGTCACAGACACGGAGCCGTCTGTATTGTAACCTGTCAGCATCGTACCGCTGGTGGGATCCTCGGTTTTGGTGACCTGACCATAGGCGTTGTAGGTGGTGTACCAGTAGTTGCCAGCGGCATCGCGGGTCCAGAGGCGGTTGCCTTCTGCGTCGTAACCATAGCGGGTTGTACGGCTGAGTGGACGCTTGATAGCCGTCACGTGGTAATTGGCGTCGTATTCGTACTCTGTACGAGTTCCATCGGGAGCCACGGTCGCCGCAAGGAGCATCTTGGTCCACTCGGGGGCGGTGGTGACTCCTTCGTTGACGTACCCGTAGGTGGTGGTTGTTCCCGCCTCGTTCACGATGGTCTTGGGAGAAACCGAATCGCGCATGGTTTCTCCTACGTATTGCTCACCAGCCTGCAGGAAGGTTTGGTGGCTGGTCGAGTAGAGCGTGCCGGTGGTGTCATACATACGGGTTTCGAGGGGATCGCGGCTGACGTTGAGCTTGTACCAGATCTTCCGGCCATCCTCGAAGGTGATGGATTTCTTGTAGTATTCGGCATCCTCCTCAAGGTTAAGCCGGGCAAGTAGGTTTCCGAATCCATCATCAATACGGACAAGCAGCCAGTCGGGATTGTAGTAGTAATGACGGAGCAAAGTCATGGTCGTGGGGCCCGCCTCGTAGTGGTAGCTCAGGAGCGGGTAGTAGCCGTTGTGGGAGACGACGGTCTCGGCATTGTAGTTCGTGTAAACGTACTTCTCCATGACCTGGCCGAAATAATCCCGGACTTCTTCCAGATAGCCGCGGTCGGTGTAGGAGTAGGTGACCGAGCGTCCATCGTGACTGGTGACGCGAGTGAGGCGAACGTAGGGCTCGCCGTAATAGAGCGGGTAGGCGAAGGTTGTGAAGGTGTCGTAATGAAAGGTGGCATAGCGGGTGTCGTTGTCTAGACCGGCATTTTCATGGCTGAAATCTGCGCGGGTGACGCGGTTGTTGGCGTCGCGAGTGAGTTCCACGGTGTTGCCCGAGCGGGTGCGAATGCGGGTCAGCTTGCCGTCAAGGTTGAAGCTGTAGACGATTGTGGGGTCTGGCTGGGTCATAATGAAACCTGCTGTGGTTGTGACAACATCCACAGGGGCTCCGTTCTCGGAACGGCCACGCCAGTGGGTGGTTTCCTGACCCGAAACGGGATAGAGGATGTGCTGGCCGCCCGCGGAGGTGCGAAGGGCGCGCATGTTGGCCTCATCGCAGTCGCCACCGGTGCAACCCTCGATGGCCATGTCGTAGCTGAAATGCCAGAGCTGGCCAAAGACAGTATTACCTGCGGTATTGTTGGCGTCGGTAACGGTCCAGTTGTTGTATGTGCGGCCAATACTAATGGCAGAGTCCCCCTTGCCCGACAAGGTCATATCACCCTTGCGGAGCTGGACGATACCCTTGCCGACATGGGGATTTGCCTGGGCAGTTTGGTAGCCGCTGTTGCCGGTTTGGGCGCCGATGGGTGCACTGACGGCATTACTGGCCGAACACTTTATGAAGCAGGAGGTTGTGCCGCCGCCCTTGCCACCTTTGCCTCCACCACCGCCGGCACCCCCTGGACCGCCTGGACCTGGAGGGCAACAGGTTTGGCATTCACAGCAATCGGGGTTCGTGTTCGTGCAGTCATTGCCGGTGTTGCTGGAGGTTGCCCCAGTGGCAGAGGATTTAACGGACGTATCAAGGCAGATTACGATGCCCATAAGAATCAGGAAGTGACGAATGATCGTGTTCATTCCGCACCTCCCGGAAGGGGCGTGCCATTCAGTTCGGTCAGCGAGGCCACCGGGTCATCCGTGGGTGCTGGTCTCTGGCCTTTCGCGACTTCCGGCGGTTCCGAGCCGGGTGGGGCTGTTCGTTTCCATTTTGCCGCAAGTATGGGGCGTTGTTGATCAAGGTCGCGGGCCATGATCGGATTCTCAAAGCGGATTTCGGCGAGGCGCCCGGCAGCCAATTCGGCCTGTTTGCAGGCAGGAAAGCGAATTCTGAGTTCTTCCAGCGTTAGCGCGGCTCCGAAAACATCGCCGCCAAATTCCTGGGATTGGGAGTATTCGAGATAGGCGGGACGCAGAACATCACCCTGGGGGTTCTCGGAGATGAGTTGGCGCCAAAGGTCTGCGGACTCGTCATATTTTCCCGTGCGGAAAAAGAGCATGGCGCGTAACCAGAGGCACTGGTGGCGGGTGACGCCGGTCAGGTTTTGGTCGGAGAGTATTTCCCCCGCCATGTCGAAGGCGGTCTTGTGGTTTCCCACCTCGTGGTGGGCAAATGCGAGACGGTAGCGCATCTGGGCGCGTTCGCGAAGCGGGACTGACTCGTCGCGAATGAAAGCCGAGAAGGCCTGCTTTTCTGCGCGTCCGATGAAGCTGCTCATTTCCCAGATTTCGCGATTCATGCCGACACGGGAAACTCGGAAGTTGATGGCACGATCGTAGAGAATAGTGAGGCCGGGGGTGGAATCAGGGTCGGCTATGCCGTCCAGGTAGCGCTGGGCCTCGCGACGAATGGTGCGGGACTTGGGGTTGGAAGCCATTAGTTCGTTCAGGGCAACGGCGGCAGCCTCGTTGCGCTTGAGCTGGTAGAGATAGATTGCGCGGTGCAGTTTCGCCCATTCGATGACCTGGCGGTCGATGGGGGGCGGTGGTCTGGGTGACCTCTTCGTAGAGTTTGATGCCCCTTTCGAAATCTCCGATGGGGGCGAGGTCCGCAAGCCGGACGCGGGCAAGCTGGGAAGGGTTGGAGTTGGGAACGGTGGGGAACTCGGACAGGACTTTGGAATACTCGAATGCGGCTTCGTTCCGGCTGAATTTGACGTTTGCCATGTAGTCCGCGCGGTAGAGTTGGGCGGTTTGCCGGGCGCTGAGAGGGGCTCCCATGGCCGCGAGGCGCTGGCGGGCGGAGTCAATGATGTCGAGACGCTGAAGGGCTACTGCGGCTTTCGCCTCGGCGACAAGGGCATTGTCGGCAAAAGGTGAATCTGGGTACTGCGCGAGAAGGGTTTCGAAGGTCGCATAGGCCGCAGCGGGTGCCTTTATTGTGTCGAGTTCGACGGTTCCACGCTGGTAAAGTGCTCCGGAGGCGGCAAAGGAATCGGCGTTGGGGTCCGCGAGGATGGCTGCGAAAACTTCGAGAGCGCCGGTTGTGTCCTTTGCATTGCTTTGAAGGCTCTTGCCGTATTCAAGGCGGACGCGGGCCGTATTGGGAGTGCCCTCCGTTGCAGAGAGGCATTCGTCATAATGTTCGACGACAAGATCGTGGCGTTTGGATTCGGCACAGGCCTGGATGAGCAGTGGGGCGGCCTCGGCACGGTCGGCTTCAGAACCATTGGCCAGAACCGATTCGAGGGCAGCGATAGCCTGTGCATCATTGCCGGAGTCGAGAATCTGACGGGCTTCACTGAGAGTCTGGGATCCAATCGATCCCACAGAAAATGCCACCAATGCGATGGCAAAGACACGGTTAAGGCGGGTAACCATGGCAATTCCCTTTTGCAGCTATATGGGCGGGCGCATTGGAGAAGGGGCGGCAGCGGGGTTGATGGCGGGAAGTGCACCCTGACTGGCGAGAAGCTTGCCATGCTTTCAAGAGATATGTCAATAAAAAAAAAAACAAGATTTGAAGATTTTATAGATTATTGGAATTGGTGATCTTGGATGCAACGGCAGAGCCAATAGGTATCCTGGATCCCGTTGAGTGGTGCGCTCCTGAATGAAGTACGCGCTAAATCCTATCCAGCCCGCTTATAGTCCGGACACTTCGTGGCGTTTGGCCGTTCCGGCCGGCGGCAGGCGTGGCCGTAGTCGTACTTGCAGGAGTCGCAGAGGAACTTCTTCTCGACGCCGAAGACAGCCCGAAACAAATCCCGAAACCACCGTATCATGCGAAACCGTACCCGCTGTCGCGTGTCCTCATTCGGATTCGCCTCCGGAACGATCGAGGAAATAATATACGCTCCCCTCGCCGTCGTCGGCGGTTTCTGCGGGGTATTGGCCGCTGATGAAATCCTTGTAGTCGTCGAGGGTCAGGTCGGCCTGAAATCCGATGAAATGGGGGCACCAGTCCTCCACGGAGGCGAACGCGGCATCGCAAAACGGGCATTTAACAATCATGGATTCGGCTACTCGGGAGGGACCGGCTCGGGGCCGCGCTTGCCGCCCTTGATCCATTCCTGGCGGGCCATCATGTAGGCGCGCTTCTTGTCGAGGTTCGTCAATTCGCCCCCCTTGGGCATGAACTTGTCCGCGGCGGTGGGGGGTTTGTCCGCTGCGGCAGGTTCGCCCGGCTTTGGGGACGCAGGCTTGGCGGCCTGGGGAACGACCCCGGTGATTTTGGCAAGTACGGATTTCACGGCCATGGGGATGCCGGGCTTCTGGCCAAGCGCTTCAAGTTTTTCTTTAAGGGGGCTTTTCTTCGGCCCGAACTTCGACAGGGCGTCGCCAATCTTGATCTTTGCCTCGTTTTCGGCAACCTCCAAAGCGGACACCAGGCCGTCGAGGTATTGATTGAGCACGGGCTGGGCAGCCGGACCGGACCCGAGCTCAATGAGGGCTGTGAGAGCTGCCGCGGCAATGATGGGGTCCTTGTCGGTCAGGTGGACCATGATGGGTTTCTGGGCTGCGAGAATGTGGCGCTGGGCCAGCGCGGCCATGGCGGCCACTTTCTTCTCGCGGCGTTTGCCGGCAAACATATAATTGGCCTGCAGTTCCTTGATGAGTTCGAGGTCGTTCTCGGTGACGCTGGGGGCCCTCGGTGCCTCCAAGGTCGGATCCTCGGCCGCCTGTCCGGGCACCGGGAATGCCGACTGTCCTGATGCCTTGGCGCTTTTCATGTGCGCCTCCATCAGGATGTTGGCGGTTTCCTTGCCCGGTTTGGGCATTTGGCCACCCTGCACCTGCTGGAACAAATCCGCGAGAATCTCGCGGGATTCGTCGGTTCCAATCTTGTCGATGGCGTAGATCAGGGACGCGATGACCTGATCCTTGCTGATGTCCGTTTGTTCCTCGGTGGCGGCATCCCTGACCAGCTCTCGCGTGTAGGCGGACTTGGGCTTGGTGTCATCGTGAAGTGAAGTGTTGAACAAGAGCTGCTTGAGAACCGGAATGTTGGAGTGATCCGGAATCTTTGCGTAGAGCTCGCCAAGTGCCAAGTAGGCACCGCTGTAGGTCTTGGCGAAGGCCATGGCTGTCTGGTTGATGGTTTGCCGGGCGTGGGGAGCCAATTTTTCCAGCAGGTCAATCAGGGGCTGGCGAAATCCGAGGGGAGATTGTTTGGCTGCTTTTGTGAGCTCCGGGCGATCAATGGTCCAAAGCGCACCAACGGCGGACTGAGCTGCCCATGAAAGCAATCGCGGATCCAAGGCCTCGATTTTCCCGCTAAAGTAATTTGTGAGGACACGGACCGTAAACTCAGTGTCATCCTTGGGAAGCATCTTAACAACCTGGGCTACTATGCCGGTGCGCTGGTCGGGGGGCAAGGCGCGGGCAGCACGACCCAAGGCTGACAGAATTGTAATGGCATCGCGGCGGCGGTCACCGTCGAGGACGCGCACGTTGAAATTTGACTGAAGCGCGGAGAACAGCGCTTTCGTGGCGGGATCCCCACCGATGGTACCGAGGGCAAATTCGGCCTCGGAACGGGCCGCGGCCTTTGCGTCGCCCATGACCTGAATCAGGAAGGGAACAAAATCGGCGTTCTGAAACAGGCCCATGGCTTCGACGGCGTATTTGCCAATTCTCGTATAGAGCTTTTGGCGGGCAAAGTTTGCGTAAACGGAACTCAGGGTTGGGAGGCTGCCCACCTCGGAAAAAGTCTTGGAGGCGACAGTTCGCGCCGTGCGCCCGAGAGTGGGATAGAGGCGCTGCTCCACACCGGCCATGGCAGCCGCGGAGGAGAGTTCCTTGGGGGAAAACTCGACGAGGATCATGGTAATTTCGTGGAACTTCTCATTCCCGAAACTGTTGATGCCGCAGCGCAACATCGCCCGCAACTGACGGTTGAAGTTTTCAAAATCCTCCGGCTTGGCCTGATGAATGGCCATGCGCCCGGGGAGCGACCGACTTAGCTCGACGACCGCCTGCGTGAGTTCCTGGCGCGACAGGGCACCGGCGGGGCGCTCCCGGCGCGCAGCGGCCACGGAAGCGCGATGAAATTCCTCCTCCATCTCGGTGGCAATCATCACATCGATGCCGAACTTCTGGGGATTGCGAGAGATGGCCTTTACCAAGGCCGCGGCGCGTTCCTTTTCGTGAATCAGCGGGCCAAGGACGTTTCCAACCTGCCTGGCGCGGGCCAGCCGTTCCTCGGCGCGAGACGCGGAGCCAATGAGCAACTGGGCAGAAGCCTCGGCCTGGGGCATGTCATTGGCTTTCACGGAATCCGTGAGTTGATTGACGAGGCGCTCATTTCCAAGCCCGTCGAGGCGCTTGTTCCATTCGAGAGTCAGGTCAATATCGGATTGGATGGAGGCACGAATGCGCGCGGCGAGCGGTTCCTCAAATGTGGGAATAGCGGCCTCATAGAAATCGTGAACAGCCGCAACAACGAATTCCGAGTAAACGCGCGCCAAAACGCGTCCGACCTCGTCCGCGGCGGCGGAAGGATCGGCGCCATGCAGAATATACTCCGTCGCGGCGGCGCGGGCAGCCTCGGACTTGTTTTGGCGCAGGGCTTCTTCGATTGTTTGCAGTGTAGCCATTTGTGGGAAGGGATAACACAGCAGGCGGAACGGGGATTCAATGAGGAATTGGTTTTGCCGTTCCGGGCCCACCAACCTCCGGAAGTGCTTGCCAATGGCGCCCCGCAACCTGAAGTGGCGCGATGATTAACGCAATGGCCACCGGCGCCCTGGTCGCCTGGTATCTGGCGCGATTATGCGTTCTGGTGGTGGTTTTCATTGGCGCAGGGAGCTTCTGGCCGCGTTTTCGCGGTAGGGGCAGGAATCCATGGCCCCCCATCACTTTTGCAATGGCCTTGGGGATGGGTTGGATTGCGACGGCTTTTGTGGTGCTGGGGTTTGGCGGATGGATTTGCCCGCTGAGCATTGGCGGGATAGGGGTAGCGTGCCTACTGCGCGGGGTGTGGGAGCTGAAATCCCTTCGACCGACAGGAAAGGCGGGTAGAAACATCACCTGGCCTCGGACGGCGCTTCAGTGGATTGCGTTTGCGGTTTCTCTGCTGGTGGCAGTGAACGGGTTCATCGGGGCCCTCGCTCCGGACTCGCAGCAGGATTCGCTCTGGTATCATCTGGCCCTGGGCCGACAGTGGTCCCTGTGGAACCGCGTGGTCGCGTGGCCGGAACTTTATCCCAGCAACTTTACGCTGCACAATTCTGCACTTTATGGCGCGATACTAACTTTCGGCGATGAGGTGGACTGCTCGCTGGTCTATGCGCTGCAGGCTATTGTCTGCTACAGTTTCGCGGCACATTTTGCCCGTAAATGGTTTGGCCCTGGCGCGGGCATCTGGGCCTGGCTGCTATGCGCCACAGCGCATGCGGGACATGTCTGGTTTGTTCCGATTAACACAGGGAATGACCTTGGGGTGGCCATGTTCGCCACAGGTGGGCTTCTGCTGACCGTTCAGGAGTTTTTTCACAAGTCACGGAGGCCGGATTTCGGAAACCTGCAGGTGGCCGCAATCCTGATTGGGTTTGCATCGGTAACCAAGATGACGGCGCTCGGGTATGCGCTGGTACCGTGGCTGGCGCTGGTGAGTTGGGGAACCGCGCGACGGCGCGAGAGCCCTTTTCAAAGTTTTGCGTGTATCCTGCCTGTCATAATTGCCCCGGTGGCATGGGGCATTCGCAATGTGGTTTGGGGATGCGGCAACCCCATCTTCCCCATTTTCAGGGAACTGCTGCCGCTGCGGGAAGGCTATGAAATCGCCGTGCGTTCGTCGGGTTTCAACTCCATCTTTCCTCCCACGCCGTCAGGGTTTTTGGCTGCGCTGGGCGATTTGCCGAAGAAATTGGAGTTTGCCGGGCAGGGGCATTCCTCGGGATTCATCATCCATGCAGCGGTCATGTTCGGGTTGGCGGCAAAGCGCGCCGAACACCGCGCCCTCGGGCTGGTTGCTCTTCTGAATTGGGGTGTCTACTTCTGGACACAGGGCAACCAGGAAACCGTACGGTACCTTGGAATGGCGTTTCCGGCAGTGTTTGTGTCGGCTGCGGGGCTGTTGGCGTGGTTTGAGCGACAACGGAGCATTTCCCCGGCCACACGGTCTTTTGGATTGGGCGCGTTAACCCTGCTGGTGGCGGGAACCTTTGCTGCGCGCCAGTATGAATGGGGTGCGCACAACACCATCGAGTGGCGCTACCGTCCGCTGCTCACGTCGGTGGATCGCGAGAAATACCTCGCGAGAAGAGATTATGACCTCGCCAACTATCCTCTTTATGAATGGATCAACCGAAACACCCCCGGAGACGGCAACATCCTGATGCTCGACATTGCCCATGCCTATTACGTGAACCGGCGTTGCCGCTGGGCGGATCAGGACCTGACTTTTGCGGGGTACCTGCAAAAGGGTGTCGGGATTTCGACAGAGGATGAAGTTCGCGACTGGCTTGGCCAAAACAAGATTGCCTTTGTTGTGGCCTATCCGGAGAACGCGGCCGTGGCTCCATGGCGCAACATCCTGACAACTGCTACTGAGGCAATTGCCAGCACGCCGGCACGCCTCTATACGATTAAAGCGGAGAAGCCGTAATGGGATCCGCGCGAAGCCGCGACACGGCTGCGCTTCTGATCTTGCTTGGGTGTGTCCTGATTCTCAATGGTTGGACGCTTGCCGGTGGAATTCCGTACGACACGGACAACATACTGTTCGGTCTCCCCTTTTTTGCACTATTTCGCGAGTCGCCGTTCCCACTGTGGGATCCCTATCAACTCTGCGGGCTTCCGCTCATCGGTAACTTGCAGTATATGATATTCTATCCTTTGCGATTGGCCTTTCTGTGGGCCGATGCAGCGCGAGTCTACGGACCGTTTTGTTTCGTGCATTGGGTGATAGGAGCCTGGGGAGCGTACTGGCTGGGGCGGGTATTGCACATTCGGCGCGGCGCCGCGGTGTTTGGGGCCATTACCTTCGCTTGTGGCAGCTATATCCAGGGCCGGGCATTGAACCCGAGCCTTTTCTTTTCATCCGTATGGTTACCCTCAATACTTGCGGCCGCCATCTGGACTTTTCGGGACGCCAGTATTCGTGGGGCGAGTGCCACGGCACTGCTGCTGGCGGTGATGGCCTTTGCCGGATCTCCTCATAATATTTTCTTTTCGTTTGTTATGCTGGCAATCCTTGTCGGCTGGAGGATGACACTTCACGATGGCGGGAGGGCGACCTTTGGATTGCAGCGACTCTCTTTTCGCAATGCGGCGCTTCTGTGCGGCATGATCCTCGTGCTCTTTACAGCGCTGTTCTCTCCTGTTTGGTGGCATGCGCTGGAGTTATTGCCGCGTACAATTCGCGCGGAGGCGAAGTTCGAGGACATCACGGCCGATTCTCTTCGTCTGTGGGAAGTCCCAAAGCTTTGGTTTGGTGGTCTGGGCACACCAGAGTATGGAGACAAGACAAGTTACTGCGGAATGTGCGTCTTGCTGTTGCTACTGGCAACGGCGGTCACAGGTGCGGCGGCTCAGTTCAAAAACTTTTGGAGGGGCGCCGGGGGATATGGAATGGCCCTGTGTGTTGTGGGCATCCTAATCGCCCTTGGTGCCACTGGCGGGGTATACTACTTTCTGTATGCGGTGCCCGGATTCCGCTTCCTCATCGGGCCGGCACGGGGACTCGTTTTGTTCAATGTCGGTTGGAGCATAGTCGCCATGATGGCGGCTCACCAATTTCTGGAATCTGTGCAGCTAAGGGTTAAACTCAGTCGGGCAAGAAAGGTGATGTTGGGTGTTGTGGTACTTTGTCTCCTTGCCGGTACTGCCGGGCTAATTGTGGGTCCCGAAGGGATCTTGAGAGGGGCCAAGACGGCACTCCTGCAACCGCAGTTCGCCAATCCGGATATCTTCCCAATTGTATCTTCAATATTGTGGGGAGGAATGGCTGCTTTGGTGATTATCCTGATTACCTTGTTTCCGGGGAGTCGGATTATCGGGCCGCTGCTGCTTTGCGCGATTCAGTTCGCGAATCTCTGGCACTTTCACTCCCGGGTTTGGATTCGGCATGGCACCGCAGAATACTTTGTCGAACCGGCCACTGTGCGTTTCCTCAAGAATCTCAACAGTTCGCAACCATGGCGTGTCATGGCTTGGGCGCCATTCCGACTTCATTCTCACGATATTTACGACACAAACGCCACGTCGAACCTCGCATCGAAATTGTCCGACTATTACCGGATTCTCGAAGTGCAGGGTTACGACCCGATGATGCTCAGGGATTATGTTGGGTTTATGACAGCCATAGCCGGCCGCAGCAATCTGGATGATCCGTTTCGCGCCGCTTCCGCGGCGCAGCTGGACTCACTTTTCGCGAACCTGACTGGTGTGCGCTTTATTATCGGGAATCCATGGAATCTCCAGGTGCCTATGAATCCCGACCGGCAATCAGCCACGATCACTGACTCCCGCCCTGTGGAATCGATTACCATTACTTCCCTTGCGGACCACGCGGCAAACCTTCCGCAGGGGACGCCAGTAGGTGCTGTGCGAATTGAGTTCTCGGATGGCTCTACTACCTCCGTCCCGGTGCGACTGGGAATGCACACGGCGGACGTTCGAGCCACTGATCCGGCGGGAACTGTTCGCCACTCCGCCGTCGCACCGAACCTTCGCTGGCGACAGTTCGATCCTCGGATGGGGGGTGAGGCGTTCTGGGCTAACTACTTGGGGCGATTTGAGTTGGGACTGGGTAAAGCCGTGAGGCGAATTTCATGGGTGTCGACTGAGCCTGGTGTGATTTTTCTAGTACAGAACTTTGCCGTGGAATTCACTCCGACACAAGCCGATGCGGACCGTTTTCAACGGGTCTGGAGGGAAGGGCGGAACGAGATTTGGGAAAACCGTCTGGCGTTGCCACTTGCCTATCTTGCAACGGAAACTACAACGGCTGCCACAATGGCAGAAATAGCGGCCATCCTGGAAGCCCAAAGGGATCAACCGGGTAAGGTTGCAGTGCTGGAGCCAGGAAATCCACAGCCCCTCAACCATCCACCAAACCCGGCAGAACCACGTATTGTGACCATGACTGCAAACCATTGGACCATCGAGGCGGAAACGAGCGGAACTGCAGTTCTTGTGGTATCGCAAGCTTACTATCCGGGCTGGTGCGCGACGGTGGATGGTGTGGAACAGCGCATTTTCAAAACAAACGGGACGTTTCAGGGCATTGTTGTCGAGGCCGCGGGGCGCCACACCATTGAACTTCGCTATTCCCCTCTGTCCCTGCCCGTTACCCTGGTAATAGCGTTTGTTTCACTGTTGGCCAGTATCGTCCTGTTGTTCCTGCGGGATCAGCCCGTTTTCCGCCCATCATGAACTTGATATTGTCGATTGCCTCAAGCAAACCCAATCCGCCCAATGCCTGATATGTCCGAGAACCCTGTGCCGTTAAACCCGGCGACGAAGCCTGTCGGCCCCATTGCGCGGCTGCGCAGAATCTATGTCGGCACTGCCATTCTGCTTCTGAACCTGATGCTGTTGTTCGTCCTACTGAATGTGGGTGTTGCTGTTTTCCTGAGGGTGAGTCCTAAACCTGCACCGGACTCAATGGTTCCAACCCTTTTCGCACTCGACCATCATCCGGACCATATGCACAAAGTCTATCCCGGCTGGAGCGATGACGACATAAGGACCATGCTCAACGAGATGGGAACGCGGCCCTTTGAACTGGTGCCCTACACCATGTTCCAGGAGCGGCCTTACAAGGGACGTTTCCTGAATGTGAGTGAGCAAAGATTTCGAGTTGGAAAGGACCAGGGCCCGTGGCCGCCAGAACAAGCCAATTTTAACATCTTTTTCTTTGGTGGGTCCACGGCCTTTAGCTACCTGCTGAAGGACGAGGAAGCAATCCCGTCGGTACTTCAGGATTTGCTCACAAGCAGCAGCGTTAAGGTAAAGGTGTACAATTTCGGCCAAGGGTCGTTCTACTCGACGCAGGAGCGGATCCAGTTTCAGCAGTTGCTATCGGCGGGCTTCGTGCCCGACATGGCAATTTTCTTCGACGGCCTCAATGACTTCCAGAGGCTCGCGGACACACCTCGGTATGTGGAGGACTTACAACGCGTTTACGACAATGTCACGGGTCGACGCCGCGATGCAGAGGTCCAGATGCCATTACTCAAGAAGTTACCCGTGTTCCAGCTTGCCCAGCGCTTTGCGCCACCGAAACCGGATTGGCGGGAACTGGTGCCGCCGTATGAAGGACCATTGTTTCCCGAACCAGAAACGACTGCCACCACTGCCAATACTGAACCTCATGGGCTAACTGAAGCTGACAGGAAGTACCTCAACTATCCGCCCTATGTGAACGCTGTCATTGGCATTTATCTGGAAAACAAGAAGCAGATTGAAGCCATTGCCGCAAAATATGGGGTTAAGCCGGTCTTTGTGTGGCAGCCTGTCCCTGCCTACAAGTATGAATTCAGGGATTACTACCCAAAGGGCCTGGGCCGCCACACTTTCAGTTACTACGGATACCCGGAAATGCGGAAGCGCTATGATCGCGGCGAGCTGGGGTCGGAGTTTTTATGGGCCGCCGACCTGCAGGAGGGTTTCCCGACACCGGTTTACGTGGACGGCACTCACTATACGGCTCCGATGGCGCAGCGCATTGCAGAGTGCATTGGCAGCTTCCTGAAGGAGAAATCGCTGCTTCAAAAGTCGCGGCCCTGAATTCCTGAATCAATCCCCAAGCGTCCGTTAGGCTCAATCACCCAGCAGCATTTTTCAGATCAATGACACGAGGCCCCATGGGTTACCTACACGTTTATACGGGAAATGGCAAAGGAAAGACCACCTGTTGCGTGGGGCTGGCGGTTCGTGCGGCAGGGGCCGGGGAACGCGTGGCGTTTCTACAATTCGACAAGGGCTTCGAGGGGAAGAACGAGCACTACCACGAACGATCCATCCTGCGGTCACTGCCCAATGTGGACCTTCACTTTTTCGGCATGGAGCGCATGATGCCAGACGGGAAATTCCGGTTTGCCAATGTTCCGGAAGACTTTGAGCAGGCCAAGGCGGGCTTGGAGGAAGCCAAGCGGATCATTCGGGAGGGTAAGCATTTCCTTGTGGTTTGCGACGAAGCCATTACCTGTGTCCAAACGAAACTTTACACCGAGGATGACCTGATGGGGCTTGTGCGGGATTTCAGGGCGAATCCGACCTGCGATCTGGTACTTTCCGGCCGAGGCGCCCTTCCAGGCCTCATTGAGGCAGCGGACCTTGTTTCCGATGTGACACTCATTAAACACTACTTTTATCAGGGAGTGGAAGCCCGCAAAGGCATTGAATTTTGACCAAGCTGCTCGTTTTGAACCACCTCCAGGCGTGCAAAGTTCCCTTGTATTCCGCTCCCCTGCTTCCCCTGATGACCCAAGAATCTGGAAGCAATTCTCAAATCTTATGATCATAAACAGTACTCGCACCAAGATCGTCGCGACGATTGGCCCGTCCAGTTCACAGCCAGAGACTCTCAGGCGTCTGGCGGCAGCCGGCGTGGATGTTTTCCGCCTCAATTTCAGCCACGGCACGCACGATGAGCATCTTGGCGTCATCCGTTCCATCCGCAAACTTTGCGTGGAACTGAACCGCCCCTTCGGGATACTCGGCGATCTTTCGGGGCCCAAGTTGCGCATCGGAGACGTTGCCGGGGGCCGCGCGGAAGTGCAGACGGGCGATTCGATATACCTGACTTCGGCTGCCAGCAACGGTGAGAACAATAGGTTCTTTGTGAACTTCCCCTCCTTTCACGCCGTGACGAAACCGGGGGAAAGCGTACTCATAGACGATGGTTCGATCCGGCTTACCGTGGAGAGCATTTCGGGCCACGATGTGCGCTGCCGGGTTGAGAACGGGGGATTCATCCTTCCACGAAAGGGTGTGAATCTTCCCAACACACGCCTGCCCATTCCGGCGCTGACGGACAAGGATCGAAACGATCTCCGGTTTGCGTTGGAGAACGATGTGGACATGCTGGCGTTGAGCTTCGTGCGCTCCGCAGCTGACCTGGAGCAGGCACGGGGTGAGATGCAGTGGGCCGGGCGCACGGTGCCCCTGCTGGCCAAGATTGAGAAGGCTGAGGCCGTGGCCAACCTGGAGTCGATTCTGGATGTGGCCGACGGCGCCATGGTGGCCCGCGGTGACCTCGGGATTGAAATTCCCATGGAGATGGTTCCCGCCGTCCAGAAAAAGATCATTGGCCTTTGCAACGTGCGGCGAAAGCCGGTTATCACAGCCACGCAAATGTTGGATTCGATGATTCGCAACCCCAGGCCAACCCGCGCGGAAGTGACGGACATCTACAATGCAATCCTCGACGGCACCGATGCGGTCATGCTGAGCGGCGAAACAGCATCCGGCTCCTATCCCGTTGAGTCGGTCGAAGTCATGAACCGGGTCGCCCGCGAGGCCGAGGAGAGCCTGCCGGGCAGCCGGGAACTGGAATGGATCGAAGAGCAAGGCCGCAAACCGACAACCGGACAGGTTATTGCGCATGCAGCGGTCAAGGTGGCCGAGCGATTGAACGCTGATTGTATCATCTCGCCGACCTGGTCCGGGGCGACGGCCCTGCGCGTATCGCAATTCCGCCCACGCATGCCGATTTTCGCATGCTCCACCGAAACCGGCCCGGTAAATGCCCTTTGCCTGGCGTGGGGAGTGGAAAGCCGCATCATGGCCAGCGCGACAGTGGAAGAGATTCGCCAAAGTGAAGGTGACGCGTTGGTCAATGCCTCGTTGCGGTGCGCCGTTGAGCATGATTTCCTCAAACCGGGGATGAAGGTGGTTGTCCTGGGCGGGATCCCCCTTGGCCAAGCCGACAGCACGAACTTCCTAAGGGTCGTGGAGATAAAATAACGCCTCAATCGAGGCGAGCTTAAACGGATTCGCCGCGGGTTGTGTAGTAGATACCCGCATGTCAGATACCATCCTGCATCGCGCGGCCCGAAGTTGGAAGACCCGTGTGTGGTCCCGCCGTTGGCGTCGACGGTCCGTTATATTCCTTTCGATTCTTGCCGGATTGTGCCTACTGGGATTGGGCGTGCTCATGGTTGCGGTACGCATCTGTCCTTTCGATCCCTCTGAGCTTTCCTCCGGTGAGATTTCGAGCCTGATTTTCGATCGGAAGGGCCGGCCGCTGCGCGCCTATACTGCAACGGACGAGCGCTGGCGAATTCCGGTTAAGCTCTCAGAGATCTCGCCATGGCTGGTGAAAGCCACCATCGCCGTTGAGGACAAGCGATTTTACGAACATGGTGGGGTGGATCTGGTTTCCATTTGCCGTGCCGCGATCAGCAACATAACACGTGGCAGGATTGTATCGGGGGCCTCCACGATTTCCATGCAGGTTGCCGTCCTGGGAGAGCCGCGCCTAAAGACCATTCCATGGAAGCTGCGCCAGGCCTTCAGGGGATTGCAGGTGGAGCACGTGCTAACCAAAGAACAAATTCTTGAAATCTACTTCATCAACGCTCCATACGGTGGAAATATCTGCGGGGTCGAAGCGGCTGCAAGGCGCTACTTCAACAAATCTGCAGCGGAAGTTACCCTTGCGGAAGCCGCACTCATCGCCGGCCTACCCCAATCCCCAACACGGCTGCGCCCGGATCGATTCCCGGAGGCTGCCCTTCGCCGGAGTGCACACGTCCTGGAACGCATGCGGGACAATGGCGCCATTACCGACGAGGACTACCAACGGGCCCTAAAGCAAAAGCCGGAAGTGGGGAATTTTGACGCCCCGGCCGAGGCGCCTCACTTTGCAGATCTTGTCCATGCCATGTATCCACGCGAACCGCGGCTGCACACGACCCTCGACCTGGATATCCAACGGGAGGCTGAGAAGCTGTTGAAATCCCAGGTGCGGGAACTGGCCGACCGAGGGGTATCCAATGGCTCCATGGTGGTCATAGACAACTCCAACGGCGAGGTGATTGCCATGGTGGGTTCCTACGACTACGACACCGCGGCCATAAGTGGGCAGGTAAATGGCGCACTTGCGGAGCGTTCGCCCGGGTCAACGCTTAAGCCCCTCATCTACGCTGCGGCATTTGATTCGGCAGGGCTGCTGCCGGGAACGATCCTGTACGATGTGCCCATGCAGTTTCGTGGATATGACCCGGAGAATTTTGACAGGTCATACAACGGCCTCGTGCGTGCCGACAAAGCACTCGCCTGGAGCCTCAATATTCCCGCCATACAAGTACTTCAGCAGGTGGGGCTGCCGCGTATGTTGCGACTTCTTCGTGCTGCGGGCCTTGGCACCCTTAGGGAGACTCCGGGGGAATATGGTCTATCGCTCGCCATCGGGACCTGCTCTGTACGTTTGCTCGACCTTGCCAATGCTTATTCGGTCCTGGCCCGTGGCGGGGAGTACGTGCCATGGCGCGTGATATTGCCTGCCGCCGGCGAGGAGAAGGTCTTTGGCCGTCGGCCCACCCTGAAGGCTCGCCTATCCACCGACGCTCGCATCACTACTGAGCTACGGGAGATGCTGGAATCAGATCATACAACGGGCGCAATGGACCGCCGACCTGTTCGAATCCTCACCGAAGGCGCGTCCTTCCTGGTTTCGCGGGCCCTGAGTGATCCTTCGCTTCGCGCACCAGAGGGCATTGCACCAGAGCTGTCGGGGCTGGAGAACGTGGCCTGGAAAACGGGCACAAGCAGCGGTCTGCGCGATGCGTGGACGTTTGCCTACGATTCCCATTACACGGTCGGCGTCTGGATGGGCAATTTTGATGGGCGGCCCAGTCGCGCTCTTATCGGATCAGAAAGTGCCGCACCGGTCGCCCTTAAGATGATGAAGCGACTTCAAACGCCCAATTCATCGCAGTGGCCCCGCAAACCGAAAGATGTGGGAAGCGCGGTGATTTGCTCGGACACCGGGCTTGCGGCGGGGCCTGATTGCCCCACGACCAAATCGGCAGACCGACTACTTTTTCCACAACAAACCAGTTCCCCCCTGGCAACCATTGCGATTTGCCCCATCCACCGGAAGCTGCCCATCGACAATGCCACGGGTACTGAACTCTGCCCGCGCTGCATGAGCGGGCGAGCCTACGAGATGCGAACTTTTGCCTTCTGGCCCATGCCTGTTGCCTCGTGGCTCGCGAAACACGGTCAATCCGGCCCGCTGCCCCCGCGACACTTCGCGGAATGCGAGACCATCACCAAATCCCCAGCTCCGCGTATCACCTCACCCAAAGCCGATGATGTGTTTATTGTCACAGCGGGCCGCGATGTTACCACGCAGAAAGTCGCCCTTGAGGCCACGGCCCCACCGGCTTGCCGCACGTTGTATTGGTTCGACAACGGTGAAATGATCCAGTCCACCGCCCCTGGTGAAACGGGTTACCTTTTGCCGAAAGCGGGTTCGCACACAATCCGCTGTGTAGACGAGTACGGGCGGGCAGATTGGATTACATTTACTGTCCAAGTGGAATTGTGCGGTTTAGTCCCAGCGGCGCAGTTTGAGCACGATGTCGCCGTTTTCATTGGTTTCTTCGCTGACCACGTTCGCTCCGCGAAGCTCCATCTCGCGCGACATGCGGTTGTAAGCAAACTGCTGAACAACCTTTGTGGCAAACTCATAGCCGATTCGTTCGAGTTCGCGATTGGTCATCTCCGTGGGGCCCATGACGTCCACGGTAAACTTTCCGTGGATATCGCGCTTGAAGATCACGGTGACTTTGTCTTTCACAAAGCGAAGCACCTGGTCGCGTCCGACTTCCTCGGATACGACGTCCTTCACAATTTGCTCCAGTTTCAGGGAGATGACCCGAAGTTTGCTCATCTCTTTGCTGAGTTTACCGCGTAATGGGGCGTCCTCGGCGGAAGAGGTCATGACTTTGTAGCCCATCGCCCCGGCTGCGCTGAGCAATGCCGGCCATATGAGAGGCAGGGCCCAGCCAACGGCGGGTGTTACGGCAAAAATCATGTTATGTGTCTATATCCTGCCCATATCAATTGTTAAGTACAAAATTCCGTCGCCTAATCTCCATCCACATCCTGGGCCGCGAGCCGTATCGCTGCGGCCCCGGGCCAGTGGACGCGGGCGGAGATCCTGTCGAGCCCTGCCACACCAAAGATATTTCCCTCCTCGTCCGCGCAGACAATCAGGAAATCGCGGACATAGTAGGGAACCTTGTCGTTGATAAGTACGGACTTGAGACGAACACCGGGCGAAATGCGATCCCCAGGGAGGCGATTTCGAATGATAAGGCGCTTTGGAGAATCGACCAAGGAGGTGTCACGTGGGCCATCCAATTGGAGTTCAGCCTGGCGAATGGAAAGCGGCTTCAGCCTGGCCCACCGGCCATCGAGCAGACGGAATGCATTGTTCCGACAGACAAACGCCAGATCCCCGGGCGCGGCTTCCACGGGATCAATAATCACCGCGAGTGGTAGTGATGGATGCTGCTCCATGTATTTCCTGGCCAACTCGCTTCGAGCAAATCTCTCCTCAACCCTCGGCGAGACTGCCTCACGACCATGGGCGGTTTTGAGAAAGACGAGACGTAATTGATCCGTCGTTTTCTCCACACGAACACCCCCTGCAAGACGGACCTGTCGCCCGCGCTTCGAGGAAACAAGGCGCGCCATGGCCTGAACATGTTCATAGGAAGCTGTTCCGTCGAACTGCTCGAGCCACTGCCGCAAAGCCTCGAACTGAAGAATGGGGTGCAGCCTCATCAAGGGCGCCAGGGGCAATGCATGGTCATCCCCGGATTTGCGAAGGAGGTACTTCAATTTGCGCCGGCCGGACTTGCGCAGGTAATCGTCCGTCAGGCTGAACAGTGTTGAGGTCCGCCAGAGCGTCTTGACGACGTTGGGGTTAAACTCGCGCGTTAGCAGAGGTATGAGGGATTTGCGGATTCGATTTCTTGTGAAATCAGGTGCATCGTTGGAGGAATCATGGCAAAAGTCACGCTTGTGTTTTTCAAGATATCGCAGAATCCGGGCGCGGGGCGTTTGCCAGAGAGGTCGCAAAATCAACAGGCCGTCGCGGCGGGCGGCAAATGAGAAGGCCAGACCGCGAAGCCCGGACCCCCGAAGAAGATGCATTAGCAGGCTTTCAGCAAGATCGTCTGCCGTGTGGCCAAGCGCCAGGATCGTAATCCCCTGTTCACGCGCAACCTCCGCATAGCAGCGATATCGCTGCTCGCGGAAGTATTCCTCCGTCGTCATTCCCTTGGGTTTGTGGGAAAGGGGCTCAATTTCCCGGTAATGGCAGAGAATACCCAGCTCCTGGCATTGGCGCTTTACCAATTCATAATCCGCGAGGGCCTCCTGGCCCCGAACCATGTGATTCACATGGACCGCCTCGAGTTTCAAACCGTGGGAACGCCCGTGCTGGTGGAGGGTGTGAAGGAGGCAAACAGAATCGGCGCCACCAGAGACGCCGACAAGGCACGTGGCGCCATCGGCCACACGGCGCTTCAGGCGCGCCACATCGAGGATATGCTGCAAGGCAACCATGACTGACCACCTGCCACAGCCGAAAGGCGGTGTTAACAGCAAAGTGACAGGAAAATAGGGGCTATTCCTTATCGAAGAGTCTCTTGCCGACTTCCTCGGTTGATAGGCGATCGTGGGTATCGAAGAGCAGCTTGGGGATATCGAGCTTCTCAGGGCAGCGGGGCAAACAGTCGCCGCATTTGGTGCACTTGTCGGCTTTGTTTCCGGGAAACCAGTGGCCGGCTGCCTCGAACATCTTATAACGGTATTTCCCAAAATCCGTCATATCGAAGGCGACTGCCAGATTTCGCAGGCGCAACACTTCTGGAATATTAATCGTTTCCGGGCACGGAAGGCAATCCCAGCAGAAAGTGCATTTCTCCGCCCCGAGAATTGCCCACTGTCGGTCCAGGCGATTCAGGATTTCCTGTTCCTCAGGGCGAAATGGCGCGTCGTCGTCGAAAGCCGGCAGGTGCGGCTCGAATTCCTCCACAAAGCTTGGCCCGAAGGAGAGGGTGTGAACGTGCGGGTGAAGGCCCAGAAGCCAACGGGCATTAAAGACAAGCGGGTGCAAGGGGCGGGTCAGCTCCATAAGTCTTGCGGGCGGATTGAAGAGCTGTCCGCCCTTGTCGGCCGGCGAGATAATGAAGACGCCCATATCCAATTCCGCGGCACGATCAACGGCAGGTCGGTTGCGCTGGTTGAAATAGTAGTAATGGAGGTTAACGCTCTCGAACTCCTCCGTGTTGATAGTCGCCATAATGACCTCAAGGGGGCCATGGGTGGAGAACCCAACGTGGCGAATAAGCCCTTGGTTTCGTGCCCGCTCGACCGCGCGTCGGCAGCCATCGGGCCGCTTGTACTTCTCGAGAATCTCCCACGTGTTGATGCCGTGGTAGTCAAAGTTATCAATGCAGGACACCTTCATGCGTTCCAGGGACTCATTGATGAAGCGCCACATTTCCTCCTCGGTGTCGGTAGGGGCGATCTTCGTGGTGATGATGAGTTCCTCGCGCGGCAGCGTGTGCATGATCTTGCCCAGGAGCTCCTCGCTGGGTCCATACCCGCGAGCGGTTTCGATGTGATTGATCCCCAGGTCGAGGCCACGCTGCACCACGGCGGCCATCTGTTCCTCGTTTACACGCGGCGGCAGAAAGCGCATGCCACCCATGGTAAAGGTGCTTGTCGTCAGGCCTGTTTTCCCAAAGCGGCGGAATCTCATGTGGCACCGTCCTTTTCCGGTTTGTGTTCCAGCGGGTCAAATCGGAAGAAGCGCATTTTCCCGTATTTCTTGCTGAGGCTGCTGGACTGGGCCGGACCGAGAATCTGCTCCGCCACTTTCATGGCCTGAGATTCACCGCCGCGATACCATATCAGCCAAACCGTTCTTCGGCTTTTCAGGGCGTTTAGGTCCTGTTCCATTTGTGCATTGTCGCCCTGCCACCGTGAGAAAGCCGCATCAATGTGAGCATTGGGCAGGTAAAGCGAAACTCCCTCCACAATTTCCCCCGGCACCACGATGAGGCCGTCGCCCGGCTCGTAGTCGGTCTTCAATCGGGCCAGCATTTCGCGGAAAGGTTCTGTTTGGATCGTTAGGATTGTGGAGCCCGCAAAGGCCAGAAAGGCCGTTACAAGAACATGGCAAATGCTGACCGAAACCGTGGGGAGATTGCCGGCAATGAGAGCCCCGGCCAGCAGTGCACCAAACGGAGCAAGGCCCATGAGGTAACGCCCAGGACCGAGCAGGGACAGATGGAGGCCGGTAATCTGGTCCGCAAGCCAGGAAACAAACATCAGAATGATCGGGAATAGCAGTATGCGGCTACATGCGGCTTCCACCGGCAGCAACCCACGTCGGCGCTGCCAAAGAGCCGCGAGAAGGCTTACGGCCAGAACACCTCCGATGCACTGTTCCCAAAAGAGCAGCGTATTGGACTCATAGTAATCGTCGTTTCCCGCCACGCCGGTGACAAAAGTCACCAAATGGACAAGAATGTTGTAGGCCTTGGTCCCCGCAATTTCATTCTGGCGCGCTGTGCTGACGTGGAGCACCGCCAGCGGAAGAAGAGTGGCTGCAGCTATCAGTACTGACCAAATCATCCACTTGAGTAGTCCGAAATTCTCTCGTCTGCGGCGCCAGGCATCGTAAAGGAGGGCCAACAGTAACAGGAAGAAGGACGCGGAGACCCACAATCCGAAAACGGAAAAAACAATAAGTGCGACATTCCATCGCCGTCGAACCTCACCGGCAACGAGACGCAAGTAGGCATGGGCCAGCAGTACTGCGAGAAGGAGTACGAGCGTGTACATTCGAGCCTCCACCGCCTGGCGCAGTGCAAGTCCGTTGAGTGAGAAAAGCGTTATAGCTATCAGCGCCGCGTGGCGCTCCAGCATACGAAACGCGAGGGGAATAAACAAACCAATGCCCAGCACCCAACACACCACAGACAGGACCCGGAGGGAAACCTCCGTTGGTCCGCCCATGGCCTCCACGACGCCCTTAAGCATCAGGAAATAGGTCGGGAAATGGCCACGCTGGATGCGGTACATGCACATCTCGCGAAATGGCATCTCGATTGCGTGAAGGGAGTACATCTCATCCACCCACAACCCATTGCGGGTCAGGTTCCAAAGGACCATCGCGATGGCCGCCACCACAGCGCCTGCGGCCAGTACAAGAGATACCGCAATGGACGCTGGTTTGCGCGAGTCCCGCATTAGTAAATGGCTTTTGTAGCCACGAGAACGTCGATGGCCTGCTGGGGGGTTACAGCGAGCGGCTCAGTGCCGGCAATGGCGGCAAGAATGTTGCGGTATTGCCTCTGAAACAGCTCATACTTGGCGCTGAGGCCCGGTGTTGGAGGCTCAAAGGAAGGAGGAATAGGCTGTGGCTTGTCTTCCGCATGCTTCCAGTAAACAATCTGTCCCTTTTCAACGATACAGGATGCAATCTGTGAATGGACCTCAATGCGCTCTTCAAAACCAGGGAACGTGCTTGTGGAGGCCTCGAAAGTTGCCAATACACCGTTGGGAAACTCCATGGCGGCAATACCCACGTCCTCGGTTTCCATGACTTCGCGATTAGAGCGAATCAGGCCCTTTACAGAGACTGGAGGCCCCAGCAGCCAGCACATGAGATCCATATTGTGGATGGCCTGGTTCATCAGCACTCCCCCGCCTTCTCCGCGGATGGTGCCGCGCCAGTCGCTACCCGTGTAATACTGGTCATGACGAAACCATTTCACGCTGGCACGGGCGAGGACGGGCTTTCCGAGATCGCCCCGGTCCAAGGCCGCCTTGAGAGCGGCGGTGCCGTCGGCAAAGCGATTCTGACTGATGACGGCACACACGACCCCGGCCTCTTCGCATGCTGCTGCAAGGCGCTGGCCGGCTGAAGGTTCAATATCAATGGGCTTCTCTGTAACGACGTGTTTGCCAGCCTGGGCAGCTTTGATTCCAAACTCGGCGTGGAGACCACTGGGCAACCCGATGACAACGGCATCGACCCCGGGCTGGCGAAGCACTTCCTCGTAAGTGGCTGCCACCTTCGCATCGCCCGCAAACTTGCGCGCGTTTTCCTGTGAGCGATCGAATACGCAGACCACACCAGCCCCAGGCGTGGCCCGCAGAATCTCGACGTGGCGCTGACCCATCATTCCGCATCCGATGATCGCGAATCCCACCGGTTTGTCCTTAATGCTCATCCAGAACATCTCCTGACAGAGTTGTTAAACCACTTATCCAGCGGCGCCACTGGATTCGTCCTCCCCGTCTGCGCCAGTGAGAGTCGGTACATCGTCCTCTTCACCCTCTGCGCCATCGGGTCGCTTCATTTTGCTGTAGAACCGCTCCGCGAGTATCACGACGGCGAGAATCCCCGCTGCGATGGCAAGTTGCAAACCACTCTTCTTGGCGGCGGCACTGCCAAATATGGAGAAGACTACAGTGAGGGGAAGATAGCCGATGGCGGTGGCCGCGATGAAGGCGGCAAACCCCATGAGGGAGACACCGCAAATAAGATTGGTCACGGTTGCGTTGCTTAATGGAAACAGCCGGAGGTAGAGGGTCCACCGGAATCCATTTTCATTGAAGCGTGTGTACCACTTTTTCATGCGCGATGGCATGCGGCGCTTTACGGGCCCGCGGATAAGCCAGCGGCCGACATAGAAATTCAGGGTGGCACCAAGAAGGCTGGAGAGGTAGCCAATGGTAATTCCTTCCACCGCACCGAACAGCCCCCCAGCCGCAACGCAAATCCAAAGTCGGGGCATTCCGATGCCGGTAAGGACACTTGCCGCCCCCACGAACATCAGGTCTCCGTACCACCCGAGATTGTCCAGATCGCCGCGCAGCCGCTCGACATTAAAGACGCGGTCGCGGACGAATTGTGTGCTGAGAACCCAGGCAACTGCGCCAAACACAGCCACCAGAACGACGATCCTCAGGATGTCGCCCTTCAGCTTCTTTCTATTCTTTTCCTGTTCGTTCAAGGAATCTATTCCGCGCGGCTATCGGGACGTTCTAGCTGGTGGTTGGTCAATGGGAGACTGCTTTCCGAAAGCTATACCCGGTTCGGAGGGAAGAACCGGCGCTTGTACCAGCGCATGGCAAACATGTCGTAAATACCCACCCACAAGCGGTTGCCGATTCCATACTTTGATACACCGGCGGTGCGGGCGCGATGATTGATTTCCATCTCCACAACCTTGAACCCGTGCCACTTCATGATGGTTGGCATGAAGCGATGCAGGGCACGGAATCCGGGGAGTTGCTGGATGGCGGCCCGCTTCATGACCCGGTAGGTGCAGCCCGCGTCGTGGATGCCGTCACCGAGAATCCAGCCGCGAACACCGTTGGCAACCCTGGAGGAGATCTTCTTGGAACCGGAATCGATTCGCTTGCGACGAATACCGCAGACTGCATCGGCGTTCTGTGCCTCGAGATGCCTAAGCATGGCAGGAATGTCGGCGGGATCATTCTGGAGATCGGCGTCCATGGTGATGACGATGGAGCCGCGGATGCGCTCAAATCCTGTAAGAAAGGCAGCGCTCTCGCCGAAATTGGTCTTATGGCGAACGGGAACCAGGAACGGCATGGTTTTCTGCAACTGCTGGAGCTTCTCGAAGCTGCCGTCGGAGCTTGCGTCGTCAACGTAGACAATTTCGAAGGTGCGCCCAGTGGAGTCAATGGCCGCGCACAACTGCGCAATCATCTCGTCGATGTTGTCCACCTCGTTGTAACAAGGCAGAACAACGGAGATTTCGGGGTTTTGGGTATCGCTCAACTTGGTTTTTTCAGGCAGACAAACGGCAGATTGCCCTTTTGCCTTTCTCCTCATCCATCGAAATTGGCCGACCCGGACGGAGGCCAACCACGCCACAGCTTTGGCGCAACTCATTACAGCACAATCAATGCGAAATCCTGTTCAATTGCTGGTAATATTAGTGGTCTATCAAGCTGAAACTGTCGCCGGCGACTTGGCATAGTAAGCGGCCACCGCCTTGGAGACCTCGAGAGCCTGGTCTTCGGTCATGTGGCCGTACATGGGAATGGATAGCATTTCCGAACAGGCCTTCTCGGCTTCAGGGAAATCGCCCTTCCTGTAGTCGAACGCCATGCTGGGCTGGAGGTGCAGGGGCAGGGGGTAATGCAATCCGGTTCCAATTCCCTGCTCCTTGAGATAGGCGGCGAGCCCATCGCGGTCCTTTGCACGTATGACGTAGAGATGCCAGACCGGGGTGGTATCTGGGTAGGCCTGCGGAAGAACCACCTGCGGAACTTCCGAAAGGGCCTCGGAATAAATTGTCGCAACGCGACGGCGCTGGGCGTTCCACGCGTCGAGGCGCTTGAGGCGTACGTTGAGAATTGCCGCTTGCAAGGTGTCGAGGCGTTCGTTGCAGCCGGCAATTTCGTGGTTAAACTTGTCGAGACGGCCGTGGTTGCAAAACATGCGAACGAATTTCGCGCTCTTCTCGTCGTTTGTGCACATCGCGCCACCATCTCCCATGCCGCCGAGGTTTTTGGACGGAAAAAACGAGTAACAGGCGGCTATTCCCATGCTGCCGACGCGCTTGCCGCCGACTTCGGCCCCTTGGGCTTGGGCGCAGTCCTCAAGAATCGGGATGTTGTGTTTGCGCGAGATTTCCAGCAGACGCGGCATGTTGACGGGAATGCCATAGAGGTGAACGGGAAGAATCAGCTTGGTTCGCGCAGTGATTTTAGCTTCCACCTGGTCCAAATCAATCTGGTAGGTTCTGGGATCGATGTCACAGAATACAATTTTCGCGCCATTGAGGGCGATGGCCTCGGTGGTGCAAACGGCGGTGTGGGTAGTTGTGATAACTTCGTCGCCTGGGCCAATGCCAAGAGCCTTCATGGTTGCCCATAAGGCAGAGGTGGCGTTTGCCACGCCGACACAGTACTTGGTGCCAACCGATTCGGCGAGGGCCTTTTCAAATTCTCCGACTTGCTTACCATTGATGAAGGCGGTCGTGCGAATGACCTCGGCAATCGCGGCGTCGGTTTCAGCCTTTAATTCTGTGTACTGCGGACCCAAATCAACAAATGGAACTTTTCCCACGAAACAAACCTTTCCTAACCACCGACTTCAAAAACCCTGAATACCGATTTCGAATCTTCGGCGCTAATCTTGAAAACACACTTCCCAGATGCAAGAATAAGACCAAGTGGGTTTTTATAGCAATCTTTGGGCTAAAAACCATGCTTTTGGTCTATTCAAACGGCCTGATTAACTCCTTTCCCGTCGGAAGAGCAGACTCGTTGACAGCAGAAAAGATCCCCATGCCAGACACGTCCGGTCCCGGAGAACCAGCAAATATGCGTCGTGGCACCCTCCACCCAGTTCTAACCACCGTCGTTGGCTGGGCCGCGGTCCTTTGCTTTGCCGTAGGGGCTACCCTGACGATGAGGCGCAATGGCCTGTGGGTGGATGAGTTGCTGAGCCTCCACGCTGTCAGTGCGCCGTGGGGGGCGATGTTTTCGGAACGGATCCAATCCGGACACTTTCCGCTCTATTTTCTGATCCTTAAGTCGGTGATTACGTTTTTCGGCCCGGCATCGGAATGGGTCTTACGGGGACCTTCCCTTGTTTTCGGTGTCCTGGCGTGTGTTTCGTTCTGGCCTCTGGCGCGGATTGCCCTTGGGAAGGCCGATGCCGGTATCGCCCTGGCGGTTTTTGCGCTTAATGGAATGGTGGTGCGCGAATCGGTCGAGGCGCGGATGTACTCGCTTTTGATTCTGGAGTCGGTGTGGGTGCTTCGGGCCTACCTCGAGATTCCGCAGGCAGCGAACCCGCGCCGGTGGACTATTGTCCTGTATCTGGCGACTCTTTCGATGGCCTTCACGTCGCCAGCCTGCTTGTTCCTGTTTCCCGGGCTGATTGGGGATGCACTGCGAAAAAAGGACCGGAATCCAGCACAATCCCGCGCCTTGTTCACGGCCTTGGGCTTTGCAGCACTGGCAATGATTCCGATGGGCCTGCTTCACCAGATGCTGCGCACTGAGCGGAAGATTCAGCCTACATCACCCACTTATGTCGCCTCAAACCTGCCGGCACTCATGACCGGGGTTTTCATGTACGGGGGCTACTTTATCCCCCCGAATTTTCTGAAAGTGGTTTATCCCATGGCCTGGATTGCGGCTTTGGGAGTTTTCGCAGCGACATGGTTTTATCGTGCCCGGTTGGTGCCGGCAGTCCGGTGCGGCTTACGAATTCTCGCACTGCCTTTTTTGGTTATGACTGTTTCGTATCTGCTCCGAAAGGCCACGCACGGTGGGGTAATTGGCCCCGCCCGGTACTTCTCCGGGTTGCTCCCAGCTGCTTCGGTCGTCACGGCTGGCGTCATTTCCATGGCAGCTCGAGATTTTGCGATCAGGTCAAAGACTGCTTCTCGCGCCTTTCTTCTGGCCTGCCTGGGCTTACTGATCCTCGGGGCTTGGGGTGCCCTTGAGGTCACGACGACTCCCCTTTTTCGTGAAGCTGTCGCTTACCTAAGAAGGACGATGCATCCGAGCGATGGGTTGATTGTTGTTCCCGTGGGCCTGGAAGAAGGCATCAAACTCTATGATCCGGAAATCCGTGTTGACCTGTCGGTGGAACGAAACACCAAACGATACGAAGATTTTAAGAAGTTTATGGATTGGCATTGTGTGTGGCTGTTTCATTATGGGCGGGGCAATTCCAGGGCGTTGAGGGTTGCCGCCGACATGCTCGGAGATGGGGAGAAGATTGGTGTCGGGGAAATTTCCGACACACTCCTTCTGTACCGCTACAAACCGGGCCAATGACCAGGCGTCGACGATAAATCCTGAGCCAGAAGAGCGAGGAACAATCTTGATCACCGAGTATCCGGGGCTGGGAAGGATTCCGGCTCATGCCATCAACGATTTCGTGGAACTGGACTCCGCAGCCAATGGAGCCTGGCGCAATGGTCGCAATGGCGTACAGGCAATTCTGACACCCCTCGATCGCAAGGTTGAGTTTATCGTGTTTGAGGACAGAACTCTTGCGCATGTCAAATCCGCCCTCGGCTATCCGGCTTACTATCCCCTTGCAAAGGACAACTTTGAGGGACCGGCCGTGGCTGTGCTGATGGATCTCGACGGCACAAGCGTCCATAGCGAGGAATTCTGGATCTGGATCATTGAGCAGTCCACGGCGAGGCTGCTCGACAATCCCCAATTTCAGTTGGAGCAGGCAGACCTGCCTCATGTCTCGGGGCATTCAGTGTCTGAGCACTTGCAATATTGCGTGAGCAAATACTGCCCGGATCGTACCGTGGAGGAAGCCCGGAAGCACTACTTTGATATAACGCACCATGAATTGCGCGAAATTGAGGCGGGACGGGGCCGCCCGGGAGCCTTCAAGCCGACGCCCGGCCTGAAAGAGTTCCTTTTGGAACTTAAAGGCCGCGGAATCCTAATCGGACTTGTGACGTCAGGGCTCCTTGAAAAGGCTTGGCCGGAGATCTTATCGGCCTTCAGGACCCTCGACATGGGAGACCCTCTTGAGTTTTACGACGCGATCATCAGCGCGGGTCATGCCATCCGGAAAGGTCAGGTGGGCACGTTGGGTGAACTTACCCCCAAACCTCATCCGTGGCTTTACGCCGAGACGGCGCGCGTGGGGCTTGGATTGGAGTATGGAAGGCGCAGCCGGATCATCGGGATGGAGGATTCCGGTGCGGGAGTGGTTTCTGTTCGACTCGCCGGATTCTCGTGTATTGGAGTGGCTGGTGGAAATATCGCAGCCAGCGGGGTGCGGCCTCTGCTTCGCGCGGAAGTGAACACATTGGGCGATGCACTGCCTGTCATCCTCGGGCAATAAGAAACCATGCAGGAGCCCCGCAGCGAAAGCGCTAATTCGAAACCGGATACTGCGCGCCGAATACTATTCGCCCTGCTTGCAATCGCGCTCACTGGCTTCTCCATAAATCTTTGGCGCGGCTTCCATGTGGATGAGTACAACACCTGGTTCCGCACCAGGTTGACCCTCGGGGAACTTGTCCAGAACCGGCTCCAAGCGGGGCACTTCCCCACCTATTTTGCACTGGAAACATGGTGGGTAAGGGCTTTTGGCGACCTTGAAGTCGTCATGCGCCTGCCCTCCCTTTTACTTACGCTTGGTTCCCTTGCCATCCTGTATCACTTTCTTCGAAATACGGCGGGAGCATATGCCGCCGGCGCTGCAGGACTGTTATTCATTTTTCATCAATTGACCATCTGGGTTGCCCAGACGGCGCGTCCCTATGCAGGTACGTTGTTTTTCAGTATGCTGGCCGCAATCGCCTTCGAACGTTGGTGGTCGACCGCGCGGCGCTCATGGCTGGCAGCATTTTGTGCGGCGAATATTGCCGGATTACTATTCCACGCATCTTATGGAATGACAACACTGGCATTTGCCTTTGCAGCGGTCCTTTCGTGGCGACGGCACCCGAAATCCGCGATGCCGGCGATCCTGGCAATTCTTCTCCCCCTTCCCATTTTGGCCATCCCATTGCTCCTCCTGGCCAAAACCCAGGAGAAATATCAGAAGACATTTTCTGCTTTATCCTTTAATCCCTTTCGGGCAATGAACGGATTTGGATCCATGGTGTTTGGGGATCACACACCCTGGGCAAAGGATTGGTACCTGTACCTTGGGTTGATCTTATTTGCGGTGCTTGTCCTGGCGGCGCAAAAATCCTTTGGCGGTCGTAAAACGTCGGTGAGCGACGTGGCCCCAGAGTTTCCAATTTTCATGTTTGCGTCGTGCTGGGCTTTTGTTCCCAGCGCCTGCATTGGGATTGGGGCCGCCATTACCGGCTCTTCCATGGCTTCGCATGATCGCTACTATACGCCTGCCCTCGGTGGCTTGATTTCACTAATGGCCATGGGGGTTACCCATCTGCGCCAACGCCCCGCTTTCCGCAAGGCACCGCACCTGCCATTGGTGGTCGTCGTTCTTTTCATGTTTCCCAACGATATTGCGTGGTGGCGGTGGCCGGGTGACGGGCCAAAGCAGATGGCCCGGGAAATTGCCGCAAATGGGGTGCCGTCAGCCGTGGCGGGTCATGTGCATGTGCTCAACTACGAGTACCGTGGCCGCCTTCCCCAGACCATGATGAACTTTCTGGGAATGTTTCCCATGGAAGCCGAAGAGGAACTGGAATCCTATAGGGGGGCCGAACCGATTTGGTTCCTGATTTACAACAACAAGCGCGACGCCCTGGACCCTGTCCTTAAGGATCCTCCAAGCCAATTCATCGTGGAACGCCGATTGGTATTTGGCGATGCCCGGGCAGTTCTTCTACGTCCAAAGCCATAGGGGCACCGACCGCCTCATGGCGCTGCTTCTATCTTAACATTTCATCCAGAACCCGCCCGGTCGACCCGCTGGGCGCCTTGATTCCCAATAGGAAACTTAGAGTCGGTGCAATATCGCGCACGTCCACCTTGCCCGCGTAGGTTCCGGGTTTGATGCCGTTGCCGCAGAAAAGAATCGGGACGTGGGTGTCGTAATTGAATCGCGAGCCGTGGGTGGTGCCGTTCGAGCTCGAGGAAGCATACTTGAAGGGCTCGCAGAGAACCAAAACTTCACCGCTCCTCTCCGGGTGGAAACCGTTGTAAATTGCATCTGATGCCGAGGTCTTGGGCAACAGGCCGTGCTCAATGTCATAACGCGTGTAGGTTGTGTAAACTCCCGGAATCCGCCTGAGACGATCCGCGATTGCCTCCTGGGCTGCACGCCGGTCAATGCCGCTATCCGCGAGTCGCGCAAGATGCAGGTAAAGGTAAGGCTCACCAAATTTCGTGACGAGGGTTTCCGAGGTCTTGTCGGGGAATCTCTCGGCGAGGGCCGCCTTTGCCTCACTCGTTAACCGGGAATAAAGTATTCGAGAACCGTCGAGTTTACCAAAATCCGCAGCCCAATCCGGCATGGGGGCCACGGCGTGATCTGAAGTCAGGATCACATAAGTATCAGCAAGACCACCAGGCAAAGCTTTATCGAGAAAGTTGAGAAAGTCCGAAATCTGTCGATCGGTGCGCAGGACCATGTCTTGCATTTCGGGGCTCTGCGGGCCATAAGAATGGCCTGCAAGATCCGGACTGGAACAACTGACGGTCAGCAGATCTGTCTGCCCGCTCTGTCCAAGCTTCTCCATCTCGACGGCCAACTTTGCAGTTTCAAAGGTCAGTGCGTTGCCGTATGGCGTAAAAATCAGGCGTTCATAATACTCCTTGTCGGCCACTCCATCCGGCGCGATGATTTTGGGGAAGGTGGTGCCAAGTCCCCTCGCATCGGTTTCGCCCTTGGCCGCTCCCTCTGCATGGCTTCGGTTATAGTTTTCCTTGGGAAGCAAGTAGTCCCACTTCTCCCCCACCCAGCGGTCAGCCAGTTTCTCCCGATTTGCGCGTTCGGCAAAGCCAGGGAGTGCTTCGCCGTAGTAGCTGCTCGTAATCCATTTGCCAACCCCCGAATCAAACCAGACAGTAGCATTCGAATTGCGGCCGCTCGGCAGAATCGCACCACGGTCCTTTATGGCGATGCCAATCACTTTTGACTGGCCATTATTGGATAGTCGGAGCTCGTCGCCCACAGTCGAAACCTGCAGATTCACCGGTGATGCCGAGGACAGCTTCCTGGAAATGGGCGCGCCAACCACCCGGGCGTTCGGGTCGCCCACGCAGTTGACGTTAAGGCCAGCACTTGTCACCCAATCGTTGGCAATGATTCCAGAATCGGCAAGATTCGCCCCCGACATGATAGTGGCATGGCCGGGTCCGGTGAAGGTTGGCACGTGCGTATAATGGGCATCTGCATAATAGGCGCCCTTTTCCTGCAACCAACGAAAACCGCCCTTTTTGCCATCGGAACCTTCCGCAGGAAGAAACTGGTCGGAAAACCGTGTGAGGTACTCTGCTGTCAACTGGTCGAAGACCAGCAGAACTGCCAGTTTTGGACGCTTGTGATCCAAAATCGCCTTGGAAAGTTCAGGAGCAACAGGTCCCCTGTTAGCCTCGGCCCCACCGTTCACCGCAGCCCATGCCTCGCAAAACAGTGTCGAAGCCAAAACCATCACTACCGCTATTCGCTTAACCATCTCAGTTTTCCCTAGTTGAATTGGGCCGTAAATCCGGCCGGATCTGATGTAATGACATTCGGCCCAAGATGTCGAGCCAAGACTATTCGACATTCGGCTACTGTGAAACCCGCTGGCGCCGCAGTCGGCGGCGAGTCTTCACAAAGCGCACGCCATCGCCTGGCGTGTCGACTTGCTGGCGCCGAATGACACTTAGGTTGCCATCGACCTCCAGTGTGGCGAGTTCCACTTCGCTCATATCGGACACCTCATGCTCCCGTAGGACCTGAGCCAGATCGTCCTGTGTCAAATGCTCGCGTTCAACATTCCGTGCCATTAGGTGTCCATGGGCAATGATTGTCGTCGGTGCACCAATCAGGAGTCTCCGTATTCGTGGATTGTGACGGCCGAGATAATTGAGCACCGCTGTCAGCACCAGCAATGTAGCCGCGGCCGTCAGGCCGCCAGCTACCGAGCTGTCCTGACCCACCATGGCATTCTGAACCGAATTGCTGAGAACCAGCAACAAGACAAAATCAAAGGGCATGAGCTGGCCAATTTCGCGTTTTCCAGACAGTCGTACACCAACCAGAAGAAAGGCGTAGATAATAACCGTTCTGATAATGATTTCTATGGTGGCATGAAGTGTGGGCATACACGGTCCTTTCGTGTCCTTAACTTATCAGCGAAGAATAATACGATGTCATACTGAGAGCCCGACCGAGTCACTGTCAAACGTATGCAGAGGAGAACCCTTACGATATGCGCTTCTGGAACCGCAGGGAACTGGCCACAACAAGCACCAGGGCAAACCCGGCCAGTGCCAGCGTCTGGGGCCAAAGCGCCCAAAATCCAGCCCCACGGAGGATGATCCCGCGTAAAATCTGCACATAGTAGGTCACAGGAATCCCAAAACTTAGGACGTAGATCGGGAATGGCATTGTTTCCCGCGGGAAGGCAAATCCAGACAATAGCACAGACGGCAACATGATGAGCATTCCCATCTGCATGGCTTGTGCCTGATTTACGGCCACTGTGGAAATCAAGATTCCCATGCTGAGCGCCGGAAGCAGGAACAGCGCAGAAAGTGCGAGCAGGAGAAACCTGTCCCCTTCCACGGGAACTCCAAATAGGAAACGCATGAGGAACAGGACGAATACCGTCTGAAGCATTCCAATGATAGCATAGGGAATGAGCTTGCCAATTACCAGCGCCCACTTGGAAACCGGTGTCACGACCAGTTGCTCCAGCGTTCCACGTTCACGTTCCCTGACAATGGAGAATGCCGTGAGCAGCACAGTCACCACCTGGAGAATGATTCCGATAACCCCCGGGACATAGAAGTGTGAACTATCCAAATCTGGATTGAAGAGAACCCGGGGGCGGACATCCACGCGTGGCCTCCCCAAATCAAGGCCCGCACGGACCATGGATTCAATTTGTCCCACGCCCCGCGACGTTTGCACCGCGTTCGAGGCCACCGTGCTGTCCGAGCCATCCACCAGAACCTGGACGGTGGCCCCATCCCCGCTAAGCAGATGGGAGCTGTAGTCTGAGGGAATAATGATCCCCACCTTTGCATGCCCCGCCACAATTTCCCTGCGGATATCAGCCTCGCTACCCACCTGGCCAACAATGTCGAATGAGGTTGTATTGTGAAACTTCTCAATCATCCGGCGGCTTTCACGGCTCTGGTCATAATCGCAAACGATCGTGGGAATGTGCTGGATATCCATGTCGATGGCGAAACCGAAGATGATGGTCTGGATCACCGGAATAATAAAGACAAACCGCGTGCTGGGGTCGCGGCGTACCTGGAGGATCTCCTTGTAGATAATGGCGAGCAATCCGCGGAACATGCGCTAACCTTTCACTGGTTCGGGCATGGCCCGCTTGCGGGTCAGCATTACGAATACGTCTTCGAGAGATGGGGCTATTTCGCGCATTTCCTGAAATCCGAAGTCGCGCGATTTCAGCTCGGATACGACCTCCTCGTCTGTTAGGCTGTCCAGCAGAAGGCAGTGAATGCTTTGGCCAAATAACGTTGCGTCTGCAACGCCCGGAACAGTGCGCAAAAACTCGAGGGCCCGCCGCGACTCCTCGCAAACAATCTCAAGTCGCCTGTGGCCATTGGGCGTGACCTCGGGCATTTCCTTGAGCTCGTGGGGGTAGCCGCAAACAATCAGCCGCGACATGTGGATATAGCCGACATGAGTACAACGCTCCGCCTCGTCCATGTAGTGCGTCGTCACAAAGAGCGTCGTGCCGGCGCTGGACATGCGAAACAGCAAATCCCACAGATCTCGACGAGCCACCGGATCAATGCCTGCCGTCGGCTCATCCAGGAATACTATTTTCGGTTCGTGAAGCAGGGCACACGCCACAGCAAGGCGCTGCTTCCATCCACCAGAAAGCCGACCCGCCAAACGCGATGAGTAAGGTTCTATTCCCACCATCCCCATGACAGCGTCTCGGCGCGAATTAAGTTGCGCCCCCGACAGGCCGTAAATGCGTCCGAAAAAACGGATGTTCTCGTCCACGGTCAGGTCCTCATAGAGGCTGAACTTCTGCGAAGTGTAACCGATTCGCTCCTTTATGGCCTCCGGACTCTTGACGACATTTATCCCGTCCAACCAAGCCTGGCCAGCCGACGGAGCCAGCAACCCGCAAAGCATACGAATGACTGTGCTCTTGCCCGATCCATTGGGTCCGAGAAATCCAAAGATTTCCCCACGGCCTATTTCAAAACTTACTGAATCCACGGCCGTGAAAGCTCCAAACCTCCGCGTCAGGCCCTCGACAACAATTGCGTTTTCCGGCGTGCCGCTCATTCCGCCGGCCTGGGCACATGCACGTCCGCATACATTCCTGCCCGCAATTCGTCCTTCGCGTCCACCACGTCCACTTTTGTCTCGAACACGAGCTCGGCGCGCTTTTCACTCGTTTGGACATTTCTGGGTGTGAACTCTGCATCCGAACTGATACGCCTTATGATCCCGTGGAACACCTTGTCAGGGGATGTATCCATCGTAACATCGACTTTTAGGCCGGGTTTGACCCACCCGAGCCTGTTCTCGGGAACATAGCACCTTACCCAAGGCTGGCTCCGCAGGTTCAGGGTTGCAACGGTCTGGCCCGCCTTGACCAGGTCGCCGGGTTTTAAATCCAGCGTTTCCACGAGTGCATCCGCCGGCGCAAGGATAAGCATTTCATTGAGCTGAGTCTCAAGCCTGGCGATGTTAGCCCGGGCGGCCTCGACGGAGGCGCGCTGGGCGGCAACCTCCTCGGGGCGGGCGCCATTCTTGAGCCGATCGAGATCCGCCTTGGCTTGCAGTAATTGCGCCTCTGCCATTGAAATCTCTTCCGGGCGTGAGCCGCTCTTGAAAAGGGCTTCCCGCTCAGTCGCCACCAGCATTTGGGCTCTTGTCGCGTTGTAAATGGCCCGCTTTCGATCCAGGTCCCTTTGTTCCACAGTGCCTGTTTTGCGCAATTCCTCCGCGCTATCCAGCTCTTTCTTTGCCAATTCCAAGTCACTCTTGGCTGATGCCAGTTGGGCCTCAGCCTGTCTGATTTCCTCGTCGCGAAAACCCTTCTTTCGCATTTGCACCTCAGCCTCCCGAGCCGCAACGACCGCCTCAGCACGGGCCACATCCTCCTTGCGGGATCCTGCCATGAGTTCGTCCAGCTTGGCCTGCGCCTGCGCGAGCGTCGCAGTGGCCTCACCGATCTGGGCCCGAAGCTCCACATCCTCAAGCGCCACGACAGTATCGCCCCTTTTCGCGGATTCACCCTCGTCAAAATTCACCCTCGCAACGCGTCCCCCGACTTTTGACCCAATGTTAATATGGTCCACTTCAACGCGCCCACTTATGACCAGGCCCCTGTCCGGTTCCGCACAGGCGGTAAGCAGCATGACGGCAGCAGCCCCACATGCCATCCCACGCAGCGTCAATGCAATCATCCCGACACCATCACACCGGCTCTCCTTGACTGCAACGGGAATCAAAGCCGGACTGAATTCACCGACTCGATCACATAGTCCACTTCCGCATCCGTCAATTCAGGATACATTGGAAACGACAACTCCGTTGAGGCAAATCTCTCTGCGTTGGGTATGGTCCCACGCTCATATCCGAGGCCACAGTAGGCTTTCTGAAGATGAATGGGCACCGGATAGTGAATGAGGCAGTTCACTCCGCGCTCTTCCAGCAGTTCCTGCAATCGGTCGCGCTCCTCGCAGACCACGGGAAAAAGGTGCTCACACCCGACAGACCTTGCCGCAACACCAATGAAGCGAATTGCTTCATTCCTGATTTCCGCCCGATATCGCTGCGCAATATGCCGACGGCGCCCATTGGCGGTCTTCAAATGTGGAAGCCTCAGCCTCAGAATGGCGGCTTGAACCTCATCAAGACGGCTGTTGATGCCCGGAATGGAGTGGTAGTAACGTTTCTCCTGGCCGTAATTGCGAAGCATCCTAAGCCGATTCGCCAATTCAGCCGAGTGCGTGGTTACGGCGCCACCGTCACCAAAAGCGCCAAGATTCTTCGACGGGTAGAAACTCCACGCCACAGTGCCGCCGTGACTGCCAATCCTCTTTCCGTCATACCGCGCGCCGTGCCCCTGCGCGGCATCCTCCACCACAAACGCCCCATGCTTCTCGGCTACAGCGTAAATCCCCTCAAGGTCCGCCGCCTGTCCATAAAGGTGCACAGGTACCACAGCCCGTGCCGGCCGGGCAGTCAACTCCTCGTCAAGAGCCCCGGGATCCATGAGGGCACAATCCTGCAGGACATCGCACAAGCCGATGCTTCCGTGGGCCGCACCAATCGCAGCAACGGTGGGAACGCAGGTGTTTGCAGCGGTAACGACCCTTTCTCCCTCGAAAAGGCCGCCGGCAATCAACGCCAGATGAATGGCATCAGTTCCCGAATTGCAGGCCACGCAATAGGGTGCGCCGACCCAGGCAGCAAATTCCTGTTCAAAGGCTTCCCCCTCGCTCCCAAGCACGAACCAACCACTCTCCATAACCCGCCGCACGGCGGCATCGTACTCATCACGCCGCGAAAGGTACTCCCGTTTCAAATCACCGAAGGGAACACGCATGTCCGGGTATCGCTCAGGCCCCCACTGGCATTCGCCGGGGGCGTTCGCTGGGTCTTGATCCCCAATAGTACTCGCGATACTCGCGGTAGTAATCCAAAGTTCTCGCTATTCCTTCCTTCAAACTGACCTCGGGCTTCCAACCCGTCAGTTCGTTGAACTTCGAGTAATCTGCGCGGTAATCCCCGATCTCGATCTGCTTCGCATCCGCCGGGAAGGGCACGATTTCATAGTCCCCACCGCCATTTACTTCCACCGCCATCTCAACAAACTGCCGTAGTGAGATCGGCTCGCCCCCAAGATTGTAAACCTCACCATCTGTTCGGTCATCCGCCATGGCAATCAGGAAGGCCTCCACCACGTCGGAAACGTAGTTGGTATCACGCACCTGATCCCCCGTGCCATAGAGCCTGATTTTGTCTCCATCAATCAGTTGCCTCAGGAACCAGTTCAGAACCCCCTGGCGATGATGATTCATCTGGTGGCGCGGCCCAAAGGTATTAGTCAGCCGCAGTGAGCACGCCTTAATGCCATAAACATCATTGTAGAGCAGGTGATAGGATTCCCCCGCAATATTGTTTATGCCATTGACATCCACGGGACGCATCAAATGCTTTTCCGAGACAGGGTCACTCCCTGTCCGTCCGTATTGGCCGCGGGTTCCCGCGAAGACGAGCTTTACGGCCGGGTTGTACTTGCGACACGACTCCAGTATCGAGAGCTGGCTGACGCAGTTGATCTCCAGGTCCGTGAACGGATCCTTCATGCTGTCCACGTGGCTCAGGGTGCCTGCGAGATTGAAGATCAGGTCGCGGCCCTGTACCAGCATGTTCATGCTCGACCGGTCGCGAACATCGGAGATGTTAACTTCCACTTTTCCGGCAATCGGCTCAATGTTGAATCGGTTTCCACCGTACTCGGGAATGAGGGAGTCCACCAGCATGATCCGCGCGTTCATTTCGGCCAGCACAATCGCGAGATTGCTGCCTATGAATCCAAGACCACCGGTAATCATCACGCTTCTTCCGTCATAAAAAGAGCGCAGGCGATTCCATAGCGCGGGGTTGTGGGAGATGAGGTGGGCCGAAAGTCTTGATGTCATGGCACTTGTTTACTTCCTTAAAATCATCAAACGCCACCAAAGTTTTAGAACTCCGACACCAACGGCCAGAATCCGGCGAAAGTTGAAGAACTGCGACCTCCCATACGTCCGATGGTAGTGGTTGACCCCCACTTCCACGCATCGCGCGCCGGCAGTCTGCAGTTTCCGAACCAGTTCGAGGCAAATGACACCGCTATTCTGGGTTAGTTCAAATTTCTGCAGAACGGACCTCCTGATCAGGCGAAAATCGCAATCCACATCGCAAGTTTTCAGGTTGAACATCAGCTTCATCATCCAGTGATAGACCCGCCCAATAATGATCCGGTGCAGGGGGTCGTGGCGTTTGATCTTGAAACCCTGCACCCAGTCCACATCAGGTCCGGCCATTGCCACCAATTTGGTAAGTTCCATGGCGTTATATTGCGCATCGCCGTCTGTGTAAAAAACCCATTCCTTTGTTGCGCTGGAAAACCCCGAACGCAATGCGCCACCATATCCCCTGTTCTTTTCATGAAACACAAGGCGCACATGGTCCGGGTCGTCCCTTTCCAAATGCCTCAGAATCTCCCGGCTTGCGTCGGTGCTCCCGTCATCAATGACAATGACTTCATAATCCTCGGTCACCTTCTGCGCAGCAGCTGATGCCGATATGACCATCGAGGCAATGGTTCCCCCGTCATTGTAGCACGGAAAAAACACTGACAGACCACCCAGTGACTTCGTGCCTGAGAGGGTTTCCGGGAAAGGAGACGACTCCATGATTTGCCTAATTCCCCTCCTTGGCGCCAAGGGTTTCAAATGTCGCAGTGGACGTGGTGGCGCCAATGCCTGCCTGTTTCCAGGCGCTTGACGGTCGATACCAAATCGGCCCGCGAACCGCAAGATTGGAAACCTTAATAGTTCCCGCCTTTCCAAACGAACAGCTCAACTGGACTTCCCGTGCGTCCCCGGGAAGCTCCAAAACCTGCCATAATCTCCCCCCAGTTGTTTGGTAGCTGCTCAATGGCTGGTGTGGGAATATTACGGCCCCCAAAGTCGTGCCTGCATCATCAAAGTATTGGGAAGACCACTGAAACTCCGGCCAAGCGCTTGCCCATACCTTAAATTCCTTGAGCCTGTCGGACTGGGGAAGTATCTGATAATCCATTTCCACAAGAATATGGCTGCAAAGGCCCGGGTTCACAAAAAATCGGCAGACACCAAAGGACATCTTCCGGCTTTTTGCGGAAACTGGTTTCTCCATGACCATTTCCGAAGTGACCATTTTGCGCACGACGGCGTTCTGATCCAGCACCATGAAATACCGAAGCAAATTGGGCCCGGAAAATCGCGCAATGGCACCAAAGGAGGCAAGTGCTGACCAGACCCCGATTCCCACAAGCAGCCATTTGAATCGCGCAGAGAAATCCCTGCGGAAAAGCGCCCGCTCCGCCAGGGCGGCCCCTGATAAAATCAGCGGCATCTCTGAAATGTACCGATAGCGCGTATCCCACGGCAGCAGGATCAGCGGGGCAAACAGCGAGAGCCAGACCAGGAGCAAAAACCACGGGTATCGCGAGCGCACAAACAAACCGGGCAAACCGAGGAAAATAATCGCTGCCGCGCCAAGAAGCGGCACCCGCAGCCGCGGGCCAAGCGGCAACTCATTGGGGCCACCCATCCCCTGCCCAGTAAAGAACCAATAATCCGTGTTAAGTATCGTCTCGATTTTGTTTGGAATCAGAGTAAAAAGGAAATAGGCTGGATGCGTTTGGAGCAGAAATTCTGACGCCAACTCTGAGTAGACCTTGCTCTGCTCTTTCTTGGAAACCTTCAGGCGTTCTTTCCATGAATTTGGGAGTCCTTCCGGAGGGATGTTCTGACCGCGACTCTTCGGATTGTTTCCGGAAACCAATTGTTCCGCCGAACTCTCGATGAAGAATACCGGGTAACCAAGAACCCGACTGTTTCTTATGCCCCATAGGCCAAGCAGGAGAACCATCGCAACTAGCATCAGGGCCGGGTGAATCAGGAAGCGCAGGACACGCCTGTTCCCGGGCCCGGCGCTCAGAAAGGCTTTCGCGAAGGCATAAAGCCCGAAGGTTCCGACAACAAACAAGACGTTAAATCGAAAGTAGCCCGCTAGTGCGACCAGCGCTCCGGATATCAGGGCACGCCACCAGGAGGGACGAACAAGGTAGAAAAGAAAACCACACAGGCAGAGAACCGAGACAAACATGGTCGTCGATTCGGTCATAACCTGCGTCGTATACTCGATTGGGATGCGATAAAGTGCATACGCCAAGGCCACCAAAATGCCAACTCTGGCGTTAAACAGTTGCCGGCCTGCGTAGGCAAAGAGAAAGACAGCCAACGAATCCAGCACGGACTGCGACCACATAATACCCCGTATGGAATTCCAGCCAAACAAGCTTCGGATCAAGCCCACAAAAAGCGGATATCCGGGTGGCAACCTTGTGGTCAGGTAAGCCTGCATCTCATCCCCCGCGCCCAGGAAAAACATCTCCCCATACGCCATGTAGGTGGCCTGATCCACAATCGGGGAGTAGTGAAAGCTTACGACGCGAAGAGCCCGGATCACAAAGGCGACCAGGGCGATGATTCCAATCCAAGCCCAGTAATAGCCCACGGGCTTGCGCCAATCAGGAACACCCAATCGGTCCAGTAATCGTATGATGTGGGAACGCCGATTAAGTGATCGGGAAAGGCCGCGATAAGTTCGAACCCACGATGAGGCCGGGGCTTCCAATACCGTATCAGGCGCGGCCTGCACAGCCTCGACCTTGTCCTTCTTCTGGCTCTGACGCCCCTTTGGCGCCATTGGCGTATGTCCTTGTTGCGATAAGAATGGGCAAGGCAACCCCTGTCTCATCGCGACAAACTGCCTTTCGCCCGGCCGCGACAACAGTCCTCGCACATTCGAACTCCCGCAGTTGGAGCTTCAATGGACCAGAACCTGCCGAGAACTTCCCGTGCGCAGGGGCAGTCTGCGATGGATGCCTCGTTTACAATCATCTTCAAAACCAGTGCATTTGAGACGATACACAGCTTATTAGACGCCTAAGTTTTGTGCTGGCACCCGAGGGGTGTCAACACGAATACGAAGACGAATTTCTACGAAAGCGTTTTGTCACGGAGGGCAAGCCCCGCCGCCCCGATGAGCCCCGCATCATTCCCCAGTGCTGCCCGGACTATTTTGGCCCTTGAAGCCGGTTTATTGAACGCATTGGCAGATGCTGTGGCGCGCAACGGGCCAAAGATCCACTCCCCTGCATTTGTCACGGCGCCACCGTAACAAATCATCTCGGGATTGAAGATATTGATGACGTTGGCGGCACCAATTCCCAATGCGAATCCCGCCTGGCGAAAGACTTCCACGGCGAAAACATCTCCCTGCTCCGCGGCATCATAGATCGCCCTTGTGCCAAAGGTAGTTTCCTCACCCTGCGGAATATTGATCCTGGTCTTGATGCCTGCGGCAATCCCAGCCACTACCGCCCGCCGCATTGCCGTCGCGCTGGCATAGGCTTCCAGGCACCCCCGACTACCGCAGCCACAAACAGGGCCGTCAAAATTGATGATCATGTGCCCCAATTCGCCAGCCGTATCATCGGGTCCGCAGTACAATTCACCGTTGAGGACGATGCCACCTCCCACTCCCGTGCCTAAGGTAAACAAAATCATGGACTGCACGTCGCGTCCCGCTCCGACCCAATATTCCCCCCAAGCCGCGGCGTTTGCATCGTTACTCAGTGCCACCGGGATTCCCAGCTTCTCCTCAAGGAGCTTCTTGACGGGAACATTAACCCACCCCTTGAGGTTTGGGGCCTCATAGACAACACCTTCACGCGAGCTCATCGGGCCCGGCACTCCCATTCCAATGGACACAACCGAATCGGACCCGATGAGATCCTTGGCTTGGGCGGCGATACTATCAAGAGTCCCATCCGGTCCGCCCGACAGGTTTGTCGGGTGCTTGATCTGGCGCACTATGGTACCAGCCTCATCTACCAAACCAAACTTGCAGTCTGTCCCACCAAGGTCAATCCCGAGACACAATTTCGCCTTTGCCATGGCCCGCTTCTTTCGCTGATTCAGGATGTGTTCAATGAACTCTTTATTGCCTGCCTCGGTTGTCAATAACCCACGAGCGTTTGAATTTTCCGCTTTCCCATGCGTGATGTTGCGCGGCAACTACCTATGAGCTTAAACAAGCCATCCCCACCCCCCGGCCCCAGGAAAGGGGCCCGCTTTACGGCCACGATTGAGGACCTAGCCTTTGGGGGCAAGGGAATCGCCCGAATCGAGGGCTTGGTCATTTTTATGGAGCGGGTGGTGCCGGGAGATGTGGTCAGCGCTGTCGTCACTCGCCGCAAGCCGCAGTATGCGGAAGCAAAGGTTCTCGAAGTAATTACCCCGTCGCCCCGTCGCCAGACACCTCCCTGCCCGGTTTTTGGAACTTGCGGGGGATGCAAGTGGCAGAATCTCCCCTATGAGGAGCAACTCGCCGTAAAGCAGCAACACGTCGCCGAGGCCCTGCGCCACATTGGGCGGCTGCAGGAGTACACTATGCATTCCATCATCCCCAGCCCCGACCCGTGGAACTACCGAAACAAAATGGAGTTCTCATTTGGCCTCGGCGATACCGGTCGCATTGAAATCGGGCTTCACAAGGCCGGGGATTTTCGCCGCGTCGTGGAGGTGGACAAGTGCCTTATCCAACCCACGGTATTCGACGAGATAGTCGCCTGGTTCTCAAACAAACTTAACGAGTTTGCCGATCAGGTTCCCCCCTACAATCCAGTCCGGCACACCGGATTCCTGCGCCACCTCCTGTTGCGCCATAGCCAGACCACCGGTGAGTTTCTTGTAGCCCTGCTGACCGCGTCCGGCGACTTGCCGGATGCTGAAGACCTCGCTGATGCTTTCATGACAGAATTTCCCAAATGCCGGGGCTTCATTTGGGGCACAAACGACGGCCTCAGCGATGTGGCACGGATGGAGAAGCTTATGCTTCAGCGCGGCCCAAATACTATTACGGAAACTCTGGGACAGCGCACGTTTCGAATTTCGACATTCTCCTTTTTCCAGACAAACACGCGCGGCGGCGAACGCCTTTACGACACAGTAAAACGATTCGCCGGGCTGACCGGCACCGAGACCGTCCTCGACGCGTACTGTGGCACAGGGTCCATCGGAATCTACCTTGCCGACGGTGCAGCCAAGGTTGTTGGCATCGAACTTGTCGCCGATGCCGTTGAGGACGCGCGCCACAACGCAGAGGGAAACGGTGTTACCAACTGCGAATTCCATACTGGTGACATGCACGATGTTTTGGATCACCTGCAGGCGAATGGGGCCCTGGCCAGCCCCTTTGACGTTGTCATTGTCGATCCACCCCGCGGTGGCATGGACAAGAAAGCCTTGCGCGACCTTATTAACCTCCGCGCCCCAAGGCTCATTTACGTTTCCTGCAACCCCACCACCCTCGCCCGCGATTCTGTGGAGCTCGCCGAGGCCGGTTATACTGCCGAGGAAGTGCAACCGGTGGACATGTTTCCGCACACGTTCCATGTGGAGAGTGTTATACGGTTTCGGCACAGCACGGCGCCCAGGTAACGGAAAGTCACTTGGGCCGGATTTCGGACGCCGAAAGCCCGCCGAATTCACGGCCTTAATTGCCTGAGCCAGCCCTTGACGGCCTCAAATTGGGGCCACAGTTTCGCGACAGTTCCCGAGACTTCTCATCATCCGAAAGGACCAAACAGAAATGAAACTTCTTGTTGCGGCAGCCGCGGCTTGCGCCATGTTGTCCGCAAATCCCGCCATGAGTTTATCAATCTCCGAGGGTCAAACCACCACGCCACCGAAACTCGATCGCGAGTTTCGCGGGGTCTGGGTCGCGACCGTCTCCAATATTGACTGGCCCACCAGCCGCACCCAATCCACCGAAGCTCAGAAAAAGGATCTCGTCAAGATCCTGGACCAGTGCGTGAAGGATAACCTGAATGCCGTGGTGCTGCAGGTGCGCCCCGCATGCGATGCGATTTACAAATCCGATCTCGAACCCTGGTCGGAATACCTGACCGGCAAGCAGGGCAAGGCCCCCGAGCCATTCTATGACCCTTTGGAGTTTGCGGTGGAGGAGGCCCACAAACGCGGCCTCGAAATGCACGTCTGGTTCAACCCGTACCGCGCCTTGCATCCGTCCGCCAAGTCCCCTGTTGCCGACAACCACATCAGCAAGACCCAGCCCGAAATCGTGAAGCAATACGGCAAGCACCTGTGGATGGACCCGACCGATCAGCGAACCATTGACCACACCATTGCTGTCATCAAGGACGTCATCAAACGCTATGACATCGACGGCATCCACGTCGACGATTACTTCTATCCCTACGAGGAACTGGATAAGAACAAGAAGCCCATCAGTTTCCCGGACGACCAGAATTGGGAGAAGTACAAGGCCGCCGGGGGCACCATGAAGCGCGACGATTGGCGCCGCTACTGGGTGGACAAGTTTGTCCAGAGCATGTACAAGGCCGCCAAGGAGACCAAAGCCACGGTTAAAGTTGGAATCAGTCCCTTTGGCATCTGGAAGCCCGGATATCCTGCCCAGATTAAGGGCTTTAGCCAATATGACAAACTCTATGCCGACGCAAAATTGTGGCTCAATAAGGGCTGGGTGGATTACTGGACGCCGCAGCTTTACTGGAACGTCTCCAACCCCGACCAGAGCTTCCCTGTCCTCCTGAAGTGGTGGACCGAGGAAAACACGAAACAGCGCCACATCTGGCCCGGTCAGTATACCAGCCGCATTTCAACCCGCGAATCCACCGAACCTTTGGAGAATCGCTGGAGTGCCAAGGAAATCTCCAACCAGATTAAGTGGATGCGGCTTACCCCCGGCGCGTCCGGCACTGTGCATTTCAGCATGGCGGCCTTCATGAAGAACGTGGGCAAGATCAACGAGGAACTGACCACGCCCACTGGCGTTTACCACGAGCCCGCTGTAGTGCCGGCCTCTCCCTGGCTGGATTCCCGCAAACCCCGCAAACCCCTCATTACCGCCACACCGAAACCTGATGCCAAGGCCATCGTACTGGAATGGAAACCTGCGGAAGGCGACAAGGATATCCGTTTCTGGGCTGTTCAGGTCAACAAAGGCGGCAAGTGGACCACAAAGGTTGTCGGTCCAGACGAGACACGGCTGATTGTCAGCACCGTGGACGAAACCACGCCAACTCAGGCCGTGGCCATTTCGGCCCTGAACCGCGCTCAGAACCAGGGGCCAGTGGCGACCATTGTCTTCAAGAGCGACAAGGATGAGCCGGCGAAATCAGAAAAACCTGTAACTCGCCGCGCACGCCGCCCCACAACCGACCAGCAGTAGCGTTAACACCTTTGGTACCATCCTTGCGCCCGACGCACCCCACGGGGCACGTCGGGCGCAGCTTTTTTTTGGAGTGTTCCTAACCCACTGGCACACCTGGTCAAAAAGGACCAATCCCCATCCATTGTATCGGTCCAAGTGGGGTCACTTTTTTGAGCCCAATCTCGAAATTTTTTCGGGCCTGCGGCGTTCCTATGCATTACCGTCTGCTACTCATGGGACAGGTCGCCTCCCGAATCTTCCGGACGCCGCCTAACCGCTCTAATCTCAGGTCGCCGGACCAGCAGCACGCCGGAGTAAACCCAACGCCCTCGGGCCACAAGGGAGATGGAATGATTTTACGCAAGCAGCGCCCCGAAAAGCAGGGTCTTTATGACCCCGAGATGGAACACGACGCCTGTGGCGTTGGGTTCGTCGTGGATATCAAGGGGCGAAAGTCGCATGAAATCGTCCAGCAATCCCTTGAACTCCTGATCAATCTGCTCCATCGCGGCGCATGCGGCTGCGATCCCGAAACCGGCGACGGCGCGGGCATATTGCTCCAAATCCCCCACGAGTTTTACAAGAAGGCTTGCTCGAAGCTTGGTTTCGAGCTCCCCGATCCGGGTCAGTACGGCGTCGGCATGATCTTCCAAAGCACCGTCAAGGCCGAGCGGGAACTCTGTGAGAAAGCCATGGAGGAATCCATTGCCGCCCACGGCCTCGACCTCCTCGGTTGGCGCGATGTGCCTGTCGTTCCCAGTGCCGTAGGCAAGGTGGCGCGCGAAGCCATGCCCACCTTCCGCCAGGTGTTCGTCAAACATCGCGGCGACCTTACCGACCAGGACGCCTTCGAGCGCCGCATTTATCTGGTGCGCAAAGCCGTCCACCAGCTCATAAGCGAGGAACGGGTCCCCAACCAACTGAGCTACTACGTCGCGAGCTTCTCCAGCCGCACCGTCATCTACAAGGGCATGCTCATCGCCGACCAGATCGCGCCATTCTACCCCGACCTGAAAGATCCCGACGTGAAAAGCGCCATCGGTCTCGTCCACTCGCGCTTTTCCACCAACACGTTCCCGTCGTGGGAGCTCGCCCATCCCTACCGCATGATCGCCCACAACGGAGAAATCAACACACTGCGCGGCAACCGCAACTGGATGCGCGCCCGCGAGGCCACACTCCAAAGCCCCCTTTTCGGCGACGACATCAAGAAGCTATTCCCCCTCGTCACGGAAACGGGAAGCGATACTGCAACTTTTGACAATGCCCTCGAAGTCCTCGTGATGGGCGGCCGCTCCCTGCCCCATGCTGTCATGATGATGGTGCCGGAGGCCTACACGAAGGATCCCACCATGACCGAAGAGAAGCGGGCCTTTTACGAGTATCACGCCTGCCTCATGGAGCCTTGGGACGGGCCCGCGGCCATCTCCTTCACCGATGGTGTGCAGGTGGGTTGCATCCTTGACCGAAACGGCCTGCGCCCGGGCCGCTATTGGGTCACCAACGACGACAGGATGATCTTCGCCTCCGAAACCGGCGTCCTCGACATTCCCGTCGAGAACATTCGCTACAAAGGCAAGATGAAGCCCGGCCGCATGCTCCTTGTGGACACCGCCGAACAGCGTATCATCGACGACGAGGAGATCAAGCACCGCGTCGCCTCCCACAAGCCCTATGGCGAATGGGTGGATAAGTACATCATTGACCTCGACAAACTGCCCGAGCCCCCGGAAGGATCCGTCAAGCAGCCCGACCACGACACCCTGCTGCGCCGCCAGCAGGCATTCGGATACACACTT
>JAIBAT010000003.1 GCA_019695055.1 Candidatus Sumerlaeaceae bacterium | reverse complement strand
GAGGTGGCAGCACCCCGATGGGGGAGAGAATTCAAAGCCCAGTCGCGGACGACGCGAATCTGACAAGCCTCGTTGTTCCCCGCGAACCTCTCCCTGCCGGTCGGGGTCTCTCTTCTCAACTTCCGATTCGATCCCCGCCTGCGAGCCTCGTTAATGCCGCGTGTCCATTTCTCGGAATCATCTTGCCCGTCGGATCGCGGCCACTTCATCAATCGAGCGGATATTTGCGTCGTGTTGAGCCGGCTGCCGAACGAACTTTGGCAACGACTGCGAGCCGTGCACTTCAATGACCGCGGTTTCGGGGTCCGGCGGCTCGGCTATGTCGCCGGCGGACGCCGTGAAATTACGCTGTGCGCGCTGCCGCAGCGGTTGGGCCTCAGCGCGTTCTGCCGATGGAACGCACTTTCCCCCTCGGAATTCGGTGCGCAGTGGGGAGCCAAGTCGCCGGCAATCGCCGTCCGGCGATTCATGCTCTACGAGGTCTTCCTGCATGAGATTGGACATCTGCAGGCGACCGATCGTCCCGGCAGGCCGAGCCAACGATTGCGTTTCGATGGTGAGAGACGTGCCGAAGAATTCGCGGTCACGTGGCGCCGTCGGCTCTGGTCCGAATATTTTGAGCATCCCGACGCGGCCCACAATCCGCCGCCCACCATCGCTCCGCCTCGATTGCAGGGGAGCGATTGCACGACGAAGGCTGAGCCAGTCCTTGACCGTCATACGGATTCATCGACTCAAATCACTTGAGACGTAGTACGCGTACGGTGCGGCCAATGGGTACGGCAGTACTAGCCCCGAACGGGGCGACATTCTAAAGCCCAGGGCGCGTCAGCCCTGGGGAAACATGACAACGCCCGTCGCGAGCCCCAACGGGGCGAGATTCCGTCGGACGTAGGACGAGGCCGCCACCCCTTTTGGGACCCCCATTCATGGCTGGCCCGTCAGGTTCCCTCCCCAAACATGGGTGGCCCTTTGTCCCCATTCCCAATTGGGGCTATAAGCGACTCGCCCGATCGATCGATTGTGTCAATACCTCTGCGCGGCATGGATCGTCTCCACTCGCGGGCGGGGAGCCGGTGGAGATATTATGTTTCCCATCGAGAATTCCGGTAGCGGTTCACGGCTCTGGGACTGGCTTCTCTTTCCATGTTACGGAGGACGACGCGCGGAATTATCGCTGCGTGTGATCACCGGATGACCCGGAAAGACGTGCTTGTCCCCCTGCATTGAGCTGTGAGTGGTTACCCCGAGCCGAGGTAATCCGTCGCATGAAGGATGTCCACTCGTGAACGATAGCACTGCAACTCCGGTCTCACGTCCGCCCTGCCGAACGATTGGAACTTTCTGCCTGGCCGCCATCGCAGTCATCGCCCAATCTTCAGGACCGCGGCAGGCGCATTCGGAAGAGCCGTCGCTTCCCCCCGCGGTCGTTGCCATCCTGGAGAATGCCGAGAGGCTGCGCTCCGGCCAGTACCGCGTCCAGGGGCTGCTCAAATTGACGCACTGGAGGGAGGGGAAGAACTACGAAAAGCTTGACGTCCGTGAGGAGTCCTTCGATTCCCTCGTTGAAGCCGATTTCGATTTCGACGCCGGTCTGAGCTCGTTTCGGCGCAAGCGCGTGCGGACCGCCAGCGAAGGGGCCGGCGCAGCCGAAGAGTACCGCTGGTATCTGGCGATTCCCGATCTCTGTGTCATCCTCCGCGGAAACGAATCCTCGCGGACGGCCATTCTTCAACCTCCGACGCTCTGGACCGAGATCTGGCGCGATGAATGCTCGCACATGCTGCCTCAGCCGGTTTTCGATCCGCGATCTTTGGGTTGGGGGGGCATGCATACGCTTTGTCGTTCGTTCCACCAGTTTGTCGACGTCTGGCTGCGCAATCCCAAATGCGAGTTGCGAAGCATTGAGGAACAAGGGGGCGTCCAGCGGATCGAGTCCTGGTTTGAAGTGGGGAGCGGGCAGATGCGGGTCCTCACCTTATGGTGCGACGAGCGCCAAGGCTGGCAGCCGGTCCGTTCGTCGCTGCGCACCGTGTACGTGAGCCCGACGAAGAACGCCGAAGAATTGAACCGGGCCATGAAGGCCAGTGAAGAATCAGAGCAATCGTGGGAACAGCGCGGGGAGGTGTGGGTGATGAATTCGCTCTGGACCCACAGTCGCGGCGGGAACACGGAAAATGACTGGCAGTTAACCTTCGACTGGCAAAACGTCAACCAGCCTGTTCCCGTGGGACGCTTTGACTGGAGAAACTGGAGATATCCCACTGACTACACCGAAGTGGAAGACCACCGCCTCGGCAAGGGGCGCGAGGTCAATGTCAGCGATCATCGCGGCCCCCCCTATGAGCGGGATCTTCCCGCGGCGCGTTTCGATAGCCCTGTAGAAAAGGGAAGTCGCCGATGGCTCGTCCTGCTGAATGGTTTTTTCATTTTTCTGGTCGTCGGATGGTTTGCCAGCAAACTGGTCCGCCGCAGACGCCGTTGACAGGAACGGCGCCCTGCCGGATGAGGTTTGTCGCCGTGGATTTGCACCAAACTGGCGACGGGCTCCCGCGGCCGCGACGTATGCGTTGGTCGCCACCCACCCGCACGATTCCGGGGCCGTTACAAGGACTTCAAGCGGACGCTCGCGCCGCTGGTTCGATCGCAGTCTAACCCCGCATTCGCCGGGCACTGCGCTTCGCTGCGACCCCGGCCACCCGACCGCCGAAGTTCCAGAGTGTTAATGAACTCCGAAATTCGCGGTTCAAATCGCGGTGGGTTTTTGCATCTTGCCACTGAGAGCGAGCCATGAACGATCACTCGCGGGAATTCAAAGCTTTGGCCCTCATGCTGGCACTCTGCGCCTCGGCGTGGGGACTGTTTTGCGGTCTGCTCGTCATCATCGGGGACCCGATCCGGTCGCTCCTCATCTTGGGCCCCGGCTATGCCGTCACGCTCGGATACTGGTGGCGCGTCTGGTTTCCCACCCGGACGTCGTTACGAAGAACAATCTGGGCCGCCTCCACCCTCGTGCAGGGGGCCTGGCTCGCCGGCGTTTCAGCAATGATCTTCGCGGATGGACGTGGGTCTCTCATCGAATTCGTGAATCCCTTCACGGCGTGGTGGATCTTCGCCTTCGCGACTTCTGTTTACGGGCTCGTCGCGGACAAGAACCCGGCAGATGACGAGGAACTATTTCCCAATAGCGCTTCCTGAAACGAACTCCGGGCCCGTTTCACGCCCTGAAACACTTCATCCGCTCCATCAGTTCCATCCGCTTCATCTGTCATCAAAGAACCCGACCACGAGGACAGGGCTGCCGTTTCCAGTTTTGCCACTGCCGGGCGACCTCCCAGAGGCGAACGGCGCGTGATGGCGACGGGGAACCGGCTGAAGCCGGGACGACCTGCGGAATTTTTTCCGCGTCGTTTCCAGATCAGCGCGACCTGGTCTCGTCGGCACTGAAAGCGCTCGGGTAAAATGGTGGGAAAGCTGAAAGCGGAGAGCCGCAAGCGGAAAACCGGCGGGCTTTGGAGATCGTGGAATGGCGATCGGCGATCGTGGTCTGTCATGCATTACGGGAACAGCCGGGGAGCGCGGGCCGCATTGCGCAAAGTCGGAAATCAACGATGACTTCGCGGAGCGCCATGGGACGTGCGGACTAAAAGTCCGCACCACGGAGCAAGCGGCCGCTGCAATTGGGCACGCCGTCCCCCTCTGCCCCTCAAAACCTCAGCCACCTCCTCGAGCCTCAGGTCTCGAGCCTGCCTTGCACAAGTTGGGCGAATCTCCGCAGTTTTTCCCAACTTGCGCAGGGTTGGAGTTTGCGCAAGTTGGGATTTTCCCGAGAGATTTTTGCGCAAGTTGGGCGTGGATCCCGAGAATTCCCGAGCGGCGCGAAACCGGCTTTGGGACCGGAGTTGCGCAAGTTGGGATTTCCCCGGCCTATTTGGTCGTTTTCTTGCGCAAGTTGGGTGAAAACCCGGCAAAAGTGATGGGCTCAGAGGTGGAGAGGTTCGAAGTTCAGGAAGAGCAAAGGCCAAATAAGGAGGTTGTATCACCGTCGAGTCAGCCATTCTCGAAAAGGTCTACCTGCGAACCTCAAGGCCCGCGATTGCATCTTTCAGAAGATCCACACTTCAATGCATTCCAACCTTTTTGCTGCTTCCCCTGTGAACCTCTGCTCCACCAGACGCCCAAGACGCGCTTTCCGTGGACGCTCTGGCGCTCGCTTGCCGATAATCCGGATTCGCGGCGCGCGAGAAGCGACGGACACTGGACAGGCCGGCCGAAAAACGCAAAAATACTGCTTCGCAGCAGCCCGGCCGGGGAAACCGCCGGGCTGCTCGTTCTGAGGTGCCGGGCGCATAGCTCAGTTGGTTAGAGCGCAGCCCTGATAAGGCTGAGGTCCTTGGTTCGAATCCAAGTGCGCCCATTTGGTCGGAAGTTGAAGGAGTCGGAGGTTCAGTAATCGCGGCAGGGAGCCATCCCTGGCCCCCGATCGTTGACCACCGGCCCCTTGAATTCGGGGACGTAGCTCAGCTGGGAGAGCGCCGCTTTTGCAAGGCGGAGGTCGCCGGTTCGATCCCGGTCGTCTCCATTGCGGCAAAGCCGCAATCGAGCAGGAGAGCGAAGAAGGACGAGAGGAAAGCAGGGACAGCTTCAATCGCTCTCCCGCGGTCTCCTCTCCCCTTTCGCCTCTCTGGATTGACGCGGTGTGTTCTGAGTAAGGCTGAGGCCCGAGCCGGATTCAGCAGCGGCTGCTCAGGGAGTCGAAGGCGACGATTTGCTGTATCGTGTTTGTGTGATGTGAGATGCGGCGGGCAATCGGCCTTCTTCACGGAATCTTGGAAAAACGAAGGAAAGTTGCTTGACGGACGAGGGAGGGATTCGTAGGATGCCTCTCTCACAAATTGCTCGCGGCGAACACCCGGCGGACGCCCATTCGAAACGAAAAGTGGGGACCGGCGGGAGGGTGGTTCAGGACGTGGGCAGTCGGCACCAGCGGGTGGCCCAGTAGGTGGTTTGAAGTGGTTTCGGGGTCTGTCCACGGCTCGGCCGTGTTTCTTGCCGCGAGTCCACTTCAGCCCATCAGGGCTTGGTGCCGCAGGATTGTCGATCGCAGTGATCGTCGATTTTGCGGCTTTGTTCTTTGACAATTTGGTAGCGGCAAGAGTGGCATCTTATCTCGATGCGCAATGAAGCTGACAACTGTCAGCGTCGAAGCGTGTCAGATTTAAAAACTCTTAGAAGCATGGCGAGTTACATCGCTCTGTCTTTTTCTTTCGAGGAAGGGGCAGGGCAGGTAGCACGTGATTGCGGTCGGTGATGCAGGGCGATGGTTGGGCGATGTGTCCATTCTGGTTCTGTAAAGCCGGTCGAGAATCAATGATCATTGTGGTCAAGCTACTAAGGGCATGTGGAGGATGTCTAGGCGCTAGAAGGCGATGAAGGGCGTGGTAGGCTGCGATAAGCTTGGGGAAGCCGTCAAGCAGGCGTTGATCCCGAGATTCCCGAATAATCGTGCACCCAATCCATAAGTGTACGAAGCCAACGCGGTCAACTGAAACATCTAAGTAGCCGCAGGAAAGGAAAGAAAACTCGACTTCCCCAGTAGCGGCGAGCGAAAAGGAAGATAGCCTAAACCGTCGGGCTTGCTCGGCGGGGTCGTGGGGCATCTCATTGTGGAGTTACAAAACGATTTTCCAGCAGAATCTGATGGAAAGCGGAACCGTAGCGGGTGACAGTCCCGTATGCGACGTTAAATCGTCTCCCGAGGTGTACCCGAGTAGAACCAGTCACGTGGAACCTGGTTCGAATCAGGGAGGCCCATCTCCCAAGGCTAAGTACTCTCTAGCGACCGATAGTGAACTAGTAGCGCGAGCGAAAGATGGGAAGAACCCCTGTTAGGGGAGGATACTGAACCTGAAACCACATGCCTACAAGCGGTCGGAGCCCTATGTGTTTACACAGGGTGACGGCGTGCCTTTTGCATAATGATCCGACGACTTACCTTCATTGGCTTGGTTAAGGCCTTCCGGGCCGTAGCCACAGGGAAACCGAGTCTGAATAGGGCGAAATTGTCAATGGAGGTAGACGCGAAACCCGGTGATCTACTCATGGGCAGGTTGAAGCGCGGGTAAGACTGCGTGGAGGACCGAACTCACTAGTATTGAAAAACTAGGGGATGACCTGTGAGGAGGAGTAAAAGTCTAATCAAACCGGGAGATATCTCGTTCTCTTCGAAATAGCTCTAGGGCTAGCCTTGAGTCACTACGCTGTGGGGGTAGAGATACTGAATTCGCTTGGAGGCCTACCCGGCTATCCTGCGGAGCCAAACTCCGAATACCACAGCGACTAACTCGGGAGACAGTCCCTGAGGGATAAGCTTCAGGGTCGAGAGGGAAACAACCCAGATCGCCTGCTAAGGCCCCAAAGTTTTGCCTAGTCAAAAAGGATGTTAAGGCACAGTGACAGCCAGGATGTTGGCTTAGAAGCAGCCACCATTTAAAAAGTGCGTAATAGCTTACTGGTCGAGTGCTTTAACACCAATAATGATCGGGAGTCAGCAAAACGCCGAAGCAGCGGGTGCAACTGGATCGAAAGTGATGGTTGCGCGGTAGAAGAGCGTTCCAGAGCAGATACGAGCCGTACCGTAAGGAGCGGTGGAGGGCTCTGGAAGTGATTATGTCGGAATGAGTAACGATCAGACAGGTGAGAATCCTGTCCGCCGAATGCCTAAGGTTTCCTGGGGAAGGTAAATCCGCCCAGGGTTAGCCGGTCCCTTAGTCAAGGCCGAAAGGCGTAGACGATGGAGAGCAGGTTAATATTCCTGCGCCGCTGATGAATACCGATGGGGGGACGTTGTCTCAACCGTGAGCGGGCGGCTAGAAGTGCCCGTGGACCGATCCAAGGTAGTGGTTGGAAAATCCGCCACGACATCCGAGGGTCGGGCCTGAGTGCAATTACGATCACGAAATCACAAGCAGGACAATCCAGAAAAGCCTCTAAGGGTCACGTCATCAGCGACCGTACTAAAACTGACACAGGTAGGCGAGGCGCGTAGCCTCAGGCGCTC
>JAIBAT010000117.1 GCA_019695055.1 Candidatus Sumerlaeaceae bacterium | reverse complement strand
CAGGCCTTCGGGCACGAGCACAACGCCGTAGTTCTTTCCGGCCTCTGACCGCTTGATCACCATGTCCACGATCTCCTCCACAATCCCTGAAAAGGAAATGGAACGGGCTTCGACTTCCTCGGAGATAATTGTATAGTTGGGTTGTACCTGCAAGGCAACTTCCAGCGGCACATGGCTGGCCGAACGACCCATCAACTTGACAAAATGATAGTACTTCCGTGCCGACCGCGCATCCCGACAAATGTTTCCGACGAGTTCGGCATAGGTCCGGGCGGCGCTATCGAAACCAAATGATGCCTCGATATACTCGTTTCGCATATCCCCATCAATGGTCTTCGGCAACCCGATGACCTGAACAGGGACTTTTTCCGCCTGAAAGTACTCCGCGAGGATGGCTGCGTTCGTGTTGGAGTCATCGCCTCCAATGACCACAAGCGCCGACGCCCCAAGCTCTGCCATTGTCTTTTTGCACCCAGCCAGTTGCTCCGCAGTCTCAATTTTGTCGCGGCCGCTGCCAATCATATCGAACCCACCTGTATTCCTGTGGGCATCAATTGTGGCGTCGTTCAGTTCCTTGTACTTCCCAGTGAAAACACCCTTGGGGCCACCGGTAAAACCGTAAAGTTTGCTCCGTGGATTTGCCTTCTTCAGGGCGTCGTAGAGTCCAGCGATGGCGTTGTGACCACCGGCGGCAGGGCCTCCACTCAGAACCACACCCACCACCAAGGGCGAAGAGTTTAGATTTCCATCCCCCTCCGAGATCTCCACAAGCGGCTTGCCAAATGTATTGGGGAATTGCCCTTGGATTTCATCCCTGTCACTCTCGGGCAACACCACTTCCGTCTCGAGGACGCGAAGTTGGCTTGATCTGAAGGCAAGAGGGGTCTTGGGTTGGTAACTCGCCCTGGCCTGCTGAAGTGGGGATACTGATTCTGTTTTCATTATGCTGTCTCCTGCCCCTTGCACACGGGGAACCTGTGTACTGGCAATGAACTATCCAAAGTTGACGATGCCGGCGAACGAATCCGCCTCGAGGCTGGCGCCCCCAACGAGGGCCCCATCCACATCTGGCTGGACCATGATCTCGGTCACATTGTTTGGCTTAACGCTTCCGCCGTACTGGATGCGAACCGCCTCTGCCACGTTTTGGGAAAACATTTTGCCAACTACCGCGCGAATCAGCGCGTGAGCCTCCTGGGCTTGCTCTTTGGTGGCGACCACGCCTGTCCCAATGGCCCACACGGGTTCATAGGCAATGACCGACTCCGCAACCTTGTCGGCCGGCAAACCTGCGAGGCATCCCTCAACCTGCTTGGTAACCACGTCCGCCGTGCGATTGGCCTTGCGCTCTTCCAGCATCTCACCAACGCAAATGATCGGCGTCAGGCCGTGGCGGTAAATCGCCGCAGCCTTCTTGTTAATGTTGGCATCAGTCTCACCAAAAAACTGTCGGCGCTCACTATGCCCGATAATCACATAGTGGACACCGATCTCTTTGAGCATCGGAAGGGAAATTTCACCGGTAAAGGCTCCCTGGTCTTCGAAATAACAATTCTGGGCCCCCAACCTAATCTGGCTACCGCGAATCGCCTGGGCGACGGTTTCCAGCGATGTGTATGTGGGGCAAAGCACCACTTCGACGTCCTTTTTGGTCCCGACCCGGCTCACCAGACCGTTTGCGAGGTCCGCAGCCTCCTGGCGGGTCTTGTACATCTTCCAATTTCCGGCAATAATGGGTTTGCGCGACATGGTTTGAATCATCCTTTTAAATTATGGCAGGGGAGAGGGAAAAGCCGGGGCCCGCCTCGACGCATTGTCGCTGCACACCCCGGCATGACTGGCAAGACTACTTCAGGAACTTCTTGGCGAGAAGCGAAGCCAGGTCAACCACACGGGTTGCGTATCCTGATTCGTTATCGTACCAGGACAGCACCTTGACCATCGTACCGTCGATTACCTTTGTTTCAGAAGCATCCACTGTCGAACTGACCGGATCCCCGTTGAAATCCGAGGACACCACAGGGTCTTCCGTGTAGTTCATGATACCCTTGAGTGGTCCGGCGCTGGCAGCTTTCAGGGCCGCATTCACATCGGCAATCGTCGTGGGCTTCTCAGTTTCCAGCACGACATCGACAAGTGAAACGTTCGGCGTGGGAACACGCACAGCAAGACCGTCCAGCTTTCCCTTAAGTTCCGGCAGAACCAGCCCGATGGCTTTCGCTGCTCCGGTCTTGGTCGGGATCATGTTTACCGCACCCGCACGGGCACGCCGCGGATCCTTGTGGGCCAGATCCAGAATTCTCTGGTCGTTGGTATAGGAATGAATCGTCGTCATTAGGCCCCGTTTGATGCCAAATTTATCGTTAAGGACCTTTGCAACCGGCGCGAGGCAGTTGGTTGTGCAGGAAGCGTTGGAGATAATCTGGTGGCCGGCTTCCAATTTGTCATCGTTAACACCCAGAACCACCGTGATATCCGGATCCTCTGCGGGCGCTGAAATGATGACTTTCTTGGCGCCAGCTTGGAGGTGCTTCCCAGCTTTTTCCTTGGACGTAAACACACCGGTCGATTCCACGACGATATCTACCTTCAGGTCACCCCACCCCAATTCGGCTGGATCCTTCTTGGCCAAAACCTTGATAACCTTGCCATCCACCTTCAAATCGCCCTCAGGTGTCACTTCAACAGTGCCGTCGTATTTCCCGTGCACTGAGTCGTACTTGAGCAGCAACGCGTTGGTTTTGGCATCAAATAGGTCGTTAATCGCCACGACCTCCACATCCTTGTGTTTCATGGCTGCCCGAAAAACGAGGCGCCCGATTCGTCCAAAACCGTTGATACCGATCTTCACTGCCATCTCAACTAACCTCCGCAATTTTTTAAGACTTAATTACATTTTTAATCAAAGCAACCAAATTGGATTGGTCCAAACAGAAATCTTTGATTCACTTTTTACTCAGCTAACGCCAATTTTGCGAAAAATTTGCATTTTTGAACACTCTTTTGGCAATTAACTGCTTTTAAACCAATTCCCTCAAATTTACGGTGTCAAGGCAACTTCACCTTCGGAAAACTGTAACCGTATCGTCAGTCACTTACGGGAAGCTCATCTTCCCCGATTTCGTTAACAAATAACCCAGACTTGCCGCCCTCCTTGCGCAGGAGTCGCACATTGGAAATGCTCATTCCTTTGTCAGCTGCTTTCATCATATCATAAATGGTAAGCAGCGCCACTGCGGCCGCAGTCAGAGCCTCCATTTCGACTCCCGTCTGAGCTGCTGTACTCGCCTCTGCCGTAACCGTGACGCAACGCCGTGCCTCATCGAGTTGGAACTGGATATCCACATGGCTCACGGGAACCGGATGACAGAGGGGAATCAACTCGGCTGTACGCTTGGCCGCCATGATCGCTGCAACCTTCGCGACTGTGAAAACATCTCCCTTAGGAACCCCACCTCCGGAAAGCAGACGCATTGCTTTTGTCGACAAACGGATTTCACCACCAGCAATGGCCTTGCGGGTTGTGACTTCCTTGGACCCGACGTTCACCATGGATGCCCTGCCCAAATGATCCAAATGAGACAAAGCTGTCTGGGAATTGCTGGGGGCTGATTTCGGTTTTTTGGTTCGTTCCATGCCTGACTAGGAGGTAATGCCTCGGCAGGCGCCATTTATTTCCCGTAAACCTCGTGTTCGCGCTTGAACTGGATAAGCTCCACAGGGCAAATGTCTGCCAGATTTCGGGGGTATCACGAAAAACTTAAATGCAAAGCTTCCCAAGCATCGCAGAAAAGCACCCGGAAAGGCGAATTCTCGTTATTGACGACGAGAGCCAGCTTGCCCATACCGTAAAGTCGCTTCTTACAACGTCTGGGTACGATGTTCAGGTTGCCTTCGGTGGCCGCGAAGGATTGCGGAAACTGGACGAGGAAGATTTTCAACTCGTCATTACCGACCTTCGCATGAATGATGTGGATGGATTTGAAGTCATGCGTTCACTGCATGAGCGGCCTTACATCGAGTTTATCGTCATTACCGGCCACGCCTCCACCGAGTCGGCGATTGAGGCCATCCATTACAAGGCTTTTGATTTTCTCACAAAGCCCTTCGATTTCGAGATACTACGTGCCACTGTCGCCCGTGCCTTCGCCAAGATCGAGACCGACAAGTTTCGCGACGATATGATCTCCATGATCACGCACGACATAAAGATCCCTCTATCGTCCATCATTGGCTATAGTTCGATCGTGTTTGACAAGAAAACGGGCCAGCTCAATCCGCGCGCCCAGGAGTTCGTTAACACAATAAGCTCGAATGGTGCAAAGATACTCGCTCTGATCGACAATTTCCTCACGTCTTGTAAGATCGAGGCAGGAAAGCTGGTCATCGGGAGTAACCCTGTCAACATTCACTACCTGATTGATGATTTGATGAGTGTCTTTCAGTTCGAAATCGAGCGGAACCAGCTTTCGCTAAAAACGGACCTGTGCGAGGAGGTTCCCCTTGTCTTGGGGGAAGAGAACCTGCTGTTCCGTGCGGTAAGTAATCTCCTGTCGAACGCTGTCAAATTCAGCCCCCGCGGTGGCAAGATTACGCTGCAAACACAGGTTTTGGAGTCCGATGAGTCCCCCCTTGAGCAGCGTTCTCTGCTTATTAAAGTCTCAAACACTGGCGCTGGCATACCAGAGGAGGACCTTCCCAAGATTTTTGAGAAGTTCCGCCGGGGCCACAGCGAACATGGGATCGAGGGCAGTGGAATTGGCTCTTATGTGCTCAAGTATGTGGTCGAAGCCCATGGCGGCATGGTCCAAGTCCATAGCGTGCCAAATGCCTTGACATCATTCTCAATATTTCTTCCAGTTCAGCCATCTGACTCTGCGTTGGAGGCGTCGCCGGAAAGATGACCACAACTTGGAACCGGGCAGCATACGCCTTGCTGCTTGCAGGTTCTTTTGTCTCGGTGGGGTTCTGCGACCCCGGCGATTACAAGACGACGTCCCTGAATCCCCAGCACCGCATGGAATTGCAGCGCTCCATCCAGGAATGCGCCGCAAGGGTCAATGCCGCCGGCGACATGGAAACACGGGGTAAATGCCAGGAAGAGCTATGCAAGAAGCTGGTTCAGGCGGAAGAATTTGACAACGCGCTAAAGCTGGCCGCGACGGTCAAAAACACGAAAACCATCAATCCGGAGCGACGGGCAGCGCATCATTTTATGATTGCCCAGATCTATGCCATGAAGATGCGCGCCAGTACCACTTTGGCTGCCATGGAACAGAACCGCCAACAGGCAATCAGCGTTTGCCGGGAGATTACACAGAGCGGTTACCCCCGGAATTGGATGGTAGGGGAGGCTGCTGCGAAGCTACTGGGTGAACTGAACAACTCTCAGGCGATGGCCGAAGTCCGTGCATCCGTTAAGAAGCGGGAGGCTGGGGGTGTTGATTCTCAACGCCTTGCCATGGCTCGCGCCCAAACTGCAGATGTTGACCGCCAGAGCATTGCCGGCGACTCGGGCTCCGTCAGGTGGGCAGGCAACAGCCCGGCAACCGCAGCACTTATTACTCGTACGCAAAGTCAGCCAGGCATGGCACCGGTTCTCGATGACGATTCGGTTCCGTCCCTTTCCGGCAAGGGGCCTGGTAGCCCCGTTGCGAAGCCAACAACCGCAGTTCCGTCGAATCCACCCAAGATTAGCAACCCTGTCCCCGCAGGGACCGGCAAAGTGCAAAGCGTGTATTCCGCCCGAAATTCCACCGTGTTGAGATCACCCATAATCATTGACGGGACTTCCGTTCGAGCGGCATCAGGCGCGGATGCTCCGGAACCTTCCTTGGGGAATTCCATGTCCGGCCAGTCTGGCGGAGACTCCGAAACCAGTTTTAAGATGATTTCCGGTGAAAGTACCGCTTCTGGTCGCGAAGCAACGGCAAAAGCCCGCTTCCTTCACCAGCGGGATAAGCTTTAACCTACCTCTGCCCCAGTTCACCGTAGAACGCAACCATTCCCTCGATCATGGCTTCATAACTAAACCTATCCACGACTCGGTCACGGCCAGCTTGCCCCATAAGCTTCCCTTGGTCGTCCGATCGAAGAACCGAGAGTATAGCCTCTTCAATGGCTTTGGAACTGCCCGGTGGAACGATATAACCAGTCAATCCATCTTCTACCGCCTCCGGTGATCCGCCGACCCGTGTCGCCACCACAGGGAGGAACGAAGCCATCGCCTCAATGATAACATTGGAGAATCCCTCCTGATGCGACGCACTGACCAGCACATCCATCGAGGCCATCAGGTCGGGGATATCCTGTCGCAGCCCGGCGAACACGATGGAATCGCCAATTCCCAACTCAGCGGCCTGTCGCGTTAAGTCACCTTGAATTCCATCGTCCCTCCCAACAAAAAGGAATCTGGCCTGGGGAAATACCCTTAGGACCCCCGGCGCTGCCGCTATCACCTCGCGATGCCCCTTGTAGCCGATGAGATTCGCCACCATCCCGACAACCGGCACGTCCCACGGGATCTGGAATTCATTCCGCAAATCACTTCGTTTTTCACGGTTGCCGAAGCGGGCCGGATCCAGCCCGTTATAGACCACCCGCATTCGATCTCTTGGCACCACACCATTGCCCGCAATGTCTTCGAGGATACCTTGCGACTTGCAGTGGATGAGTTGAAAGCGACGATCGCTCCAATCCTCCAGGCGTGCGATGGCCCGGCTCTGATCACGATAAGCCCCCAGTGCCAAACGGGTACAAACCACATGAGGGACCCGAACGAGCCGACTCGCGGCGATTCCAAGAATGTTACACACAGGAATCAGCGTATGAAGGACATCGGGCCGCAGCCGCCGAAGAATACGAGAAAGCCTACAGATCGCAAGCAGCGCCCCAAACCGGGGCTTGGGCGCCTGCCCGGCCGCCCCACGCCGACGATAGCCAAGGTCATAAAGTGTTGCGCCCGCCTCCCGCGCAGCGCCTTCAAGTTCTCCAAACCCTGAAAGGCATACAATATGGCATTCAAACCGGTCCTTGGGCAGTCCACCGATGAGGGCCACTAGTTGACGCTCGCTGCCCCCGACCTCA
>JAIBAT010000143.1 GCA_019695055.1 Candidatus Sumerlaeaceae bacterium | reverse complement strand
AGCCGAGGCCGTAGGTTTCGCAGGCGGGGAGGACCTCGAGCTCGACCATGCGGGCGTTGAGGTTGTAGAGGCTCTGCTCGCAGACGAGGCCGAGGAAATTGCGGGCTTTGGCGGTTTCGTTGGCGCGGGCGATGTGCCAGCCGGCGAAGTTGGAGCTGCCGGGGTAGATGATCTTGCCCTGCTGGACGAGGATCTCGAAGGCCTGCCAGGTTTCCTCCCATGGGGCTTCGCGCCAGATGTGGTGCATCTGGTAGAGGTCGATGTAGTCGGTTTGCATGCGGCGGAGGCTGGCGTCGCAGGCGCGGCGGATGTGGAGGGCGGAGACCTTGGCGTTGTTGGGCCATTCGTTCATTTCGCCGTAGAGCTTGGTGGCGAGGACGACTTTTTCGCGGCGTCCGCCGCCCTGGGCGAACCAGCGGCCGAGGATCTGCTCGGTGATGCCTTCGCCTTTCTTCCAGCCGTAGACGTCGGCGGTGTCGAAGAAGTTGATGCCGTGGTCGAGGGCGCGGTCCATGATGGCGAAGGCGTCGGGTTCGGTGGTCTCGGGGCCGAAGTTCATGGTGCCGAGGCAGAGGCGGCTGACTTTGAGGGCGGTGCGGCCGAGGTTGGTGTATTGCATTTTGAAACTCCTTTGGAGTTTTCAATTCAGAATTGCCGTTTACGGCGCCGGGGTTTGGATGAGTTTTAGGAACTGGGTGACTACGGCGGGGTCGAAGTGTTTGCCGGATTGGGATTCTATGTAGGCGATGGCTTCGGCGGGGGGCATGGGGTGGCCGTAGGGGCGTTTGCTGGTGAGGGCGTCGTAGACGTCGATGACGGCGAAGATGCGGGCGGGGAGTGGGATTTGGTCGCCGCGGAGTGCGCGGGGGTAGCCGGTGCCGTCCCAGCGCTCGTGGTGGCAGCGGGGGATGTCGAGGGCGGGCACAAGGTGCGGGATGGTGGCGAGCATGTGGTAGGCGTGGTCGGGGTGCTGGCGCATGATGGCGCGTTCGTCGTCGGTGAGTTTGTCGGGTTTTAGGAGGATGCTGTCGGGGATGGCCATTTTGCCGATGTCGTGGAGGAGGGCGCCGCGGCGGATGTGGGTGAGTTCGGGTTCGCGGATGCCCATGGCGGCGGCGAGCTTGAGGGTGAGGTCGGTGACGCGGAGGGTGTGTTCCTCGGTGTCGTGGTCGCGGAGGTCGAGGGCTAGGGCCCAGCCTTTGAGGGTGGCGTCGTAGCTGTCTTCGAGGGATCGCTGGGCGCGCTCGAGGCGGTCGAAGTAGAGGCGGATGACGGCGAAGAGGAGAAGGCCGGTGATGGCGACGTAGGCCCAGCCCTTGAAGGTCTGGATGCGGGTGAGGGTGTGGGGGTCGCTGACGATGGCCTCGAGGGCGCGGTCGGAGAAGAGGATCCAGAGGCCGCCGGCGAGGAGGTAGGCGATGGTAATCTTGTGGGGGATGGTGAGTTTCATGCGGGACCCCGGCCTCCTTCCTTTGCTCTTGGGGACGTTGTGGGGTGGGCTTGGGGGATTTGCAAGGGGAGTTGGAGGGGGGGGTGCAGTTGTGAGTTCTGGGTTCTGAGTTCTGAGTTGGGAGGACAAGGATTTTGCGGATTCAGGCCGTGGGGTTGCCGCAACATAGTGCGGCGAGGGGGCTGCCTCCAACAAAGTGGAGGCAGGGAGCGGGGGGAGGGGCGAGGCAGGGCGGGGGGAATGTCTATACTTACTGGAATTAGTGAAAAAGCCCTTCCACAGATTTTACGGATTTTCACAGAAACAACAAGAAGAATATTGTGACGCGAAGGCACTGAGGCACGAAGGAAATCAGGGCTACTTTTTGTTGGCGATTTCCTTTACGGCGGTGATTAGGCGCTGGACTTCGTCGGCGGTAGCGTAGCAGGCGCAGCCGGCGCGGAGGAGGCCGTGGGGGCCTACGGCGAGGCGGTCGATGACGGTTTTGGCGTAGAAGTCGCCGTTGCTGGCGAATAGGCCATGGTCGGCGAGGCGGCGGCTGAGATCGGTGGAGTTGATGCCGTCGAGGGTGAAGGAGACGGTGGGGGTGCGAGGCAGATGGGGTTCGGGGCCGAAGAGGCGGACGCCGTTGATGGAGGCGAGGCCCTGCCAGAGCTGGGTGACGAGCTCGATGCCGCGGGCGTGGAGGTTGGCGAAGGAGGCTTCGAGGCGGGCGCGGCGGTTGGCACCCGGGGCAAGGTTTGCGAGAAAATCCACGGCGGCGGTGGCGCCGGCGATGCCTTCGTGGTTCTGGGTGCCGGTTTCGGCGATCTCGGGGGCGGTGTCGGGGGCGGGGATGAGCTTGGGGAAATCCACTGCGCCGAGGAGGTCGTGGCGGCCGTAGAGGATGCCGATGTGGGGGCCATAAAACTTGTAGGCGGAGCAGCAGAGGAAATCGCAGCCGAGATCGCGGACGTCGACGAGTTCGTGGGGGGCATAGTGGACGGCGTCGACGAAGAAGAGGGCGCCAACGGCGTGGGCGAGGGCGGCACCGCGTTTGAGGTCGTTGATGGTGCCGAGGGCGTTGGAGGCGGCGCCCATGGCGAGGAGTTTGGTGCGCGGGGTGATGGCGCGTTCGAGGTCGGCGTAGTCGAGCTGGCCGGTTTCGGGAATCATTTTGACAACGCGGATGGTGGCGCCGCGCTCGGCGGCGATGCGCGTCCAGGGGGCGACGTTGGCGTGGTGGTCGAGCTCGGTGATGACGACTTCGTCGCCGGGGCCCCATGCGCGGCCAAGGCCGCGGGCGAGGTGAAAGGTGAGGGTGGTCATGTTGGCGCCGAAGGCGATTTCGTCGGGGGTGGCGTTGAGGAAATCGGCGAGGGCCGCGCGGCCGGCGGTGATGATGGCGTCGGTCTCGGCGCTGGTGGGGTAGGTCCAGTGGGTGTTGGCGTTGTGGTTGAGCAGGTAGTCGCTGATGGCTTCGGTGACCTGGCGGGGGACCTGGGTGCCGCCGGGGCCATCGAAATAGGCAACGGGGTGGCCGGCGTGGCGGCGGTTGAGGGCGGGGAAGTTGGTGCGGATCTGGTCGGGGGTGGCGATACTGGTGTTGGCGGCGGAGGTCGTAGTTGTCATGGAGGGAAGTGAACAGGGGGTGGCTGCGGGGTCAAGGGCTGATGGGGCATAGGGCCAATAGGACTAATAGGCCCCATAGGGCTTATAGGGATGGGGGGCTTGGGGTTTGCCAGGACAGGTGTGTCCTGGCCACGGACTGTCTGGCGACTTGACGCGGAAGGCGGAGTAGTGGTGGGGTGTCCAGAGATTATTGGGAGGTTGTGATGCCGTATACGCCGATTCTTGCCACGCTGGGCTATATATTGTCGCCGGATGGGGAGCGGGTGTTGCTGATCCACCGCAATGTGCGGGAGGGGGACGAGCATTTCGGGAAGTATAACGGGCTGGGGGGGAAGCTGGAGCCGGGGGAGGATGTGGTGGCGGGGATGAAGCGTGAGATCCATGAGGAGGCGGGGATCGAGGTGACGCGATTGGCGCTGCGGGGGACTATTAACTGGCCTGGGTTTGGCAAGGGCGGGGAGGATTGGTTTGGGTTTGTCTTTCGCATTGATGCCTTTGACGGCGAGCCGCTGGCGTCGAACCCGGAGGGAACGCTGGAGTGGGTGGAGCGGGAGCGAATCCTGGATTTGCCGTTGTGGGAAGGGGACCGGTATTTTCTGCCGCTGGTGTTTGATGATGAGGCGGGGCAGTTTCACGGGGTGATGCCGTATCGGGATGGGCGGCCAGTGGGGTGGACGGTGTCGCGGTTGGGGTAGGGAAAATGCCCGGACAGGAGTGTCCGGGCCACGTTGGTGCGTGGTTATCTGTTGTTGAATTCGCGTTGGTGCGTGTGGCAGTTTATCGTCAAATTTCGCAAGGGAGCCCCCGCAAGTGTTATCTGGAATGCTTTATGCACTGCTATATTTTGCCGTGACCGCCATTTTGGTGCTGTTGGTGTTGGGCGTGGATCAAAGTTTTAACCGGAGCTATAAGCTTTGGGAGCAGGTGGGGCAGGGGAACGTGGCGGTGGGTCTTGCCGTGGCGGGGAAACTCATTGGCCTTGGGATCATTGCGTGGACGGCGATCAGCCACAGTTCGGGTTTGCTGAACAGTGTGGTTTGGACAGTGTTCGGGGCGGTGCTGCAGGGCCTGGGCTACGGCTTCTTTGAGATGATGACGCCGCGGCTGAGCGTGGGTGGTGAGCTGGCTGCGGGTAACAAGGCTGTGGGGCTCGTGACCATGGGGATTGCGGTCGGGTTGTCGCTGGTCGTTTCGGCGTGCATCGCGTAGGGCCGGGCACGGAGGCGCGGCGGTGAGACGTTCAAGTTTGTCGGTAACGCTGGTGCTGATTGGCACGGCGGCCTTGATGCAGGGGTGCGATGTGAGCGGCCGGGGCAGCGGTAGCGGGTCGAGCAGCGAAACGACGGGCACGGCCTCCAACCGCTACCATAACCGGACAGCGGTGTGGTACCGGCCATGGGCCTGGGGTTCCCGGTCATCGCCGGAGATGTCCACGCACCAGTCCGCGGTGTCGGGGGATTCGGGGTCGGTGCATTCCAGCGCCAGCAGTGGTGGCACCGCGACGCATAGCACGAGTTCGTCCCGCGGCGGATTTGGTTCGTCGGGGCACTTCAGCGCCAGCAGCTGATGGAGCGTCTGCGGATTGAGCCCCGGCCAGACTGGCCGGCCATTGTTGAGGGGCAGGGGATGATTTATCATTCGCCGGAGGGGCAGCCGTATTGGGATGAGAGCGCGTGCTACCGGTTTACGTCGGCGCAGGTGGATGAGTTGGAGAAGGCCACCTACGAGCTGGATTCGATGTGCCTGGACGCGGTGCAGCATGTGTTGGACAATAAATTGTTTGATCGCTTCCTGATTCCGCCGGAGTTTGCGGATTATGTGACGCAGAGCTGGGAGACGGACGAGATCACGATTTACGGGCGGTTTGACCTTGCCTATGATGGCGCGGGGCCGCCGAAGCTGCTGGAATACAACGCGGATACGCCGACGGCGCTGCTGGAGGCGGCGGTGGTTCAGTGGCACTGGCTGCAGGCTTTTGAGGGGGGCGGGCACGACCAGTTCAATTCGATCCATGAGAGGCTGATCGAGGCGTGGGGCGCGGTGAAGCCGTCGGTGGGGGGCGCGCTGCAGTTTGCGGCGATGGGAGGGCAGGACGAGGATTTCATGACCGTGAACTACCTGCGCGACACGGCGATGCAGGCGGGGCTGGAAACGGGATATCTGGATGTGGAGCAGATTGGCTGGAACGAGGCGCAGAAGTCGTTTGTGGATCTCGCGGAACAGCCGATGTGGAACTGCTTCAAGCTTTACCCGTGGGAATGGATGATCACGGACGAGTTTGGGAAGAAGGTGCTGGAGAACAACACGCGGTGGTTCGAGCCGCCGTGGAAGATGATCCTGAGCAACAAGGCGACTCTGCCGCTGCTGTGGGAGATGTTTCCGGAGAGCCCGTATTTGGTAAGAGCCTTGCGGGAGCCGCTGGGGGGGGCCTACATCAAGAAGCCGCTGCGGGCGCGCGAGGGGGCGAATGTTTCGGTGGTGGAGTATGGCATCACGACGGAAAGCACGACCGGTCCATATGAAGCGGAGCCGTGCGTTTACCAGGAGTTGGTGAAATTGCCGTGCTTTGAGGGCAATTACGTGGTTGTGGGGAGCTGGATGGTGAATGGGTATGCTTGCGGGGTGGGGCTGCGGGAGGACACGCGCCGCATCACGGGGAACACGAGCCGGTTTGTACCGCATTTCATCGCGGATTAGATTTTCCATAAAATTATTGATGGGGTGGCCTGTGAGACGAGCGGGACTTGGAATTCTGGCGGTGTCGGTGATGCTGGGGTGCGCGGTGCCGGCGGGTGCGACGGTGCGCGAGCAACTGGACGAGCTGCTGGGGCAGGTGAAGGGTAAACGGATCGGGATGATCACAAACCCCGCGGGCTGCGACGAGAAGGGGCGTCCGGATGCGGACTATATATTGTCCGCGCCGGGGACGACGGTCACTGCATTCTTCTCGCCTGAGCATGGCTTGCGCGGCGTGATGCAGGCGGGGCGGGGCGACAAGGATTATGTTGACCCGGCGACGAGCATCCCGGTTTACGCGGTTTATGGTGCGCGCAAGGCCCCGACAGATGAGCAGCTCAAGAACGTGGACGTGCTGGTGTATGACCTGCAGGATGTGGGGGCGAGGTTTTACACTTTTATGTGGACGATGACGTATTGCATGGAGGCGGCGGCAAAGAACGGAAAGCCCTTCTATGTGATTGACCGGCCGAATCCGATATCCGGGACGATGGTGGAGGGTGCGCCGAATTTGAAGGATTTCGGGCTCATCGGGCGGCTGGGCGCGGGCGCGGCGTTTGGCGTGGCCACGCGACACGGGATGACGGTGGGCGAGCTGGCTACGATGTGGAACTCGGAATGGATGACCCCGAAGGCGGATCTGCGCGTTGTGAAGGTGAGAAACTGGAATCGCGGGCAGTGGTGGGACGAGACGGGGCGAAAATTTATGGCGCCGTCGCCTAACATGCGTTCGCTGAATGCAGCGGCGCTGTACCCTGGGACCTGTATCTTCGAGGGGAGCAACCTGAGCGAGGGGCGCGGGACGTCGTTTCCGTTTGAGATGATGGGGGCACCGTTTGTGGACGGGGCGAAGTATGCGGAAGCGCTGATGGATTTGAAGCAGCCGGGGGTGAGGTTTGAGGCGGTGGAGTTCACGCCGGTTTCGTCGAAACACAAAAACGTGAAATGTGGGGGCGTTCGGGCCATCGTGACGGATCGGGATAACTTTCTGCCGGTGCGCAACGGGCTGAACATGTTGCAGACCGCGTACAAGCTTTATCCGAATGACACGAGGCTTACCAGTACGTCGGCGCGGTTGATGGGGATTCCGGATCTGCAGACACGCCTGACGACCGAGACTGTTGCGAAGCTGGAGTCGGAGTGGCAACCGCGGCTCAAGAAGTTCAAGGCGGTGCGGGCGAAGTATCTGCTGTATCCAGAGGGGAAGACGGAAAAGCGGGCCATGGACCGGCTGACGTTGCCGCCACGGCCTGCGGGGGCGATGATGGGGACCCAATTCAAGGATGTGATAACGAGCCTGCCGCGCGACGAGCGTGAGGACAGAATTTATGAAGAGATTGTGCGGGGAAACATTCCGGATTTCCTTCGGAAGCTGAAACCGGTGACGACTTCCACAGTTATCGGGGGGCGCAAACACACGGTAGAATTCTTTGTGACGCCGGACTATATGGCCATCGGGAGCGACAAGGACTATTTTCGGATTCCCATGACTCCCATCCTGGCGCAGCAGGTCGCGGACCTGACGCGGTGTGCGCTGCCGACTCGCAAGATGGTGGATGCCATTTACACGGCGGCGACGTGCAAGCTGGCCCCTTCGCCGATTCCGCCGGGGCCTCAGATGATTACCGTGCCGGTTTTCTGGCATCATGAGGAGTTGGTGCGCGCCCAGCGCACAGCGATTACGACGCAGCCACTGGGGGCGCTGGTGGCGGGGGACAAGAAGGATGTGGTTGTTAGCCCAAAGCTGGCGACTTTCACGAACTTTGCCAGGGTGGCCATTTATGGGTGGCACCGGTTGAACGGTGTGCGCATCCAGCCGTTGTATTTTGGCCACGAGGCGACCTACGCGGATTATAGCCACGGGACACGATTGGTGAACCGGAGGATGAGGCTGGATGGAAAGGAGGTGCTGGTGAACGAGGTACTCCTGGATCCGACCCTTGCGCCTGTTCTCAGCGACGAAGAAACGACCTACTGTGCCGCGGCGCCTCCGAGGTACAAGGTCCCCACCACGGGAGACGATGGCACGTCGGTTTCGGTCACCAAACGGTAGTCCCGCCCAGAAACCGGGCCAAAGAGGTGCCTATTTTTGGTGCTTTTCATGTTGCCCTTGACGCGGGAAGGACCTATGAACCGGAATACCTGAAGTAAGCTGGCAGGAGGCCATTCGCCCCGGCCGGAGTCGTTACGGCTGCGTCCGGTTTTCATGGCGGGGCCATATAGAGGAGTCGCACAACTTGGAAATTTCTGAACTCTTGAAACTCACCGTGGAGCGGGATGCGTCGGACCTTCACCTTGCGGTAGGTCGCCCGCCGGTTTTGCGCATTGACGGGAAGCTGGTCAATGTTGAGGCGCCGCCGCTGACCTCTTCGGAAAGCCGCCGACTTATTTACGGCGTTCTGACAGACCTCCAGAAGCAGAAATTTGAGGAATCCAAGGAATTGGATTTTTCGCTAAGTATTTCCCATATCAGCCGATTCCGCGTGAACGTGCACTATCAGCGGGGGAGTGTGGCGGCGGCGTTCCGCGTCATTCCCACGATTATCCGCGGGTTTGAGGAGTTGCACCTGCCGACAAAGGTCTGCGAGCGGCTTTCGCGGCGCCCTGCGGGGTTGGTCCTGATCACAGGGCCCACAGGATCGGGCAAGTCCACGACGCTGGCAGCCATGGTGGACCTGATCAATAATGAGCGAGACTGCCACATTATCACGGCGGAAGACCCGATTGAGTATCTGCATCCGCACAAGAAGGCGCTGATCGAACAGCGCGAAGTCCATGAGGACACGCTTTCCTTTCAAAACGCACTGAAGTTTGTGCTCCGGCAGGACCCGGATGTCATCATGGTTGGCGAAATGCGCGACCTTGAGACGATCGGAGCGGCACTGACGGCCGCGGAAACGGGGCACCTCGTGTTTTCCACGCTGCACACGGTGGACGTGGCACAGACCATTGACCGTGTCGTGGACGTATTCCCTCCGCATCAGCAGGAACAGATTCGCATCCAGTTGGCGGGAGTTATCGAGGGGGTCCTGTGCCAGACGCTCTTACCGAGTGCCGCAGGGCGTGGTCGTGAGTTGGCCGTGGAGGTCATGATCGGCACAGATGCCGTGCGGAACCTGATCCGCGAGGGGAAGACCCACCAAATCGCCACGCAAATTGAGGCGGGCGGGGGTCTGGGAATGCAGACGATGGACCGGGCTATTGCGGATCTCTACAAGCGAGGCCGCATCTCGCGTGAAACCGCCCTGAGCCACGGCCGCAAGGTGGACGAGCTCAAGCGCCACATGAACATCATGGCGTGACCTGGAAGCCTGCTGTTCTTCCGACCGATTTTTCCGGAGTATCAATTCGTAATATGGCCGAAAACTACATCGAAATGGAATTGCGTGAGTTGCAGATCGTCGACGACCTGGGCGTGACACAGATTGTCGTGCTTGGCGAGGCGGACGGTGGCAAACGCAGCTTTCCGATATTTATCGGCACGAACGAGGCGGAGGCCCTGGAAGTGGCGATGCATCGCCATACGGCACGGCGCCCGATGACACACGACCTGATACTAAACGTCATTGAGGGAACCGGTGCCACGCTGGAGCGGGTCATGGTGGTGAAGTTGGAAAACGACACGTTTTACGGGGCGCTGGAATTGAGGCTGGCCACTGGTGAAACAGTCCAGATTGACAGCCGCCCGAGCGATGCCATCGTGCTGGCGACGAAACGACAGGTCCCGATTTTTGTAGAGGAGGAGGTGCTGAACGAGGTTCAGCGCGCCTCAGGCGGCCAACCCGGCCCGGAAGACGACGAGGAGGAAGAGTCGGAGCCTTGATTTCCCCCCCGAAGAACCCTGTTCGCCACCTCCGCATCCGGTTTCTGACGCTGATTCCCTCAGCGGCGCTATGGTTGATTGTGACCCTTGCGGCCGCCGCGCAACCCGTTGCCTCGGGGGTCAACGTGGATGTGACGGGCGAAAATAGCGTACGTGCAAGCGCCGCGCCCATCACGGGTGCCACGCCCGATATGCAGCCATTGTTGCAAAGATCCCGCTACGGCGCGGACTTTCGATATGTGTTTACCGGGCTGCCCACGGAGGCCCCGGTTTCCGTAGAATTGGGTTTTGCGGAAACTGAGGCATCGGGGCCTGGGCAACGAGTGTTTCAGGTGGACATCAACGGGCGGCGGATTGTATCGCGGATGGACGTGTTCAAGGCCGCTGGCGGTCGCAATCGCGCGGTCGTGCGCCAGATTTCACAGACGCCGAATCGCGGGGTTTTTGACATTCGTTTCCAGGGACTCACGGGCGAGGCGATGGTAAGTTACATTCGCCTGCACAATTCGGAGATTGATTACCTTGTCAGCGTGAAACCCGGCGACGGACCGATAATTCCGTCGGGCCCGGCAAGTTGGAATCCGGAGACCGGTGAAATCTATCAAGCCGACGGCAAGGCGAACTGGCTGTCGGGAGTTCCTTTTGGCGGGCTGGGGACCGGCAAGTTTGAGATTCTGCCCAATGGGGCTTTCGCCAACTTCACCATCAACAACTCGTGGGATGACCCGCTAAGCCGGCCGGGTGGCACGTTTGTGTCCATTGCGGCGAAGTCCGTTTCCGGCGGCGGTACGGGGCGGCTCCTGCAGGTTCGCGAGCCGGGGGGTATCATCGGGCCGGGAAGCCCCATCCGCACTCCGGCCTCGGTGGTTTACCGCGGGCTGTTTCCTTTTGCGGAGTGGTTCTTCAAGGATGAGTCGCTACCGATTCTCGTGCGCATGAACTCGTTTTCGCCGCTGATCCCGCACAATGAGGCGGATTCGGCCCTCCCTGCGGCGGTGGTGTCGGTGGACGTGGAGAATCCGCGACGCAAGCCGGTTTCGGTGGCCATTGCCCTCTCCTGGGAGAATATCATTGGGCGTGGCGGCTCGAAGCGGGCGGGAGACCTCTATGACGTCTATCCCCGCCTGCGCCACACGGACGCGGGAACCAGCGGTGTGCTTGGCATTCATATGACGGCTGATTCGGAGCCGGCGAGCCAGCGCCCCCAGACGTTCATGGGCGGAGTGTTTATCGGTGTGGAGACATCGCGGACATACGTCACGCGGTCGATTCGATGGAACCCGCGGGGCGGGGCCATTCCATGGTGGGGCCAATTTAGCCGCAACCTGCGCCTGGATCGTCGCAGCAAGACGCCGGGGGATTGGCGGGGGCAATTGAAACCCGGGGAAGCGGCCTCAGCCTCGATTTGCGCCACCATAAACCTTGGCCCTGGCGAGCGCCGACAGGTGCCGTTTGTGATTTCCTGGTACAACCCGAAAATCGTGACAGCAGCAGGGGCGGAATCTCCAGCGTATGCGGACCGATTTGCCTCTGCGGTCGGGGTGGCGGGTTATGTTTATGCGAATCTTTCGCGACTGCGTGGAGAGACGGCCGAGTGGCACTCGCTTGTCCAAAAATCCAACCTTCCGGAATGGCTGAAGGCGCGGCTTGTGAATTCCCTATTTCCCATGGTGTCAAACAGTATTAATATGGCCGGTGGCCGCTTCTCGATGCTGGAATCGCCGGAGGACCGGGATGGCATGCTGGGTGGCATGGAATTCCAGCCGGCTGCCGTGAGCTTCCCAGCCACGATGTTTCCGGGGCTGTACCGCGCGCTGCTGGACGGCTTTGGCGCCGCCCAAACCCCCCTTGGGGGAATTCCCTCCAGCGCGGGCAATATCCACGACGGAACCGAGACCACGGGCCCCCAATACGCGCGACTGGCCTCGGGCGATGCGACCAATGCGTGGATGCTGTTGAGTGTGCAGCATGCGCTCGCGAATGGCGAGCGCGAACGACTGAAGGCAATGCTGCCCGCACTGGGCCGGGCGACGGCATTTCTGGCGGCCTCGGATCGGGACGGAGACAACCTGCCGGAAGGGCAGAGTTTCTGTGACAGCCAGACAACCGCGTCGGGCAGTTTTGTCTATACCAGCTCCAACTACCTTGCCGCCCTTCGCGCGCTGATAGCGACGGCGGAGCGCGTGAGCGACAAAACAACCGTCGGCGATTATACCTCCCAGTTTGATCGGGCACGGGAGGAATTCCTGAAGAAATTCCGGCGCGGTGGCGAGTTGTACGCGCGCACCAATCAAAACGGAATCAATGCACTGGCGCTGGCGGGTGATCTCTCGGTGCGTGCCGCCGGGTTGCCGCCGATTTTTGCCGAGGATTTCGCACTCACGGCCACAAGGGCGTTGTTAGCGGTCTGCACGGATCGCTTCCGTCCGGCGGCGGCGACAGAGACGGATACGCTGGGGCGGCCAGCCTCGCCAAAGACTTTGCTGCCGCTGATTGATGCATTCCTGGGGTGCGAGGCCATTGCGCTGGGAGATGTGGACGCGGGCCTTGGTGTCCTGCGGCGATCACTCGACGCGCTGTACGAGTCGGGCCGTAATCCCTGGGGCCAGTCTCTGGTGAGCGAAACCCCGGGAGGGAAGCCGGTGGCCCTGCGTTCCACGATGGCGGCGATGGCGGCCTGGAACGCATTGTTTGCATTGTCGGGTGTCACCTTTGACCACACAAGCGAGACGCTGACCTTCCGGCCGCGGGTTCCCTCGTCATGCAGAGGCGAATTGCACATTCCGGTTTTCACCCCGGCCTTTTGGGGATGGCTGGATTACAATGACCGGGCGACGACAGCCAACCTGACCATTGTCAAAGTCTTTCCAGAATATGGTGATGTCCACATCCGGCGGATTGTTTATGGATATGGCCCGGATGGCGGGGCACAGGCGGAGTGGGTGCCGGCGGCGCCGATGGCCGTGGCGCCAGACAAGGTCCTTCCGCTCATCCGACCGCGGATCAGCCTCATCCTGGAATAACGGCGTCAGGCCTTTTCGCCGGGCACGTCCAGGTTGTAGCGCTTCATTTTGCGCCAAAGAGTGGACTGGTTGATTCCCAGCAGCTCGGCGGCCTTCTTCTTGTTGTTCCCGGTTCGCTCGAGGGTTTTCTCGATGTGTTCCCGCTCGAGGTCGTCGAGAGTGCGCACGCTGGAACCCTGACCCCGCGCGGCGGCGCTCTGCTTTCGCATTTTCGAGAGCTCCTGGAGAAAGATCCCACTTTGTGTGCCCATGACCACGGCCCGCTCGACCATGTTCTCCAATTCGCGAACGTTGCCCGGCCAGTGGTATTCCATGAACAATTCAAGCTCGTCGGCGGAGAATGTGATGGGGCTGCGGGGGGTGGTCTTGCGATATTTATCCAGAAAATAATTGATAAGAAGTGGAATGTCCTGGGAGCGCTCGCGCAGGGAGGGCATGCGGATAGGCAGGACATTCAGGCGGTAATAGAGGTCTTCGCGGAAGGCACCCTGCGCGATGAGAGTTTCCAGATTTCGGTTGGTGGCCGCAATGACACGGACATCCACGGAAACCACGGAGTTACCGCCGACGCGATTAAACTCCTTTTCCTGCAGGACGCGCAGGAGTTTGACCTGCATGGGGGGGGTCAGGTCGCCGATTTCGTCGAGGAATATGGTGCCGTGGTTGGCGACCTCAAACCGTCCGCGCTTGAGGCCCGAGGCGCCGGTAAATGCGCCCTTTTCGTGGCCAAAGAGGTCGCTTTCCAGGAGGTTTTCGGGAATGGCCGCGCAATTCACTGTGACGAAGGGGAGATCGCGGCGGGGCGAATTGAAAAATATGGCGCGGGCCACAAGCTCCTTGCCGGTGCCATGCTCACCCGTAATGAGCACGGTGGAATCGCTTGCGGCGGCAAGGCGGGCGTACCGCATAACGCGTCGCATCTCGGGGGTTTTGCCGATGATCTGGACGCCATCGGCGGTGTCTTCACCGGACGAGCTGAGGTCAAAAATCGGGGAGGCACTGTCGGTTGCGGCGTCTTTGCGCGCTTTCACGGCAGGGGGTGTCACCGGTTCGGGCGGCAGATCGGCGCCGGCAGACTCGACGGCCTGGCTGAGCAGTTCCAGGGCGGTGACATTCTGGGGATCGCGCTGCAGCACCCAGCGGAAGCTCTTGACGGCCTCGACATGGTTGCCGATCTGGCGCAGGGCAAGGCCGAGCTTGAGGTGCAGATCCGGAATCTCATCACTGAGAGGGTGGAGCGCCATGGCGGTGGTGTAGCTGTCGACGGCGTCGGCATGGCGCCGGGCTGCCATGGCAAGGTCGCCGAGGGCGACGTGGGCCGCGACCTGGCGGGGATTTTTTTCGACGGCGCGCCGCAGATGGTCCTCCGCCTCGGAGGGGCGAAGCAAGTCCTTCTCCACAAGGCCAAGATGAAGGTGGACATCTGAAAGAAAACTATTAAGCGTGGGGTAGATGAGGCCAAGGTAAAACCGTCGTGGAAAGAAATCGATGCGTCCGCCGCCGGCAAGGCCCGCAAGAAGGGCGCGGGCGGCGCCAAGATGTTTTGCGGCAAGCAGGAGCAAGGCGTAGTTGAAATTCACGTCGGCGAAGTGACTGTGTTGGCCGGCGATGCTTGCATAAAGTTCGATGGCCTTTTCCTTTTTCCCGGCGTGCAGGAGGGCGTGGGCCAAGTCCTTGTCGATGACCGGGTCTTTCGGGCTGGTCGCACGCACGAATTCCAGCTTTGCAGCCGCGGCCTCGTATTGGCCGTCGCAGAAGAGGCGGATTGCCTCCATGTGCCCCTGATTCACGGCAGCCACCGGTTTGCCGCAGAAGGGGCAGAAGCTGCTGACCATCACGAGTTCCTCGTGGCAACTGGAGCAGATCATGCGATACCCTCGGGAGGTGGCGTCAGGGACTGATTGTGGATGGTTTCAAGGTATCGCAGGTGCTCGGCGATGAGGAATGCGAACAGTGGATGGCGGTGGAGGGTGGCATTGTAAAACTCCACCGCATGGTCAAGGTCGTTGGATTGCTCGAATTTAAAACCCTCGCAAAACTCCTTCTGGAAGAGGTTAAGTTCCAGACGTTGTGTCTCGGTGAGGGTCTGCAATAGGAAGGGAAGACCGCCGGGGCTCGTCCGCTCGACGAATCGCACGAAGTAAGGCGGAAATTGCAATGCCTGAAGCTTGAACTCCAAGTTCAGCAAGACTGACACCCCCGTCGTTCCGCTAATCTTTCAATTTGCATTCATAATGCAGATTAAGCACCTTCTCACGATAAGGAGGCATTTGCATTTTGCAAGGGAAAGTTTGAAAAAGGGGGCTCTGCGGGCGATTAACTGCCTTTAAAACGTGCGAATCCTGCAAAATGCAAATGGTCCGAAGCGTATGACAGAAGGGAGCCCGCTGGTGGCGTCGAACGTCTCCGACTCTGCTAGACCGATTCGTTAAAGATCCAGCTAAAGGGTCCGATGGGCTGCTTGGTGAACTTTGCCATCATGCGATCGGCGAGCTTGTGGTAACGCTCGCTCATGGTGCAGAGGGCATCCTGCATGCGGGCAAATTCGCCGCTAAGTCCCTGGATGACCGAGATGTCCCAGGTCTTGACGAGGTGGTCTATGATGGCAGCGTAGTCGTGGGCCGTGTAAACGCCGAGGCGCTGGGCCACGGCGGAGAACTTGTCGAAAAGGTCGGGGACCTTGCCGTCGTCCATGAGTGCGGCGGGCATGGCAACCTGCTTCTTCATGACATCGTAAAAGGCATGGATGGCACCGGCCGGGTCGATCTTGAACACACGGCCCATGAAGCGCTTGTAGGCAGTTTCGTGGCGGGTTTCATCGCCTGCAATCATGCTGCACATCTTGAAGAGGGCGGGGTCGCCCTGCTGGCGGGCCAGGTTGGCCACGTTCTGGTGGGAGATCTTGGTGGCGCGCTCCTGAAAAGAGGTGTAAACAAACCCCTTATAGGGATCGTCACCCGTGCGAGTGTCGAAGCCATTCTTGAGGAGGTGATGAATTGTCACCTCGATGGAGCGGATGTCGACGCGGCCCATAAGGTAGAGAAAGCGGTTCAAGAGGTCTCCGTGGCGGTTTTCCTCGGCGGTCCACCCGCGGGTCCAGCGGGCCCAGCCGGTCTTGTCGGTCCCGGTCTTGTCGTCCATTCCGGCGAAGCGGTTGGTCCAGGTCTGGTAGCTGGGGAGGGCTTCCTCGGTGACCATGTCGCCTACGAGGACGACAAGGACGTCATTGGACAGGGCGCGGGAGGTTTCGCGAAGTTCGTCGACCTTCTCCTTCCAGTCGGGCAGGGTGAGGTCGGGCAGAAAGTCTGACGGCTGCCAGCTATCTTCAACGGGTTTCAGGAGGTCAAGGTTCTCCTCCACGAATCCGTCGAGTGTTTGAACAACCTCGGACCTGCGTGCGATTTCTGCATCTTCGTGGAGTATCATGGGGGAGGACCTGTCTGTGCTGCCTGTTAGGATGCCTTAGTTACTGGCCCGTGGGCTCTTTGCTCAGAAAAAAGCGACAGGCTGGGGGGATTTCGACCTGCCGCGGCCCGTCACGCATTAGCGGCTTCTGGCAAAGGCTGTTGACTGGCCCGGTCTTATAACAAGGGATAGGCATTTGTGGGTCGGGCAACCGGTAACCCGCGAGTACTCCAATACGGAAGAGATTTTAAAAGATGCTGGGAACAACCGATCCACGCGACCATGAGCTGGCGCGTATCCTGATTCGCCATTCCACGGAGGCAAAGCCGGGTCAGATGGTGTTTATCCAATGCTTTGGCCGCGATACGTTGAGATTGGGTGCGGCATGTGCGGAAGAGGCGATCAAAGCCGGGGCCGCGCCGTTTGTGAATCTTGTGGAGCCGGAGATCCAGCGCGCGGTGCTGCGAAAGGGGACGGCGGGGGTGTTCAAGCGGCTGGGGCAGTTTGAATTGAAGCAGATGAAGGATGCCGACTGCTACATTGCTATTCGGGGGACAGATAATGCCTTTGAACTGAGCGATGTGCCGCGCAAGCAGCTGGACCTGCACGCGAAAAATGGTGGCAAGGCGGTGATGGAGTACCGGGTCAACAAGACGCGGTGGGTGGTGCTGCGGTACCCAAACAGTTCCATGGCCCAGATGGCACAGACCAGCACGGCGGCGTTTGGGGACTTCTACTACCGGGTTTGCTGCGTGGATTATGCGAAGATGCGGCGGGCCGTGCAACCACTGCGCCAGCTGATGGACCGGACGCGGGAAGTGCGCGTGAAGGGGCCGGGTACGGACCTGTCGTTCACAAAGCGGGGCATCAAGTCGATCCCCTGCGCGGGCGAGTGCAACATTCCGGACGGTGAGTGCTTCACGGCGCCCGAGAAGACCAGTGTGAGCGGGACGGTACAGTTCAATACCCCGACCATCTGGGAGGGAGCGCCGTATGAAAATATTTTTCTCAGTTTCGAGAACGGGAAGGTTGTGGAGGCGCGAGGGGCCGACAATGGCCAGACGAAGCGCCTGAACAAAGTCCTCGATCAGGATGCCGGGGCGCGGTATGTGGGCGAGTGGAGCCTCGGGTTCCATCCGCATATCCTGGAGCCAATGCGTGACATCCTTTTTGACGAGAAGATTGCCGGGAGCTTTCACATGGCCCTCGGGCGATGCTACGAGATGGCCGACAACGGCAACAAATCCGCGTTACATTGGGACATGGTGTGCATCCAGCGGCCTGACTATGGCGGGGGCGAGGTCTATTTCGACGGAAAGCTGATTCGCAAGAATGGCCTCTTTGTGACGCGTGAACTCAAAGGTCTGAACCCGCAGAATTACAAATGAGTGATTTGACCGAGCGCGGTGAAATCCAGGTTCTGCTGCGCCGGCACGGGCTGCACCTGAACAAAAGACTGGGCCAGCATTTTCTTGCGGATGTGGATGTGCTGGAGGCGATGGCCGATGCCCTCGATGCGGGGCCGGGCGCGCAGATTGTCGAGATTGGCGCGGGGCTGGGGAACCTGACGCAGTTTCTGGCGCTGCGCGGAGCCGCGGTAACGGCGTTGGAACTGGACCCACGCTTCACGCCTATTCACAGGGAACTGATGCTGAACCGTCAACCGGATGAGGGCCCAATCGAGTTTCAGTATCTTGATGCACTGGATTTTGACTATGCGGCGGCCATGACAATGGCGCGAGCGGCGGGGTTGCGACCGCTCATTGCGGGAAACATCCCGTATCAGATCACGTCGCCGCTTATCATGAAAATATTGGAGACAGGCGCGGAGTTTGAGCGTATGGCGCTCATGATGCAGAAGGAAGTGGCTGATCGTCTGGCCGCGGCGCCAGGATCGAAGCGAAACGGGGGCATCAGCATCAAGGCCCAGTATTTTTGCGATATTGTGACGGTGTGCAACGTGCCGGCGGCGAGTTTTGTGCCGCCTCCGGAGGTAAACTCGGCCATTGTGGCCTTTGGGCGCAAGCCCCCACTGCTTAACGAGACCGGCCGGCAGCGCCTGTTTGATATTGTGGATGCGGCCTTTGCACAGCGTCGAAAGATGCTGGGGAACAGCATTGCGTCGCAGGGGATTGGTCTTACAAAGGAGCAAGTGGATGCCGCGCTGGCCAAAATCGGCAAGCCGCCCACAACGCGGGCAGAGCAATTGGGGCTTGAGGAATTTGTGGCGCTGCTCAGTGCCTTGGGAACATTATAGATTCAGCGTGTATCGAAGGGCAGAGTCAACGTCCGACATGGAGACACACCTGCCAATGGCCCGGTCAATTTCCCGATCCATGATTGTTGCAAGATTATCGGTCATTATTACAGAGTCGCTAACCACTCCCATCTGTTTTCCAACGTCAGATTCCTGCTGGACGGCCACGCGGCTTGGGTGACCTGCTCGGGACATATTGCTGGTGATCATGGCGACAATAGTTTGTTCCAAACCGGAATTTAGAACAGTGGCTTGGACAACAAGCGCGGGCCGCCGCTTGGCCGTTTTGAGACTTGAGTCCGGAAACAGGACCAACACGACGGTCCCCCGATCAAAGGGCATCGTAAATGTCCATTGCAGAATCAGACCAGTCCGCCTCAAACGACCGAAGTCGTGCGCGAAGATAGCGGGCCTCCGGCTCACCAATCCCTCGTTCACTCAAATCAACGGGGCCGGGGCCTGACATGAATGTCACAATTACCCTTGCGTTTTCAACAGGAGGCGCCGGCTCAAGCAATTCAATCTTTCCATTGCGGTACACTGCTTCGATTGATTTTACCATTTGGTTCTCCCATTAAGCCGTCGCGGATTCATGATGTAGCCGTTGATTAGGTGGAACCCAAGGCGACGCATAGTTCAAGCTTTCAGTTGAGTCTGCATTGAATTCTCGCAGGACATGGAGTTAAAGGTCGGTCCAATTTCCGATGCAAACATATACCAATAGCAATCCGCGCAGTAGCACGGCGTTCTGGTTTCGCGTCATAGCGGCTGTGTATTGTGTCTACGCGGCTCTCTTCATCCTTGATACCAGCTTTGGCATCAATGGGACGCTGTGGTTCAGCCTGTTTGATGACGCGATGGTGTCCATGCGCTTTGCGCGGAATCTTGCCCAGGGGCACGGCCTCGTCTGGAATCCGGGAGGGGAGCGGGTCGAAGGGTTTACCAATCCTCTTTGGGTGGGCGTCATGGCGGCGCTTCACCTGCTGCCCGTGGCTGAGTCGAAGATCTGCCTGCTGGTGCAGTTGCTTTGCGCCGGGATCCTGCTGGCGAATCTGTTCGCCATTCGGGCCCTGGCGGCTGAGTTCCTGGGCAGGGACAACCCGTGGACGCTTTTTGCGGTTTTTCTCACAGCCTTCTTTTATCCCCTGAATTATTGGACATTGCAGGGGATGGAGGTTGGGGCCCTGGCGCTACTGGTGGCGTATGCGACCTTACTTACGTTGAGGCGGCAGGCCGAGGGGAAGGGCGTGCTACCGGTCTATCTGTTGTTGGGTGTAGGAACTTTCCTGAGGCTCGATGCCGCCATTCCGTTCCTGGTTATTTTGTTTTATGGCTTTTGCACACCGTCTCCACGGAGGGTGGGCAACGGGGTGTCTGGACTCATGTTGCTGGTGCTCTTCCTTGGCATCCAGACTGCTGCACGGCATGCGTATTACCAAGAGTGGGTGCCCAATACATACACGCTCAAAATGACCGGCTTTCCCGCGCTGGCGCGCGTCGAGCACGGGATGCGAATGTTTTATGGATTTGCCGCTCGCACCAATTGGCTGCTTGTTGCCGCGCCCATTCTCCTGCTGGTTTTCCGGGCGGACATGCGCCATGTGCTGCTAATGCTGCTGTTCGGTGCGCAGTGTGCCTACAGCATTTATGTGGGCGGGGATTCCTGGGAATGGAATGGAATGGCCAACCGATTCATCACCACCGTGATGCCGTTCTATTTTGTTCTGTTGGCCTGCACGCTGGCCATTGTTGTGCCGAAGCTGGCGGAGGCGGTGCCCCCGATTATCATGGAAAAATCCAAGTGGGTGCCAGCGGTGGTGCTATGGGGCTTTCTGGCTGCGATTACGGCCAACTTCAACTATCGGCTGGGCCTCTCCTCCATTGAGGAGTGGCTATTGCAACGGAGACCGCTGCATGTGCTGGACAACAAGCAGCATGTGGAACTGGCGCTGGCAATTCGGGAGGGTACGCAAAGGGATGCCACAGTGGCGGTGGTCTGGGCCGGTTCCATTCCCTATTTTTCAGACCGGGTGTGCCTGGACCAGCTGGGGAAGTGCGACAAACAAATCGCTGCGATGAAGGCGAAGAAGACTCCAGCCCACATGGCACAGTACAAGTTCTATCCCGGCCATAACAAATGGGATTTTGATTACTCCATCGTCGCGCAGAAGCCCGATCTTGTGGTGGAAACATGGCCCCCCATGGTTCCTGTCATGGATCGGCTGGTGGATTCCTACACGTCCATAACCGTGGCGGGTATGCCCGTTTACTGGCGGAATGATTCGCAGAAGGTCGATATTGCCAAACTTACTTTCGCGGGATCGGGCAAATTGTGATTTCTGTCGTCACTACGACTTACAACCGGGCGGCGCTGCTTCCGAGGGCGGTGGAATCGTTGCTCAGGCAAACCTGGACGAATTGGGAACAAATCATCCTCGATGATGGATCCACGGACGGCACGGCGGCGGTTGCAGAGGATTATTGTCGGCGGGATTCACGCCTCCGGTACTCCTTTCAGGAGAACACCGGATTGAGCGGTGCGCGCAATGCGGGGATTGCACTGGCAAGGGGAGAGCTCATTACGTTCCTGGATTCCGATGACGAGTATGCGCCGGAGCATTTGCGACTGCGGGCCGAATTCATGGCTGGCCACCCAGAGGTGGACATGATCCATGGTGGGGTAACCATTGTGGGCGGGCCGGATGTGGTTCCTGACAAGTTTGATTCGGGACGGACGATCGCCATCGCGGACTGTTTTGTGGGAGGGACTTTTTTCATGCGTTCCCATGTTCCGACGGGTGTTGGAGGGTTCCGGCAGCCGGATTATGGGGATGACCATGATTTCATCCAACGAGCGGCAGGGAAATACCAAATTGCACGGGTGGATTTCCCGACTTACATTTATCATCGCGATTCGCCGGACAGCATGTGCAATATCCTGGCGCGTGACAGGGAATGATTCACCCGCCCTTGCATCGGTGTTTTGCAGTTGCCGAGGCGCAATTTTCATCGCCCATTGGTGGCACAATCAGAGTGACATCCTTGCCTAAATCATCCAAAATGCCATGAGCACCGACAAGCCCCGTTCCGCGCGGAACATCCTGTTCCTGGTCGTGACTGCGCTGGCCGTGCTGGTCAATCTGCCTGGCGCCTATATCAACTACGTCGTTTACAGCGATGGGAGCGTTGCGCCCGACCTGCATTCCGCGTTGCTGCCGTCGGGCCTTGCGCCGCTCATTGCCGGGAGCACCCTTACCGCTGTCGCCTACCTGCTAAGCCTTAGCCCGCACCGCAGCAAGCGGCCGTATGTGGCGCTGTCCATACTTGTCACTTCCTACGGACTACTCATTGCGGGTTATCTGCTCGGTGCGGCGAACACCGCGACGGACAATTTCCCGGCTTTTATCGGCGCCCTGATCGGATCGCTGTTGCTGGCCTTGCCGCTTATCGGAATCGAGCGCCTGATCGGCCAGATCACGACAAAATCGGCCGAGAAATGCTATACCTCGGGAAACCTGGCCGTGGCCAACAAACTGGAGCGCATTGCGCTGATCTTTTCACCGGGAAGTGCCGCCGGGCGCCGGATTCTGGGGCTGACATTTGCGGCGTTGGTGGATTTCGGCCGCGCGCGTCCGCTTCTTGAGGAGGCCTATGGCGCCGGGGATCGTTCCCCGGAGTTGCTGGCATCCCTGATTTCCATGGAACAGGATGCGGGAAATCGAATGCGGTTGCTGCAATTGACCCAGGAACTTTATGCCATCCAGCCGAACCCGGAGCTTTTTCACCAGTTGATAGACCTCTTGCTAAAGTCCGGCCGCAAAGATGAGGCGCTGGCGGAGCTAAACAAGCTGACGCGGGAGGAACGGCACTCGTACCTCGACACAATTCGCGACCTGGAATTTGAATTGGGTACGCCGGAAAGCATTCGCGCCCTGGCAAAGGAATATGAGCACGACGGGACACCGTTTTCGCGCGCGCGCGCGGTGTTGCGGCGACTGCTTTCGACGCATCCGAAGGATGAGCAGGCAGCCCGGACCCTGCTCGAATACGCCAAGCGCGTCCACGATTGGGACGAGGCTGCGCAGGTGCAGGAGAAGCTGCTGGAATTCAGCGATGAGAAAGCACCGCTCCATCGTGATCTGGTGGAGTATTACCGTTACCGCAATGGGCACGAACCAATGATGACCCACATTGAAGCGCTGGTGGAGATTGGAGCTGCCAACCCAGCGGAGAAATTGGAGTTTTTGGAGGAGAAGTTCAAGCTGGCCGAGTATGGTCGGGTGGAGCGAGTGATCGCAGCCAACCCGGAGCTGGCCCAAAACGCTGAAGCGCTGGCAATTCATGCGGGCACTTGTTTCGAATTGGGGCGGCTTGATGAGGCGCTTGCCCACGCACTCAAGGGCAAGTCCCTGAATCCTGAAGAGGCGGTGATGGGGCGCCTCATGACGCTGGAGACCCGCATCAAGCAACGTCAGCTTGAGTTGGAGCTGGCGGAACTGGAGAAGAGGGTGAAGGCCGCGCCTGAGGATTTCGAACTGCGTGTGCAGTACTACGACCGCCTGGTGGCCTCCAATGCGGCCGACAAAGTTGTGATGGATGTGGATGGTCTCCTGAGGCGCAAGCCGGAGCTGCGGGACCGCCTGGTGGCAGAGCTGGAGGGGGCGGTTAAGCGTCACGGGCGCCAGTCACGCCTGTTGGGATACCTGAGTGACATTTATGCCCGCGAGAAGGACTGGGACAAAGTATTTCATACCTACGAGGAGATGGCCAAAGGTTCGCTGACGCCCCAGGTTATCCTGCGCGAGGGAGCTGAGCGAATTCTGGAGGAGAATCCGCATCACATGGAATCGTTGCTGGCCATGGTTCGCGCGCTGAACCGGCCGGGAACCGAGGCCCAAGCCATGGAATTTTTGGAGAAATATTTCAAACATGGCGGCAAGCCGACGAGTGAATTGCGCGATGCGGAATTCGGCATGGCCCAGACCCTGAAGGATCATGAAAGGGCGCTGAAGGTTGGCAAGGAGTTGCTGGAATCTCACAAGGACGACAAGGCCTTCTGCCTGAAACTCGCGGAAATCGAAATGCAGCTAGGGCTGTTTGATGAGGCAGTGGCGCGAGTACGCCAATTAAAGGAGAAATTCCCCGACGACAGCCACCTCGTCATTTTGAAGAAGGATTACGAGGAGCGCAAAAAGCGCGCGCGAATGGAGGCGATCCGCAAGGCCTTGTTGGAAAATCCGCGGGATTTTCGGCTGCAGGAGGAGCTGGGTGATCTTCACTTCGATTTCGCGGAGCTCAACGAGGCCATGGTCCATTACCAGAAGGCCTCACAGAACGATGAGGAGCACAATGTGCCGCGCGCCAAATTGGCGCTGGTGCTGGTTCGGAAGGAAATGTATTCCGACGCTGAGGATCTTTTCAGCGAGGTGGAATTGAAGATTGATCAAGCTGCGGCGGTGCAGAACCGGCTTAAGGCTCTTTTCTATTCCGCCGCGGAACTGATGGATGCGGACAACCAATTTGATCGGGCGAGCCACCTGCTCAAGCGCATCTTCAGGGTGGATGCGGGTTACAGGGATGTCGTTCAGCGGATTGAGACGCTGGATCGGATGGTTAAGAAAAAGAAGCCCTGAAACCCGGCAGAATTGCCGGGTGTGCCGGAAATCCCTCATGTAACGAGTTGATTATCGGCCCGGCGTTCCCTCATACTGGCCAAATGAATCTGGTGTGTGGTGAAATTGCATGACTTCGACGGGATCGTTGATTGTGTCCTGCGTGCCACCGGTTCTTGCGATGATTGCCGCGAGGCAGGGGCGTCACTCTGCCCTTTGGAATGAGCGGAGTGTACTGAGCCCACGCCATGCGCATCCGCTCCTGCTGGTTGAGGTTGCCTCGGCTGGATTCTACGTGGCAGGGATACGTGCGTTTGTCCATTGGCACCCCGGTTCGGTGGACTTACTACGGGTTGCTGTTTTGGTGGGGCTGCAATTCCTGGCATCCCTGGTGCAGGCGGCCTGGACATCCCGGGCCACTGTGCGCTCCTCACTATCTTCCACCCCCCAACTTGCGGCCTACCGTTTTCCGGTCTACTTCCGCGTCGGATCCCTCGCTGCTGTCCTGGCATTGGGCACGGCATTGATGGCCGGTATTCAAAGCTTTCTGGTTTGGCTTATGCTTGCCTCGGCTTTGACAGTAATTGTCGGTTGGACTTTCATCCCCAGCTATCGTATTAACGCAATGCGGGCATTCCCCATGGAGGATACACCCATCTCCGGCGATGTCGAAAAGATCGCACGATATTTCGGCGCCGGGAGCCAGGCCATACGTTTTGTATCAACAACGGGTCGTCAGGCGTTTGCAGCAATTCCCACCCACTCGATGGGTGTTCCAACCAGGGATGGCCGGGCGACGGTGATTCCCTGCCGGAATCTGCTGGAACTGGATCCCGACGTTTACCTTGCCGCCCTTACGCGCGCAATGGCACGCGTGGTGACGCCAGACACCATGGCCGGACTGCTTATTTCCAACCGTCGTCGTCTCCTTATTTTTATTGCGACACTCGCAATTCCGCTGGCGTTGGTTTGCCTGCTCATCATTGCCCTGACACTTTCCATTCTTGGCGCTTTCCTGGATTATGATAATCCAATTGGTGGATTAGCGGCCATATTGTTGAGCTGTGCGATCGTTTACCGGACGATTTGCGCTGCGGGAAGGGAGGTCGGCTTCTTTCCCACATCGACCGAGGCCATGGAAAATGCCTTCACCAAGTGGTGGCTGTTAGATGGTGAGTTCCATCGGAATTCCAAGGATTTTGTGCTTCACCAGATCCGGTACTTGCGCGAACATGAGGACATCAGGAATCCCGGCATTCTCTGCCGGCATGTGGAGGCGGACACGGGACTAATGGCTTTTTCCCGTGCCAACAATGTAGGTCTCGATTCAAAACTGCTTGTGGAGGAATCGACCAGGCTTGTGGAGCGAATGCCGCGTGAACGAAGCGTTGACGACGTGGGTTGGCAGGCCCGACGCGATGCAGTTCAGGCCAGTGCGAGATCCTCGTAAACAGCTTCGTTGATTGCCCTGTTGCGCTTCTGGTGCTGGGTGTCGCCAGGGGTTCCATTGCAGATCCACGTTACGACGAGTCCATAAGCGGGATCGCAGAATGCCATGGAAGATTGCATACCACCGTGGCCAAAAGTGGCGGGGGAAGCGTGGCGGCCAAAGCCGTATGGTGGTGGTTCGGGGGAGTTTTGCTGGGAATTGCACATGAAGCCCAGCCCCCAATCCATGACGTACTGGAACGTGATGTCGCGCTTGCCGACCCGGTGTCGAGAGCTGAACATTTTAATGGTTTCCGGGCGAAGGATTCCGTTCCCACCGGCCAGTAGCATCTCATAGAAGCGGGCGAGATCCACAGCCGGACCGCGGGCGCTGGCTCCGGGGCGAAGCTGTGCGCAATGCGGACGAGTGGTCCATGGGAGGGGAGTGGGTGGTTTCGTCGTGGTTTCGTAGAGGAAACCGATGCGTTCCTCCAGGGTCCCCCAGATGCTGTCGGTCATCGTGAAACAGGAATCGGACATGCCGGCGGGGCGAAAGACTTCCTCGATGGCGAATCTGTCAAACTGTCGCCCGTCCACAATGCGGACGACCTCGGCAAGGATGAACCATGACGATGCGGGGTGATAGCCGGCCTTTTCACCAGGGATCCATCCGGGATCCTGGCGGGCCTCGCAGATGCTTGCGACAATCTCCTCGTAGGGTGCGGGACGCCATTGGGATTCGACAAGCCGCTGGCCGCCAGTATGCGTCAAAAGGTGACGGAGGGTGACGGCCTCCTTGCCGCTGGCGGCGTAGCCTGGGAGATACTTTGCCACTGTGTCATCCAAAGCGAGAAGCCCGCGCTCCTGCAGGATTGCAACGGCCACCGCGGCGACGGGTTTTCCCGCGGACATCCACGGTAGGATAGTGTGAGTGGTCATTGGTGACCTGGGAGCCCGATCTCCGAGGGCGAGATTGGCTATGGGCTCACCGCGAAGGCTTACGAACAACTGCGCGCCAGAGTGAAGGCCACGGGCGATGCCATCTTGCAGTATTCGGGTGGCCCCTGGCAGCGGTGCTGCGGATGTCATTTGGGTGAGTGGTTTTCGGTCGCCTGGGGAGGGGACTCCGCCTGCTTTTCCCGCTCCAGTTCCTCAACCCTACGGCTGAGGGTAATGGTGCGGTATGCAAAGAGAATCACGGCTCCGATGAGCAGGACGTTGATGATAAGCAACCATTGAATGAGGCTGCTGAGTTCACGGACGAGGGGGATGGAATTGGCAATCACGGCGCTATTCGAGATTCTGAATCTGTTCTTTGATTTTCTCGATCTCGCTTTTCATTTCCACGACGCGTGACGTTATGGAGAGTCCGCGGACCTTGTTCCCAAGCGTGTTTACCTCGCGCAGCAGTTCCTGGCTGAGGAAGTCCATGGTTTTGCCGATGGGCTCGGGTGAATCGCTGCGGCATAGTTTGCGGAAGGAGGTGATGTGGGCGTCGAGGCGCACCAGTTCCTCGGTGACGTCGGCCCGATCGGCGGCCAGCGCGATTTCCGTTTCGAGGCGGGAGCTGTCCGGTGAAAGGCCCTGTTTCGTCACCAGTTCCTCGATGCGTTCGCGAAGGCGGGCCGCGTAAGCCTCCTGCAGCTCATCCTTGGCGGCGGCGGCTTCGTCGCGAAAATTCTTCAGGGTGTCGAGGTGCCCCTCGATGGCTCCGGCCAGTTCCCGTCCTTCGCTGGCGCGGGAGGTGTCCAGGGCGCCAAGGGCTTCGCGGGCTGCAGAAATGAGCATTCGTTCGAAGTCCTCGGTGCCTGCAGCGGCCGTTGAGGCCACCACGACGCCGGGCAGATTCAGCAAGCCGGCAGCTGCCTGGGGCGCCAGTTCTCCAAGTGCGTCGCGAAGCTGACCCGCGTAGTGTCGCAGGAGTGGCGCGTTGATTTCGCTGGGTGGCGGTGCGCCGGGGGCCGGTGTCCAGCGAACAAACAGATCCACCTTTCCGCGGCGGATGGCGCGTTTGACTTCTTCGCGCAGTGCCAGTTCGAGGAATGCCAGCTCCTTTGGCATTCGCACATTGAGGTCGAGGAAGCGGTTGTTGAGCGACTTCACTTCGACCATAAATTCGCCGTGGGCGCCGGCAAGGACCGCCGAGCCGTAGCCTGTCATGCTTCGTATCATGGTTTTATTGGGTGTGGCGCCGGGCACCAAACTCAAGCCTTAGTTGGTAAGGACCATGCGATAGCGTGCCTTGTTGGCGCGAACGTGGGCGAGGGCCTCGTTTACCCGGTGCATGGGCATGCTTTCGGTTTTGGCCTTGATGCCGTTGCGGGCGGCGAAGTCGAGCATCTCGCGGATCATCAGGGGGCTGCCAATGGGGCTGCCGCTGATGGATTTCTGACCACCAATCAACGGGAACGCCGGGATTTTGAGGTCACTGTTGGGGACCCCCACGATGCAGAGGCGGCCTTTCGGGCGTAGTGCCGCGATGTAGCTGGGCCAGGGGAGATCGGCCGATACCGTCGACAAAATGAAGTGGTACTGTCCCGCGACAGAGGCAAGAGCACCAGGCTGGGAGGTGGGCACAAAATGATGGGCTCCCAGGGATTTCGCCTCGGTCTCCTTGTCGGGCGACGTGGAGAAGGCTGTGACTTCGCATCCATAGGCGCGCAGGAACTGGATGCCGATGTGGCCGAGACCGCCAATGCCGATGACTCCAACACGCATTTCCGGGCGCACATCAAAGGCGCGCAACGGTGTGTAAACAGTGATGCCGCCGCAAAGCAGGGGAGCGGCGTTTTCCGAGGCAAGGGCATCGGGAATCCTGATGGCGAAGTGGCTGTGCATGATGATGGAGGTGGCGTAACCGCCAAACCCATTGACACACGTTGCCGTGCTGTGGTCGCACAGGTTTTCATTGGCGGTGGCGCACATTTCGCACTTCCGACAGGAGCCGGACTGCCAGCCGATTCCGGCGCGGTCACCCACCTTGAGACGGCGGACCTCCGGTCCGGTGCGTGTCACGACGCCGACGATTTCGTGGCCCGGCACCAATGGGTATTTCGAGATTCCCCAGTCGTTATCGATGAGGTGGATGTCGCTGTGGCAGATTCCGGAGTGGGTGATACGGACTTCCACGTCGCCTGGCCCCAACTCGCGGGACTCGTACTCAAATGGTTCTAGGGGGGCACCTTTGGCGGGTGCGGCATAGCAGGATATTTTCATTATGGGCCTTTCCGAGATTCGGGGGGATTAACCATTGTTACAACAGGGAGTACTGCATTGTGCATTCCGGGGGCGAGAAAAAGAAGCGGTTGGGAATCCAGCCCGGGGGGCGCTGGACACCGTACGATTTGCCGCCCAGGGAGTTCCATGTAAGGGGGCGCGCCTTTCCTGCTGACACGCCCGAAATGTGGAATAACAAGAAGACATACGCATGAAGAAATCGGTTTTCTTTCGCAGGCCCGTGGTCGTCTGGCTTGGGGTGTTGCTGCTCTGTCTTGTCTGGAATTATTGCTTCTTCCTGAGGCCGGCCCCGCATCGTGAGCAGGCGTATATCTTTGGTTGGGACGACAACCTGTATTTTGCCTGGTGCCGATCGCTTGCGCTGGATGGCGACCTCGATTTCGCCAACGATTTTGATTTCGTGGCCCATTGGAAGGGTGCCGGGCCGACGCAGGAAGTTTTTGCGGAATTCATGGGGCGCGGCGAACGTACGCCAGCGGGACGGGTCCCAAATATCACCGGGTGTGGATTTGGATTTATGGCACTACCCCTGGAGTTCGTGAGTCGGGGAATGGCGGCGACCTTTTCCATGGTGACGGGCACTGCGGTAAGTCCGTTTGCTTCCATCTACTGCCTTGCGTTCATCTTCACGTCGATACTGCTGAGCTTTGCCGGGTTGGCGATTACATTTCGCATTCTTCGGGAACGATTTGGGGAGCCTGCGGCGTTCCGTGCAATCGTGGTGGGGATGCTTGGGTTGGCCACCGGCTATTACATCTGGTTCGAACTGACCATGGCTCATGCGGTGGAGTTCGGGGTGTCGGCTTTCTTTGTGGCGCTGATGTTGCGATGGCATTCAGCAGTCCTGGCGGAGGAGGTTTCGCCACGACGGGTTCTATTGGGTGCGCTATGGATGGGTGTGATGCTCGGGGTTTGTTGCATGACGCGCTTTCCAGCCATAGCGCTATCCGCCGCGCCGACAGTGTTGGGTCTAAGAGCGGCGTGGAGGCGGCGTGACCGCATTCCATTGATATCCGGCAGCGCTGTGGCGGCGGCGGTTGGTGCAATTATCGGGTTTTTGCCCCAGATGATCTCATGGAAGTATCTCTATGGGGCCTGGTTTGTAAATTCTTATGATGTCACAGTTCGATTTCGGCCAATAGACGTCTGGAACGTGTTTTTTGACTCACGCATCGGGCTGTTTCTCTGGACACCTTTGGCTGCTCTGGCTCTTGCGGGTCTAATTGTTGGTGCACGCCGAGGGGATGATCTGTGCATTGCGATGAGCGCCGTATTCCTGATATTTCTTTGGGAATTCTCGAGTTGCGATCTCTTCATACCGGGCGGGCCGGGCCATGCTTTCGGAATGCGGTACTTTGTGGATGGAGCGTTTCTCTTCTTCCTGGGTCTGGCCGTGGTATTTCAGTGGCTGGGGACGTTGAAACTTGAGAGTTGGGCAAGGCGGACTTTGTTGAGTGTGGTTGTTGCATTGATCGCGTGGAACCTTTATTTCGAAACGTGTTATCGTGCGCAGATTCAGCCCCACGGTGAGCCAATGGCTTTTGGTTTGCTGTTTGGAGATTGGCAAAAATGGCGTGGCCAGTTTATGGAAGACATTAACCTGCCGAAGCGGCTTTTTCAGAAGCGATTCCCGCTGTTTACGCGCCTATAGGCAATCAACCCGACAAACACATCGGGGGGCTATGGTCTGATTTCGGCTGGTGGCCAGTCATCCGTACGGAATGGAACCGTGGGTAGGCCGGCCTTGTTGTAAAGTGTGGCCTCGGGGTTGTCGGCCCATGCGTAGCGGACAGCCACTGGCTTCTTTACTTCCGGGCTGGTCACGACGATCTTTTCCCCGTCAATTCTTGCGTCTGCCCAAACAAATTTCCGGTCCTCGCCGGCAACGGCGAAGGCCTTTGGTGAACCGTCTGGTTTGCTGACAAGTCCGCCAGTGGCATTTCTAAATCGCAGGGTGATAGCGCCATCCTTGATTCTCATGGATTCAAAGATTGGTCCGCTGTGGATGACGTCGCGGCCGTAGGCGGTTGCGCGGCCCGCCAGGGCAAGGCGGTGGCCGACCTCCTGCTTGTTCTTTGGGTGAATGTCGCCGGCCTCGCCTATATCAATGGCGACGGCGAGGGCCGTCTTTGGCAGGGATAATGTCCTAAATTGTGATTCACGCAGGAGTGCCCAGTTGGCATCGCCGGGCTGGGTGGCGCGTTCTTTAAAGTTTGCCAGTTGGACAATCAGGAAGGGGAAGTCGCCCTGCTTCCATTGGGCGCGCCAGTCGGTGATCATGGCGGGCAGGAGTCGGCGGTAGTCGAGGGCCAGCTCGGGATTGCCGGCGTTGCTCTCGCCTTGGTACCAGATGGCGCCGCGGATGGCAAAGGGGATGAGTGGCGCTATCATGCCGCCGTAAAGGCATGAGGGGCAGTTGGGCGAGGTGGCGGGGTCGGAGAGCCACGGCTTTTGTGGCGGGGTCTTTCCTAAAGCCTTTGCGGCGGTGGTTTCGTCCTCCCACTTCTTCAATTTCTCAGCAAATGCCTTCTTCTCTTCGGGGAATTTGGCGACACGCTTTTCCCAACGACTGATGTGGGCCTTAAGGCCTGAATGACCGCTGGTGCCCGCGTCGGCTTCGAGGACCTCGTGGCGGGTCCAAGCCTGGGCTGGCGTGCCACCCCAGGAGGAGCAGATGAGACCGACGGGCACCTTGAGTTCCTGGTGAAGTTCGCGGCCAAAGAAGTATCCGACAGCGGAGAAGAGGGGCATGGTGGCGCTGGTGCATTCGGCCCAACTGCCCTTAACGTCGTCCACGGGTTTCGCGGAAATCTTTTGGCCAACGGTGAACAGGCGAATCTGCGGGTAATTTGCGGTGGCAATTTCTGCCTGTTGGTTCAGTATGCCTCGTTTGGGAGTCCACTCCATGTTGGATTGGCCGGAGCAAAGCCAGACCTCACCGACGAGGACGTTGCCGAAGGCGAGGGTATTGGTGCCGCGAACGGTGAGGGTGGTTCCGTTGGCATTGGCCCTGAGTGGCCTGAGGGCGGCGTGCCATGCGCCGTCGCTATTCGCCGTGGTGCGGACAGTCTGACCGGCAAAGGAGATGGAGATCTTTTCGCCTGGGCTGGCCTTGCCCCAGACAGGAACCTTGGCTTCTTGCTGGAGGACCATGTTGTCGCCGAACAATGCCGGCAGGGTGACTTCGGCGAAAGTATGGGAATGGAGTGCGCAAATCAGGGCCAAGCATAAAGGTGTAATTGGGGTTCTCATGCCACCTGCCGTGGCACGATGGGCTGCAAAGGGCAATGGGAAAGGTTGGTTCTAAGGGACTGTCTTGTTCGGTGGCGCGAGGAGTCGTGCCACAATCCAATAGGAGAATGTAACAAGCACAACTACGATGACGCATTCCATCCATAGCAATATTGGATTGGAAGGCTTGTTAAGGATACAGATTATTATGCATGCAATTCCAGCAGTTGGTGCCAAGTAGCGCATTGCGTACTTTTTCCTGATTTCCCGCAACATCCAGTAGAAGCAGAATGCCGTTATAATCCCGGGAATAGTGGCAATCAGAGCAAAGACTGAATCCTCAAGCAAGAAAACCGAGACAAGGAAGGAGCTAATTCCGCCCCAAATTAAGGCTTCATTCCTGTCAAGCTTAGCGTCCATGGCCGGAATCCCAGAGAAACGGAAACCCATGCACACCCAACCTCATCAAGCTTTTTTGCTGCCAGTTCCCAGCCGCGAAGGTACGGATGCCGATTTCTCTGTCGGCTTGAGAAGTTCGCGAAGGGCTCGATTAACATCCTCAGAAGTCGGGAAAGCCTTGGCAACATCCGGGCTTAACAGTACGAGATTTCCCCCCGCTTGATACTTTGAGAAGTGTTTGCCGCGGATACCTTTGCCCAGATCCGCGAGATTGTATTCGGGGCGAATTGTCTCAGAATTCTGTTTCTTCATACGCTTTCCTTTCGCGGCGAGTCATAAGCCGCGCTGTTATGATTCTTACACGGTTTAAACGGTCTGTATGCGAAACCACAATCTGACGTCCGAAATGAGAACATCCAAAGGTCAGAAATCGGTGTTCTGTCTGAGAATGGTCCGGATCGAGGTAACTCACGGCAAGAGGGTCGCCAAATACCGAGGCTGCTTCCTCAAACGAAACCGCATGCTTCTCGAAAGAAGCTGCCGCTTTTTCCGGATCCCACTCGAAGTTCATTGAAGCCAAGTGGTGGTTTAGGCTTGGTGAAAATCAAGGTTAATGCTGGCCGGTCGTTTTGGGAAATTAGCAGAGCCCGGAGCTTGTTTTGCAACGCACACGTTCTTACAAAAGCGGTTTTTTGAACGGGACCCCTGCGCGCCGCGGGTAGGTTTTGGGGGTTGGGCTTGATTTGCGGATGCGGAATATGGCGCGTTTCTGAGCGTCGCCGGGGAGGGAATAAGAGTGGGATGGCTCCATGGTGCCGCCGAGGCGCTCGATGGCTGTCGATGCGGCTGCGAGTTCGGGCTCGGCGCGATGGGTCTTGTAGAGAAGCAGGATGCCGCCAATCTTGAGAAGCGGGAGTCCGACCTCGCACAGACTGGATATGGGACCGACAGCGCGGGCAGTGGCCAAGTCGAAGGTTTCGCGCAATTCACTCCTGCCTGCGTCTTCGGCGCGAAGGCTGTGCGTTTCTACATTCCCAAGCCCAAGAGCCCTGGCGGTGGATTCGATGAAACGGCACTTCTTTGCGATGGATTCAATGGCGGTCCAATGGATTGCGGGGGTAACGATGGCAAGTGGGAGCAAAGGAAACCCCGCACCGGAACCGATATCCGCGGCCCGTCCTGCTGTGCCAAGGGCCGGTTCTGCATCCAGCGCCGTCAGGGAATCGGCAATGTGCTGAATCGCGACGGCAGCGGGATCGGTGATGGCAGTGAGGTTCACCTGTTGGTTGGCCTCGAGAAGCAGTTCCACAAGTCGGGCAAACTGTGCCATAAAGACTTCGCCATGGCGAGCCACGGTGGGCAGTGCTGAAAGGTAGGTTGCGATCATGCTTGTCATGGGAATTGGGAACCCTGTTTTGCGTAACTAATGATGAAGCCTGACCGGCTTACGTGTAGTGCGCAATGACTAAGGAATCGCCATTCCCCCGGCAACCCAACCCCGGGAATTTAAATTTGGGCGCAATTCTGGCGCGCCGGGCGGGGGAATTCTTGAGAACTTCTGCCACGATGATGCGGGGTGGTGTTGATGATGCGGAGGCTGTTCACGATACCCGTGTGGCAGCGCGGCGGCTTGTGGCGGCTCTGGAGTTCCTGGAACCAATCCTGCCCGCCGGGCACGGCAAGCTTGCCCGCAAGGTGCGCCGCAGCCGGCGCGCCTTGGGGCAATTTCGTGATCTTGACATTCTGGGGATGCTGCTGCAGAAATCTCCGTGTAGTGGCGGCGAGGCGATCAACTTGTTGCGCGAGAGGATCCGGACATCGCGGATTGGCCGACAACGCGAGATTCGCGAGTCATTTTCCCCCCTCTTGGGTTCGGGTTTGATCGAGAAACTGCGACGAATTCAAAGGGACGGCTTTCAAGAGCGGTTGGCGCAACGGATTGGGTCCGGTGAAGGTTTTGTGCCGGCACGGACTTTGCCGATGGTGGAACGCTTTCGACGCATCGCCGTCGAGGTTGTTCAACAGGATTACACGACGGCAATACTGCATCAGCTCCGCATAGCGGGCAAGCGGCTAAGGTACGGCCTGGAAATAGCGCTGCCCGATGGCGACGAAAAGGCCGCCGTATTGGGCGCGTTTGCGGCGATGCAGGAGACGTTGGGGGAGATTCACGATCATGCTGTTGCGGCGGAGTACCTTGCCGCACTTGCCCGAGATGAACGTGGGCGCATCGGAACATTTGAGGCTCGTTTCAGGGCGGGTTCGGAACGGCACGCGGGGGAGTACGACGCGGCTGCTGCGGAAATGACCCGCGTGGCTCGCGCGCAAGCGGTCGGATTCAGGGGGGGATGGCCAGCGGAGCGGTTTGCGCGCATGTCGGAGTGGGTCATTACGGCGCTCAGCCGTCCACGAGGTTGAGTTCCCAGCCCAAAATTCCTGCCCCAGGCGTTTGAACTTCCCGTGCCGCTTCCGGTAGAACCCCTTGCAATCGTGGGTAAAAATACCGGATAAAGTGGGTAAAATCAATCACGTGAGTCAGAAACACCACAGCGAGGCGCTCCTGCGCAAACTGCTCAGCGAGCGGATTCTCATCATTGATGGCGCCATGGGGACCATGGTGCAGACCTACAAACTGGGCGAGGCGGATTACCGAGGCCAGCGGTTTGCCAACCATTGCTGCGATGTCAAAGGGAACAATGACCTGCTCGTCCTGACACAGCCGCACGTGATCGAGGAAATTCACGGGAAGTATCTCGACTCGGGTGCGGACATCATCGAGACCAACACGTTCAATGCCCAAGCAATCTCGATGGCGGATTACCAGATGGAATCCATCGTTTACGACCTGAATGTCGCAGCCGCAAGAGTGGCGCGGCGGGCGACGGAGGCCGCAATGCAGCGCGAGCCGGGGCACCATCGGTTTGTGGCGGGCGCTGTCGGACCGACGACGCGTTCGCTTTCACTGGCGACGGATGTGAACAACCCCGCGTTGCGCTCAAACACCTTCGACCAGATAGCCACGGCCTACTATGAGCAGGTTCGCGGACTTGTGGACGGTGGCGTGGACTTGCTGCTGTGCGAGACGTCCTTTGATACGCTGGTCATGAAAGCGGCGCTGTTCGCGATTCAAAGTTATTTTGAGGATACCGGGCGCAGCCTGCCGGTGATGGTTTCGGTGACAATCACCGACCAGAGCGGCCGCACGCTGTCGGGCCAGACCCTTGAGGCGTTCTGGACGTCCATTTCCCACATGAATTTGTTGAGCGTGGGCATTAACTGCGCGCTTGGGCCAAAGCAGATGCGCCCTTATATAGAGGAATTGGCGCATCTGGTGCCAATTCATGTGAGTTGCTATCCCAACGCAGGGTTGCCCAACCCGCTGTCCGAAACCGGTTTCGACGAAACACCGGACATGGTGGCGGCGGAATTGCGGGATTTTGCGAAAAATGGTTGGCTGAACATTGTGGGTGGTTGCTGTGGCACAACACCGCCTCACATTGCGGCGATCCGCGAGGCCGTGAAGGATCTTCCGCCGCGAGTGGTGCCTGAGATTCCGCGAGTCACAAGATTCAGCGGACTCGAACCCCTGGTGTTGCGCGAAGAGGTTCTATTCACGAACATTGGCGAGCGCACAAACGTCACGGGTTCCCCCAAATTTGCGAAGCTCATCAAGGAAGAGAAATATGAGGAGGCCCTCGCCATCGCGCGCCAGCAGGTGGAGAGCGGCGCAAACATCATCGATGTAAACATGGACGAGGGAATGCTGGATTCAGAGAAGGTCATGACGACCTTTCTGAATCTCATTTCAGCAGACCCTGAAATTGCGCGCGTGCCGATCATGATCGACAGCTCGAAGTGGTCGGTCATTGAGGCGGGCCTGAAATGTATTCAAGGCAAGGGAGTGGTGAACTCCATCAGCCTCAAGGAAGGGGAGGAGGCGTTTCGCAAGTCCGCACGACTGGTCCGAAAATACGGCGCCGGTGTCGTCGTCATGGCATTCGACGAGCAGGGACAGGCCGACACGATGGCGCGCAAGGTGGAGATCTGCACGCGGGCTTACAATATCCTGACCAAGGAGATTGGGTTCCCGGCGGAGGATATCATCTTCGATCCGAACATCCTTACGGTAGCCACGGGTATTGATGAGCATAATAATTATGCGGTGGACTTCATTGAGGCCACGAGCCACATCAAGCAAACGCTGCCCGGGTGCCGGGTCAGTGGAGGCGTCAGCAATATCTCGTTTTCGTTCCGCGGCAACAACACGGTGCGCGAGGCGATGCACTCGGCGTTCCTGTACCATGCCATTCAGGCTGGTCTCGACATGGGAATTGTGAACGCGGGCCAGCTTGCCGTTTACGAGGAGATCCCCAAGGATTTGTTGGAATTGGTGGAGGACGTGCTCCTGAACCGCCGGCCGGACGCCACGGAGCGGCTTGTGGCTTTTGCCGACACCGTCAAGAAGCAGGGCCCCGCCGAGGTGAAAAGCGAAGAGTGGCGCGGTGGCACTGTTGAGGAGCGCCTGCAGCATGCTCTGATCAAGGGGCTGCTGGACCACGTGGATGCCGACACCCTGGAGGCTCTGGAAAAGTACAAGCGTCCACTGGCCGTGATCGAGGGGCCGCTCATGGACGGAATGAACGTTGTGGGCGACCTGTTCGGGGCTGGAAAGATGTTCCTGCCGCAAGTTGTGAAGAGTGCCCGGGTCATGAAGAAGTCGGTGGCGGTGTTGCTGCCCTACCTAGAAGCGGAGAAACGGGCCAATCCGGGCATGAAGCCTCAGGGGAAGATGGTTATCGCCACGGTGAAGGGCGACGTTCACGATATCGGCAAGAACATTGTTGGCGTCGTACTGGGTTGCAACAATTACGAGGTCATCGATCTCGGGGTCATGGTGGCCTGCGACAAAATTCTTGCGGCTGCCCGTGAGCACAACGCCGACGTGCTGGGTCTGAGCGGGCTCATTACGCCTTCGCTGGATGAAATGGTCCATGTGGCGAAGGAGATGGAGCGAGGGGGATTCCGGATTCCGCTGCTGATTGGCGGTGCCACAACTAGCAAGAAGCACACAGCCGTGAAGATTGCGCAGCACTACAGTGGGGAAGTGGTCCATGTGCTGGATGCGTCGCGCGCGGTCGGAGTTGTGGCGAGTCTCGTCAACGATAAGCTGCGCCCGGCCTTCGACGAGAAGAACCGCGCGGAGCAACAGAGACTGCGCGAGGAACACGCCGCGAGCCAAGGGACGCGCAAACTGGCCAACATAACCGATGCGCGCCGCCAGCGCACCCGGATCGAGTGGAAAGCGGCCGACATCGCGCAACCGGAATTCACGGGCGTTCGTGTCATTGATGATCTGCCCCTGAGCGAACTGGTGCCGTTTATTGACTGGTCACCATTCTTCCACACATGGGAGTTGCGGGGGCGTTACCCGAACATTTTTGACGACGCCACTGTGGGGGAGAAAGCGCGGGAGCTGTTCGATGACGCGCAGAAACTGCTCAAGGAGATCGTTGACAACAAGCTCATTAAGGCCCGCGGGGTTTACGGCCTGTTCCCGGCGAACAGCGTCGGTGACGATGTGGAGCTCTACACGGATGAGTCGCGCAAGTCCGTGCTCACGACGTTTCATTTTTTGCGCCAGCAACTGGAGCGACCCGCGGGGCAGCCATACCAATCGCTGGCGGACTTTGTCGCGCCGCGTGAGAGCGGCCTTGCCGACCATATTGGGGCCTTTGCCGTTACTGCTGGCATTGGTGCGGATGAATTGGCGCGCAAATACGAGAAGGATCACGACGATTACAATGGCATCATGACCAAGGCTCTGGCGGACCGACTCGCCGAAGCCTTTGCCGAAATGCTGCATAAGCGCGTGCGAGAGGAATGGGGCTTTGGCCGCGGCGAGAACCTGACCAATGACCAGCTGATTGCCGAGAAGTACCGCGGCATTCGCCCGGCGGCAGGGTATCCGGCATGCCCGGACCACACAGAGAAGTGGACCCTTTGGAACCTGCTGGATCCGGAGAAGAAGGCCGGCATTAAGCTTACTGAGAGTTGCGCCATGTATCCCGGGGCCAGCGTAAGCGGGCTCTATTTCGCGCATCCCTCGGCAAAGTACTTTGCCGTCGGAAAGATTGACCGGGACCAAGTGGCGGATTACCAAGCCCGAAAGAGAATGGAATTGGCCGAATTGGAGCGGTGGCTGGCGCCAGTTCTCAATTACGACGCTTAAGAGGCCCAGACGCAAAGAGAGGAGCTAATGTGGGCGCCCTCGTCGCTTCAGGCGATTGTGAAAAGAGCTTTCACGATCTTTCCTCTCTTGACTCATGCATAGCATCGTTATTTTCTGAACAACACTGCAATGCTGTTCAAGAGGAGTTCCTTTGATGTCCGACTCATCTGATGACGGCGCCCGCCCGAAGAGCGGCGTATCGCGCCGTGGATTCCTGAAAGGTGTGGGGCTTGGCTCCGTGGCGATTCCTGCCGCGGGGCTGCTCGGTGGTTCCGTTGTCCTCGCTGAAGAAGCTCCACCAAAGCCCTCCGGTCCCAAGGTTTTTACGGGTGAAATCCCCATCAAACTTCGTATCAATGGGAAAGATCACGACCTGAAAGTCGAGCCGCGAACGACGCTCCTCAATGCGTTGCGGGACAGGCTGGATCTCACGGGGTCCAAACTCGTCTGCGACCGCGGAACCTGTGGCGCGTGCTCCGTCATCATGGATGGCCTGCTTGTCACGTCGTGCATGGTGCTCGCCATCGACGCCCAAGGCAAAGAGATCACGACCATTGAGGGCCTGGCCAGCGGTGACAAGTTGGATCCGATTCAGGCAGCGTTTATCGAATTTGACGCCCTGCAATGCGGCTTTTGCACGCCGGGCCTGATCATGGCTACGAAGTCGCTCTTGAAGACAAACCCGCATCCCACACGCGAGGAGATGCAAGACGCGCTAAGTGGCAACATCTGCAGGTGCGGCACCTATGATCACATTTTCGCAGCCATTGAGAAGGTTGCGGGAGGTGCACGGGGATGACTGAGAAAACTGTGCGAGTGGGATTTTCCGGCGATTCGAAGGAACTCAAGATCAACCCGCCCGACACCTCGCCCCCGGCCTGGGATTTGGATTCCAAGCTGGCCGTGGTTGGGACCAACGTTCCCCGCGTGGATGGTCCGGATAAAGTCACTGGGCGTGCAAAGTACACCTATGACATAAACTTGCCCGGCATGCTTTACGGGCGCATCCTGCGCTCGCCGCATGCGGCGGCCATCGTCAAGTCCGTGGATACCGCTGCGGCGATGAAGATGCCTGGAGTGAAAGCGCTGGTTTTTGCATTTGATGAGTCCAAGATTGGCGAGAAGAAGCTGCGCTATGCGGGCGACGAGATTCTGGCCATTGCTGCCGATTCGCCTGAGCGTGCCGATGATGCGGTCCGGGCGGTAAAAATCGAGTATGATCCACAACCTTTCGTTGTGGATCTGGACGACGCAATGAAGGCCGACGCGCCGATTGTAAACGATGGCAAGAGCAACGTTCGGGGAAAGAACCCACGCGGTGATGCCGCGGCGGTGGACGCCAAATTGGCCGGTTCTTCCAAGAAGATTGAAGCGACCTTCCGCACGCAAGTGCAGACCCACTCGGCTTTGGAGACCCACGGCCTTGTGGTTGCACCCGATGGGGACGGTATCAAGGTCTGGGCCTCAACGCAGGGCGTATTCAGCGTTCGCGACGGCTTGTCCAGCAATCTTGGTCTGAAAGCCGAGCAAGTGCGTGTGATTTCGACCTTTGTGGGAGGTGGTTTTGGCGCGAAGTTTGGGCCGGGTGTTGAGGGCGTGCTCTGTACCAAACTTGCCCGACAGGCCAACGCGCCCGTAAAGCTGATGCTGACCCGCAAGGAGGAGCACCTCGCGGTGGGTAATCGCCCGAACTCCTTGCAAAAGGTTAAACTGGGGGCGGATTCGACTGGCAAGTTGACTGCCATATCCGCTACCACTTTTGGGACTGGTGGAGTTGGGGGTGGTGCAGGATGCACCATCCCGGCGATTTATAACCTTAACCGGGATGCCACCTACAAGGCGGAGTCGGACGTCTTTACCAATGCAGGCTCCTCTGCTGCCATGCGGGCGCCGGGGCATCCCCAGGGTATCTTTGCCATGGAGCAGTCCATGGATATGCTGGCCTATGAGCTTGGGCTGGACCCATTGGAATTCCGAATGCTGAATGATGACAATCCCGTGCGCCGCGCGCAGTTTAATCTGGGTGCGAAGGAAATCGGCTGGCCAAACCGGCCGAAAGTCGCTGGAGGGGGAAAAGCCGACGGGCCACTGAAACGAGGCATGGGTGTAGCCGGAACGCTTTGGTACGCTGGGGGTGGCAAGGACGCCAAGGCGGACGTGGAAATCGGAAAGGGCGGCGAAGTCACTGTGTACCAGGGTGCTCAAGATATAGGCACCGGGTTTAAGACGGTGCTGGCCATTCTCGTGGCGGAGGAACTTGGGCTAAAGCCGGAAGACATTACCGTAAGGGCTGCCGACAGCCGGTTTCCCTATGGACCGGGAAGCGGCGGCAGCACGACGACGCCGACCGTAGCTCCCGCGGTTCATGCGGCGGCGTACGCCGCGAAGAGGAAACTCTTCGAGGCGCTGGCGACCACGTGGCAGGTAAAACCGGACGATATCTCTGCGAAGGACGGAAAGGTCTTTGTGGCCAGTGATCCTTCGAAGAGCCTGCCGTTCAAGAAAGCCTGTGCCGCGCTGACCGCGGACAAGGTGACTGGCTCTGCTGATCGCGAGGCGAACTACGACGGCTACCGTGGCAACACGGCGGGATGCCAGTTTGCGGAAGTTGAGGTGGACACGGAAACCGGCGTGGTCCGCGTGCTGCGGGTCGTCGCCGTTCAGGACGCCGGCCGCATCATCAATAAGCTGTGCTCGGAATCGCAAATTTCTGGTGGAGTCATCCAAGGGCTGAGTTATGCACTCTTTGAAGACCGCATCATGGACAAGAGCGCCGGAAAAATGGTGAACGCAAACTTCATGGAGTACAAGATTGCCGGGCCGAAGGATTGCCCGGAGATTAAGTCCATCGTGTTAGATGTGGCCAACGGGCGCAATAGCGTGGGCGCCATGGGGCTTGGGGAGGCGCCCGTCATTCCCACAGCCGCGGCGATCGCCAACGCCATCTATAATGCCATTGGGGTTCGGATTTTCGAACTTCCAATGACGCCCGACAAGATTATTGCCGCACTGGCCAGGAAGGAAGGAGCTAAAACCGCATGAGTTCACTTCCGGTTTTTGATTACGTAAACGCCACGTCCCCCGCCGAGGCCATGGGTCAGCTTGGGGCCGGATGGTCCGAGGCTGCGCTCTATGCAGGGGGCGTGGACCTGCTCGACCTGATGAAGGAGCGGCTCTATGAGCCGAAGAAACTCGTCAACATCAAGACAGCCCCCAGCCTAAAATATATTAAAGTGGAAAATGGCGAGGTGCGCATCGGCCCGCTGGTCACACTGGCGGAAATTGCGGCACACCCCGAACTGCAGAAAAGCCACCCCGCCCTGGCGAGAGCGGCTGGCAAGGCGGCCACACCTCAGATTCGCAACCTGGCCACCATCGGCGGCAACCTATGCCAGCGCCCCCGATGCTGGTATTTCCGAAGCGAAGATTTCCCCTGCATGCGCAAGGGTGGCGAAAAGTGCTTCGCAAAGGAAGGCGAGAACCGCTATCACGCCATTTTCACGGAGGGTGAACCGTGCGTGATTGTCCATCCCAGTGCGGCGGGCGTTGCACTTGTGGCTTTTGGTGCGCAACTCAAGATTGCCAGTTCGTCGGGTGAGCGCACCGTGGACATTGAGAAGTTCTTTGTACGCCCAAAGGATAATGTGCGTCGTGAGAATGTGTTGGGCCCGAAGGACCTGATCACGGAAATCGTGATTCCCGCATCGGCGGCGGGAATGGCCAGCGCCTATATCAAGATTCGCGAGAAGCAATCCTACGACTGGCCGCTTGCGGATGTTGCCGTGGTGGCGAAATTGTCCGGCGCCAATGTGGAAGCCTGCCGTATTGTGCTGGGTTCGGCGGCTCCAGTGCCCCATCGCGCGACCGAAGCTGAGGAATTCCTGAAGGGGAAACCCCTCAATGAAGAGAATGCAGCTAGGGCGGGTGAGCTTGCCGTGAAGGATGCGTCGCCGCTGGAACAAAACGCCTACAAGGTTCCGTTGTTTAAGACGGTGGTACGCCGGACATTGCTGGCCCTCAAGGAAACGAAAGCGAGCTAAGACCCATGGCCCCTTATAATCGCGCCGATATTTGTGTGTTCCTGAAGAGCAAGAATATGTACACCGGCGTGGATACCGACCCCGACCGCATGCGCGGCGGCAGCACCGAGATGACAGAAATTTTCTGGTGCAATCAGACCATGACCCCCCACGGCCCGGACGATCGGCTTTGCGAGGCCGACAGTTGTCGTGCTGGGCGTGCCTGCTTTAAGGGCCTATTCGACCAATAGTCCAAGCTTGGGGGGCGCCGGGCATCAAGCCTTCAAGGAGCCTTCTTTTCCCTGGAAACATCCCGGACAAACCAGTTCTCAACCTTTTTGCGGGCCCATGGTGTTTTACGCAAGAACGTGAGGCTGGATTTTACAGTGGGGTCATAGAGAAAACAGCGGATTGGAATCCGACGTCCCATCTCTTCCCAGCCGTGGCGCTCGACGAGCTGGTTAAGAATGTTTTCCAGGGTGATGCCGTGCAATGGGTCGCGAGGATTGGGTGGGAAATTTGTCATGTCAGACTGATTCTTTCCACCAAAGACAAAAAGGCGGAGGAGCCATTCGGCTCCTCCGCCAATGTGATTCAATCAGGTAAACGGACGACGTCAGTCGTAGCGTTCCCAATCCTTTGCGGAGGCCGGTATTGTTGCCGCTCGAATCGGGCCCGTGCTGTCTGTTTTGGCCGTCGTGCCCACCGGGCTGTTCAGCGAGATCTGCAGCGCGCCGGCAAACACAGTGGAAACGGCGAAAAGATCGAACCGGTCGGTTGAATTGGCAACCGCGGGACGCGCCTTGGCTTGCCATGTTGCCTCGGTGCCGCCCAGGTCCGCCGTCAGGCGAAGTGACACGCTGGTAACGCCGTTGCTTGTCAGCAGGTAATTCACACCGCCGGTGGTCGTGGCGTCCAGCCAGGTGGTGGTACCTCCGCCGGTCGGAACCGATCCGCCGAGGAACACGTTGTTAATGCGGATATAGTTAGACTGCACGGTAGCCGTCGAGGACGCGAGGAAGCTATCCACTGTGAGGAAAGTCTGGGGCGTTGGCAGCGGATTACCGGAGTTTACGATCACCACGGCAGCATTTGACGTCGGCTGCAGTTCGATTGCACCGCTGAAAGTGGTTTTGGTGCCAGTTGTGATGTTCACGAAATCTCCAACGGCCGGCACTGTGTAGGTCAGGCTGGCGTTGTTGTCGATCAGGATACCACCAGTTGCATCCTGGATGGTGAACCCACGACGATTCGTATTTCCACCGACACTGGTCACGGTTCCCGAGGTCAGGATCCACTGGGACCCATCTGCAGCGGCCTTAACGGAGCTGATGGGGCCGGTATTGGAAACGGGAGGGGTCACACCAGCCGCATCGGTCACGGCGAGGCTGGAGACGCGGAATGTCCCGCCTGACGCAGAAGCGCCCCAGGAGTGAATCCTGAAAACGACGTTGGCATTGTTATCGAGGGCAGGAATTGAAGAGAGGTCTACTGTTCGGTTTGTGCCTGTGGTTGCGACGGTAAAGTTTCCGCTGGGGGCCAGGGTAAAAGTGCCGCCACTGCCGGTCGTACTATAGTATATCTTGGAGTTTGGCGGGCCAGTACTGGAACGCTGGTCTGTATAGCTGATCTTGATTCCGGTGAATCCGACAGTCGAGACCTCAATGGACAGATATTTGCCATTGAAGGACGGCGCGGATTCCTCTGTTGCCAGGGCCCAATTGCTTGAATTGTAAGCATTGGCGGTGTTGGCGTAGGTGATGCTTCCGCGAGACAGTGTGCCAGTGTTTGGGCCGTCGGCCAGGACTGCGGCATTGACGTTGAGGTTCGCATTGCTCCAGCCGGCGATGGTCGCGGTGTGAGCTGTCAGCGGAAACAGAAGCGTTCCGACGGCAGCAACAAGCGAATAGAATATACTACGATTTTTGAAAATCATGATCTCTCCCTTTGAGACAAATCTACTTAATGCACCTAATAATATAAACACCGATGCTCTGGCGTGTTATTCCGGGAAGATTGGGGCTGATCGGTGTGGGGTTACAGGGGCAGAATTATAACAGGAACTCGATCACCGAGTCGAACCGGGCAACACCTGCTGACGTCAGGCTGGCACGGGCGCCTTGGAGTTTAAGCAGGCCTTCGCGCTGAAGGTTCTCCATCTGTCGGGGGCGTCGCTGGCGGATGTCCATGCCAAAGCGCTCGGCAAACCAGTCGAGGTCGACGCCTTCGGCGAGGCGCAATGCCATTTGGAGGTTCTCCACGGCGAAAATCTCGGGATCGGCGGCGTCGCAGGGGCGGCGGAATAGCTCGCCCCGCCCGATGAACTTCTCGTAGCTGGCGATGCTGGCAGCATTGGTGTAACGGTGCGGAAAGATGAAGGAATGGGCGCCAGCACCGAGCCCCACGAAGTTGCCCAGGGTCCAGTAGTTCTCGTTGTGGCGGGATCGCGCGCCTGGCCGAGCGTAGTTGGAAATCTCGTAATGCTCGAAACCGGCCGCGCAGAGGACGCGGTCCGTTTCCTCAAACATGGCGAGGCGGAGTTCCTCGTCGAGGGACTCAATGCGACCACTTTTCAGTTGGCGGTGGAACTCCGTGCCGGCGTGGAAGGTCAGTTCGTAGACGCTGATATGGTCCGGGCCCAGGGCCAAGGCCTCGTCGAGGTCCGCTCGCCAGGCTTCCATGGTTTGGTCTGGCCAGCAGGCAATTAAGTCGAGCGATGCAGTTCCAGCCCGCGACGCTTCGCGAAACAGTGTTTTTGTTTGTTCCACCGTGTGGCGGCGGCCAGCCCGTCGCAGGGATTCCTCGCGGAAAGTCTGGGCGCCAATGGAGAACCGATTCACTCCCGCTTTTGCCAGGGCCCGCACTTTATCTCCATCGGCAGTGTTGGGCTGCATTTCCATTGTGATTTCAGCGCCCAGGGCAAGGTTGTAATGGCTGCGCGCGAAATCGAGAAGCTTCTCCACCGCAGCCGCATTGGCAAGGCTCGGTGTGCCACCGCCGAAGAAGATCGTTTGGATTGGGGTCTCGCGGCTCAGGTCGCCGGCGTCAGTCCACAACTCCATCTCCCGCGCGATAAGTTTCATCCATTCGCTGGCGCGACGGGCGCCATTCGCGTCGTCGCGCACGGTAAAGAAGTCGCAGTAAGCGCACTTCTGCTCGCAGAAGGGAACGTGGATATAGATGAATTGCCCGCCGGAATCGCCGGGTGGCGCGATAAACGCTTGCCCCGGCGCAACTGATGCTGTGTTGTGGGCCATGTGCTGCATCACCATTAGGTTGTGTGGTGGGCCGCGCTTTATTCCATCGCAAGGGTATTCGTGGAGGATCGATGAAGGTCGTGGGAGTCATTCCGGCGCGCTATGCCTCGACGCGCCTGCCGGGCAAGCCGCTGGTGCAAATTGCCGGCAAGCCGATGATTCAATGGGTGTGGGAGGCGGCGTTGCGCGCGGAGACGCTGACGGATGTGCTGGTGGCGACGGATGATGATCGCATTGCGCTTGCCGTAAAGGGTTTCGGGGGCGAAGCTGTGATGACCAGCGTCGATTGCCCGAGCGGCACGGATCGCATCGCGGAGGCCCTGATAGGGCGTGAGGCGGGCGTGGTCGTGAACATCCAGGGAGATGAGCCGCTTATGAATCCCCTTACCGTGGATGAATGTGTGCGCGCATTGCTGGCTGACGACGGTGCGGCCGTGGGCAGCGCCATGACACCCATCCACGACTGGGAGGAGTTCATTTCGCCCTCTGTCGTAAAGGTCGTGACTGATGGGCGCCATCGTGCACTCTACTTTTCGCGGTCACCCATTCCCGACTGGTCCCGGGTGGCGCCCAATGATCGAGGTGGCGAGCCCATGGGAATGAAACATCTGGGATTGTATGTCTATCGGCGTGTTGCCCTTGATGCCATTGTCAAATTGCCACCTTCGCGGTACGAGAAAATTGAGAAACTGGAGCAACTGCGGTTTCTGGAGGCTGGCTATCGAATCACGATGATCAAGGTCGCCGAAGCCGCCGTCGGTGTGGACACCCCCGAGGATTTGGCGCGGGTCGAGAAGCTTCTCAGTCGCTGAAACCCCGCAAATTTTGATGTTGGCAACGCCCCCTGAGGTCGGGATGACGGGCTGTTCATGAATACAATGATCAAATGGCAGCGGCTGGGCTTGGTGGCGATGGACGCCGTGCTGGTGGCTCTTGCCCTTTACATGGGATACGCGCTGCGGTTCAATTTTGATATCCGGCGGGACGACTACAATCAGTACCTGTTGGTGGTTGGGCTTTTTGTTGTTGTGCGGCTCTTTCTGTTTTGGGCGTTCAACCTTTATCGCGGTATCCTAAGGTATGCCAGCACGACGGAGTTGGTGGCCATTTTTGCTTCGAGCGCGATCGGTAGCGTGGCCCTTGCCGCGGCAAATGTATTGGTTATACCCTTTGTTCCGGCGATGGCCGGCCTGCCCGAGCATGCGGGGCACCTGCAACGAGTCCCGTGGCCGGCACTTATTATAGAGTTTAGTTTAACCATTCTGTTGGTGGGTGGCGGTCGGTTCTCCCGCCGATTCCTTGTGTCCGTTCTCCGCAGGCGCGAGGATTCCCTCGGGGTGCGGCGCGTTTTGGTGGTTGGTGCCGGTGATGCGGGGGAGGCGGTCGTTCGCATGATGCGCCATGCGGCGGTGAGGGCGTTTGAGCCGGTGGCTTTTGCCGACGATGACCCGAACAAGCAGCATCGCCGAATTCATGGCATTCCCGTGGCTGGATCAACAAAGGATCTTGGCAGGATTATTGACGAATTCGGGGCTGAGGAAGTGCTGATTGCACTGCCGCGGGTGGGGCCGGAGAAGCTGAATGAAATTGTTCACCAGTGTGAACACGCCCGGGTCGGATTCAAGATTCTGCCTTCGGTCCAGGACGTGCTTTCCGGCCGCGTTTCGGTGAACCAGATCCGCCCCGTTGAGATCGAGGATTTGCTGGGCCGTGACGAGATCGAACTGGAACTTCCTGCGGACCGGAATTACATCAAGGATGAAGTGATCCTCATCACAGGCGCCGGTGGTTCGATCGGCAGCGAACTGTGCCGCCAACTTTTGAAATTTGGTCCCAAACAGATTGTGCTCATGGGCAAGGGCGAAAACTCGATCTACGAGATCTCCACGGAACTTGCCCAGGCGGCAGGGGATCGGATTGCGTCTGTTATCGGGGACATTCGCGACGAGTCGAAATTGCAGGCGGTAGCTGCGCAGTACAAGCCGTCCATCTTTTTTCATGCCGCGGCGCACAAGCATGTGCCGCTCATGGAGGCGCACCCGGACGAGGCGGTGAAGAATAACATCGTCGGGACCCGCAACGTGGCCCGACTTGCCGATACCGTTGGCGCCAAGAAGTTCATCCTGATTTCCAGCGATAAGGCCGTGCGGCCCACGAATGTGATGGGGGCCACGAAGCGGGTCGCAGAGATGATAGTCTTCTGTCTTGCCCGCACATCGAAAACCCAATTTGCCGCTGTACGGTTTGGCAACGTGCTGGGCAGCCGCGGCAGCGTGATCCCCCTGTTTAAGCGCCAGATTGCCCGTGGTGGGCCGATAACGGTGACCCACCCGGATGTGACACGCTATTTTATGACGATCCCGGAGGCGGTTTCCCTGGTCATCGAGGCGGGGTCGGCACGGGAGCAGCGGCGCCTTTACCTGCTCGACATGGGCCAGCCCGTGAAAATTTCGGATCTCGCTCGCAACCTTATCCGCCTGAGTGGTTTTGACCCAGACAAGGAAATCGGCATCCAGTTCACCGGCATGCGGCCAGGCGAGAAGCTGATCGAAGAACTGCTGACAGCGGGCGAGGACGTGAAGGCCACCGACATGGGGAAGATCTTTATCACGGAACCGGACGAGGTGGATTGTGGAAAGCTGTGGGTTGCCGTGGATGAGCTTGCCCGTCTGGCGCAGGCGTGCGACTCAAATGCCATTCGTGCGGGACTGCGCGAGCTTGTGCCGGATTACACCCCGGAGACCGCCGGAGAGCGCTGAGTCAGGGGCCTGGCTGTGCGGTGGTCGCCTTTGGAATTCGTGTTCGGGGTGGCAGCCGATAGTGCCCAATGATCCTGTATTTAAAGAGCGTGTCCTCCTCCTGGGTTCCCCGGCCGATGTTATGAATGACAAGAGGATTTCCGTCTGGACTCTGGCGATCAGAAATTACCCCTATATGGGGCAGGCTGCCGTTGGCCAGGTCCCAGGTCACAATGTCACCGGGGCGATAGTCGGCGGGCACATCCGTGATTTTCACCACGCACCCCTGGCGCTTCAGGAAGGTCATGAGGTTGGGGACACGACGATGGTCGATGCTGGCGTCGGTCTGCTTCAGCCCCCAAATGCGGGGGTAGCGCTCGAAGTTGGCTTTCATGTCGAGGTGGACTTCCTTTTGGAGGTCGATGCCCTGGTCGCGAAGGGCGCGGATGACCACATCGGTACAGACCCCCGTTGAGAGCGGAACGTCGCCGCCCGGATATTTAAGGTCACGATATTCCGGGTCGTAGGTTAATGTTATGCCGATTTGGGACTTCGCGGATGCGACCAGAGCCGATTGGTTTACCGCCAAAGTGGCAGACCAAGCATGGCTGAGGCCAATGGCAATAATGAGAAGTCCAACAACATACTGCTTCACGTTTAAAATCTCCGCCTGCGCAGAATCACCAAGATAGAGTCACGACTGTAGACAAGAGCCTTCCGGCAAAGTTTCTCGAAAGATCGACAATTGTCCTGCACGGTGGATTACAGGTGTGGTTGCCCTGGAGCTAATAGATTCGCCAATCTCCAATGCTGGAGATGTTGGCCGAACTTGGATCGGAACTCCGGCTCCGCGTGCCTTCGCGGTTCACACCTCGAACTCTGTAATAGTAGGTGCCGGGAGTGAGCCCGGTGACAGGGTACGATGTTACGTTGCCGACGCCAAGATCGTTGTACCCGGTTACGAAACTGGAGAAGTTGGAGTTGGTGGAAACGTCCAGCCGATAGCTGGTGGCGGTTACCAGGGAATTCCAGTTCGCCACGAACGCCGTGCCGGTTGCGCCTGTGCCGCCGGTGGCTGCCGTTCCCCTCAGGAACAGGATAAAATTTGTGTTATCTGTGGTGTTTCCTGTGCCGAATGTTTGTCCGGATCCTCCCCCGAGTGCCAGACCGGTGGCGTCCGTGAAGTTGGTAAGCACTGACTCGGTGCCTGCGCTGCCGTTATTGTTGACCGCATAGCAGTACTGGCCCGTGTTGGACGCTGTTGCGGCGCGCAATTTTGGTGTGGGGGCCGCGGTGTATTGGATTCCCGCAGTGCCGGACGCCAATGCGTGCCAGCTTCCGGTGGACCCGCTCGTTCCAGATCCGGCAGCCTTGATCATGACCATCTCTGTGCCGCCAATGTCAAAGGTGCCCCCGCCGCTGGTGAAGTAGGTGGTATTGGCGAGTCCGACATCGAGCACAAAATCCGTTCCGCCGGTGATGACATCCGCCGCCGTTGCATCATTGCGGAGGATTATCAACGTGCCCGCGCGCACACTAGACCAGAGTGCGTTTGTGGAAAAGGTGTACTTGCCGCCACCGTCGCTTGCCATGCTGCTCGAAAAATCCTTCATGATCATCCCGCGCATGTCGAGCTGGTCTTGCACCACCAGAAGTTCCACGGTGTCGCCCGTGGTTCCGCTGTTGAGGTACTTGTTTATTACCACACATCCAGCGGCTGGTCCGGGTGGTGGGGGAGGGCTTCCCGATATGGTGGAGACACCGGACGATACCGCTGAGAAGGTTGGATTGACGTCGGTGCCGCCGGTTGAACTGTAGGTTACTCCGTTTGCAGCCAGTTGGAATTGCACGGTGCTTGCCTCAGCGGCGGCCCCAGCCACAGAGGCGACCGCCAACAGGTGCATTGCCGTGGGCGCTGTGGAGCGGGGTGCTGGCGACAAAGTAATGACAGACGATCCCGAAGAAAAGCTGCCGGTGCCCAATAGCGCTTCTGCACCATCCACAACCCCGTTCTGGTTGGAATCCAAATAGATTCGGGGGGTCACAAACGCATCGGGCAGGGTCCCCAGGCGGTTGATGGTCACAGTGCCGGCGTCCCACTCATTGGCATTGGCCGTTAACACGATCGAGAGCATTGGGACGGTTGCCCCTGCTGCCGCCGTTGCGGGGGCGCGGTTGATGGTGGAGACGCTCACCGTGTTGCCGTTGGTCACGGTTCCACCGCCCGGAACCACAAACGTTCGCGCGACCGCCATGTGCTGCATATTGGTCGCACCACTGTCGGTGGTCAGCGCCGGGGGGAAGCTGGCGTTGAGTTGTGTTTGGTTGAAATCGCGTGTGTCGAACACGAGGCCGTTTGCATACGAAAACGTCCCAGAGACCGTAGCCACCTCGAGGCTGTCGAGGTTCGAGTTCACCAGAACCCAGTCGTAGGGCTTGTTGCGTCCCGCATTCGTATTGCCAGAACCATCCTGGCCCACCGGGTAGGGCGACGCCGTCACAAACTTGCTGCTGAACGTGCTGATGCAGCTTTCGCTGCGGCTGTCGGTATTAAAGTCACCGCCAATAGCCAGGTAAGCATTGGACGGGATATTCAGCGTTGGCAGGTAGGTGTTGATGATCTGCTGCGCCTCGGTGTTGCGGACACCGCTGGAGGCCGTGAGCAGGTGGACGCTGATGACGTAAAGGTCGATGGAACCGGGAATGTCGATTCGGGCCCAGACAAAATCGCGGTCGGAAACCTGGGTGTCATCCCACTCGCCGGCCGCGAGGATGGGGTATTTGCTCACGATTCCGTTGGGAATGTTTGCCGACCCCTTTGGTTCGCGGTACCAGGAATAACCCGCGCCGAAAACACTGGTTACGAAGGCCGAAACACCGGCGTCGTCGTTTGTCCCCGGCACGTTGAATTCCTGCATGAGGGCAATGTCCGGTTTCAGGGCCTGGAGGATGTGCTGGCCTGGGGCTTGGTAGTCCTGATTATTGCCGCTGGTCGTGTTAGAAGCGACAATGCGAATGGTGGTTTGCGCGGCGAGGGGGGTGGCGACGACTGCCAGAATGGCAATCAATCCCGACAATCTTCCCCAAAACTTCCCGTTGGTTTTGCAAATGAACACTGGTCTTTACTCCCCTATATGACACAAACGGGGTAAAAACCAGTCTAAGGGCCGATTATGCGGGCGGGCGCATGAAATTTGTCAGTCGAGCTGCCAGGAGGACATGGTTACAGGGACTGCGCTGGCCGAGGTGGCCGTGGAATTCCCGCTGGTGGTGCCTTCGCTATTTACCCCGCGGACCCTGTAGTAGTAGTTTCCGAAATCGAGACCAGTGACCTCGTAACTGGTTACGTTTCCAACATCCAGATCTTGGAACCCGTCCACGTAGCTTGAGAAATTCGAATTTGTGGAGACATCCAGATGGTACCCCGCCGCGGTAATAAGCGAATCCCAGTTGGCCACAAACGAGGTGACTGTTGAGCTGGTTCCACCAGTCGCGTTGGGTCCGCGCAGGAATGTGATGAAGTTCGTGTTGTCGGTGGTGTTGCCTTGGCCAAAGGTGAGGCCAGTCGCCCCGCCGGTGGCAGTGCCGCTGCCGTCCGTGAAATTGGAAAGCAGCGAGGCCGTTGCGGTAGAGCCGTTTGTATTATTAGCGTAGCAATAAGAGGTGTTTCCGGTGGTGGTACTGGCTCGCAGTTTTGGGGTTGGCGCAGCTGTATAGTTTGCCCCTGCAGTGCCGGAGGCCAATGTGTGAATTCCGCTGGTAACTCCTGCCGTACCCGATCCCGCCTCCTTGATCATGACCATCTCGGTGCCAGCAATATCAAATGTTCCCGTGCCCGTAAAATAGGTCGTGTTGCCCATTCCAACGTCGAGGGTGAAGTCACTCCCTCCCACGGTCGTGTCCGCGGCCGAATTGCCGTTTCTCAGAATGATGACGGTGCCCGCGCGGAGACTGGACCAAAGTGAGTGGTTTGCAAAGGTATACTTGCCGCCACCATCACTCCCCATGCTGCTGGAAAAATCCTTGATGATCATGCCGCGCATGTCGAGCTGGTCCTTGATCACAAGCAGTTCCACCACGTCGTTTGCGGCAACCGTGCCATCATTGTAATACTTGTTCACCACCACCGTGTTGTTGCCTGCGACCACCGCTGGCGGCGGTGCATTGGTGATGGTGGACGTGCCCGACGACGCAGCGCTGAACGTGGGGTTCGTGTCGGTGCCTCCGGAGCTGTTAAACGTCAGTCCATTCGCTGCCAGTTGGAATTGCAGCGTGCTGGCGTCGGGCGAAGCGCCATTTGTCGTGGCCACGGCAAGAAGGTGAATTGGTAAACCGGAGTCGGTGCGTGGCGCGGGCGAGAGCGTAATCGTGCAACTTCCGCTGGAGAAGGAACCTGAGCCAAGGAGGGATTCGCCCGCATCGGCGACGCCGTCCTGGTCGTCATCAAGGTAGATTTTCGCGGTAACGTTTCCATCGGTCAATGTGCCAAGGCGGTTCAGGGTCACGGTGCCTGCGTCCCACTCTCCGCTATTGGCGGTGAGGATAATGCTTAGCATGGAAGCCGATGCGCCAGCGGCGATAGTGGACGGTGCGCGGTTTGTGGTCGAAACGGAAACGGTGTCACCGTTGGAAGTCGTGCTGCTGCCGGGAACTACAAAGGTCTTCACCACCGCCATGTGCTGCATATTGGTCGCACTGCTGTCGGTGGTCAGGCACGGCGAGAAATAGGAGTTGAGCTGGGTCTGGTTGAAATTGCGGGTGTCGAAAACAAGGCCGTTGGTGTACGAATAGGTCCCAAACACTGACGCCACCTTGTACGCGTTCAAGTTCGAATTCACAAGCACCCAGTCGTATGGTTTGCTCCGACTGGAGTTGGTGTCGCCGTCGCCGTCCTGGCCGGCTGGGTACGGTGACGTGGTCACAAATTTGCTGCTGAATGTGCTCAGACACGACTCGCTGCGATTATCGGTGTTAAAGTCACCAGCAATGGCCAGATACGCATTCGACGGAATGCTCAAAGTGGGCAGGTAGGTGTTGATGATTTGCTGCGCCTCGGTATTGCGAACCGTGGCTGAGGCGGTGAGCAGGTGGACGCTGATGACATAAAGGTCAATGGGCCCCGGAATATCAATTTGTGCCCAAACGAAATCGCGGTCCGAAACCTGGGTGTCATCCCACTCACCCGACGCAATGATGGGATACTTGCTGATAAACCCGTTGGGGATGTTGGCCGTCGCCTTGGGCTCTCGGTACCAGTAATACCCGGCCCCGAAGACACTGGAAACAAATGATGTGACTGCGGCGTCATCATTGGCGCCGGTGACATTGAACTCCTGCATGCAAACTACATCTGGTTTCATTGCTTTTAAGATGTTTTGGCCGGGGGAAAGGTACTGCTGATTGTTGCCGCTCGTAATGTTGGAAGCCATGATGCGAATCTGCGTTTGCGCACCTGCTGGCAGTGCTGCCGCGATGCAAACCAAGACCAAAGCGGCGCCGCGTCGGATGATACTCATGTAACTTCTCATATTGCCACCACTCCCCCTTTGAATCGTGAATCAAAAGAACCGGATACAAACCAATCATCGGCCAAAATATGCGGCGGAACTTGTGCAAACCGGTCGTGCCATTTCCGGTTCCTCATGGCGCTCCGTAACCTTCCCAGGCCTCCACCGAAGCTGGTGGACTGTAGTTGATAATCAGGGTTGGCTTGTCGCTGGCGGCTTCGGAGGTTGTGTAGCCTCGCACGCTTTGGGACAGGGTTTCATCACCGATAAGGATCCACCCGTAGTTGGTGGCCGCTCCACCGACCCATGTCTGTATGTCCGCCACTAGGCCGGCGCTGCTCCATTGCCGCAGCCCCAAGGTTGTTCCCACATTGACCGTGGCGCTGGGTGTGGGCAGGTAATCCCCGCCCGCCGCCGACCAGTTCTGGCTGCCGTACTGGCGCGCAATCCAACAAACCGCCCCTGTGGTCACCTGTCCGCCGCCTCCGGCCGCAACGCCCGTTCCCTCGACCCACGGCTGGGTCACCCGATGTAAAGCGTGTACGGCAGCTGGCGCGCCGCCGTTCACGTTGGAGATGGTTAATTCCAGGGCCGCGCTGGTTATTACTGCCGACGCAGGGATGCCGGAAACATCGAACCGAATCAGCGTCCGCCGGAATGCGCCGGCCGTGTTCGTACGCCCGGCACGGGTAACCGTGCCGCTGCCGCCGTTGTCGTTGGGCGTCTCGGCGTAAATTGTAGCTTCCGCCGTGGCGGGGCGACCTGTAATTGTCACTGAGGTCTGGGCAAACACCACCTGCCCAGGTCCGGCAAATAGAATGAAAAGCCCCACGCACCGGCACAGGCAATACTGCAAAGAAATCATTATGGGTATCCCGTCGTAAAGTATGGCCCCATAAGGGGCGCGATGGCAGCGGAATTCCAAACGGCATCAAATTTCATGCGCTGATAATGACAGCAAATTCGGTGTTTTGAGTGCTTGATTTGTGACGCCGCACCCTGATTGATGGTCTCGATTTACCGGGGGCGGAATTGACTACATGATGCGGAAGCAACCAGAGCCCATGGATACAACGGAGTCGGGAAAATTCGAAGCACTTGAACGCGTTGTATCGCCGCGATTTGTGGATTTGATTCGGGCTGCCGTCGCCGAGGGGGCCAGTGACGTTCATTTGCGTGCCGGGCATCGCCCGCGTATGCGAATCGATGGGGAACTTTACAAACTCAAGGGCGACCCCATCAGCCACGAAGATCTCGAGGCGTTCCTCTACGGACTCCTTCGCCAGCCGCAAATCGAACGCTTCGAAAACACCCATGAGCTGGATTTCTCCTACGCCTTGCCAGCCGTATCCCGGATGCGCTTCAATCTCTACATACAGCAGCGCAAGCTTTGTGCGTCCATTCGCCTGATCCCGGAAAACATTCCCACCATGGAGGAGATCTATCTCCCCAAGCTGTGCTACGATTTCGTCCAGTACACGGCCGGGTTGATCCTTGTGACGGGCCCCACGGGCAGTGGAAAATCGACAACTCTGGCCGCCATGATTGACTACATTAACCAGCACCGCCGCTCCCACATCCTCACCATCGAGGATCCCGTGGAGTATGTCTTTAAGGAGAAGCTGTGCATGGTGAGCCAGCGCGAGATGGGTCAGGACACCACGGGTTTCCACGGGGCGCTGCGCCATTCCTTCCGCCAGGATCCTGATATCGTCATGATCGGCGAAATGCGCGACCAGGAAACCATGCAGGCTGCCATCACCCTCGCCGAGACGGGCCACCTTACCTTCTCGACGCTCCACACCAGTGAGGCATCGACCACCATCAATCGCATCATAGACAGTTTCCCCCCCCACCAGCAGGCCCAGATTCGCGCCCAGCTTGCCGTCAGTCTCAGGGGAATCATCTCCCAGAAGCTCGTTCCGTTGAAGGATCAACGCGGGCGCGTCGCGGCGCGTGAGGTGCTGCTTTGCAACCGCGCCGTCCGCAACCTGCTGCGCGAAGGAAAGGTTCCCCAGATTTTTTCCGCAATCCAGACCGGTCTGGAAGAAGGCATGATGACCCTGAATTACTCGCTGGGCGACCTCTACAAGCGTGGAATTATTTCTTACGAGACGGCTCTCCAGCATTCCCCGGATCGCAATGAATTCGTCCAGAAGTATGGCAAGTAGCACCTGAGCGTGGCGGAGGCGTGGCATGGAGGCTGCCGTAGCGACTCCTGATACCATGATGTCCGCCGTGGAGAGCCCCACCCGTCGTGCCGTTAGAAGATTTTTGCGCAACCGAGCCGCCGTAGTGGCACTTGCGACTGTCATTCTGATCATCCTCGCGGCAATTCTTGGCCCCACGCTGGTGAAATGGGATGCCAACACCCCCGACTATTCCGTTGTGACGCAGCCTCCCAGCCAGGATCACTGGTTTGGCACAGACCAACTCGGGCGCGACATGGTGGCCAGGATTCTCGCGGGCGCCCGAATCTCACTCCAGATTGCCTTCGTGGCGGGTTTAATCAACCTGTTCATCGGCGTGGCCTACGGCGCCACGGCGGGATACACGGGCGGTCGCGTGGACGCTGCCATGATGCGCGTTGTGGATGTCCTCTACGGCGTGCCGACTATTCTGGTCGTGATCCTGCTTATGGTCTATCTTGACCAGGGAATCACCAATATTTATCTGGCAATTGGCCTGACGTACTGGCTCAACATGGCCCGTCTCGTGCGCGCGGAGGTCCTGTCCCTCAAGCAGCGCGACTTCGTCCAGGCGGCCCGGGCCATGGGGGCCCGCCCTGCGCGCATTCTGGCGCTGCATATCCTGCCCAATTGCGCCGGTGTTATTTTGGTTACGCTGACTCTGTTCATCCCCGAGGCCATTTTCACAGAGGCATTCTTGAGTTACATTGGCCTCGGTGTGCCTGCACCGGATGCGAGTTGGGGCTCCCTCGCGGCCGATGGCACCCACAGCCTGCGGGCATCGCCCTATCTCCTTCTGTTTCCCGGATTGGCCCTGTGCATTACTATGCTGGCCTTTAATATTGTGGGAGACGCGCTCCGCGATGCCGTCGGGCGCTGAAGAAACCTACGGTCCGTCTTCCCATGGCGGTGGCTTCAGGCCGTAGCAGCGGTAAATCTCAAACTGCTTCGTGATTCGACCCCCGAACGGTATTTCCAGGGATTTTACGAATTCCACCTTGTTGAAGAACCCGGCAAGCCTGTTGAGCCGGTGAGCCTTGCGGGTTCGCTGTTCGCCGATGGCAAGGGCGCCAAACTCCTCAACAAATACGGCATTGGCGCCAATCTGGCTGGCAAGGCACTCCTCTGCGATTCCCCAACGCTTCAGCGCCTCCTTGACCCCGTAGCGTTCCTCGACCTTTTTGCTCAGGCCATAGTAAGGGACATGGTTGTGGCTATAGTACCAGTAAGTCATCGCGAGTTGAAAGTCAGCCCCAAAGAATATCTTCCTCTCCCCATTGGGCAGTTCGGCAAGCTGCCGGTCAGTCTCTCGATCCATCTCCCGAAATCCCAGGCAGCAGTCGAATGGCGGCTCAATCCCCATGGTCCGGCTGATGAGTCCCGTCGAACCTTCGAAGAGAATCAGGGCGATTTCCGTGTAACCAATGGCCATTGCTGCAATGCAGACAATGAGCAGTTTTCTCGCTCGCACTGGGTTCCACAGTTCCCGCACCATGATAATGAGCAGGATCAACGCTGCAACATAAGCCGGCGAATCCCATTGTTCCCGGCTAAGCCGCCGGGCTGTCACCGATGTGATGAGGGCAAAAAACGCGAACACTGGCACGGAAAACGAGCCAAGAAACACCAGCTTCTCGTCGCGCCGCTTCCAGGCGGCGTGCAGGGCCCAAATCAACGCCGACAACAAACCCAGATAAATAATGGGCGAATAGTGAACGAAGTGCAGCCCGAAATACTCGCCGATCCGTGAGATGTCGGGTGAAACGAATTTCTGCCGCCCCTCCAGATGGTAACGAATGGAATTCCATCCATTGGCACTCTCAACAGTAAGGGCCACTGGCGCAAAAACGAAGATTCCTGAAACAAGCGCGAGCCATGGCCCGGCAGTGCGCAGTTGCCTGCGCCACTGCGGCAGGATCAGGAGGCAAAGCAGCAGGCACGGCCAATACAATACGGCAATATACTTGAAATAGAGCGCAAGACCGGCCACGGCCCCTACGAGGATCCACCATCGCTTCCTGCCGGAGTTAATCGCCTTCCAGGTCAGGAGTAGCATCAGGATCCACAAAAGTAATTGCGGGCCGTCCGGCGTCAGGATGATTCCAAAGCCGTTGAACATTGGAATCGCGCAGAACACCACGACCGCCCAAAAGGCCGCAGCTGCGGATCCCGTGACACTCCGCGCCAGCATATACATCAGAACCGGGCCGCAAAAGCCCAGCAACCATGGGAGCACCCGCAAAGTGGAATCCGTGCGGCCCAAAAGGGAAGTTCCCAGCAATCCCAGCAATGGCGTACCCGGAGGATGCGGCTGAAAGTTCAGCGGATTGTTATGTCCAATCCACACATAAAGAATTTCGTCAAAAAACGGTGCTCCAAAGACCACCGCCACCAGGCGCGCAAGGCCCATGGTGATGATGACTGCCGCCAGGGCGCGCAAGGCCTTTCCGGGAAGAGCTTCCCCGGTCAATGCCCTGCCCGCCCGGCGAATTCGGGTTGGTTACATGCCAAAGAGAAGGTCAACCGCTGCCCTCGCGTCTATCAGACCGGCCCCCGTGGTGTCGTCCACATCCGGAGCCGCACGGTCGCCCTTCACGTCCCGAGCCGTTACCTGCAAGATGGCCGTGATCGTGGAGGGGAAAAGCCCTGGGTCGGCCTGCTTCAGCAGTGCGGTCACAGCCGCGGCATTGGGTGCTGCCGCCGAGGTTCCGAAGAAATTCGGTAGCCCGTCAGGTTCACCCTGGTAACCATTGACAAAGTCAAAGAGACCACCGGGCTGATACACACTGTCAGACGTAATAAAGAAGGTCGTGTCATTGCCGTCAACGGCAGAGACCACGGGGTGGAAATCCGTCCGTGGCGAGAACTGGCCGAGCCCGTTAAAGAAGACGCTCATGGCGCCTCCGCGGGATGTGTAAAATTCAGGATCTATTTCTGATGTCGGCTGGAAGGCGGGATTGAAGTCCGGCGCTTCCCACCACGGCACGGCTCCGACCGAGACAACTCCCGGCCCAGTCGGGTGGCCAAATATCGTGGGCCCGCCGAAATCCGACGATCCACTCGGAATGCTTGGCACCGAAATGAGGGCTAAACCGAAATCAAACAGCATTAGCGAGAACTCCAGGGGTGTGCTGCGCGACTGGGGGATAGTTGTCTTGTTGCCGCGTACATGATTCACCGCCAGATAAACCGTAATCGGGGAAAGCGTTGTATTCTCAAAGTAGATGAACTCGAGTGCGTCGCCAAATGTTCTCACGGAACTTCCCTGCACATCGCGGCCCGCATCTACTGGATTCTGCAGCCCCGCTGCGTCCGGAGTTGGTGTCAGGTACAAATCCAGGTCAATTCGCGCACCGCTCAGCGGACTAACACTCTGAAATGGTTGATTCCAGTTCAACATCCCCAATACGGCGCCCGTCGGGGGAACAACCACCGGCAGGTACCCATTGCCGCCGCCCCAGTCGTGTAAATCGTTTCCTTGCAGAAGTCGCCCCCGGTCGCCGCGACGGGCGTTTACGTCCCTGTATTGCTTGCGGAAACCAAGGTTGGCATCATTCCCCGCCGCTGAGAAGTAAGGAACATTGTTGGCCACACATGCACCGGCAGCCTGGGCTACGATGCCATCCTGATAAACCGGCTCCTCGAAATAGCCCACGTCGTCGACAACGATGGAACAATTGGCTATCGTGCGCAGGTCCGTAATTCCCTGGGCAAAGTCTTCCTCGCTGATAAAAGCCGTATGAAACGACAAAGCCGCGTTTGGGGCGATGTCGTGAACGAGTTCGCCCATGGCACCGCCTTCATCTGCGGGAAAACCGAAATCGTCGCCAGTAAACTCCTCAAGGATCAGGACGGCGGGCGGTAGGTCACCAGTATCCTGGTTGATCGCACCGGTAAGGATTCCCGCTTCGCCAAAGGCCGGCAACGTATTGTTGTCGCGGGTAAAGATCGTTGAACAGAAGCTGTCGGACAGTATGCCAATGTTCTGGCCAAACCCAGTCAGTCCGTAATGGCTGATCACGCTGTCGGATCGAAGCGCACGCGGGGCGCGGCCATCCACGCTCGAGTTGCGGGTGTGTGGTCGTAGCGACGGGCGAATCATGACCACCTCGGGCAGGGCTGCCAGGGTGTGGAGCGCCGCCAGGTCAGAGACAAGCACGTTTGCACGATTAAACTGGGGGTATAGCCCTGTCACCTTTGCCCCGGCAACCCCGAGTTTCGCCCCAACGGCGTCATCCAGATGAGAGCAAACAACGCTGACCTGCAATGCTCCCTTGCGCGCGGAAAACAATTTCGAGGGGGCGGCCGTCGCAAGTTGCTTCTGCCCCCCGGCCACAGCTTTCTCTATTTCGAGGAGATGAACACTAATCTTGTCCCCGTTGGGGTCATTGGTCAATTTGGCAACCCGCTCATCCAACGCAGTTGCGTTCGCTGCCATGGCGAACAGGGTGGCGCAGGCCACCGGAGCAAAATAACTTCTCAAGCTGACAGGCATCATGGTTTCTCCGAGTTTTCGGGCGGGTTGTTTGGATTGAATTCTGAAGGTGTAGGCTTGGTTCATGGGCCCGTCAAGGGCATTGCGCCGAGCTTGCCGGAATCCCTTTACATCTCCCCAGCCAGTCGGCGGAATCGGTTCCCATGACTTCGTCGCAGTCATCGTCAGGTTCCCGGGGTGTTCTCATCCTTGCGTTTGTGGCCCTCTACATTGTCTGGGGATCCACCTACCTTGCCATTCGCATTGCCATCGAAACCTTGCCGCCGTTCCTCATGTCTGGCGCAAGATTTGTGCTGGCGGGCGCCACGCTTTATGCGTGGGGCAAGCTGCGTGGCGCGCCCACGATCTCACGGGGGGAGTGGCGCGGCGCGGCCATTGTTGGCGCTTTTCTTTTACTCGGAGGCAATGGGCTTGTGGTCTGGAGCGAACAGCGCATTCCTTCCGGCATTGCCGCACTCCTTGTGGGCATTACACCGTTCTGGATGACGCTCCTCGACTGGCTTTGGCTGAAATCCCATCGCCCTACACCGGGCACCATTGCGGGGCTGCTAATCGGTTTCGCCGGTCTGGCCATCTTGATTGGACCCCAGAAACTGAGTGCCCATGACCAACCTGTCGACCTTGTCGGCGCTGGAACTGTATTGTTGGCCGCGCTGAGCTGGTCCGTGGGATCACTTTACTCGAGGCGCTTGCCGAAAACCGCTTCCCCGATTTTTAACACAGGTGCCCAGATGATAGCGGGAGGCACACTGCTATTGATTGCGGGATTGGCAACGGGCGAGACGTCCCTGCTTCATCCCGGCGCCTTCAGCACGAGGTCCCTGCTGGCATTGGGTTATCTGTACGCCTTTGGCTCGCTGGTGGGATTTAGCGCATACATTTATGTGCTTGGGCACACCACACCGGCGCGTGCCTCGACCTATGCCTACGTCAACCCGTTGGTTGCGGTCGTCCTCGGCTGGGCTCTGGCCGGGGAGCCCCTCACCACGCGGACCGTTGTGGCCGCTGCCCTCATTATTGCCGCTGTTGTTGCCATCACCACTCTGAGCGTCCGCCAAAACGCCCCCGTGGAAACAGAAACAGTTTCTTAGCTGGATGGAGGGAGGCTACTCCCCGACGGTCACAGGCACTTCAACCCTCATCTTTTTCCACTCAATAGTTTGTGTCGTGTTAATCAGCCCTTGGGCATCAAAAGGCATGCGTGTGCGTGCTGATGGGGCGGGCGTTACTGGGTCGTGTGCCCATCTTCCCATGGCTTCAGTCCGAGCCTCCGCAGGATCCAGCGCCTGTGGCAGACTGGAATCCCCAGTCAGCGCCACCAATGAGTTTCTCGCAGTACGCCGAACATTGGGATACTCGTCCGTCAGGGCCATGGCCAGCATCGGTACAGCCCACTTGGCCATGCGCCGGCTTGGAGCGGGCAACCCAAGGCGTTGCGCGGCCAGTGTCCGATAAACTGCGTCCCCTGCAAACAGCGCGCGTGGGATTTCCGGAGTGGCGAACTCTGCCGCAAGGGCGGCGGTTGTCCGACCCTCCTTGGGCCACCAATCCCGAACACGGGCTTCGGCCCACTGGAGGGATTTGTCTGTGTGACAGACCGTGCAGGCGTCGGGTTTCTTGAACTCAGCCGAATGCACAGGATCCGGTGTCTTGATCTCATGGGTGGGGTGCCACGACATGACCCCGTAAACCACCGGGGGCATATGGCAGGCAATGCAACTACTCCCCGGTGCCCCTTCCGGGTGATGAGTGTGGGCCGTCAACTTCTCGCCCTCGTATTCGTGGTGGCATTGGAGGCACAGTTTGTTACCGGGCAAATCCGGGCGCAACTGCCCGTGGGGATCCCCCTCGTGCATGGTATGGCATGACAAACAGTTCATATTGCCCTTCGTGAAACACTTCGAGCGCAGCAACCCCTGGTACTCATAGGCCGTCAATCGAGGTGAACCGTCCTTCCAGAAGCGCGGAGCGAAGCTGAACTCCCCGACGCGCGTCTCATGTGTCACCGGCTTGTAATATTTGGACAAATCTTCGCCCGGCCTGTACGGATCACCTTTGGCCATAATCTTGCGGATCGCGGCCTCCTCGGCGGGGACTCGTTGCCCGTGGCAGTGGCCGCACACCATGGTGCTCAAGTCCTTCGCGAGGCGTTCAGGATTCACAATCGACGCATCGGCCGGACGTGAGGCCGGAAGCGTCACGGGCTTCGAAACGCTCTTCCACTTCTGCAGATGGGCCTCGCCGGGACCATGGCACGCTTCGCACGCAATGCCGAGCTCGGCCACGTGGGAGTCAAAGGTCCCTTCCATCCCAACTATGGGATTGGCCCTCTTCGATCCATTCCAGCCCGGGTCCGCACCGACGTTATGGCAGAAGATGCAGTTCGCATCCCACACCGCCGTGTTGGCGTGATAATCCATGCCGTCCGGGCTGAAAAAAGCCTCGGACAAATGGAACCAACGGTTCTCCTCCATGGAGTACGCCACCGGTAGGCGGACAAACCGGTCTCCAACCTTGGTCAAGTACTGCTGCATGCGCCGTGATCCCACCGTGCGCTCAATGGGGAATTCCCGCATCTCCCCGGTTCGTGGATCGGTGGTTTCGATGACGAACTTTCCGTCCAGACGTCGAGGAATGGCAGGAATACTCATCCATTTCAGGATCTTGCCGTCAAAGGGCGCGCGCACAGTCTTCTCGTTGGCGGCCTGCGTCATGGTCCGGTGAAATGTCCTGGACCACGAATCGTGTTCGTTTTGGTGGCACTCCGCACACCGAGCTGAAGTCACGTATCCAGGAGTTGTGGTGCTCGTCGCCGTGTCTTGTGCTCCGCCTGCGACGCCTGAGCCAATGCCAGTCGTTAGCGCTGCTGCGGTCACGACCGCCACCATTCTCCAATCACCCGCAATCATGAAGCAACCATGCAATGTCCCACGCGACTTTCAATACCGTTGATTTGCGGGAAGAACTGGGGATGACCTTAAGCGACACTCATGAAAGGTGGCATCCATGAAACCTTGTTTTACCCACACACTATTTGTGGCGCTTGCTATTGTCTCAATTTCCAGTGGGAATGCGGCAACGCGCAGGAGCCGGCTGGCAGATTCGCAGGAAACCACGGGGCAGAAGGCAGCGACGTTTAACAGGCTGGTTACAAAGACTTTCTCCGGTAATTACCTGGTCCACATTCCGAAACTGCCAAAGGGGGAGCGAAAGGCCAAATACCCGTTGATCCTTTTTCTTCACGGCTCCGGTGAGCGTGGCACGGACCTCAGCCTTGTGAAAAAGCACGGCCCCCCATCCTTCCTCGATGAACAAACAACTTTTCCGTTTATTGTCGTTTCTCCCCAGTGCCCCTTGAAGCAGTGGTGGGATGAGCCCACTTTAATGGCCTTGCTGGACGACGTCGAAAAGAAGTATCCCGTCGACCTGGATCGTGTCTACCTAACCGGAATAAGCATGGGGGGGTTTGCCACTTGGGAACTCGCAACAAAGCATCCCGAACGATTCGCGGCCATCATTCCAATCTGCGGCGCAGGGAATCCCTACCTGGCCGAGAACTTGAAGACCGTTCCGATTTGGGCGTTCCATGGCGCCAAGGATCAAGCCGTTCCTGTATCGGCAACCGAGGTCATGGTTCCTGCGGTAAAGAAAGCCGGCGGCGATGCGCAGCAGACCATTTATCCAGACGCCACACACAACTCGTGGACGCGCACCTACGCAAATCCGGAAATCTACGAATGGCTGCTCCAGCACACCAAGAAGCCCGGCCCGCCCCTGAGTATCGAGGATTAAGCTACGACGGATTATCCTTCTTCGCAGTTTCCAGTGCTTCGTCTATGGGGAACGCTGGATTCAGGCGCAAAACAGTGCCTTGGCGGGTGTTTGTGCGGAATCCAATCTCCACATAGCGCTCCTTGAGGAACATGCGTCGGGACGGATCATACCCCGGGGCTTTCTCGGCGTCCGCAAACTTTTTCTCCGCAGCGCGCAGCGCCGCCTTGAACTCCGCAAGATTCTTCACGGGCTTCCCATCCACCGTGTCTATGATGGCCCACGTAGTAGCTGGCTCGTAGTCATCATTGAACGAGAAACTGTAGGTGTCGCGCGCGTGCGGTTCCATTCCCCGGCGGCTTGCCAGGCTGTTGGGCTCCACAAACGTTACCAACACACCACCCTGCAGCAATTCGCGAGTCGGCAGCTCAAATACCGAAGTATTGAACTCGTTGAAGTCTTGCGCCACAAAATCTCCCCACAGTTCATAAGACGGTTTGTCAAACGTGCCAAGGTGGGGAATGTTGCCCACGTTCACGTATTCGAATTTCTTCTCGATCTTCTGAATGCCGTTCTGTCCCCGTCGCACGTACCACAGTGTAATGTCATCACCCGGATTGCTACGCAGGACCAATTCCGATAGATGCAGCTTGCTCTGCTCCGGCTCTGTTGTGCCTTCGGCGCTTTCGCTGCTTTCCAGCCCTTCCGGCCAGTTCTTCATGCGGCCGGTTCCCACGCGGTAGCCGCCAAAGTCCAGTGCGCAGGATATCCCGAGTTGCTTGTTCGCAAAACCAATGAGGATATCCTGATCCTTCAGGCCCCATTTTTCAGCCAGTGATCCAGGGACCAACTCTGATATTAACACACCGAGCTCAAAGGTTACCACATCTTCCGGCGCACCCGACCAGACGCAGGTCCCAATAAAGTTCTCCGTTAGTCCAATACCAAGTTTCGGAAGATTGAGGGACTTCTTGCCCCCTTCGCTCTGGCGCACCCGATCCAGGAAATGCAGCACAACCCGCGACGGAATCAGGAACCCTTGCTCCGAGCCATACCCCGAACCGCGCGACGGGATCCCGACGACCTTGCCACTCTTATCCAGTGCCGGCCCACCACTGTTGCCCGGCTGTACGGTGGCGCCGGGCCCCACCTCGATGAACTGGTGTCCGCAGATGAACCGCCCGCGCTTAATGCGCAGGTACTCGCGCCCCGTTACCTTCGCCTGGATCATCTTCAATTCATCGCTCGATTGCGGATACCCAAAAATCGCCAGCGGATCAGTCTGTTTGACGGAATCGGAATCCCCAAATTGCAAAGTCGGGATCTTTTTTAACCCCGAGCGCTTTTTAAGTCGCAGAAGCTCGTCCTTGGGCAGGTGAAGTACGGCAAGGTCGATATTTTCCGAACCACCCACCCCGCGAACTTCCACTTTGAACTCCACATTTCCCGCCGCCGGGGATTTGATCCGTATCGAGCCCGTGCGCGCCTGCTCCACGACATGCGCATTCGTGACGATCTCGTCCTCGCTGATGAAGAATCCCGACCCGTGCGGCGGTTCCTCGCCGCTGTAGTAGTTCTCGCTCTTTGTTGGATTGAGTTTCGTCTCGTCCTGGTTGCGAAGGGCGGTGAACTCAATCTTAACCACAGCATTCTGGTACTTGTCCTTCAATGCCGCGATATCCAGGTCCATCGGCGCCGCAAGAGCTTCGTCCACCGGGTCGTCCGAACCTTCGTGAGCTGCCAAAGCCACGGTCCGCGTGGTGACGGCCTCCGCAGGATTTCCGGCAATCAGCACGGCACACGCAAGCGCGCCCGCAAGTCTGTAAAATGCAGTCCAATTCATGGTGCGGCAGTTCCTTCCCAAGGTCATCGCGGGTAGATTCGCGGAATTAGCATCAGGCCAATCGCCGCGCGCAAACTAATTCTGCGGATTTCGCTCCCAGGAGCCGTACATGGGGTTGGGCAGCACAATGAAGATGTCCCCAAAATCCTTGAACTCGCCCTCGTCCGCGGCGTTTCTCAGTGTCTGGCGTGCCTTGGGGAAATCCTGGATATTGTCGCCCACATTCATGATCACCTTCAGCGGGCCGATCCCCTTCTCCTTGTCGCCCTCCTCCACCTTCTTGAACCGCTCCTCCTTGAAGCTCTCACCGGACTTGCAGTAAATCAGGTCGTAGTAAACGCCGACTTTTTTCAGGTTGTCCTCGGTGATCTTCTGCTGGGTCACGTTGCGATTCGTCACGATGGCCACGATGCCACCCAACTCCCGCACGCGGTCCGTGAAAGCCTTTGCACCCGGTATCAGCCCGGCTTCGCCTCGCATGACCCATTCATCCCACAGTTTCGGATCAAACTTCTTGTTACTCATTCCCAATTCCTTTTGGAACTGCGAATTGTCCAAAACCGTCTCGTCCGCATCGAGAATCACGGCCCATGTACCCGAGGTCAGGTCCTTCGCCTTGGCCTCCACGACCTGCGTTGCCATTTTGTAAGTCTGGATCGCACAGGCCCTGTATTCCGAGGAATTGCGGAACCAGTGAATCTCCTTGGGCAGGGAAGTTGGCAGCTTGGCCTTGTCCGTGGCCGTCACTGTGGTGCTGTCCATGGGCGTGGCCCATACACTTTTCTCTGTCTGGGTACTCTCTTCCGCAAATCCTGTGGCGCATACGGCCGCAAACAATCCCGTGATCACGAAACGCTTCATCATTCGATTCCCTTCCATCTTTCCTTGTTAAACCAACCAGCACCTACACCGGCCCGAGACCACAACCGCAATGGAAATCCAGCTCCCTCAGCCCTTCGCCTTCCAGCCGTAAATCACATACTCGTAATCGTGGCTTCCGTCGTCGTAAAGGTTGATCAATCCGTAGCCTTCCGGCGTCTCCTGAAATGGCCCGCCCCACCAATTGCCACTGACGGCTCCCGAGCAAATGTAGTTTACATCGTTGTAAATGATCTGGTCCAGCAGGTGGATGTGCCCGCTGACGCACAGCTTCACGTTCTTGTGCTGATAGAAAAGGTCCTTCAACCTCCGCGCATCCAGCAGCATTAGCACGCTGATAACCTTCCACTGCCCGTCCTTCTCTGTGTTCTTCCCGAAGAAGTAAGACCCCACGTTGATAATCGGAATGTGCGAGAAGACGAACACTGGCGTGGTGGCTGGTGTTTTCTCCAGATCCGCCTTGAGCCATTCAAACTGTTCGTCGTCCAGATGCGCCGAGTATCCGCCGCCCCCGGGGCGCGTTTGCACGGTATCCAGCACGATGAAGTGCCAACCCGCGCGGTCAAAGCTCCGGTAGGGTTTCTCCATCATCAATTCATCCAGCGCCCATTCCTTGCCATAAAGGAAATCCGCTTCCGTGCCGTCCGTCTTGCCCCCGCCCCACGCCCAGATGTCGTGGTTGCCGATACAGTTCTCGATGGGCAGCTTGGTTTCATCGGCCAGGATTTTCTTCGCGAGGTCCCATTGGATCTTTGTTCGCTCGCGCGTCGCGGCCAAAGCATCCATGATCAGGTCGCCTCCGTTGAAAATTACGTCAGGCTGGTCCGGCTGGTTCCGGATGTGCTGCAACGCCGCGACCATTCCTTCAGGTGAGCGCGCCTCCGGTTTCACGTGAACGTCTGTAATGTGGGCGATGCGGTATACGCGCTTCTTTGCTTTCCCATCTGTCGAGGCGGAATTTGTTGCGGCTATGGCTTTCGATCCCAACAGCCCCCCCGCAACCGTGCCTGCGGCCAAACCACCAGCCATCTTGAGGAGATCCCGGCGCTTCATATCGCTGCTCATCACTGCTCCCTTTCCCGTGCTGCGCCATTTCGCGCGCACCCCTGTTTTGATATTGCCTAAGCCCCGGCCTTCCAGCCGTAGGCAACATACTGAAAGTCATGACTCCCGTCGTCGTACAAATCAATGACACCAAAGCCTTCCGGCGTTTCCTGCAGAATTCCCTTCCACCAGTTTCCGCAGACCGCCCCCGAGCAAATGTAGGTCACCCCATTGTACCGGATCTGATCCAGCAGGTGGATGTGTCCACTCAGGCACAGCTTCACATTGGGATGCTTATAAAACAGATTTTTCAATTTGCGCGCATCAAGGATCATCGCGGCGCCGCTCACAATATACTGTTTGCCATCCACCGGGTTGTTTCCCCCGATCAGGGCCCCGGCATTCAGGATTGGCACATGGGAAAGTACCAATACCGGCATGGTCGCCGGTGTCGCCTCCAGGTCCGCCTGCAGCCATTCCATCTGCCCATCGTCAATCCGCGCGATATACCCGCCGCCCGGCCGGTACTGGATCGAGTCCAGCACCACAAAGTGCCACCCGAACCGGTCAAAACTGCGATACGGCTTCTCCATGAGCAGCACATCCTGGGCCCATTCCTTGCCGTATAAGAAGTCGGCCTCCGAGCCATCCGTCTTTCCGCCGCCCCATCCCCAAATGTCGTGATTCCCGATGCAATGTTCGATGGGTATCGGGCATTCATCCCTAAAAACCCGCATCAGCAGGTCCCACTGAACCTGAGTTCGCTCGCGCGTCGCCTTCAGCGAATCCATGATCGCGTCACCGCCGTTCAGCACCAGGTCGGGCTTGTCCTTCAATTCCCGGGCGGCCTTCAGGCACGCAGCCAGCCCCTTGTCAGCTCTGAGTTCCGGCTCAACGTGGATATCGGTCAGATGGGCAACACGTCCAACGCGCTTCCGGTTTGGGTTGATGGGCGCCGCACCCGTCATTACCGGTTGCAACAATCCCCCAGCAATCGCTCCCGCAGCAATCCCACCGGTGAATTTGAGAATCTGGCGGCGATTCACATTCTGCGGCATTGGCTTCTGGTCCTTCTTGGAATGGCGGGATTCACTTCAACACAGGCCAGACCCAATCACCCCCAATTGGCGATTTCCAGCAAGACTTGCGGGAATTCCGCTCCTGAAACTCCCCCAGTCGGGAATGGGAGATTGCCCGCCGCGGTAACCATCGCCTTGTGACCATCCACGACGACCTCGAAACCACCGTCACCGACATGATCGGCGAGATCCTTGGCCGGTACGATGCCCATGTCCCGGAATCCGGTTCCTTTCCCGACCTCCGCGTCTCAAGAAAGTACCATTTCGGCGACCCAGACCTTTCTCGCCCAGGCCTCGTTGAAATGATTGTCATGAACATGAACGCCAAACTCGACCCGGAGTTCGATAAGAAGCGCTTCATTTCCGTCCGCGTTATGAAATCCCGCGCCGCTGGCTACGCCTCCAACAGTTGCCTTCACGGCACGCGCGATGAGTTGCGCAAACGCCTCGAATCCCTCTCGCGCAATCCCGGCTACCTGGTGGACCGCATCATGGAGCTATCCCACGGCCTCCCCGAGGAAACGAACCCCGACATCTGGCGCTGACTCTCAGTCGGCAGCGTGTTCAACCAGATCAGCCTCGGCGTCGCGGCGTCGGGCCATGCCACTCTCGATGGATGTCCCCGCCCACAATCGCTTCATCTGTCGGATTTGCCGCGCGATTCCCACAAGGTCACCGGACAGAACCAAATCCCGAATCTCGCGCATCTCCGCCCGCCGCGGTCCCGTCAGGCTGGATCCACGATTATAGACAAGGCTGACAAGCGCACCCTGTGCGTCGCCGGGCAGAGACTCCAACCCGGGATAAATCGCCCGAGCTCGTTGGAACCAACGCGGCAGGACAGTCTCCATGAAAACACTCAACGCAAGTTGCCACGGGATCACAAACTCGCGCACCGCAGGCAACGACTCACGAGCGTCGCTGCCCTTAATGCCCAGGACCAACAATAGCCCGCTGCGGGACGCCATGTCCAATCCGTGCCAGTCAGACTGGAATTCGACGCGGGTACAGTATCCGAGGTCATACCCAATCCCAATCGTAACCCCGGAATCACCCCCAGGCCACGTCGGATGCCTGAGGTGCCTCTCATAATAAGTCTGCCCGCCGCCCACCTCAAAATCCAGCAGCAGTTGCAGCGCCTTCGGGGTAATCGTCCATGTCATGCGCAAACACTCCTTCTAAAGTCGTTGCGCACGACCCTACCCCGCGAAAACGCGCCTGCCTATTCCCCCACGACCCCTTGGAACCCCTTATAGCCCCTTAATCGTAAAGGGCTACTCGATATCAATCTGCGCGCGTTGCAACTTGCCGCTGTAGTCCACGTACACGCTCTTCCACTCCGTAAACGTATCCAGTACTGTGTGGCTCGCCTCGCGGTGCCCGTTGCCCGTGGCCTTCACGCCACCAAATGGCAACTGTACCTCCGCGCCGATGGTCGGGCCGTTCACATAAGTGATTCCCGCCTCGATGTCACGAATCGCACGGAACGCCGCGTTCACGTCGCGCGTGTAGATTGACGAACTCAGCCCGTAGATCGTCCCGTTCAGCACATTGATGGCCTCGTCGAAATCCTTGATCCGGATCACGCTCAGCACCGGCCCAAAAATCTCCTCCTGAGCGATGCGCATGTTGGGTTTCACATCCGTGAAAATTGTCGGTTCAAAGAACCACCCGTGCGCGTGATCGCCGCTCGTCAGTTCATTGCCGCCCAGCGCCAGCGTCGCCTTGTCCTCGTTCTTGCCGATTTCCACGTACTGCTTCACGCTCTCGCGTTGTCCCTGGCTCACGCATGGCCCCATCTCGATGCCGTCCTTCAGGCCATTCCCGACGCGCAGCTTCTTCACACGATCAATGACCCGCTGCGTGAACTTGTCCGCGATCTTCTCATGCACGATAAGCCGTGACGTCGCCGTGCAGCGCTGCCCAGTGGTTCCGAACGCACCCCAAACCGCGCCTTCCAGCGCGAGATCCAGGTCCGCGTCGTCCATCACGATCATGGCGTTTTTCCCACCCAGCTCCAGCGAGATCCGCTTCAGTTGCTGTCCACCCACCGACGCAATCCGCTTGCCCACGTCCGAGGACCCCGTGAACGAAATCACCGGCACGTCAGGGTGCTCCACAAGCGCATTCCCCACGCTACTGCCGCCACCGCAAACCAGGTTGATCGCCTTTTCCGGCACTCCCGCCTCCAGCAGCACCTCCACGAACATCACTGCCGTCGCCGGCGTGTCCGTCGCGGGCTTGAACACCACCGTATTCCCGCAAACCAGCGCAGGGAAAATCTTCCATGTCGGGATGGCCATCGGAAAGTTCCACGGCGTGATCATCCCGCACACGCCCACAGGCATGCGAACGCTCATGCCAAACTTGTTGGGCAGCTCGCACGGCACCGTATCGCCGAACAGCCGCCGGCCCTCGCCCGCCGAGTAGTACGCCGTGTCGATGCCCTCCTGCACATCGCCGCGAGTCTCCACGACGATTTTGCCCATTTCCCGCGTCATGAGCTGCGCGATCTCTTCCTTGCGCGCCGACATGATGTCGCCAGCCCGCCGGATGATCTCCGCCCGCTTCGGCGCCGGCACCAGCCGCCAACGCGCATACTCCTCCTTCGCCGCGGCCACCGCCTCCATCACTTCCTCGGAGCCCGCCGATGGGAATTGCCCCACCACGTCCCGCGTGTCCGCCGGGCTGATGTTGTCGAAATGCCCCTTCGTTCCGTCTGCCGTCCACTTCCCGGCAATGAAATTCTTGAAAACCCTCGGCTTCGCGGCGTTGGCGCTCATGGTAAGTCCCACCTCATTGGTATTTTCCCCCACGATGAGGCCCCATATGCGGCTTTCAATAGAATCTTGCCCCCCAATTTCATCGTTGCGTCCGCCATTCCGCCGTTCATCTTGGGCCATTCATGGCAACTTACGAACCAGTTATCGGCTTTGAAGTTCACACCGAGCTTTCCACGGCCACGAAGATCTTCTGCGGCTGCGACATCACCTATGGCGCGCCGCCCAACACGCAGGTCTGCCCCATCTGCCTCGGCATGCCCGGCGTGCTCCCCGTCCTCAACCGCCAGGCCATCGAGTACACCATCCGCACCGCCATCGCCCTAAACTGCGAAATCACCGAGCGCACCGTCTTCGACCGCAAGAACTACTACTATCCCGACCTCCCCAAGAACTACCAGATTTCCCAGAACTACGCCAGCCTCGGCCTCAACGGCTACGTGGACCTCGACGTCAACGGCACCACCAAGCGCGTCCGCATCAACAACGTCCACCTCGAGGAGGACGCCGGCAAACTCATCCATCCCGATATCCCCGGTGCCGACTACTCCCTCGTGGACCTCAACCGCGCCGGCACGGCCCTCATCGAGATCGTCAGCGAGCCCGACATCGACAACGCCGACGAGGCCCTTGCCTACATGCAGACCCTCAAGAACCTCCTCGAGTACATCGAGGTCAGCGATTGCAAGATGCAGGAAGGTCGCCTCCGCTTCGAGGTGAACATCTCCGTCCGCGAGGTTGGCACCAAGACCCTCGGCACCAAGGTCGAAATCAAGAACCTCAACTCCATGAAGACCGCCCTCAAGTGCATCGAGTATGAAACCCGTCGCCAGTCCGATGCCCTCAACCGCGGTGAGAAGATCATCCAGGAAACCCGCCTGTGGGACGAGGCCGTCGGTGCCACCCGCGCCATGCGCTCCAAGGAAGACGCCCACGATTACCGCTATTTCCCCGATCCCGACCTGGTGGAAGTCCACATCACCCCCGAATGGCGCGAGGAAGTGCGCGCCCACCTCCCCGAACTTCAGGACGCCAAGCGCCGCCGCTTCGTCGAGGAATACGGCCTCCCAGAGTATGACGCCCGCGTCCTAACCTCCGCCAAAAAGACCGCCACCTACTACGAACACGCCGTGGCAGCCCACAAGAACCCCAAGTCTCTCAGCAACTGGATGATGACCGAGGTGCTGCGCGAACTCAACGCCCGCGACGTCGAGGCCGACGAGTTTCCCCTCAAGTCCGAGGGTCTGGCCTCCATCGTCCGCATGATCGACGAGGGCAAAATCAGCGGCAAGATTGCCAAGGACGTTTTCGCGAAAGCCGTCGAGACCGGTCGCGCACCCGAGGAAATCGTTCAGTCCGAAGGCCTGCTCCAGGTCAGCGACACAGGCGAGATCGAGAAGTTCGTGGATGAGGCCATCGCCGAGAACCCCGACATGGTCGCCAAGATTCAGGGCGGCAACGCCAAGACCATCCAGGCCCTCGTCGGCCAGGTCATGAAGAAGTCCCGCGGCAAGGCCAACCCCGCCCTTGTCAACGAATTGATCAACCGCAAGCTGCAAAGTTGAGCGACGGAGCCGCCCCCACGGCCCACGCCCAAAACGTCAGACATCGGCTCATCGGGTTCGGCCTTGTCACCACCGCCGCCATCTTCTGGGCCACGTCCGTTGTCGCCGGCCGCGTCATCCTCCGCCAGGTCGACGCCCTCTCCCTGGCCCAGGCATCCCACGTCGTCTCCTGGCTCGCCCTCGCGCTCGGCCTGGCCATCGTGCGCCCGACTCTGTTGCGCGTCCAGCGTCGCGACATTTGGCGGTTTGCCCTTCTCGGCGCCATCGGCATCGCCGGCAGCAGCTACCTGGTCAACGTCGGCATCCAGCGCACCAATACCGTCATGGGTGTAACACTGCAATACGCGGCCCCCGCCATTGTGCTGATTTGGAACCGCTGGCGCGGCACGGAAAAAGTGGACTGGAAAAAGGTGGTCGCCGTCGTTGCCAGCATGACCGGATGCGTCTTTGCCACCGGCCTTCACCGCGGCAAGTTTGTATTTGATGCCCTCGGCATTGCCGCGGCGGGCGGGGCCGCATTCACGTTCGCCTTCGTATCAACCTTTTCCAAGAGCTTCGGTAGCCGCTACAACCCACTCGCTTTTACCGCGCACACCTTTCTCGCGTCGAGCCTGATGTACCTCCTCTTCCAGTCCCACACGAAACTCATCGCCGCGTTTCCCAATCGCGAAGTGGTCTGGTACATGCTCGGCTACACTCTTGTCCTCGGGCTTGTCCCCATCATTTGCTTCTTCTACAGCCTGCGCTTCATCTCCGCCACGGCGGTCACCATCACCTGCTCCTTCGAGATAGTCATCGCCGGCACCCTCGCCTGGATCATCCTCGGCGAGGCCATGGCCCCCTCTCAAATCGCCGGATCACTCATGATACTCGCCGCAGTCATCCTCATCGAGCAATCCCGCGCGGATGAGGAAGCTTCGGGGGATGCAGGGGAAACAATCTCAGTAGTGCCAACGAGTTAGTTGGAGCGGCTCCAGTAAGCCCAACATTCTCGTGGGAAGCGACTACCAGACCTGGGGATAGACCACGAAATCGGAAACGTTTTGACCAAGAATGCTAAGGCTGGCTGATGGGCCGCCGTTATCTACGCCGTCCGTTCCGGCGGACCAGATGGCGTAGATTTTGTCCGGAAGGAGAATGCTGAGTCGAATCTCTGCCGACGCAAATTCTTCGCGGGGCATCCTCACCGGAGCAGGCTCGTTGACGTTTCGCCTGCGCGCGCTCTCCTTCTCGAATTGGTCTTCCTCGGCCGTAATCTTGTACGCGGTCGCGGCATCGATGGCCTTCCACTGGGGATTGGGATTCTCTAATGTTTGAGTCGGGAGTGCCCAGGAGGTTGCTGTGGTCACATTGGACGATGGGGATTTAAGCAGGATGTCCACATGTAGTTGCTGGCTGCCAATGTCAAATCTTGTTTGAGCATTTGAAAGAACCACCCCAACCAGTATTTTTCCGCCGGGTTGCTTCTCCATATTGCTGATGACGATGCCATCCCCACGACGCTGTTCGAGTTCACTTGGACGTCTGAGGATACTAGAGACTAGATCCCTTGCTGTGTCGGTCGTGAGATCAAACAGGCTACCCTTGATGGGGCCAAGTGGCTTGACCGGCGCCGCCAGTAAATCGTGAAAGCTGGGAGGCACAGGGACGATTTCCAAGGCGCTCCTGGTTTGCGGCAATTCCGCAATGTATTTGGGTGCGAGATCCTTGAGGGACTCCGGCCAGTGGCCCGTTTCCAACCGGTAGAGTCGAGCTGCATAAGCGAGCCGGGTGAGGTGCATGGTTGTCACGCCGGTTAGGTTGTATCCGCTGGAATCCGTAAAAAAACGCGAACCTACTGCAGCGGAGTAGAGCCATGCGATGAGATCGCGGCGTGAGAAGCCTTCCATGAGGCCGTCAAATTCGGCAAGGTCCTGTTGCAGGGCACCGTGCCTGTTGACGAGGACCGCTGAACGGCGCTGCGCCGCAGCTACTCGCCCTGGGACGAAAGCGTTCAAACCAATGGCTCTGGACCAGCCACCGTTCCATGGGCTTCCGGCCACCAAAATTGGGTTAAGATTGCTGGTGGCAAAGGCCTGAATGCTCCCAAGAGCGTTTAAGGACAGGGCACCGGAAATGAAGGACTCCGAGAACGGCACGTTGTCGGCAATATCCCGAAGCCCCCATTCCGAGTACTCGGCATCAACGAGACTGGAATACAGGATTCCCCTCAATGGGTGTTCACCCGGTTTCGGAGGTAACACGAGCCGGTCCAAGTTGGCCAGCAGCTCCCTTGTGGCGGTGGTATCGGGTTGGGCCCGAAGGAGTGACAGGTAAAAGCCAGACAGCGAGGTCTGGATAAAGGACGCGCCGGGGTTGGCCCTGGCAGAGATCTGTTGGATTTGCACGAGGACTTTCTCCCACTTCATAACCTCGTGCCAGTTTCCCGACGATGCCTCTCGGGCCGCAAAGGCAGTAATCATGGCTGGAAGACGGATGAGGGTGGCAAAATCCCGCCACCCCATCGTGGCCTCTTCGTTGTTTGTCCGGCTCGCTTCGATCAGGTCGTTCAGTTCCTGATGGTAGGCAACTTTGAAGCGGTCAACCAACTTCTCCCCGACAGGAACAATTCCAACATAAGGGTTCAATGAAAGGCGATTTGTTTCACGCCAGGTTACGCCTCGGGCCTGCAACTGATTTGCCAACGGCCGCGCCGCTCCGGCAAACGCCCTGGCATCCTTTCCAAACAAATCGCTCCGCAGCCGTTCCCGCATCAGCGGTGCAAACTTAGGATCCACGCGCCCCTGCAATCCCAGCACGACAAACGGCGCGTAAAATATGGAGAGCCCCAGCACGGCCCAGGTGAACCCGCGCTGCCAGATGTGTTCGATGCGTCGCATGGTGGGTTTCCTTTCCATGGGGTTATCCAAAGATCACGACATAGAGATAGTAAGGCGACGTCACGAGTAGCGTTGCACCCCAGACTTGCAGGAAGAAGCCGACAATCAGCAGCACCAGCCCGCGCCGACCCTCGGAAGTTTCGAGGAGATACGATCGGCAAAAGGCGAGATAAAGCGCGAGAAGGGGCAGACCCAGCATGACAATGAGTGCCCAGCCAATATAAACAGGGACCTCGCCTGGGCCTATGGGAATGAATTCATCATAACCGCCAAGAAGCATGGTTCCAAAGGCAATGCACCAAACGAGCTCCAAGCTTCCCGTGAGAATAAGCGCTACAAGCTTCAAGCGTACGAACAGCGAAAAAAGGAAGCCCAAAAGCGCTGCGGAGAAAAGGCCGGCAAAAGCAATCAACCCGAAGGACCATGCCTGCCAGGATGAGTTTTTGCTCAAGCTGCCCGCCATGATCACGCCAAAAATCCACGCGAGATAGAGAATGGCACATCGCCCCGCCAGCGCGCGAATGCGCGGCCAGAAAATCTGGCTCCGGGAGATGGGAAGCCCATACATTGCAAAGCGATCGGAAACGCGCTCTGCATCTGAGATGACAGCAATTCCGATTAACGCGCCCAGAACCGGCATCAGGATGAGCGCAAAGGCGCCTTCCGACTTTTCGATTTCCTCAAAGAGAAGCGGGGCAAAGAGCGCTGCCACCAAGGCTGCAAGAAACGGATAGCGCAGGTGGTGATCCACCGGATGATCAAAAGGTTTCTTTGAAACACGATCGTTGGCCACCTGAACCACCTGCAGTTCCGGCACTTCATCTGAAAGGCTGAAGTTGGGCTTGTAGAGGCGATGAACCATGATGGCAAACATCACGACGGACCATATGAACAACGTAATGCTGAGGGCGCCCTCAGCCCGCGTGGGTGGGAAGAATGGGCTTCCCCACAGGAACTGCACGGCGTAGATGAACAACCCCAGCGATGCCGGGCCTGCGATGGCCACGACGGTAAGGTTGGGCGGCAGCAGCAAGGGCAGCGCAAGGCCCGTGACCAGGGCGGCTACAACCGCCATGATGGCTTCGGGTTCGCCGCCGCGTTTCAGCGCACTCGCAAAGCTGATGGCGCCACCGCTGATCTCGTAAACCCGCCCACCCGTTTGCAGCCAACTCAGGAAGAGGGCACAGACAAAGTAAAAGGCGAGCAACAGGATGGCCGCGACCAATTTCTGGAACAGGATGACACCCGGACGGCAGGGGAGCAGGCGGAACAGCATCCACGACTTGGATTCCCGCTCCTCGAACATCACCGCGAGCCCAATGGCGTAGGCCGAAACAACAAGCATCTGTTGGAACTGGGTGGCGGCCTGGAACAGCTCCACATTGCGCAACCCCTGCGGCGAAATCATGATGAGCAGGATCGCGCCCCAGGTCATGACAGCGAGAAACGCGGGAAATGGCCAATAGCGGAGCAGGTCCTTGCCGATGATGCCCGACGCGCGCAGCAGGGGCACCGACGGCAAACGAACCGGCGCGCGCCACACGCTGGCGGCTTTCCCATTCGTGGCTCGTGGATTCGTCATGATTGCGGCGCCTTTCCGGCGAGCTCTATGAACGCATCCTCAAGGGAGAGGGTTTCAATCTCGACCTGCGACGCGCCGAGGTGCTGAATCTCGGCGGGTGTGCGCTCTGGATCGAAGTCATCCACGATGAGCTGCGCCTCGCGCCCATCCGTGCGCGAATGCAGGAGGCCCGTGCAGGCATAGGCTCCTGGCGCAGGGATGTCGTAGTGCAGTTTCACGCGGCGCAGCCCACCCAGCAGCTTGTCCGCGGGTTCACTCCGGATAAGCTGGCCGTCACGGATGATGCCGACGTAATCCACGAGTCCGGATATTTCATTGATGAGGTGCGAACTGATGAGGATCGTGCGGTCGCCCTCCATGTACTCGGCAAGGACGCCCTCGATGAACTGACGCCGCGCGATTGGGTCGAGCCCTCCGGTAGGTTCATCCAGCAACAGCAGTTCCGGATTGAATCCCAGCGCAAGCGCGAGGCTCACCTTGGAGCGCTGCCCTTTGGAAAGCGTCTTCAGCTTCTGGTTGCGGGGCAGTTCAAAGGAATCCAACAGCTTGTTGGCGCGCGTGTCGTCCCACTCCGCCTTGCGATAGTGCGCCACGAAGGCGCAGATTTCGCGCACCGTCATCCACTCGTAAAAGTTTGGCGAATCGGCGACGTAACCCACGCGGCGTTTCACTTCCAGATCGGTCACGGCGGGGTTCATACCCAGCACACTGCTGTAGCCGCTTGTGGGCTGAAGCAGGCCCATCAGCATCCGCATGGTGGTGCTTTTTCCGGCGCCGTTTAGCCCGAGGAAACCATAAACGCATCCGCGGGGCACCTGGAGGTGAAGATCGGCAACGGCCCATCGGCCGCCAAACATGCGGCCCAGGCCCAGGGTTTCGATGGCATACGTGGTGGTCATTTTCTTCCTCCCGGTGTTCCCGTGCCCTCGGGCTCGGGGAAAATGGCGTTAAGGCGTTCTTGAAACCATTCCGTGATCTTTTCCCGCGTTATATCGAAGAGGCGCGCCTGCGTGATAAGCTCGTCAAGGCGCGCGGTCAGCTGTCGACGCTGCTCGGCGCGGCTCAGAGAGGAGCCGCGGTCGCTGATGAAGGCGCCCTGCCCGGCGCGCGAGTAGATGATCCCCTCGCGCTCCAGCTCGCCATAAACGCGCGCCACGGTGTTGCGGTTTACCCGCACCTGGATGGCAACGTCTCGGATGGAGGGAAGGCGGTCGCCCGGCTGTATGCGCCCGCTGGCCACGGCAAACTTCACCTGATCCATCAGCTGCTGGTACACCGCCTTGCTGTCGTTGAAGTCCACTTCGAAGAACATGGGTTTGTTTTCCCTGTGCTGGACTTGATTCTCAATGTCCTATTACTACTATGACAGATAGACATTCAAGAAAAATCGTCGCGGAATCGGAATGTGGGTCTTTCCGCCCGTGTCACCACACCTCTGCGGGTTGACAACGTCTCTCCCCATCCATGACATGCCGAAATGGCTCACCGCGGGCGCAAAGAGAAAACCAGGCAACCACGCGAAGCCGCACCGACGAAGTCGGGATTGAGTCCGATTGTTGGCTGGGGCATCGCCGTCTTCTTACTGACGGTTGCTGTCTTCGCGGTGTCGCTGGGTGGCGGGTTCAGCAACTGGGACGATGAAACCAACGTTCTCGCAAATCCCATGCTGCATCCGCCAAGCTGGCGGAACTTCGGCTACGCGTGGGGAGCCTCCTATGAGGCGCTGTACATCCCGGTGCTCTACTCGGCGTACATGGTGGAGATGTTGGCGGGTGGGGGGAGTGCCATTGCGTTTCACGCGGTGAACATGGTTCTGCACGCCGCATCCGCTGTAATGGTTTTTTTCCTGATACGTGCAATTCTGCCTTCCTCATCGGACGTAGGCCGTTGGCGGGATCCTGCCGCCGCCGTTGGCGCACTGATCTTTGGTCTGCATCCACTTCAGGTGGAGCCCGTGGCGTGGGTCACGGGGCAGAAGGATGTGTTGTCTGGTTTTCTGGCTCTGGCCGCTGTGTGCCTTTATCTTCTGTGGCGTCAGCGCGGTGGGCGAATCCATTACGTCGCGGCACTGGTGTTGTTTGTGCTCTCCACACTCACAAAACCCGCCGCAGTGGCTGTGCCGCTTGCGTTGTTGCTGCTGGATGTGGTCTGGCTCAGCAACCCATGGCGCCGCGTCCTTGTGGCACTAATTCCCTGGTTTGTGGTCGCGTCGGCGGTGGTTGTGGTCACTGCACTGGTGCAGACTCCGTCGCCAACTCTGAAGCCAGCCCTCGGTCCGGTGTGGAGCAGGCCCTTCGTGGCGGCCGATGCGCTTGTGTTCTACATTCGCAGAATTTTATTACCTATCGATTTGGCGCCCGTTTACGGTCGCACACCGGTGGTTGTGCTCGCCGGTTGGTGGAACTACCTGGCGCTGCCCGCCGTGCTCGTGGCCGCCATCCTGTTGCTTCGCCGCGGCGGCACGGCGCTGATTGCGTCCGGATGGTTCGTGGTGTTCTTTCTTCCAGTGCTTGGCCTCGTACCATTTGGATTTCAGAAGTACTCCACCGTAGCAGATCGCTACGCGTATCTTTCCATGGCAGGTATCGGGTTGGCTGTGGCTTGGGGCCTCACTGTGCGGCCAAGCCGCCCCGTCATTTGGGGCATCATGATTGCAATCCTTATGGTTTTTGCCGGCCTCAGCGTGCGCCAGCAATTACTCTGGCGTGACAGCGCGGCCCTCTGGAGCCACAATCTGGCGATTGCTCCCGAATCAGCGGTCGTGCATGCCCAGTACGGAAATGCCTGCACATCTGCCGGTCAGGCTGCGCAGGCAGAACAGCACCTGCGCGAAGCATTGCGACTGGCGCCGGACGAACCCTACTTCCACAACAATCTCGCGTCTTTGCTCGTGGCCGACGGTCGGGTGGACGAGGCCGTCGAGCATTTCCTGCGTGCGGCGGAGTGCGACCCCCGCTATGCGAGTCCCCACTATAACCTTGGCCAGATTTACAAGCGCAAGGGCCTTGCCGCCGAAGCCGAGCGCGAGTATCGCGCGGCCATTGCCGCAAAACCCTATTACTATGAGGCGCGCCTGAACCTTGGCGCCCTGCTTTTGGAAAAAGGCGATCTGCCTGGTGCTGAGGCGGAAACGCGGGAAGCCCTTCGGCTCAATCCGTCCGCCATGGCTGCGCGCCGAAACCTCGCGGGGATTCTTGCAAAGCAGGGCCGCCTGAATGAAGCTGCCGAAGAACTGCACACCATGCTTGCCAGAAATCCAGGCGACGCAGAATCCGCCGCCATGCTGCGCCAAATCGAGGGCGCCCTCCGCCCTTAGGCGAACGTTATCGGGTTCGACTCGATAAACCGCTCCGCATCAATGGCGGCCATGCAGCCCGTGCCGGCAGCCGTGACGGCCTGGCGGTACACATGATCCTGGGCATCGCCGCAGGCAAACACCCCGCGCACATTCGTATAGGTGGAGCGTGGCTCCGTCACCAGGTATCCCGTTTCATCCATGGTGATGATTCCCTTGAACAGGTCTGTGTTGGGCTGGTGACCGATGGCCACGAAAATGCCGTCGCAGGCAACGTCGCGAATCGCACCTGTCTTGGTGTCCTTCAATTTCGCTCCCGTCACAAACTTGCGCATCCCTTCGGTTTTGCCGACAACCTCGGTAATGACGGCGTTCAGTTCCCATGCGATTTTCGGATTGTTCCGGCAGCGGTCGAGCATAATCTTCGACGCGCGAAACTCTTCGCGGCGGTGCACAATCGTAACCTTTGCCGCGTGCTTGGTCAGGTAGTTGGCCTCCTCCATGGCGGTGTCGCCGCCGCCCACCACGAGGACATGCTTCTCCTTGAAAAACGCCCCGTCACACGTCGCGCACGCGCTCACGCCGTAACTCTTGTAATCCGCTTCCGTCGGGATATCGAGCCACTTGGCGCTGGCGCCCGTCGCGATGATAACCGACTCGGCGTAGTGCTTCTCGTCGTCCACCTCCACCACGAGAGGCCGCTTGCTGAAGTCCACCTTCGTAACGCGCTGCTGGCGGCAATCCGCGCCAAAGTGCTGAGCCTGCCGGCGCAGGATGTCCATCATCTCCGGTCCCTGCATGCCATGAAGTTGCCCGTCTTTCCAATGCACCATGCCGGGATAGTTCTCGATTTCCGTCGTAATCATCAGCTGACCGCCGGGCATGGTCTGCTCGAAACCGTCGCCCTCAAAGACCAGCGGTTTCAGGTTGGCGCGCGCATTGTAGAGCGCCGCCGTCAGGCCACCGGGGCCGCTGCCAATGATGATGACGCGGTGGACCTGATCGCGCGGGATGCTGCTCTTTTCCTCGGGATGGGTTTCGGGGGTATTTGCTGTCATGGTAACCTTTCGTCGCGCGGGAGCATGGCGGCCTTACACTTCAGACCGGGGCGGAACTACAGGGTTGGGGAATTTTGATTTGGGATTTCCCGCATTCCCGCCGCCCTTGAAATAAACCCGCCGTCCCGCATTAATGTTTCCCCTGTGAGCCTTTCCGACCCCGCCAGTCTCGCCGCTGGCGAACCCGACCTCGTCGCCCCCGATCCCCCGACCCACGACCATTCCCCGCCCACCGCTTCTCTCGACCGCCGCATCTGGGGCCTGGCCGTCCCGGCCATCAGCGAGCAGCTGCTCCAGACAGCGCTGATTCTTGTCGACACATTCATGGTCGCCTGGCTCGGCAGCGCCACGCTCGCCGCGTCCGCCGTGGCCGGGATCATCGTCTGGCGCACCCACATGACCTTTGGCTGCGTCGAACGGGGAACCACCGCCATGGTGGCCCGATACTATGGCGAGGGCAGCAACGACAAGGTTGGCCGCACGGTGGCCCAGTCGCTTTACCTCGCCGTGCTTCTTGGCATCGTGATGATGGTGGGCGGAATCCTGCTCGCGCGCCATTGCTACTTGTGGATGGGCGCCGCGGAGGACGTGACCACCACCGGCGTGCCCTTTCTGACCCTGATCTTCTTCGCCTCGGTGCCCCGCATGATTGCCTTTGTGGGCTCCGCTGCGCTTCGCGGCAGCGGCGACACCCGCTCGCCCATGTGGATTACCCTTGGCATGAACGTCGTAAACACCGTCGGGAACTACATCCTGATCTACGGCCACTTTGGCGCGCCGCGCCTCGGGCTGCTGGGATCGGGAATCTCCACCGCCCTCAGCCTCACCTTTTGCGCCGTGGCCACGGTGGCTGTCATGTTATCCGGTCGCAGCCACTTCCGGCTCCATGCCTACCACTTCCGCCCCGACTGGCGCATCATGAAAACCCTCACCCGTCTCGGCCTGCCCAGCTTCATCGAGGAGGCCATGATAAGCTTTGGCTTCCTGATCTTCTTCGGCTACATTGCCCACCTCGGCACCACGGCCCTCGCGTCCCACGCGCTTAGCACCCGCATCGAGTCCGTCTCCTTCATGGCGGGTTTTGGTTTCACGATTGCCGCGGCCACGCTCGTGGGCCAGTCCCTCGGGGCCGGAAATGTGGAGCTCGCCCGGCGCGCCTTCCGGCGCACCACCATGTACTGCGTCATTGTGATGACCTCCATTGCCATCGCCCTTATTTTTGCCGGGCCGTACATCATCCAGGCGTTCCACCCCGAGGAAGACGTGCGCGACCTGACCTATGCGCTGCTGCTTCTGGCCGCCATCGAGCAGCCCCTCATGGGAATCTTCATGACCGTCGCCGGTGGCATCCGCGGCGCGGGCGATACCATTACGCCCATGATCACGTCCTTCGTTGGCAACATCCTCATGCGCATTTTCGTGGTCTACTGGCTGGCGTTCACGTTGGGCTGGGGCATCTACGGCGTTTACGTCGGCACGATCATCGACTGGATGATCCGCACCGCCATGATCTTCGCCATTTACCACCGTGGCCGCTGGACGCGGATCAAGTTATAGGCAAAAAGAAAAGCCGCCGCCCTTTCGAGCAGCGGCCTGAAATTCAGAATTCAGAATTGCTTTTTACTACTCAGCCTTCGCGGCAATTCCCGAATAGGCAATCTTGACGCCCGGGCTCATGGTCGAGCTGACGGAGACGTTGCGAATATAGATGCCCTTGGCCGCGGCCGGCTTGGCGCGCCAGATCGCGTCGAGAATAGTCTGGGCGTTTTCCGCGAGCTGCTGCGCCGTGAACTGGATTTTTCCGGCGGGCACGTGAACGTTGGCCGTCTTGTCGAGGCGAAACTCCACCTTGCCGGACTTGATGTCGGTGATGGCCTTGGTCACATCCATGGTGACGGTGCCGATCTTCGGGTTCGGCATGAGACCGCGGGGCCCCAATACCTTACCGAGCTTGCCAACTTCGCGCATCATGTCGGGTGTTGCGATGGCTGCGTCGAATTCCGTGAAACCACCGGCCACCTTCGCCACCAGCTCGTCGCCACCCACAACCTCGGCGCCAGCCTTCTCGGCTTCCGTGGCCTTTTCGCCCTTTGCGAACACGGCGACGCGAACCGTCTTGCCAGTGCCGTGGGGCAGTGAAACCGTGCCGCGAACCTGCTGGTCGGCGTGGCGCGGATCAACGCCGAGGCGGATGTCGAGATCCACCGTCTCGTTGAACTTGGCTCCTGCGATCTTCTTGAGGATTTCCGTGGCCTCGGCTACTGAATAGGCCTTGGTGCGGTCGTAAACCTTCACCGCATTGACGTACTTCTTTCCATGTCTTGCCATGGGACCTTCTCCTTTGTGGTCAATATCGGCAATCCGCCCGTTGCCGGGCCCTTTGCCTCCCACCGGACACCCGTTATGGGGTGGCCGACGCATGGTATACGCCCCCTGGACGGAAAAATTTACCCTTCAGAGTCGGGTGGGGTGTCCGGGGCTGGATCCGCGCCCTGTGGCGCCCAATCTCCCGGGCCAAGGAACGCAAAGGCATAGTCCCCAAGGCTTTTGCCGTAAATGTCCTGCGCAGCCGACTCTCCGGCATCGTCTCGGTGGGCCTCCCGGATAAAATCGGCATAGGCGTCCGGCGCTTCAGCCATGACCCGTGCGATGACCACGGCCAGGTTGTAACTCAGCTCGGATGAATCCCCTGGAACGTTAAACGAGTCGCCGCTCCAGAACTGCTGGATGTTGTCGCGGTTCCAGAAGCTGCGGTGTCGGGAGGCTGTCATGGCGTCCATGGCGTGGCTTCTGCTGCCGAAAACGGCCGATTCGACCAGCTGGGCCAGCCCCTCGTGCAACCATCGCGGCATCTTTCGGTTCACCCCGAGATGGATCAGTGTGTGCACATGCTCATGCGCAATGCAGCGCTGAGCCTCCTCCAGGTAGGTGTACTGTGCCGCCGTGTGGATGTATCCCCGATTAATCATGACCGCGAGACCAATAGTCTGCTCATCCTCCCCGGGCGAGTGGCTGGCCACGTAGTCTGCGTAAACCTCGGGCTCATTGAACAACAGGATCACATGGCGCCCCGTCCAAGTTTTCTCATCCTCGCCGCCGCAAAGATGCCGCATCAGGTCGCGGTGGGTCCGCTCTGCAAACTTCAGCAAAGCAATGGCGTCCTCCTCGGATTGCGCGGCCAGGATGAAAAAGTTGGGCGATTCGTGGATTTCATATCCGGGGGAAAGCCCGGCCACCATGGCTTCCAGCCATTGCATCACCGCGCTGTCGTAGGCCTCTTCCCAGTTGTCCTGCTCGATGTTCCGGCGTATCCACCGCGTCACCACCGGCCACGCGGGGCGGGGCAAACCCGGCATCTCCATCCAGGCACCCTCAATCTCCGACAGGCCCACCATTTCGTCGCTCATAAGATTGCCATGTACTCGGTTTGAAAGTTACGAAATCAAGGCCGTTTGAATGGATGCCCATCCTACTCCGAAATCTGAATTTCATCTGAAGCCCCAACACGGACCAGCGCTTCCCCTCCCTCTCCAACGTTTAGGTAACTGCTAAGAATGCCCGTTGTTTGTCCTCCTCCCCTGCGCAATTCATAAGTCAGAGCACCTTCCCGGCCGATATATAGCACGCGCCTGCTACTGCGTCCGGGCCCTATGGGGCCGAAATCTGTCCTTTCAGCTGGAGTCTGTACGGCAAAATTCTGAACGACTGCGCCACCGTCATTAATAACAGTGACAGTGAAACGGCTGTCGATCTCCAATCCCCAGGAAACATAAAGGCCTGCCATTGGAAAGTTAACGAGCAGCAGTGCTCCAGCGAGCAAACCACAGAATCCAGCCTGTCTTTTTGTAAGCGCACCTTCGCGAACAGACACCCGAATGTGAGATGCTAAATACACGAAGCCCACAATCACCGAGAAACATCCAAAGAGAATTATGAGAAGTCCAATCTCTCCAAGCAGACGTTCTCTCGTAAACGAGAAGAGGAACAATACCAGGGTTCCGAGTCCCAAGGGGGCGAGGGCGCAAGTGAGTGCTATAAGTAATCTTCGGGGAAGGAGGCCCAACGGATGAAAAAGAGACGCCAGACGCGCAAACATGAACTCCCCCGAGTTTAAAGATTGCTACCCGCTCATCTCCAGCGCATCCGGTTCTTCCTCGATGGCGGCGAGGCGCTCGAGATGCAGGTTGTGGGCGTCGTGGATCGAGCGGATAAACTCGACCTGCGTGAATCCTTCTTCCTCAAGGAGGGGAATGGACTCAACCATCTGCCCATGTTGCTCGCGCACGACGGCCGTCGGGACGCGCCGGCCCGGGCGCAGGTTGTTTTGCTCCAGGCAAAGTTCCAGCGGCAGGTCAAAAACCAGCGCCACCGCCGGCACGCCGTATTCGCCAGCGAGAGCCAGCAACGGTTTCCGGGAATCCACCTGAACGCTTGTCGCGTCCACCACCGTCAAGCGCCCGGCTTCGAGCCGGCGCGCGATGATAAAGTGTACCAGCTCAAACGCCGCCCTCGTGGATTCGATGCAGGCCTCATCGTCGCACACCAACGCGCGGCAACGGTCCGAGGAAACAACCTCCGTTGGCAGGAAGTGACGCGAACAAAACGTGGTTTTGCCGGAGCCGGACGCTCCGACCAACACAATGAGGGCATTTTCAGGAATCTGCAGCATGAGCAAACGTCCCATCCCTATCATGGGGTTATGCGAAAGCAACAGGTGTTTTTGAATCAAAACGCCCAAAAAGCCCCAAAGAGGGCCTTTCCGCCAGCCGAACCTTCAGGTTTGTCCGGTTACAGGTTAAACCCGCTATACAGCCCGCGCCGCAGGAACTGGCCACGACCGGGTTTGCCCTTGAACTCGCCCTTGTCGCACAGCACCTGCCCGCGGGAGATCACGATTTCGGAATAACCCTTCACCTTGAAGCCCTCCCACGCGCTATAGTCCACGTTCATGTGGTGCATCAGCGGGTTGTTGATGCCGATGGTCTCGGTGCGTTCCGGATCAAAGATCACGATATCCGCATCGCTGCCCACGGCGATGGTGCCCTTGCGCGGGAACAGGCCGAACATCTTCGCCGCGTTGGTGGACGTGAGCTGCACGAACCGGTTCAGGCTGATTTTCCGCTCTGCGACACCGCCGTTGAAAATCAGGCTCATGCGGTTCTCGATGCCCGGCGCGCCGTTGGGGATCTTTGCGAAATCGTCCAGACCGAGGTCCTTCTGGCCCTTCATGCAGAACGGGCAGTGATCCGTCGAGACGGCCTGCAGGTGGTTGAACTGGAGCCCCTTCCACAAAACCTCCTGGTTCCACTTCTCGCGCAGGGCCGGCGTCATGACCCACTTGGCGCCCTCGAAACCCGGCTTTTCATAATAGGAGTGGTCAAGGAACAGGTACTGCGGGCAAGTCTCCGCGTGCACCGGAATGCCGCGCGCGCGCGCCAGCTTCACCTGCTCCAGCGCGTCGCTGCTGCTGAGGTGCACGATGTACAGCGGGACGTTGGCCACCTCGGCGATGGCGATGGAGCGATAGACGCCCTCCGCCTCCATGCGCGTCGGGCGCGTCAGCGCGTGCCACTTGGGTTCCTTCTTTCCCTCGGCGCGGGCGCGCTTTACGATCTCGTCGATCACGATGCCGTTCTCGGCGTGCATGCAGATGACCGTGCCGTCCTCGCCGGCCTGGCGCATGGCGCGAAACAGCACGCCGTCGTCCACGTACAGCACGCCCGGGTACGCCATGAACATCTTATAGCTTGTCACGCCCTCGCCCGCCAGCTTGGTCATTTCGGGCAGTCGCTCCTCGGGCATGTCCGTGATGATCATGTGGAACCCGTAGTCTATGACGGCCTTTCCCTCGGCCTTCTTGTGCCAGGTATCCAGCGCCTCGAAGGTCGAGTTGCCCTTCACCTGGATCGCAAAATCGATGATGGTGGTCGTCCCGCCAAAAGCCGCGGCGCGCGTGCCGGTCAGGAAGTCGTCGCAGGAATTCGTGCCGCCGAACGGCATGTCGAGATGGGTGTGGGGGTCAATGCCGCCCGGGATGACGAGCCGGTTCGACGCATCGATGACCGTGTCCGCCTTCACATCCAGCTTCTCGCCGATCATCGTGATCTTGTCGTTCTCGACAAACACGTCGGCCTTGTAATCGTCCACGGCGGTAACAACCCGCCCGTTCTTGATGAGCAGAGACATTGTGGTTAATCCTCCATTAGGGAAAACACTGCACCGTGAGCCCCACGGTGGAAAAATCAATACGGAAGTGGTGGGGCGAATTGGGAATGGTGATTTGCTGGTGTTGTTGGATGGCGGTCATCTTCCGGACGATTAATGTTTCTTTGCATTGTGTAGTTGCTGCCGAATAGTGAGGAACCGAATGGTCACGTTTACCATAGAGTTGGCAGATGATCGCGCCTCCAAGTTGAGTGAGACCGCGAAGGCCCTGGGAATTGCCCCGGAGGAACTGGTCCGGCTTAACGTGGAGGACTGGCTGGCTGGTCCAGACGAGGAATTCATGCGCGCCGCAAACCGCGTAGTCACAAAGAACATGGAACTATACAAGCGTCTTGCCTGAGCTTCGCTTTCCCACATTGGTGGAGATTCTCGAACTTCACCGGATGGTAATCACTCGTTCTGCTGAGGCTATGGCCCTACCAGCCCTGAAAGGGCGCATTATCAAAGCCCAGGGCGTAAGCCCTGGGTATGCGGTCCCACAATCCAAGCTCTGAAAGAGCGTTTACCCACACATCCGTTTAGTCCGCCCACCTCACAATTGCCCTCCAAACCCAATTGACCAACGTGGTTAATCCGACTTCCTCCCCCCTTCCACCTTGACTCCCGCACCGCTCACCGCATCCAATAAAGGCGCAATCCTTTTGGGGGCAGAACATCGCGCCCCGAACTATTCCCGACGGAGAAAACCGAACCATGTCCGCACTCCCCCGCATCACGCTGGCTGCAATCCTTACCCTCGTGTCGGCATTCGGCGCGGCCCAGGAACTGGGCGTTGCCGCCAAGCCCCTCGATGTGGCTGAATGGGCCAAGGGCACGACCGTCACCCTGTCCGAGGGCCTCGGGAAGAACATCTACGTCGTCGAGTTCTGGGCCACCTGGTGCCCACCCTGCCGCACGAGCATCCCGCACCTCACGAAACTCCAGAAGGAGTTCAAGGATAAGGGCGTTGTGATCATCGGTGTCAGCGCGGAGCCCGCTGAAACCGTGAAACCATTTGTGAACAAGCAGGGCGAAGCCATGGACTATGCCGTCGCCGTCGATAACGACCGGGCCACCGACCGCGCCTACATGAAAGCCTTTGGCGCCGAGGGCATTCCCACGGCGTTCATTGTGAACAAGGAGGGCAGGATCGCCTGGGTGGGGCACCCGATGGAGATGGATAAACCATTGGCGGCGATTGTTGCTGGCACTTACGACATTGCCAAGGCCGAGCTGACCCGCAAAGCCACGGCGCTGATTCCCAAATACTTTGACCTTGCCGAGACCAGCCCGACCATGGCCCGCGAGATTGGCGAACGAATCCTGCGCGACGCCTCCGATAGCGGAGGCCCACTCAACGCGCTGTCCTGGCGAATCCTGACCGACGACCGGATCACGACGGCCAACCGCGATCTGAAACTCGCCCTGCGCGCCGCCGAGGCGGCTTCAAAGGCCACGGACAACAAGAGCGACATGGTCCTCGACACCTACGCCCGCGCCCTGTTCGACAACGGCCAGCGCGAGAAGGCCATCGAGATCCAGGAAAAGGCCGTCCAAAACGCCGAGAACGGACGGAATGCAGCCATCATGAAGGAAACCCTGCGGCAATACAAAGAGGCCAAATAGGGGACCGGTTCGTAGTCCCGCCTTCAGGCGGCGACCTTTCCCATCTGCCCTGAAGTCGCTCCCCAAGGTGGCAGCGGCGTCCCGCCGCTGGGAAACGGAGCTGGGACGATTCTGCCAATCTGCGCCCCCTTCCCGTCGCATATTGGAAACGTTGGGCCGCAAAAAGCCGTTTCTCCATTGGAGCAATCTCTCCGAATCTCCACTACACAGGCAACCGGTACCCCTGGAAGGCGAGGGTGCAACTCACCTTCATTCGTCCCAGCCATTCCAGATTCGTCCCCAGCCCTGAAAGGGCGCGCTATCAGAGCCCAGGGCGTAAGCCCTGGGTGGATTGCCTCATCGTGCAAGCCCTGAAAGGGCGTTCGCCCACGCAATTCCAGCTGTGCGCCCCATCCTCTCGCCCCCAATCGCCTCCCAAACCCAAAGGCCGCTTTGGTTAAACCGACTCCGCCCCCTTCTTTCCATCTTGACTATAGCCCTGTCCAATGAAACAAGTGTCTTGCCCCAATCTTTATGGGGCAGTTGATCGTGTGCCACCTACTTTCCGGCGGAGAAGACTAATCATGACCCCGCAGATGCGCTTTCTGATTGCTGTAATCGTCACATGCATGGCGGCACTGGGTTTGGCCCAGAATCCCGCCCCAGAGGTCGCGGGGACGTCCGCGATAGTTTCCGCAGAAACAACCGCCCCGGGGTCGTCCCTTTCCGAGATTTACGATTTGTGGCGCGCGACTGGTGGCCACCAGCGCGACCAGCAGCGCGCAGTCCGCCTTGCGACCGAGGCAGCTGCCACTAGCGATCCCCTGGCATCCCTTCTTGAGGCGCGCATCACCTGTTTCTCCACACATGACAGTTTCCCGCCGACCGATTTCCAGCGGGGCAACCAGGTCGCGCTGCGACACCTGGCGGCAGTCCGCCAGGCGGCGGCAACGGGCAACAGCCTTGCAAAGTACCTTGAGGCTTTCTGTCTCCAACACGGTGTTGGGGTGCTAAAGGATTCCGCCACTGCCGAGTCGCTTTACCGTGAATCGGCAGCGGCTGGCGTGACGGCGTCGATGGTCGCCCTGGCCCAAATTGCGACAAAAAACAAGAATTACGCGGAAGCGCGGGAGTGGCTGGACACGGCCGCTGATGCCGGGGATTTCCAGGCCTACATTCTTATCGGCGATATCTACCAATATGGCATAGGGGCACCAAAGGATCCACCACAGGCCATGAAATGGAAAACGAAGGCCGCCGAAAGCGGAGATGCCTACGCGCTTTTTGAAGTCGGTTATAGCCTCAATAATGGCCTGAACGGTTTGGAGAAGGATCCCGTAAAAGCCATGGACTACTTTCGGAGGTCAGCGGCGGCTGGTTACAAGGATGCACAAAGGATGCTTCCGTCACCGCCTCCGGCCAATCTTGGCACTCCCGCCAAACCCCTCGACGTGGCCGAGTGGGCCAAGGGCACCACCATCACTCTTTCCGAGGGGCTCGGGAAAAACATCTATGTGGTCGAGTTCTGGGCCACCTGGTGCCCGCCCTGCCGCACGAGCATCCCGCACCTCACGAAGCTCCAGAAAGAGTTCAAGGACAAGGGAGTTGTGATCGTCGGGATCAGCGCCGAGCCAGCGGAGGTTGTGAAGAGTTTTGTCCAGAAGCAGGGCGACACCATGGATTATGCTGTCGCTGTCGACAATGGACGGGCCACGAATCGTGCCTATATGGAACTCTTCGGTGAGGAAGGCATTCCTACCGCATTCATCGTGAACAAGGAAGGGAAGATTGTCTGGGTGGGGCACCCCATGGAGATGGACACTCCTCTGGAGGAGATCGTTACCGGAAATTATGACATCGCAAGAACTGCACTAATACGCAACTCCAATGCGCTAATTTCTGACTACTTCAAACTGGCTGAGACCAGTCCAGCTTTGGCCCGTGAAATTGGCGAAAAGATCCTTCGCGACGGTCCTTTTGGTGGAAGGCAATTGAACGCTCTGGCCTGGCGAATCCTGACCGATGACAGGATCACGACGCCCAATCGCGACTTGAAGTTGGCCCTGCGCGCCGCCGAGGCGGCGTCAAACGCCACCGGCAACACCAGCGGTATGGTCCTCGACACCTATGCCCGCGCCCTGTTCGACAACGGCCAACGCGAGAAGGCCATAGAGATCCAGGAAAAGGCCGTCCAAAACGCCGAGAACGGACGGAATGCTGCCATTATGAAGGAAACCCTGCGGCAATACAAGGAAGCCAAATAGGGGAGCAGTTCGTAGACCCGGCTTTCAGGCGGCAACTCTTCCCATCTGCCCTGAAGTCGATCCCCAAGGTGGCAGCGGCGTCCCGCCGCTGGGAAACGGAGCTGGGACGATTCTGCCATTCTGCGCCCCCTTCCCGTCGCATATTGGAACGGTTTGGCCACAAGAAGCTATGTCTCCATTGGGACATCTCTCCGAATTTCCACCGCCCACTTAACCTGTACCCTTGGAAGGGGAGGGTGTAATTCACATCTATTCGTCCCCAGCCCTGAAAGGGCGCCCTATCGAAGCCCAAGGCGTAAGCCCTGGGTGATTGCCTCATCATGTAAGCTCTGAAAGAGCGTCCACACACGTTTAAACCGTGGATATGTCGTCCACAGACACAATTCAAGGTCGATACTGCTTTTCAATGGCTTCAAGGATTCGTCCTGAAACTGTCGTTGGGAGGTCCTCCTTGCCTTGTCCCTCGATTTCGACCATTGCCACAAATGGGCCTATGGCTCTAATACCGGCCCGTTCGTGGGGTGTGCGGCCAGAACTGGGTTCCGGTCGGTAATTAAACACGGTTTCTGCATAGGCCGCGCCTTGTTTGGCCTCTTCTGCGGAATTCATCTGCCAATAGGTTACCGCGAATACGCATTTCGACCAATCTCGGCGGATAGCAGGTGGGGTTGTTGTCTCCATGGACATCATTCCAATTCCGAACCGTTCAGATTTCGGGCGATCCGGTAGAGGCCCATCAAATCCAAAGCGGCTGATTAGTTGCTTGGCAGCAAAAGGGGCTGGTTGCCGAAAGCGCTCCCTTGCACCCGCGACGGACTCGATCTGGCTGTCTTCAAACTGAAGCCAGATCTCGGCCTGTGGGCCGGATTTGAGCACAATGCGGCGCAGGTCGCCGGTTGTGATTTCGTCCACTGGGCGCGATAATGGAGGTTCCGTAGATGGCCGGTTTGTCACCGCAGGCTTCGGAAGGGCGTGTTCCGGGGAATTTGACCAAACTCTATAGTAAGTGACACCACCAGCCACAGCGATCACCAGTAGCACGGCAGCAATCAACACCCCAGGGGAACTCTCGGCGCTTTCTACTTCGTCGGGGATTTCTTCGTCTTCTTCGCGCACCCGCCCTCACCCCTCCTGATTGTGGCAACCCTTGAGACCAAATCTGTACAAATGATTTGCCCACGATCTCAATGAAAAAGAAATTCCGGGAGCGTTGGGATTCTGGGCTTCGCCTGGTCTGTGAAGGAGACAACGCCCAGGCTTCCAACTCAACCCGAACCTGAAGGGTGTGGAAGGCCACCAACACAGACTTCTTTAAAACCAGAAAGCAAACCATGTGGATCAATTCTGGAAAATCCCGCACCGATTGCGGAGAAGGCCATCAACTCCAATCGCAGAACTGCGCCGGGTCAGTGACCAACGACTACTCGGCCATTGACTTCCATGGACACTTCTGGATTCATCTATGCATGAAACTATTTGTCCTTCGAATGGCATTCAGCGCAATCTTGGCGATGCTGCTCCTGCCCCCCTGTGCCGCGGCCGATTACGAGTACACAACCGCCACGGCGCGCCAATCGGTGATGACCTACGTCCGGGAGGAATGCGAAGGCACACCGGGAAAGCCCAACCTGCCCTACCGCAAAACCTTTGAGCGGGCGATGAGCGGCGATGCCGACGCGCTCAACACGGTGTTCCGCAACACGAATTACCACAGCGGCGACAATGAATCGTGGGCCTTTACTGCGTGGCCCCTGGTTCATGTCGTGGGAGACGATAAATTTGCGGCGTACCTCAAGCCCCTCTCCGATAAGCAAGTCACCGCAGTGTTCGAGCAAATTTTCTACTGCGGGGGCGATTACCCGTGTGCCATCTCGAACGGCTATTTCGCCCGCAATTTTCCCCAAACCGCCAGGCTCTACAAGTCCCGCGCCAGCTCGGATCTACAAAAGACAATCAACGACGCCATAAACGCCAACTGTGCCCAGAGGCGGTAACCGCCCCTTCTCAAAGGCAGATTGAGACCCCGACAACCGTTGTGGAATTCGTGCCCGTGCCCGTTTGCCCGCAACACTTTTAGGGTCCACAAGGGTCTGTAGAGGGTCGTGGGGGAATAGGCAAACCCATTTCCCCCGTGTTACACCTGACCCATCATGATCAACCTGCGCACAACCAATCTGCCTCCCAAAACTCCGGCGAATTCCCGCATTTTCAGCGTAATAAACAGCAATTTAGACCGGTTGAAACGTGCGTTTCAGAACGCAAAAAGCAGTCATTCTCAGATTGTATACATTGAAAACATTGGGTTTGCGAGATTAGCCATACCCCTCCCCCCCTCCCCCTCCCCCCTCCATATCTGGGGTTCGCCGGCCGGGAGGTTGGTGTTTCGGGAAGGGGGAGAAGGAAATGAAGGGCCATCAACACCCCAATTTATCGCACGCGTCGTGTCCACTTCTTCGACCAAAGATCAGGAAGCGGGCAGTGCCGCGGTTGCCACGAATATTTCCCACAATCCGGCATTGACGGAGAATGGATTGCTGCGCAGGACTAAGGGCGAGGTTGGGACGAATTTGAGACGTGGCATACTGACGGCTGCGGCCGCAGGAATCGTGGTGGGGCTTGCGGGTCTGGCCTTTGCGGCCCAGACCAAGGTGGAGACTGGCAAGCCGGTCGTTTCGCGCGACAAGTCGCGCATGGTGGCCGTGGATCGCGAGTTTCCCGTGGTCGAGGGCGAACTGGACCGCTTCTCGGGTCGCATGATCATCCGCGTCACGGACAGCGGCGGCACCACGACCCAGCAGCGCATCGTGGAGGCCAGCCAGGTGCGCCTCCTTCAGCCACCCCGGTGGCTGGATAATCAGTGGACGGCCTTCAGCTACAACGTCTCTAAAAACGCCAACGGCGTGGTTTACCTCGACGCCGACGGCGGCTCCGCTCTCCAGGTGGAGTTCGTGGCCACGAGCCGCCGCATGGGCGCCACCAATAAGGTGGAAACCGAGCTGACGGCCCTGGACGTGACTGAGTACAAGGGCAAGCCGCAGCGTTTGCGGAACCTCGTTTTTGGCGGCGGGTCGGTGTTTCCCATCTACCTGAAAAAATTGCCGGCCTACGCCAACGAGCCCTTCGCCACGGATTTTCTGGCCGATCTGCGGGCCGGGATTTCCGCCTACCGGGATTTCCTGAAGGCGCACAAGCTGGACGGCATCACCCTGGAGCAGGGGAGCGAAAGCTTCAGCCCGGATGAATCCGCCGCGGCATCGCTGGCCTGTGCCGGCGGTCAGCCGGTCGTATTGATAGTGTCCCTGAAGGCCGCATCCGCCAAGGCGGCCCTGGAAAAGGCGGGCGTTGGCAACCTCGGCGCGGAGATCAAGCTGGTTTGCTCCATAGACACGCCCGACGATGACGATGCGGGCAAGCCCGGCGATCCCAAGCCGGACGCCACCAGCGACTTCGACCGCTTCCGGTTCGTCACCAGCTGGAAGGACAACCAGACGGTTCTCGTGGAAAAGGAAGTCTTTGAAACGGAGGAGGAGGCCCCCCACAAGGAGGCCCTGTATTCCGTGACGCTGGACGGCAAGGTGAGCAAGCTGGAGGTCGCGCCTTCGGTTCCGGCAAAGAAGCCCGCCGGGAATTAGCCCCCTGTTTGCCCCGCCGCGGATTGGGGTTTGCCCATGACAAATGGCCTTTACACGGGGCCGGGCGCGGGGTCTCATTTGCGTCATCAGGGGTGAAAACCAAACAGGTGGACGGAAGATGAACACGGCCGGGACAAAGGCATTGCGTTTGGGTGTGGCGGTACTGCTTGCGGCGGCATCGACTATGGCTGCGGCCCAGGCTTGGAAGCCCGAAGTGCGCCAGACAGGCGTCGAGGTGCTGGCGAAGCTCAATTACCAGCCCAAGCAGGTGGTGGTCACCCCCAAGGGGCGTGTCATTTTCAGCCTGCGGGCTTATGCGCCCGAGAATTTTCGCCTCGCCGAGGTTCAACCCGACGGCAACGTCGTGCCCTATCCCAACCCGGAATGGTCCACCGACACCAAGCCAGACGGAAAAGGAATTCATAACCCGGTGGGCCTGACCCTCAGCTCTACCGGTGTGCTTTGGATAGCGGACAAGGGCTCTCCCAAGCAACTGCCCCAATTCGTCGGCTGGGACACCGCGGCCAACAAGCTGGTCGGTATACTTCAGATGAAGAACCGCCCCAAGCGCGACACGCCCCTGATCCAGAACCTGGTCATGGATACTCAGCGCAAGAAGATCTACGCGGCGGGCGTCGAGGTGGGCACCAGCCAGCAAACGGGATTGCCGATCCTGGTGGTTTATGATGTCGAAACCAAGAGCACGCGGTTCATTTCCCTGAACAAGGCCCAGTTCCAGCCAAGCCAGGAGCTGCGGAACCTTGCCCGCAAGAGCACCGAGGTTTCGGCGGAGAACATCAAGCCCGAGCTCAATGTGCCCATCACGATCGATCCGGCCAACGAGTGGGTCTATTTTGGGTTCATGGGCGGCCGCAAGTTCTGGCGCGTGAAGGCGGACGACCTGGCCAACGAGGCCATCGAGCCGGCGGATTTAATCCTGGGCGTGGAGTATGTCGGGTCCAAGCCCATCAGCAACTCCATGGCCGTGGATGCAAAGGGGAGGGTTTATTTCTCCGACGAGATGAACAACGGCGTGGGGGTTTATGAACCAAAGGGCGGCTATCGCCTCCTGGCGAAAGATCCCATTTTGAACGCGCCGACCAGCATTGCGATCGCCTCCGATGGCTATATCTATGTCACGGTGGCGCGCCCGCAGAAATCGGTGACTGCCGAAAAGGCTCTCCCGGGCGACGCGGCCAGCTATGTGCTGGCGCGAGTAAAGCAGTTGCCGTAGCTCCCCCCGTCAGGGGCCGAACCGCTGGTTTGGCGGGACCGGCCCCAGAAGTTTGCCGCAGGAAATGGCCTGCTCAGGCGGCATTTTAGTGCCAAAGGCTGACGGGTGACATATTGGGGAAGAGTGACAGCGTGGCGAACACCCGGTAATTTTGGGGAGTACTTTGGGGAAATGAAGATTTGTTGGCGCGGCACCCTGTTGGTGGCCGCCATGTTGTTGATGTTCGGAGCGCCCCGGCGTGGGGCGGCCCACACCGGCGAAATGGCCTTTCTGGACCACCTCTACGACTCGCATGTTAAGAACTCGTTGTCACCCGGTGCCACCAAGGCCACCACTGACACGGCAGTTGTCCGTGAAATGGGCAGCCTATTCGGCTTGGTCCAGACCAAAACCGGAAGGACGCTGCTGCCCACAGGGACAACCTGCGATTTCGCGGAAATCGCAGATGGCAAACTCACCGTGGGGTTCACCTTCCCGGCGAGCCTCAAGGCCGGCGACCTGACCGAGGTGAACCTCGAAAACGTCGGTGCCGTATTGACACACTATTTTGTGAATCTTTACGGCGTTTACGAGGTGAAAGCCGTGGGGCGATTCGCCACGGCGAAAATGGACGCAGGTTTTGTCGGCATGGAAAAACTGGTGACGCCCGCCCCCGCATTGCCGCCCGAAACCAAGGCGGCGGATGGCGTGCCGGGACCGGAGTACCAGAAGCTGTACCGGCAACTCCAATCGCAGGCCGCCGCCGAGCCCGGCAAAGCGTTTGCCGGCCAGGGCCCCATTTCCACTTCGGGGCAACCCGCGGGTGTCCTCTCGGGGCGCACGGTCTTTTTCGGCGCGGGCCACGGCTGGACCTGCAATGATACGGGGAATGGAGGCGACGGCAGCTGGTTCACGCAGCGCCCTTTCCTACTCTCGATGTGCGAAGACTACGGCAACATCGACCAGGTGAACTTCTTTGCGACGCTGCTCTTCAACGCGGGTGCCACGGTAGTTTGCTCGCGCCCCCTCGGTTACCAGACGAACGAGGTGGTTCTCGACAACGAGGACTCCGCCGTGACCTACACTCCGGCCAAGGCGTCGTGGACCCTGAGTGGCACTGACACTGATAATTACGGCGATTCGTCCAGCAACAACATGCGCTATATCAGTACGGCGGCATCGGAAACCGCCACGGCCACCTACACCCCCAACATTCCGGAGGCCGGCTTTTACCCGGTTTATTGTTTTGCAAACGCCAGCAGCAACCGGACCTCGGGCCAGCTGTACAAGGTGCGCCACACCGGCGGCGAAACCCAGGTGCGCATCAACCACCGCCGAGTCGGGCGTGGGTGGATCTGGCTGGGCAATTACTACTTCAACGCCGGGTCAAACTCGGGCACCGGGTCTGTCCAGATTTCCAACCTCGAACCACCGGCTGGCACGGCCGGCTATGTGATTGCCGACGCCATAAGGTTTGGCAATGGCATGGGCAGCATCACGCGCGGTGGGGGAGTCTCCGGCTATGCCCGCGAAGCGGAGTGCTCACGCTATTGGCTCCAGCAATCCGAAATGCCCAACACGGTCATCGACGCGAGCAGTACGGACCAAAACGACAACGTGAGCGCGCCGCCTCGCATGGCGGCCTACATGCGCCAGGACGACGGACAGGGATACAACGGCGATATCTATTTGGGATACCATTCCAATGCTTTTAATGGAAGCGCCAGGGGCAGCGTTGGGTTGATCACAAATGCCGCGTCGGTCACAAATCAGGCGACTTTGGCTGCGCTTGTCTCGGACACACTCGACACCGAATGTAACATTGAAGACGCGAATTGGGAATACACCTGGGGCGCCTACGGGTCATCCACATTGACCTCGGCCTATGGAGAGATTGGGACCGGTCTTAATAGTGAGATGTGCGGAACGATCATCGAGATTGCGTTCCATGACAACTCCTCCGATGCCGCACTTTTGAGGGATCCCAAGGTGCGCTACGTCGCGGCGCGTTCGCAAATGCATGCGCTGGTCAAGTACTTCAATCAGTTCGACAGCAATTCCCTCGCTTTTCCGCCTGAGCCACCGACTCGCGTGCGTGCCGTGAACAGCGGCAGCGGCGGGGTCACCATCTCTTGGGCCGCGGTGGCGGCCGGATCGGCCAGCACGGACGCGGCCACGGGATACCGCATTTATCGTTCCACCGACGGATATGGGTTTGGGAATCCAGTGTCTGTGAGCGGCAACGGTACTGTCACGACCACGATCAATGGATTGACGCTGAATCAGGTGCACTACTTCCGCGTGGCGGCTACCAACGCCGCCGGCGAATCCACGCCGAGCGAAGTGGTGGCGGTACGCCTGCGCAATGGCCCGGTGCCCGTTCTGATCGTGAACGGCTACGACCGCATTGATCGCTACAACAACGTTCCCGATTTCCCGAACAATGCCTCGGGCTCGGAGGTCGAGCGCCTTCGCCTCCAGCGCAACAATTCCTACGACTATGTGCGCCAGCACGGCACGGCGGTTGCCAATGCCGGACGCTGGTTCGATTCGTGCGCGAATGAATGCGTGATCAACAATGACGTGAACCTTGCCAACTATTCCACGGTCATCTGGATTTCCGGCGAGGAATCCTCGGGGGATTCGACCTTCAACTCCACCGAGCGCACTGCGATCACGAACTTCCTTGCGCTCTCCGACCGGAACCTCTTTGTGTCCGGATCCGAGATAGCCTACGATCTCGACTCCCTTGGCAATGCCCAGACTTTCTATCGTAATACACTGCGCGCGCAGTACGTCTCCGACAGTGCCTCGGCCTATCAGGCAACGGGTGTGACGGGATCCATCCTTGCCGGAATCAGTGCCGATTTCAGCCCCGGCACCACGATGTACGACGTGGAGTCCGCCGATGTTTTGAGCGCAGTCAATGGATCCAGTGCCGCCATGTCCTATCCGTCATCCTCCGGAACCGTGGACAACCTTGATGCCATTGGCACGTGGCAGGATCCCAACTATTCCGGCCAGACAACCGCCAACGCCACCTCGACCTTCGCCATTGTTTCGTCGCCCACCCATCAAGGCACAGGTTCCGGCGACCTTTACTACGATTGGGGAGCGGGCACGCGAATCCGCGAATTCAACAACACGGTGAACACGTTCCCGTCGAATTCGATTTTCTCGGTCTGGGTTTACGGTGATAATTCGGGGAATACATTGCGCGTAATGCTCCGCGATACTGCGGATACCGAACTGTTCCAAAGCAGCCCCGTCACGCTTAATTTCACGGGTTGGCAACAAATAACATGGAATATTCCCTCGGACGCGAGCACGGAGTTCACGGGTGCCGGCGGCGATGGGGTCATTACCGGGCCAAACATGCGCTTCGACAGCATGCTGCTGGACCGCAATGGTGGCCCGGCAACCGGGAACCTGTATTTCGATGATGCCACCTATACGGGACTGGGCGGCTCCAGCACGGCCGCCGTGCAGTACTCGGGCACTTACAAGCTGGTGACGTTCGGTTTCCCCTTCGAAGCCATAGCCAGCGCCACCACGCGTGACCAGGTGATGTCGGCGATTCTCAATTTCTTCGGCACACCGCTGCCGGTCGGAATTGCGGATTGGCAGCTCGAATAGCATTGCCTGCCGTTTTCGCCCGGGGCTGACTTTTCGCCCATGAGGAATGCTGGCAATATTGAGAGGGAAGCGGAAGCGCGCGTCTTCAGCAGCTACCTGTACGGTCTCGGCATCGAGAACGAGGTGGAGCGCCGCAACGATGGAACATGGGCCGTGTGGATTGTGCGGGATGAGCAACTCGCTGCGGCAGAGCAGGAGCTGGAGGCGTTTCTCGCGAATCCTGCTGATGAAAAGTATAAAGCTGGCGCGCTCGAAGGCGAAGCCCGCTTCTCCCGGGATCGCGCCGAGGAGTCTCGTTCCCGCGCCCGCCGAATCGATGTCCGCCACCGCTGGTTTATGCCCGGAAGTCCGGCGGTCATTCCGCTCACATTCGCGCTTATGGCGACCGCAATCTCCGTGACAGTGCTGCAGTGGGTGCTGGGAAGGGGAGTTGTGGAATCGGTGTTGTCTATGAGCAGCTACGCCTACACCCCGCGAGGAGTGGCCTGGGCTCCGGGACTTCAAGAGATTCGTGCTGGAGAGGTCTGGCGACTAATCACTCCCATTTTCATGCACGCGTCCATTACCCAGCAGTTTGGTTTTATGCACATCCTGTTTAACATGATGTGGCTTCAGCAGCTTGGCGGAAGCATAGAGCGCACGCAAGGTACCCGGTTACTTGCCGTCCAGGTCCTTGTCATGGCCGTTGCCAGCAATTTGGCCCAGTACTACTTTTCGGGCCCATTCTTTTACGGTTTCTCGGGCGTAAACTACGGCCTGTTCGGCTACGTCTGGATCCACGGATACTATCACCCTGCACCAGGTTACACTTTGGATCGGCAGAGTGTGATTCTCATGATTGTCTGGTTTGTCCTCTGCTTCACCGGCGCGGTCGGTCCCATCGCCAACGCGGCCCACGCCGCCGGGTTTGCGGTGGGAATCCTTTGGGCTACCATCAAGATTCGCCGCATCCCGTTTACCCAGATCCGCTTTTAACGTAAAATGGCTTGGCCGCCCCGGCCGCGGTAACGGAGGGGCGGCCAGGCAATCATCTATTTGCGCTTCGCGTCGAAGGAAACCTTGGCTTTGCTGCCGCTTTCGGGTTCCACCTCGATCCACAGCTTGCTGTCGGCTGGAATCGTCTTCGGGACTTCCACATGCAGGTGGAAACCGCCTTCGTCTTCCTTCTCGGCTTTGGTCTTCACGCTTCCCTTGGCGTCTGCGGTGCCGTACCATCCGCGAACGCTCTTCGGCTTGCCCCCCTCGACCGTGACGTCGAAGCCACCGTCGCCACCGGCAGAGACTAGGGACTCCTGAATCACCTTGATGGTGAGTCCGGCTGTTTTCGTTGTTCCGAGGTCTGCGTTCAGGGATTCCTGACCGTGGCCCCCCTCGTGCTTGTGGCCTGCGTGTCCCTTGTCCGAGGCTGCCGCCTCGGCGCGCGTTGTTGCCGGGCAAAGTGCCAGGCCGGCGCAAACCACCAGCGCCGGAAGAATGCTGCGTGAAATGTGTGACATGTGCCATCTCCTTTGGTTGCTTTGTTTTATCTTAATCTCTGTATCCAGGATGCTGCGGTTGGTTCCTGCGCTAACCTCCCATCTCAATTCCCGCCGGTGGGGGTTCTGGGTCGGCGTCGCCGCCCTTGCGCCCGTGGAAAAACAACATGAATCCCGCGGGCACGACAAAGAGGTTCAGCACAGTGGAAGTCACCAGGCCCCCAAGCACGACATTGGCCAAGGGCGCCAGCAGTTCGCTTCCCGGCTCCCCGCCGGCCCACCCCAGCGGCAGCAGGCCCAGGATGGCCGTCAGTGCCGTCATCAGGATTGGCACCAACCTCTCCCGCGATCCGCGCACAACCGCCTCCTTTAAGTGCAAACCATCCTCGCGCATCAGGTGGTTGTAGTGGTTCACGAGCAGGATGCCGTTACGCACAGCGATGCCGAACAGCGTGACGAAACCCACCATGCTCGCGATGGATATTACAGGCGCCGTGTAGTGCCCCACGCCGAACAGTCCGAGCAGATTGCCGACAACCGAAGGTGACTCCGTGAGGAAGATCGCCACGATGCCCCCAATCAGGGCCAGAGGCAGATTGACAATTACCAGCAACGCTGCTCGCAGGGATCCGAACGCCATGTTCAGCAGCATCAGGATCACCGCCACGACGCCAATTCCCATGATATATATGGTTTTGGAGGCTGATTGCTGCGCTTCAAATTGCCCCCCGTAGTGCACGGAGTATCCGCTTTCGTTGACGATGGGATCCACCCTGGCCCGCACGGCTTTAATCAGGTCCCCAAGGTTGTGACCCGGCGCAACATTGCAGGATACTGTCGCTTTGCGGCGGCCGTTCTCCCGGGCGATGAGGTTCGACGTTTTCTCCACGCCTATACTGGCGACCTCTTCCAGGCGCACCAGGGCGCCCGATGGCGCGCGCAGGATGAACTCCTTGAGTTGCGCAATGGTTTGCCTTTGGTCCGGCGCGAGGCGCAAATTCATTTGGATTCGTCGTGTGCCCTGGTTCACTTCTGCCACGGTGCTGCCGCTGAAGGCCATCTCCACCTGCTCCGCCGCATCGGCGGGTGTCAGCCCCCACAGCGCCAGGTCGGCAGCCCGATAGCTGACCGGCACCGAGTCAATCATGACCTCCCGATTGGCGGCCACGTCCCGCGTGCCGGGCAGGTTCTTGAGCTCGCCTTCAATCTTCCTTGCCAGCGCGCGTAGCTTCGAAAGGTCGTCCCCGTAAACATTGATCGCGATGGCCGCAGGTGTACCCGACAGGATATGGGACAGCCTGTGCTCGATGGGTTGGCCGATCATGGTGGTGATTCCGGGGATGTCCTTCATCACACCGTTGATAGCTTCGCGCACCTGATCCTTGCGAATGCCGGGCTTTAGCGTAACCTCGATCTCCGACGAACTGACAGGCTCGGCATGTTCGTCGCGTTCGGCGCGGCCTGTCCTGCGAACAACACTGCGAACGCCTTCAATCCTAGCCATGTGTCGTTCCACGTTGGTGGCAAGCCGGTCGCTCTCTTCCAAAGAGGTTCCCGGCGGGGCCATCAGAAACACCGTGAATGTCCCTTCGTTGAATTCCGGCAGGAAGCTTGTGCCGTAGGATGCGCCAAGGGCGAGGCTGAGAACGGTCAGACCGGCGGCGACACCAATGACCGCCTTGCGATGGCCGAGCGCATGGGAAAGGGCGGGCTCGTACAGGCCCTTGAGTTTCCGCACAAGCCAGCCATCCCCGTGGTCACCGCTACCCAGGTTCCCCCGCAGAAGCAGGTAGCACATGGCCGGGGTAACCGTCAGGGCCACGAAAAGCGATGCAAGAATCGACGTGATGTAGGCGATTCCCAGCGGTCGGAAGAAGCGTCCCTCGAGCCCTTGAAGGAATAACAACGGCACAAAGACTACGATAATGATGATCGTCGCAAAAACCACCGATGAACGGATCTCGTTGCTTGCGTCGAAAACCACCTGCAGGATACCTCGCCGCTTGTCCGATGGCTGGGCAGCGTTCTCACGCAGCCTTCGAAAGACGTTCTCCACATCAATGATGGCATCATCCACCAGCTCCCCAATGGCCACGGCAATACCGCCCAGCGTCATAACGTTGATACTGAGCCCAAACATGTCCATAATTAGCATGGCCGCGGCAACCGACAGAGGAAGTGCTGTCAGCGTGATGATTGTCGTCCTGACGTTCATCAGAAACAGGATCAGAATGACCGCCACAAGGATGGCAGCATCTCGCGAGACTTTGATCACGTTGTTCACGGACAGCGAGATAAAATCGGATTGCCGCATGATATGGCGGTTAAGCTTAATTCCCTTGGGTAGCGCGGGTTCCAACTCGTCAAAGGTTTTGTCGAGTTGTTTCGTCAGGGCGAGCGTGTTCGCTCCCGGCGCTTTCTGGATGCTGATGACAACGGCCTTGTGTCCGGCCTCACTCGCGGTGCCACGTCGCGGCGCCCCGGCAAGGCGCACATCCGCTACCTGTCCAATGGTCACGGCGGCGCCATTGTGATACTTGATGACCGTTGCGGAGATGTCGCTGATGGATTGAACGCGACCCGACTGGCGAATCGGCAACTCGCGCCCCTCCACATTGGGCAGGAAACCGGCGCTCGCAATGGTGTGGGCCTTGCGCGCAGCCTCTTCCACGTCTTTGCCTGTCAATCCGTAGAGAAGCAGCTTGTCCTGTTTCAGGTTTATCTGATATTCCGGCAGTTCGCCGCCGATGGCCACCACTTGGGAGATTCCCGGCACAGCCAGCAATCGGTTGCGCAGATCAAACTCTGCATGGGCCCGCAATTCCAGTGGGTTCACCGTACCGTCGGGGGACGAAAGGGATATCAGCATGATTTCCCCCGTGATGGACGAAACGGGCGTCAGTTCGGCATGAGCATTGGGCGGCAGGCTTTCCCGCGCCGAAGTCAGCCGCTCGGACACCTGTTGGCGGGCGCGGTAGATGTCCTGCCCCCAGTCAAATTCCACCCAAACTATGGAAAGCCCCATGGCGCTTGAACTGCGGACGCGCCGCACCCCCACCAGGCCGTTTACCGAGCTTTCGATGGGAAAGGTGACGAACTGCTCTACTTCGTCTGCCGCCAGCCCGCGAGCCTCGGTCATGATGACGACCGTTGGCGCATTGAGTTCCGGAAAAACATCCACCGGCATGCGCGGCAGTTGGTACAGGGTGAACCCGAGCAGCATGAGTGCTGTGCCGAGGACGAGTCCCGGGCTGCGCAGCGACAGGGCTATGAGCTTTTTCAACATGGTTTGACCCGCGTCCCTTAGTGATCCGTACCTGTGTGGAACGTGCCGTCGGCGTGGAAGTGGCCACCCTGTGGTGCCTTGCCGGAGCCCGTCAGCTTAAGCTCATAGACTCCCTCGGTCACAACTTCGTCGCCCTCCTTGACGCCAGAATTCACGACGACCCAACGGCCATCGTCGATGCCAAGGTCCGCCTCGACGCGGATGACCTCATCGGGATTCTCCGGGTTGCGCCGGAAATAGACCTTGGTGAGCTCATCCTGAATCACAGCTGCCGTCGGAATGGCCAGCTCTGGGTCGTCTGCCTGTTGCAGCACGGCCTCGATGAAACTCGTCACGCCGGCGCGGGCCCAATGTGCCCGTGATTCTGGAACCACAATGACATCCACCGTGCGCTCATCCGGATCCGCTTCGAGTCCCATTCGCAGGGTTCCCGGCAATGGCTCGTGGCTTTCCCCGGCTAGGCCCGGGGGAGGCACAATTCTCGCCCGAATGCCGTCCGCCAGCTTCTCCAGGTCACTCTGCAGCGCCACACCCCGAAAGCGGATTTGTTCCGGGGAAACCGTGGACATCACGAGCCCGGCCTGTTCAACATAACCGCCGTTGGTCAGGGCAATTTGTTCCACCACACCTTCCGTGGCCGACCGGAATTCAAGCTTATTGATGGTTTGCCAGTGAAATTCCGCTTCGCCCGGCGCACTCGGTTTCACGGGCGCCATGATATCCTCGAGCGACTTGTCGAGGTAGGACGCCACCGTGTTGAGTGCAAGTTTCAGCTTCAGCCGTGCTGATTCGTATGCCGCCTCGCTGGCATGAAAATTGGCATCGAGATTGGCCCGGTCCACTTCCGCCTGGCTGACTGCCGCCTGCGTCTCGGCGAGTTTGTTTCTGGCCTCCGCCATCTCGGCGGTTCGTCCACCCACGGCAGCAAGCACCTTCTCCAATTGTTCCACGCGCTCGCCAGCCGCCTTTACTGCGCTCCTCAAACTTTCGACTCGCTTGTTGGCTGCCGCCGTGGAGCCCGACCCGTCATCCTCGTGAAAGTTATCATGCCAGGCACGGGCCGCCGCCAGTGCCGCGGAAGTTGTTCGTACCTCAGCCATGGTCTGCGTCATTTCCTGTTTGATGCGTCGCCATTCGGCGGAATCGAGGCGATACAGGGGGGTGCCCGTAGTGACCTTATCGTATTGTTTGACAAGAAGCTCCACGGTGCCCGCCAGCGGCGTATGATACTCGCGACGTGCCTCCGGCAGAATCTCGAAGCGCCCAGGCATACGTAGTGTCTTGCCAACGTGTCGCGATTCCACCTTGGCAAACTGGATGCCGAGGTTGTTCCGTACCGCTTCGGGCACGGGAATACGGTTTGTGGCAGCAGCAGGCTCCGCCTTTGCGGAGGCCGTGTCCGATGTTGCCGGTTTGCGCGTGCAGCCAGTGAGGCTACTCAGTAAGGAAAGGCCAAACAGGAGCACCCCAACGGTGTGCCCAGGTATAAACGGATTCATGTGGTGATCTCTCGGGAATTACGGATGGGTCACAATGGCGCCGCCCACTTGGGGGCGCGACGGAGAAGCAAATGGTTCCCGCCAATACGACCAAATGCCACCACGGCTCAGGCCAATGGCAACACGGCAACGCGGGGTCGGAGATCAGGCGATTTTGGGTGGGATGAAAATTGCAGCGATGATATCGTTGGGACGCGCGGCATCCGACGGAAAGGCAACCACCGTGGATTCCTCCACAGGCGCCATCTTGAAGGTTTCAGGAACAAGCTGCCCGGCAGGGTGACTATGCTGGCAGGCTTCAATTGGGCACGAACCGGATTCGCAGGGTGCCGAACCATGGTCGTCATGGTCGTGCATGTGGGAAGTCGTCACCATGGCTGCAAGCTCAAAGGCGCAAAGGTTCGGTGCCAACGGTACCGAAAACAGGTATAACAGGGCCATGGCTGTGACCACCAGGCCCCGACATTTGGCCGGAATCAGCCGGATTGCGTATGCAGGCGAAACTCGCATTGAATGTCGTTTACATCCGTTACCCGAAAAACAATCATGCGCTAATCGGACCCATATCACATATTTCTCGAATTACGCGCGCACGAATGCCCCCGCTTGGGCGTCTTATATAGATTTGGAATCTTGGTATCAGTAAACGGGATGGCATCGTGGCAATGGAACTTGAAGAGAGGGACGAAGACTACGGGGTTGGCGAGGGGCGCGGCATCGCCGCATGGCAGATTGCACTTGCAGCAGTTGTTGTCATCGCCGTGGCGGGGTTCTTCGTGTACCGCGCTGTTTCCGATTTTCGTGGCCCGGTTGGACCCGGCCAAGCCATGGCGCCGGACAACCCGGCATTGCGCATGGCGGAGGTACCCATGGGCAGTCGCACATCCTTTGCTTCGATCATGATGGACCCTCCCGCAGGTGTTTTGGTCCACAAATGGTTTGCCGGTACACCGGAATCCAATGAGTTCATGGGACAGCGCCTTTTCGGCAGGACCCCGAAAGCAGCTTTCCGCCAGTCCATCAGCACCGCAGGCAATGACGCATCAGTCACCTACTTTGAAATGGACACCGAGGAGGACGCCGCAAAGGGAGCCGAGCGCGCGAGGCAGGCCGGGGCAATGTTCACGCCCCCGGAAGCCAGGGCCTTTGGAAAGTATGTGGTAACCATACGCTCTGGCAACGGCAGCGCCGCAGAATTCGCAAAGCTCATATTCCCGGCCATCGAGGCAAAGCTCAAACACTGAGAGCCGACATCTTTTTGGTTCACTATCGGTATTCGCCACGTCGAGGTTGCCTCAAATCATGCCAAGCCTCGAGACACGCCGCAAACTTTGGGGGCTCTTCTTTGTGGCCCCTAACCTGCTTCTCTTCGGCGCCTTTGTTCTGGTGCCTGTGGCGGGTGCCTTCATGCTGGCGTTCAAGGACTATAAAGCCGGCCTTGGCCTCTGGGGCAGCCCCTGGATCGGGTTTTCCAACTTTACCGATATTTTCCTGAACCCGGTTTTCGCCGGGGACTTTTGGATGGCCATGGTGAACACGGCGGTGATCACCGTCGTGCTTGTCCCTATTAACATTGGGCTGGCCCTTGGGCTGGCGGCATTGATATATCCGCTGGGCATGCGCGCCCAGGGGTTCTACAAAGCGGCGTTTTACCTGCCGGGCATCATCAGTGCCGTCATCATTGCCATCGTGTGGCAGTGGATGTTCAGTGAACACAACGGTCTCATCAACATCACGCTGCGTTCCATGGGCCTTTCTCCCGTGAATTGGTTTGGTGAGCGCTGGACCGCCATCGCCGCGATCATCATCAGCACCATCCCCTATGCCCCTGGTGGCGGCATTATCCTCTACCTCGCAGCCATGGGACGCCTTCCCGTCGAGCTTTTGGAGGCCGCCGATCTCGACGGTGCCACCCGCTGGCAGCGCTTGCGCCATGTCGTACTGCCATTGCTCAAGCCCACCACCCTTTATCTCGTCGTCATCAGCACCATCGAGTCGTTCAAGATTTTCACGCCGATTTACGTTATGACCCGCGGACGCCCGGCCAATCAGAGCACGTCGCTCGTGTTCGAGATTTACCAAAGCGCCTTCGACGCCAGCGAGTTTGGCCTCGCCTGCGCCGAGGCCATTGTGCTCTTCGCCATTGTCATGATTTTCGCCGTCATCCAGTTCAAGTACCTGCGTAGCGACGAGGAGTATTAGTCCCGGCACGCGCCAGCGAGCCTGACAATCTATTTACAATTTTCCCATTGAAATGCCAGACCGCACATTGCCCATTCCGTAAGGAAAAATGAGAACAACACCAAACTTGGTGGGGCTGGCCAACGTCATTATAGGTGAGATGATACTGTTGCGGTTGTTTTCAGAAAGGATTCCACAATCGTGTACCTAAAAATCACTGGCCTCCTGACCGCCGCTATTTCCTTCGCAGGCTTTGCGGGTGCAGCCACGGACATCGTAATCCCCGTCAGTTGGACGGCTTCTCCCGTGATGGAATCCTGCGAGGGGCCGAGCGTGGGCGGCAATTCCTGGTTCGACCCCCTGTTTCGGGCAGACGACTGGAAGTCCCAATCCCTGCCCGATTCCAATGCAATCCAGGGCGACAAACCCTCCGACAAGTTTTACCGCGGAATGTTTGAAACGTCGGGCACTGAGCACATTCTCCTCCAGTGGCGCAGCGACGACGGCAGTTGGATCTACTTGAACGGCAAACTGCTGGCACATGAAGGTGGCGATTGCCACCAGGGCGGATGCGTCAACATGCGCTGTGGCAATGGCGTCGGGCCCGGTGGTTTGCTGGACCTGTCCCCCCATATCAAAGCCGGCACAAACCTTCTCGCTGTCCATCTCTCCAATGGCGGCTGCTGCGGCGCCTCATTTGATGCGAGACTCCTGCGCGGTGTCGGCATGGTGCCGGTGGACTGGACAGCGTCGCCAGTCCTAAACGATTGCGAAGGTCCCGAGATCGCCGGTCGCAAATGGCATGAAAATGTTTATGCGGCAGACGACTGGCAACCCGTCAAAATGCCGGATATCAATCCCATCCCGTGGAACAAGCCGGGCGACCGTTTTTACCGTGGCTATTTCATCCCAACGACCGGACGACGCCATCTGCTCAAGTGGCAGAGCGACGACGGAAGTTGGGTTTACATCAATGGCCGCCTATTCACCCACGAGGGCGGCGCCTGCCACGCCGGCGGCACCGGCAACGGCCTGCTCGACATCACACCTCGCCTCACCTCCGAGGTGAACCTCGTGGCCATCCATCTGTCCAACATGCCCGTTTGCTGCGGCTCTCTTCTCAGCGCCACAGTCCTCGCTGTGGACTCTCCCGACGAAAACCAGGCGGATGCCGTGTTGAAGGAGTTGTTCTGACGCGCGAAACGGATTCGCGTGTTTGACATTCTTGTTTGGTTACGAGACGGTTTGTTCAAATGAAAGCTATCACGAAGCCGATTCTTTGCGTGTTCCTAACTTTTCTGGTCTCCTCCCATGGCTTCTCCCAGCCCCCGACCGTCAATGGCGTTCCCAACCGCAGCCAGTCGGGCCCGTGGGATAACGACGTGGATGTGTACCGGCTTTCACCGGACGGCACGGCAAAGGAACTGGCCCGCTTCGACCGCGCGGGTGTGCCCACGGTGGCGCGCCTTGCTGATGGGCGTCTCATGGCCGCGCATCAATACTTCCCGGAAACGAACGACGCGGAATTCGACAAGGTGGCGGTTCACTTCTGCCGTGATGAGGGAAAGACATGGTCCCCGCCGGAAGTCATCAGCCTTTCGGGCCTTCCTGATGGGATGCGCTTCCCCTTTGATCCGACCCTCGTGCCGCTGCCTGACGGACGGGTGCGCCTTTACTTTACCTCGGTCAAACAGTTTGATGCGGGCCGCACGAAACCAGCCATCTATTCGGCCGTTTCCTCCAACACCCTCGATTTTGTCGTGGAGCCGGGCCTGCGATTTGGCATTGAGGGGCGGCCGGTCATTGATTGCGCGGTGGCGCTCCACAACGGAACGTTTCACCGGTTCTCACCCGACAATGGAACCGGCGAGAACCCCAACGTTCCCCAACAGCAGCAGGGGAATGCCGAACGCCCCCGCGATGGAGTCGGCTACCACGCGGTCAGCAAGGACGGATTGCACTTCACCCGCGAACCCGACGTGCTCATGGGCTCAGGTGCGCGATGGCTGGGCAACGCCCTGTCCGACGGCAAATATTTGTACTTCTTCGGCACGAGCAACCGCGGAATGTGGATGTCCAGCAGCATTGACGGCACAACCTGGACGCGGGCCCGCACTTTCAATGTGCAGGGCGCCGACCCGGGGGCGGCGATGCTCAAGGACGGCGGGGTCCTGTTGCTGGCCACCAGCCCGCCGCGGCGGGGTGCCCGCGCCCAACAGGGCGGCCTGAATCGGCCTCAGCCCGCGCTACGCCAGCGCCAACCCGCCGGCGGTGGCGCGGCAGGCATCGTCGTGAATCCGTAAAACCGTCTGAACCTCCCCGGGCATTGATGTTCGTGTCCCGATGTCCTTGATGAATGTGCAGGTCGCGTGCCCGGACGAAGCCTGATCGTACTTCTGCACCCACTTGGCCATTTCCGCGGGCTGCGGATACGGATAACGCACAAATGGCGCGTGCAGGCCAAGACGCCACGGCTTTGGTGTCAGTCGCGCGCGGAAACATTTCTGCACCCGACAAAGCTTCACATAGAGCGGATCGCTTCCCAGCGCTTCCAGCGCGCCGATGGTTGCGCTGCTCTCCGGATCAAACAGATCGTGGGTCGCGATGAGACGCAAGCCCGCCGCCGTGCGGTAGGCGCGAAAAGACGCTCCGCTGTTGCCCCGCGCCCAATCCTCCACCCGCGCCAGCGCCGCCGTCTCGGCGGGCGGCGGCCCCGCTGGTTCGGCCGGCGCCTTGCCAAACAGCCGCGACAGCAACCCGCCACCCGAAGACTTCGCTTTCTTCTCTGGCAGATCGATATCCACGAACATCACCCGCGCCGCGTTGAGCACCTGGGCGCCGTAGGCGTTTCGCGTGATCACGGCCTGCGCATCGCTGCCGCTGCCGCCGATCTCGCGCAGGATTTCCTCCCGCAAAGGCGTTTCGGTGGCATACGCATAATGGTCCGGCCACGGCTCGCCGCTGGCGATGCGCGCCGCCAGGGAATCCGCCGCGCGTTGCGCCTTGGACTGCGCATCCGATTCGCTGCTGTCGGACCAATGCCACTTGATGGCGAAAACCTCGTCGCCATTGCGCCCGCGCGTCTTCGCGCTGGCCTGCGACCAAAACTTCGGAATCTTCATTGCCGATCCTCCCGGGAAAAATCCTGCCAGAAGGAGCGCACCGGCCACCGGCCAAAGTCAAACCCCGTCAGCCAATGTCAGAAATTCAGTGGCAACCCCGCCTCGGCATTCAGCGTCAGGTCGCACGATGTGTACCGCTCGCGCCGGTGAAAGGCCAGCCCCGCGATCATGGCCGCATTGTCCGTGCAAAGTATCGGTGATGGAAACACCACATGCACGCCGGGCAAATACTCGGTCACCGCCTCGCGCAGGCGCGAGTTGCACGCCACGCCGCCCACGATGGCCAATTCATGCAACCCATTCGCCTCCAGCGCCGCGCCCGCCTTTTTCAGCAGCACCTCGACGACGGCCTCCTGAAACGACGCGCAAATATCCGCCACAAGCTGCGGCTCCGCCGCCAGTTTCTCCGGGCCAAACTCCCGCGCCACTTTCAGCGCCGCGGTCTTCAGGCCGCTAAAACTAAAATCCGGATTCCCACCGCGCAGCATCGGCCGCGGCATCGCAAATCGCGCCCGGTCGCCACCCCGCGCCACCCTGTCCACCACCGGGCCGCCCGGATAACCCAAGTTCAGCAGCTTCGCCAGCTTATCAAAGGCTTCCCCGGCCGCGTCATCCACCGTTTCGCCGATAAGCCCAAAACTGTCCGGCGCGTTCACCCGCACCAGGCTCGTGTGCCCGCCGGACACCACCAACCCCAGATAAGGGAACCGCAACGGCGGCGCAGGCAGCGGCGCGTCACCCTCACCCGTCCGGCCCTGTTCCCGCGTTTCCGTGTCGGGCACATTTTCATCCCCCACACTGATCATGCGGTAGCTCGCCCCGTCGCCGCACACAAACGGCGAGTACAGATGCGCCGCGATGTGGTGCACCGGGATCAGCGGTTTCCCCGATGCAAAGGCCAGCCCCTTGGCCGTTTCCACCCCGATGAGCAGCGCGCCCACCAGTCCCGGCCCCAGCGTCACCGCCAGCGCATCCAGGTCCGCCAGCCGCAGCCCCGCCTCGCGCAGGCACTCGTCCACCATCGGCACCAGCCGCTGGATGTGCGCCCGCGACGCCAGCTCCGGCACCACGCCGCCATACGGTGCATGCAGCCCCGTCTGCGACGCGATATGGTTCGCCCGCACGCGCCGGCCGTCCTCCACCAGCGCCACCGACGTTTCGTCGCACGATGTCTCTATGCCAAGAATGAGCATGGGTAGCTGTCTGTTACTATGGGCAACCGCCGCGGGCGCAAAATTCCCGCGGCCTGCACATTATTTCTGACAGTCAAAGGCAACGCTAACGTGAAGTGGTCCGTCAAGCTGTGCGAAGTCGCCGGTATCGGCATCTTCGTTCACATCACATTCCTCATCCTGCTCGGTTTCCTCGGCGTCTCGTATTACCTCGAGGCGCAATCCCTGCGCGCCGCCCTCATGGGCGTGCTCTACATCCTGTCGCTCTTCGGCTCCGTGCTGCTCCACGAGCTGGGCCACGCCCTCGCCGCCAAGCGCTACAAGATCCACACCCGCGACATCACCCTGCTGCCCATCGGCGGCGTGGCGCGGCTGGAGCGCATGCCCGACAAACCGATCCAGGAGCTGGTCGTCGCCATTGCCGGCCCGATGGTCAACGTCGTCATTGCCACCATCATCTTCGTCTACCTCAAGGCCACCGGCCAGTTCCGCGAAATCACGGAACAGATCCTCATGAGCGGCACCTTCCTCGAACGCCTCATGATCACCAACGTGATGCTCGTCATCTTCAATATGCTGCCCGCCTTTCCCATGGACGGCGGCCGTGTGCTGCGGGCGCTGCTGGCGCTGAAACTCGAATACTCCAAGGCCACCCGCATCGCCGCGTGGATCGGGCAGTTCATGGCCCTCCTCTTCGGCCTGTTCGGCATGATGACGTCCAACTTCATCCTGGTCTTCATCGCGGTCTTCGTCTGGTTTGGCGCCGGGCAGGAGGCCGGCGCGGCGCAGATGAAGTCCGCCCTCGGCGGCACACCCGTCAGCCAGGCCATGCTCACCGAGTTCCGCGCCATGTATCCAGACAGCACCCTCGGCGATGCCTGCTCCCACATCATTGCCGGCGCCCAGCAGGATTTCCCCATCATCGAGGGGAACCACGTCGTCGGCATCCTCACCCGCAACGACCTGATCGTCGGCCTGGCCCAGAAAGGTCAGGACGCGCCGATTTCCGAGGCCATGCGGACCGACTTCATCACCGTCGAGGCCACCGAACTGCTGGACACCGTGCTGGCGAAGCTCAACGAGAGTTCCCTTCACACGATTCCCGTGCTGCACCACGGCGACCTGGTCGGCCTTCTTACCACGGAGAACATCGGCGAATACGTCATGATCCAAGCCGCCCTCAAGGGCCGCCACCGGTAAAACGCGCCCGAATCAGGATAAAGAAGAAACCCGCAGCGCGGACCACACCACGCCCGCACCCACAGTCCGACGATGCCTCCCGGCTGTGCCTAGCCCTGCAGGTAGGTCACAAGGCCCAGCATACAGGTGATAAAGGCAAACGTCCGCACGATCCACAGGACCGCGGAGCGACCCACCTGCGCGCTGATGGAGTGCGCGGGGCTTTCGCGGGGCACCAGGTGCAGCACGGGCAGCGAGCCCGCAAACACCATGACGCCAATCAGGACGATTACCAGTCCACCGATCTGATGGTAAGCCATAACCATCTCGCCTCCGGATGCGGCGCTTCCGCGAAAAGGAACGGGAAGAGCAGGAGAATTGCACCGCTTCCTTACACCAATAGACAATCCGGGCGGCAATCTGTTCCCGGGTCAAGGGCCAATCGCCACCCCCCGCCGGGGTGGGGGATTAGTACGCCCGCCCGAAATAGACCTCATATTTCGCCGGGCGGCCCGTCTTGATGCAGACCTTCCCCGGCGCCGCGGGGATGGGCTCGCTGTTGTCGTCCAGCGGGATGCAGCGGATCGTGGCCTTGGTCTCGTCCTTGATCTCCTTCTCGACGTCGGCGTCGCCGCACCACGGCGCGAAGATGAACCCGCGCTCGTTCTCGATGACCCGCTTGAACTCCTCGTAGTCCTTCACCGTCCGCGTGTTGTCGTCGCGGAACTTCCGCGCCCGCTCCAGCATGTCCGTCTGGATCTGGGCCAGCAGCGCCGGAATGCGCGTCTCCAGCTCGCCCAGCGGGCAGAAGATCTTCTCCCGCGTGTCGCGCCGCACCAGAACGCACTGCCCCTTCTCGATGTCCTTTGGCCCCAGCTCCAGCCGCAGCGGCACGCCCTTCATTTCCCACTGGTTGAACTTCCAGCCCGGCGAGTACTGTTCGCGGTCGTCCACGGTGATCCGCGCCACGCCCTTCAGCGAGGCACCCAGCTCGCGGATGCGCGCGATGACCATATCCTTCGTGGCGGCCTGCACGATGGGCACCAGCACCACCTGATACGGCGCGATGCGCGGCGGCAGGATGAGCCCCTTCTCGTCGCCGTGGGTCATGATGACGCCGCCGACGAGGCGCGTGCTGACGCCCCAGCTCGTCTGCCACACGTGTTTGCGGATGTGGTCCTCATCCTCGAACATGATCTCGAACATCTGGCTGAAGTGCTGCCCCAGGTTGTGCGACGTCCCGGCCTGCAGCGCCTTCCCGTCGCTCATCATGGCCTCGATGCTCCACGTCGTCAGCGCGCCGGGGAACTTCTCGCTCTCGGTCTTCAGGCCGGGAATGACCGGCATGGCCAGCTCGGTCTCGGCGAACTCCTGGTAGACCCGCAGCATCTTGATGGTCTCCTCCTGCGCCTCCTCCATGGTGCGGTGGCAGGTGTGGCCCTCCTGCCACAGGAACTCCGTGGTGCGCAGGAAGAGGCGTGTCACCTTCTCCCAGCGGACGACGTTGGCCCACTGGTTGATGAGGATCGGCAGGTCGCGATAGCTCTGCACCCAGTTCGCGTAGATGGAGCAGATGATCGCCTCGCTCGTCGGGCGGATGGCCAGCCGCTCCTCCAGCAGGTCGTTGCCGCCGTGCGTCACCCACGCCACCTCCGGCGCAAACCCCTCGATGTGCGACGCCTCCTTCTTCAGCAGCGACTCGGGCACGAAGAGCGGGAAGTACGCGTTCTGGTGGCCCGTTTCCTTGATCCGGCGGTCCAGCGCGTCGCGCATGTTCTCCCACAGCGCAAAGCCGTAGGGCTTGATGACCATGCAGCCCTTCATCGCCGTGTAGTCGGCCAGCTCCGCCTTGCGCACCAGGTCAATGTACCACTGGCTGAAGTCCTCCGACTTCGGCGTGATATCCTTCAGCATCTCGCTCTTCTCGTTCTTCGCCAACCGTCCGTCTCCCGTATCTCTCGAAGTTGATGCGCCCGACCCGACCGGATGCCGGCAGGCAGGTCAAGCCCCGCGTAGCCTCCACCCTTGCCTCCCTGGGAGTGCCGACGCCCCCGTCGGCTCTTAGCCTGCTGGTGCGCGCACTCAGGTGCCGCATCCACCAAAGTCGCACTCTGGTGCGACACCACACTAACTCAATTCAGAACCCAGAACTCTTCTCCGCTGCGCCCTTGCCCGGCGGGCGGCATCCACCAGCCCCGGCTGGGTTTTCGCAAAGGCCGCGTCCCATTGCTGGTCGTCGCGCATATCCTCGATATACTCGCGCAGGTGCTCGGCCACCTGATCCTGGGCGGGTTCGGGCAGTGACTCCAGCATCTTGGTCACAGTTGTGATCGCAGGTGTGGTCTGCATAATGGCGGAAGTACCTTTCAGCCCCTTCGGAATTTACATAATCCGCCCTCCCACGTGGTGCGCACACAGCGGCCCCCCAGGGGGGGAGGGGGAGGGGGGGTATTTATTGAAAATGTAGGTATTTTCGGGCGGATGATTGTCCTTAAAGGGGTTGGGCGGCAGAAAAATCGCCGCGGAATTATGGGGAATTTCGCGATTTTCCTGCCTCTTCCCCGGCCATCCTCGCTGTACCCGGTGCCCTTGGTGCCTTTGGGTTGAGTTTTCCTTCTGTGCCAATCCGTGAAATCTGTGGATGCGTTTTGGTGGTGGTTTGATCATGATGAAAAGCACCCTGGCACAGGAAAAACGGTTTGCCTATTCCCTTACAGACCCTTGTGGCCCTCTGGAGACCCATGAAATGCCAACGCCATGTCGCAATGGTGCAAAGCCGCAAAGGGGGCCGCGAAGGGAAAACACACCACGAAGCCACCAAGGCCGCAAAGTTCACAAAGGGAATGGGGCGGGGAAATCGAAAATGGAAAAAGAGCGGTGAGTTCCTGAGTGTCTCTCACACGTCGGCCCAGATGGGGCATTGCTCCCAATCTTTGATAAAACCCATTTGGCCGATCGGTTGGTCATTAAACTCGTCCAGCAGTTCCCTCAGGCGCAACTGCCATCTGCTGTTTGGGGCAGTGTGTTTCAGGAGGTGCTTCAAAAGGGTCAATACTGCGAACGCGCGCTTGTTGGGAATTGTGCCGGGCTTGTGCCAACCGGGTAGACTCCTATGATTCGGGATCATGGGCTTCACTGCAAGATCGCGGTTCCAAAACCGGCAGTGATGGGCACACAGGTTGCGCACATAGTTGATGGTCAATAACCAGGAACTGAGTACCGCAGCTGGAATACCAAAGTCCCAGGCGATTTCCTTCTGCATCGGTGTTTTGAGGTGTCGAAAGCACGTTAGAACCATGCCAAACGTCATTGTTTCGCCAGCCATCCAAAACGGCAGGTCCGTTTCACTGATGTATTTGGCGCGGAAATGCTTTACAAACAGTTCGTTGCTTCGCTTGGCGCTATCCTCAAGTTGCGCCATGAATTCGTCGTGTATCGATTTGAATTTGGGGTTTCGCGTTGCGCCAATCATGGTCGGCGCAAAATTCCCCGGGTCACAATGCGCGAATGGCCCGGCAGCGCAAGTCATCCGATCAATGATTCGGGAACGCAACGCCACCTCCATCCGTTCAATGGGGTCAAGAACCAGCAGCCTGAGACGGCGATCAAAAACGTAAGTGCGCCAGACCTGCTGGAAAGTCGTTCCGGGCCGAAAGTTGTCATCGGGTTGCTTGTACGGAAACCAGTAGCCGCTCAGCCTATAGTAGCTAACGGCCCTCAGATACTCAATAAGTTCGTCCCTGCCCACCCCGATCATGCCTCGAGTCAGCAGCAGAGCAGCCTGATCTTCGACGCTCAGGTAGGGTTTCGCGTATTTCAACCCGGCACCACCCCGAAAAGAAAAAACCTGCCGATTTGAGCACCGCTGGCTTGCGCCAGTGGGAGGCTTGGCAGGTTTACTGTGAAAATGCTTTGTTTGGTTCGCGGAGGTGTCAAGAGGCACTTC